>NZ_PDJD01000001.1:653743-1307486 GCF_002563925.1 Serinibacter salmoneus | reverse complement strand
AGGGCATCGATCTCCAGGACCTCGCGGTGCGCCAGCGGGCGGTCGTAGGGCCCGTCGTGGATGGCGGGGAGCCGGCCGTCGGGCGCGGCCACCTCGGCGAGCACCCGCACCATGGCCGCGAGCCGCTCCCGGACCTGTGGGTCCAGCGATCCGGCATCGGCACCACGACGAGCCAGCAGGTGGCCACGCAGCACGAACAGGTGGTAGTAGGTGCTGCCCTCCCACTCCCAGCCATCGGCGGTGAGGCAGCACGCCAGGTGTCGGTCCGCACGCTGCACCCACAGCGCCGCGCGCTCGGCCGCCCCCTGGGCCTGCGCCACGAGCGAACCGGCTGCGCACAACCACGCGGTGTAGTTGTTGCGCTCGTCGTCGCGCTGGTCGACCAGCACGTGGTAGGCGTCCTCGAAGGTCTCCGCGAGGCCCGCGAGCAGGTCGGCCACCCCGGGTCGGGTGTGCTCGGGGTCGACCAGCAGCACCGCGTCGGCCACGAGGACCGCCCACTGCGCCTCGGTCAGCGCCTGCGCGAACATGCGCCCCCGCAGCATCCACGCCTCGGCCGACTCGTTCCAGCCCGGGCCGACCACGGTTGCGTAGACGCGGGCGATCTCGTCCAGGATCTCCAGGGCGGCCTGGCGGTCGGCGGAGTCTCCCGTGCGTGCCAACCGCCGCAGTTCCCGGGCCGCGGCCTGGTGCTGCAGTGTCCGCCAGGCTGCGTCGTAGCGGTCACCCACCACGACGCAGCCCCGCGTGCAGCCGTGTCCGGCATCGGCCGGGCCGGTGAGCTCGGTGTCGTGGGTGGGGCACACGTAGTCGTGCCACCAGCCACCGGCGCGATCCGGAACAGCGATCATCGGAAGTTCAGACCCCCGTTGATGTCCATGACCTGACCGGTCACGTAGGACGCGGCGTCCGAGGCGAGGAACGTCGTCACACCGGCGACGTCCTCCACGCTCCCGGCGCGACCGAGCGGGATACCGGCCACGATGTTCTTCTGCGCCTCTTCGGGCGTGAAGGTGTTGTGGAACGGGGTGTCACCGATGAAGCCCGGGGCCAGCGCGTTCACCGTGGTCCCCGTCGGCGCGAGTTCCTTGGCCAGGCCCCGGGTGAAGCCGATGACGGCGGCCTTCGCTGCGGCGTAGGCGACCGATCCGTTCCCGCCACCGTTCTCCGCGGCCAGGGAGGCGAGCGAGACGATGCGACCGTTGGCCGACTCGGTGAGCGCGGGGATGGCGGCGCGGGTCGCATAGAACATCGAGGACACGTTCACAGCGAACACCTTGTCCCAGTGCTCGTCGGACATCTCCGCCACGGTGTGGCGTCCCACGAGGTTGCCCACGTTGTTCACCAGGATGTCCAGACCACCGAGCTCGGCGATCGCGGCCTCGACCACAGCGGTCGTGGCAGTGGAGTCGGTCATGTCGCCGGGGATCGCCACGGTGCGGCGTCCCATGGCCGTGATCTGGGCCACGACCTCGTTGGCGCTCTCCGCGCTGCCGTAGTAGTGCACCACCACATCGGCTCCGGCCTGCGCCAGGCCGAGGGCGAGCGCCGCCCCGATCCCGTGCCCGCTGCCCGTGACGAGCGCCTTACGACCTTCAAGCGTGTTCTGCATGTCTCCTCTTTCGTGTGGTCGGTCCGGGGAGGACCCGGACTACTTGATGCCCGTGTTGGTGAAGCCCTGGATGAAGTACTTCTGGGCGAAGATGAACAGGAGGACCATAGGCACGGTGGCCAGGGTCGTGCCCGCCATCAGGTACTGCCAGGCCGTGGCGTCCAACTGCTGGAACACTGCCAGGCCGACCTGGATCACCCGCAGGTTCTCCGAGGTGGTCACCAGGAGCGGCCACAGGAAGTTGTTCCAGCTCTCCTGGAAGGTCAGCAGACCGACCGTGGCGATCGCCGGCTTGATCAGCGGGGTGTAGATCTGCGCGAAGATCCGGAACTCGCCGAGGCCGTCGATGCGGGCCGCCTCCTCCAGTTCCTTCGGCAGCGAGAGGTAGAACTGGCGGAAGAGGAAGATGGACGTCGCGGACAGGCCTCCGGGGATGAGCAGGGCCCACCAGGAGTCCAGCCAGCCCGATCCGCCCTGCCCGAGGATGTCGTTGCCGCCGAAGAGCGGCATCATCTTCACGATCAGGAACTGCGGGACGATCTTGGTGTAGGTCGGGATCATCAGCATCGCGACCATGGCGAGGAACACGATGTTGCGGCCTCGGAACGGGATCCGCGCGAGGGAGTAGCCCGCCATGGAGCCGAACACCAGGGTGATCAGGGTGTGCCCCGTCGCGATGATGAAGCTGTTGCGGAAGTACAGGTCGAACCGCGCTGCGTCCAGGGCCTCGGGGTAGTTCTCCCACCGCCACTCGGTCGGGAAGAACGTGGGCGGGTTGGCGGCGAGTTCCGCGTTGGTCTTCACCGAGGTGAAGATCATCCACAGGAACGGGATGATCATCGTGATCGCGCCGACCATCAGCAGCACGTGCAGGATGATCGTCGAACGCGTCTTGGCCCCCTTGGCAGAGGTCGTACGCGGGGCCTTGGGCGTCGCGCCGGGCTCCTCGTCGAGCACCAGGTCAGTCGTGGTGGACATCAGTCATCCTCTCGCGTCACGCGGCGACCGGCGAGGGTCATCACCAGCAGGAAGGCGAACAGCACCACGGACTGTGCTGATGCCAGGCCCATGCGGAACTTCTCGAACGCGGCGCGGTAGACCTCGTAGGTCATCATCGTGGTGGCGTTCGCCGGTCCGCCGTTGGTCAACACGTAGATCTGGTCGAACACCTGGAAGGCGTTGATGATCGAGATCACCAGGACGAAGAAGGTCGCGGGCTTCAGCATCGGCACGGTGATCGCGAAGAACTTGCGCACCGTCGAGGCCCCATCCATCGACGCCGCCTCGTAGAGGCTCTCGTCGACGTTCTGCAGCGAGGCGATGTAGATGAGCATCTTGATCCCGATGCCCTGCCACGCGCCGACCAGGATGACCGACCACAGCGCCCACTCCGGATCCACCAGCCACGCCTGGCCGGGGATGCCGAACAGGCCCAGGAAGGCGTTGAGCAGGCCCTGTTGCGGGTTGAAGATCCACAGCCACACCATGGCGATCGCCACGGTCGCGGTGACCTGCGGCAGGAAGAACGCGGTGCGGTACCACTTCTGCAGCTTCAGGCCCGTGTTCAGGGCCACGGCGATCACCAGGGCGATCGCCATGGAGACCGGCACGGTCCAGAAGGTGTAGACGATCGTGTTCCACGTCGCCTTGCGGAACACCGGGTCCTGGAAGATCTCGACGTAGTTGTCGAACCAGATCCAGTTCGGCGAACCGAGCACGTTGTAGTCGGTGAAACCGAGCACGAAGGTCGCGATCACGGGGATCGTGGTGAAGATCCCGATGTGGATGAGCGACGGGGTGACCATCCACCAACCGGTGCGGCGCAACTTGCGTTCGGCGGGTGAGGTCTTGTTCATCTTGCGGGGCGGTGCATCCGCCCTGGCGAGCTTCTCCGTTGTAGCCATGGCCTCCTGCTTTCTACGAGGGGGTGTCCGGGCGGATGTGCCCGGACACCCCACATCGATCCGTTAGGAGCGAGCCAGCGTGGACTCGACGAGCGCGGCGAGGTCGTTCAGGGCTTCCTCGGGCGTCTTCTGCTGCAGCAGTGCGGACTCGATCGCGGGAGCGAAGTCACCGCGGACCTCGAGCCAGGAGGCGGGACCACCCTCGCGCTGGGCGTACTCGAGGTTCTCCAGCGAGAACTGCACGAATCGGTTGGACTCCACGTACTCGGTCTCCAGCAGCTCCTTGAGCGCGGGCACGTTCCCTCGCTGCTCGTTGGCCGCCAGCGCGATGTCGGGGCTGGTGAGGAACTCCAGGAAGGCCTGGGCGGCCTCGGGGCTGCTCGAGTTCGCCGACCGGGTGGCGAAGGTGCCGCCGAAGAACATGCCCGGCTGCTCCCCGGTGATCAGGAAGGGCTCCATGTGCTGCAGGATCTCGGGGTCGACGTCCTCGGCCTGGGTCCACAGGTTGTTGTGGGACAGGCCCATGGCGGCTCGACCGTTGATCAGGGGGTGCACGGCCTGGTCGGTGGACGCGAACCCGATGTCCTCCACCTTGTAGGTGTTGATGAGTTCGGTCATCAACGTGAGCGCATCGATGCCGGGCTGCTCGTTGAACGCCGGCGCCGTGTTGTCCTCGTTGAACAGCGCGCCGCCCGCGGAGAACAGGAAGGTCTCGAAGACCTGCCGGGAGTCGTTGGAGAGCAGGTCGAACCCGGCGCGCTCCAGCGTGCCACCGTTGCGCACGGTGAGCGCCTCGGACATCTCGATGAGCTCGTCCCAGGTGGCGGGCGGGGCGTCGTAGCCGGCCTCCTCGAGGATGTCCATGCGCGCGATGCCGATGCGGGTGTCGAGCATGATCGGCACGCCGTACACGCCGCCGTCGTACATGCCGGCCTCCACGATGGTCGGCTCGTAGGACTCCAGGAGCACGTCCTGGGTCAGCCCGAGGTCCGACATGTCGGCGAGGAAGTCCTTGGCGGCGAAGCCCTCGATCCACCCCACGCCCATCAGCATGACGTCCGGGACCTGCCCGGAGACCGCGGCGGTGGTCAGCTTCTCGTTCAGGTTGCCGTAGGTGGTGTAGTCCACCGAGACCTTCACGTTGGGGTACTCGGCGTAGAACTGCGGGAGCAGTTCGTCCTCGAGGAGCTTCTGCCCCTCGGTCCCCTCGAAGATCGGGGTGAGCAGCGAGATCTCCCCGGAGACCTCGTCGGGGTCGACGTCCTCGAGCGAGCCCGAGGTGTCGGAGTCCCCGGAGCTGCAGGCAGCGAGGACCAGTGAGGCGGCAGCGAGCGAAGCGATGCCGGCGAGCGGTCGGCGGAGGTGCCGGGTATCGATCATCGTTGATCCAATCGTCGTGTGCGGTCGGCGGGGTGCCGGCGGGTCTGACGGTGACCCTGGTGCAACGGTGCACCAAACTAGACACCACCGGACCCCGGCGTCAAGGGAAACCCACCGGTGTGACGATTTACTCGACGATCGTGACCGTTCTGTGACCATCGCCACAGCCCCGGCCGTCCCGGGCCGGACCGCCCCTGATCGACTGCGGCCCCACGCTAGGAGTAGACTCACTGCAACGATGCACTAGCATGTCCGACGACACCCCACCGCTGACGTTGGAGGAATACCGTGGCACGCGTCACCATCCAGCAGGTCGCCGAGGCCGCTGGCGTCTCCCCGAGCACGGTCTCGAACGTCCTCAACGGGCGCACCAACCGCATGGTCCCAGCGACCAAGGAGCGCATCGACCGGGCGATCGCCGAGTTGGGATACCATCCGAACAAGGCTGCGCGGCAACTACGGACCGGGCGCACCCAGACGATCGGACTCATCGTGCCATCCGTGGGCAACCCGTTCTGGGGCGCCTTCGCGCGAGAGCTGGAACTCGCGGCGATGACGGTGGGGCACAATCTGCTGCTGTGCAACTCCGAGCGTGACGCGGAGCGCGAGCGGCGCTACGTCCAGGAGTTGTGGGAGGACGGGGTGCGCGGCATCGTGCTGTGCTCCTCCCTCCCGACCCTGGATCACGTGGCCGATATCGTGGCGCGCGGGCTACGTCTGGTGACCTTCGACCGTCAGGCACAGCCGGGCGATCCCGAGAACGTGATCAGCGTGAGCATCAACAACCTCGTCGGGGGGCACCTCGCGACCTCTCACCTCCTGGAACTGGGGCATCAGCGCGTGTCGTTCGTGTCCGGCTCGCTCGCCTCGGTCAACCGCGCCGGTCGATACCGGGGCTACTGCATGGCGCTGGAACAGGCGGGCCTGGACCCGGCCGAGATGCCCGCGTGGACCGGCGCGGATGCACCCGCCTTCGGGGACGTCGAGGCCGCCGAGGTCGGGCGTCGCGCCGCCCACGCCCTCTTCGAGGACCCGGCCACCGCGCCCACCGGCGTCGTCGCGATCAACGACATGACGGCTCTGGGACTGTGCCGGGGCCTGCGCGACCTCGGTCTCCAGGTCGGCACCGACGCCTCGATCGTCGGGTTCGACGACATCGTGCTCGCCGAACTCTACGATCCGCCGCTGACCACGGTGCGCCAGCCGATCGCCCGCATGGCGGCCCTCGCCCTGGAGGAGATGCTGGACGACACCGGCGAGGACCCGGGACGCACCGTGCTGCTGCGCCCCGAACTCGTCGTCCGCGGATCCACTCAGGCGCCCCGCGTGGGGGCCTCCCGATGACCGGGGTCCTGACCGTGGGTGAGTCCATGGCCCTGGTCGGCTCCTCCCGTCCTGAGCCACTGCATGCCGGAGCCACCATGACCCTGGGGATGGGGGGCGCGGAGAGCAACGTCGCCATCGGGCTGCGCCGGCTCGGTACCGCAGCCACGTGGGTAGGGCGGTTGGGCGAGGACTCCGCAGGCGACCTCGTGGAGAAGGTCCTGCGGGGCGAGGGTGTCACCACCCGCGCCCTGCGCACCCGCGATGTCCCCACGGGTCTCATGCTCAAGGAGCAACGCTCCACGATGGAGACCCGGATCTGGTACTACCGCGCGGGGAGCGCGGGTTCGCGGCTGCGCCCGGGGGATGTCACGGCGCAGGAGGTCGCCGAGGCCGATCTCGTGCACCTGACCGGCATCACCTCGGCGCTGTCCGCCTCCGCCCGCGACCTGGTCCTGGACACCGCGCGACTGGCCGCCGACGCCGGCGTCCCGGTCTCCTTCGACCTGAACTACCGCTCCCGCCTGTGGGACGAGGCATCGGCGCGCGCGCTGTATGCGCGCATCGTGCCGCAGTGCGCGATCGTGTTCGGCGGACTGGAGGAGGTGGAGATCCTGATCGGACCCGAGACGGACCCCGTCCGCGCCGGTCACGCTCTGCGCGCTCTCGGCGCCGGTATCGCGGTGGTGAAGCTGGGGGCGCAGGGCGCCGTCGCGGTATGGGACGGCGGCGAGGTGCGGGTACCGGCCGTCCCGGTCCAGGTCCGTGACACGGTGGGTGCCGGCGATGCCTTCGTCGCGGGGTTCCTTGCCGACCACCTCGCCGGGAACGACGTCGCCACCGCGTTGGCGACGGCGGCCTCGGTCGGGGCGTATGCCTGCACCGGGGACGGCGACTGGGAGACGCTGCCCACCCGTGCCGACCTGAGGCGACTGGGCGGAGCCGAACCCGTCACGCGCTGAGGCTCACGCCGCGCAGGCGTGGGCCAGCCGGTCGAAGTCGAGGAGGACGCCGTGCCCGGGGGTGTCGGGCGCGCGCACGTGCCCATCGATGATCGCCATCGGATCCGCCATGTACTCCTGGAGACCGAAGCCGTGCGCCTCCATGTAGGTGCGTGTCCCGGTGGCTGCCATCGCATGCACCGTGAGATCGTGCACCCCGTGGGAGGTCAGCCGGAGGTTGTTGGCCTCGGCCAGCGCCGCGACCTTGCGGAAGGTGGTGTAGCCGCCGATGTTGCTGACGTCGGGCTCGGGCAGCGTGAGGGCCTCGGACCGGATGGCGTGCTCGAACTCGTACAGCGTGTGCAGGTTCTCCCCACCCGCGATGGGATGGTGTCCCTCGCGCACGATCCGGGCGTATCCGCGCACGTCGTCCGGGATGGTCGGCTCCTCGATCCACCCGAGGTCGAACGGCGCCAGGGCACGGCAGGCACGGAGCGCCTCGTCCACCGACCACCGCATGTTCGCGTCCACCATCAGCGGGAAACCCGCACCCAGGTGCTCTCGCATCGCGGCCACGCGGGCCACGTCCTCGCGCAGGTCCGCACGACCGACCTTCATCTTGATCGCGCGGAAGCCCTCGGCGAGGAACGCGTCGGCCTGACGCCGCAGATCGTCCACGGGCAGCTCGAGATCGATGCCCCCCGCATACACCGGGACCCGCGGGTCGTGGCCTCCGAACAGGACCCACAACGGGAGGCCTGCCCGGCGGCCCAGCAGGTCCCACAGCGCGATGTCGACCGCGGAGATCGCCGAGGTGGCGTGCCCTCCTCGACCCGCATAGTGCAGCCGCCACCACATCGTGTGCCACAGATGCTCGATGCGGCCCGCCTCCACCCCGATCAGGGCATCGGCGAGGTCGCGTTCGATCATGGTCGCCACCGCGGCACCGCCGTGGTTCACGGTGTAGGTGTACCCGGTGCCCAGGAGTCCGTCGGAGTCCAGAACCCGCACCGTGATGAGATCGAACGCCACCATCGGTCCGTGCATGGCATCGGTGAGCATGGTGCGCAGGGGAACGCGGAACAGGTCCGTCTGGACGCGTTCGATGGTCGCCATCGGGTCACTCTCCTTCGTGCGCTCGGGGCGCCGGTAGCGCCCGCGGCGCGGGCAACGGTGTGGTCTCGGGACTGCGGCCCGAGGAGTACAGCGTCTTCTGACGTTCGTCCGCAGCGAAGCCCTGGATGAAGTGCCAGGGTCCGGTGACGTCGTGGCACAGCCCCCACCGGATACCGTCCAGCGGTTGCAGCGCCGCTCCCTCCAGGCGGAGCGGTCCCGGCGCCACCGGCGGCGCGGGCACATGGGCCATGATCGCGAAGTCGACCCCGTTGGGCGCGAACTGGATGGTGTTGCGCTCCGGCCCGTCCGTGGTGAGCAGTGCAGCGATGCCCTCGCCGTACCGCCACAGGCAGGTCTCATGTCCGCTGTTGGTGACCGGATTCGCCGCGCACCTGCGGTAAGGCCCCTCGATCCGATCCGCCACGGCCAGACCCCAGCGTGTGGTCCGCCCTCCCGCCGAGAATCCCTCGCCCATCTGCTCACCCTTGTAGTAGAGGAAGAACCGGTCACGGAACGGGATGAGGATCGGATCGTGCACCTTGAGGCTGTCGAACGAGCCACGCGAGGACACCGCGAGCCTGTCGTCCGCGGTACCTGACCACTCACCGTCCGCGCTGGGGCGCAGGATCGGCGCGTCGCCGCAGCGCCACGGACCCTCCGGCGCGTCCGCGACAGCGAGCGCGATCGACTCCTGACTGCGCAACCGGTAGGGCGCCTGGACCACCTGGTAGACCAGGAAGAAGCGACCCTCGTGGTGCAGGACCTCCGGTGTGAAGACGCTGCGGTCGTCGTATCGTCCGGCCTCTCCCCGCCCGACGGCGCGACCGCGCTCGACCCAGGTCTGGCCGTCCTCGCTCGTGGCGAACCAGATCTCCGAGAGGTCCCACGGGAACACCTTGGCGGCGGGGTCCTGTGTGCCGAAGCCGGCAGTCTCGCCGACCGAGCGGGTGTACCAGACGTAGTACCGGCCCTCGATGGTCAGGACGGAACTCGGGTCCCGACGATGGACGCCGGCCTCCTCCCCCAGTCCGCGCACCGGGAAGGTCACGAAGTCGGTGAACCAGGCGGTGTCCGTCGGGTAGGTGCGCGCCCGACGGGTCGCCGCACTCTCCGCAGCCGCACTCTCCGCAGGGGACCCCGAGGCGTCTCCAGGCCATTCACTCATCGTCACTCCATCGTGGTGAACCGGTTTTCTAGACCATAGCGCAGGAGACCCCTCGAAGCAAAGCCGAACGAGTAGGACACATCAGGGAGGGCAACAGCACCGAACCTGCTCGCGGAGCCACGCCTGTTCTCGCGATGTCGTGGAGACGCCGCAGCCCCCAGGCGTAGAGCGCCTGGGGGCTGCTGGGTGGTGGGCGATACTGGGATCGAACCAGTGACCTCTTCCGTGTCAGGGAAGCGCGCTACCGCTGCGCCAATCGCCCGGGTGCGAGGTGGGTACGGGATTCGAACCCGTGTATACGGCTTTGCAGGCCGCTGCCTCGCCTCTCGGCCAACCCACCGAGGTTGGTACTCATCGTTGGACCGCGGTGGATCCATCGAGCGGATGACGGGACTCGAACCCGCGACCCTCACCTTGGCAAGGTGATGCTCTACCAACTGAGCCACATCCGCGTTGCGCCTGGTCGAGGTCTCCGGCTTGGCCTTCGCTCTCGTCCGTGGCGCGGAGACGACTCTAACCCACGAACGGCGAGAGTACAAAACCGGCAGGATTCCGCGCTTCCCGGGTGGGTCCCGCGGCCCACACCCGGCGGTGGCAGGATCAGGACATGGACGATCGCGCCATCGCCTGGCTGAACGGGCGTCTCGTGGACGCCGACGCGCCTCAGATCACCCTGCGCGACCACGGCTTCACGGTGGGTGACGGCGTGTTCGAGAGCGTGAACCTGACGCCCGCGGGACCGTTCGCCCTCACCCGTCACCTGCGACGCCTGGCGCGCTCCGCCCGCGGGCTGGGGTTGGCCGAGCCCGACGAGGCGACGGTGCGCGACGCCGTCGCCGACGTGACGCGCGCCTGGCGCGAACACGGGGGCGAGCGCGGCGCCGCGCTCCGGATCACCTGGACCCCCGGACCCGGCGGAGCGGGTTCGACCCGACCGGCACCCGGTTCCCCGGGCACGCTGGCCGTGCTCGCCACCGCCAGCCGTGCGCACGCCCCCGCGACCGTGTGGCGCTCCCCCTGGCCCAGGAACGAGCGCGGCGCACTCGCGGGCCTGAAGACCCTCTCCTACGCCGAGAACGCCGCGGCGCTGGCGCACGCCCACCGGATGGGCGCCACCGAGGCGGTGTTCGGGAACACCCGCGGGGAGCTGTGCGACGGCGCGACGAGCACGGTGTTCCTGGAGGACGCGGACGAACTGGTCACCCCGCCCCTGTCCAGCGGCGCGCTCGCGGGAGTGACCCGTGAGCTCGTGCTGGAGTGGGCCGCGATGGAGGGGTTGCCGGTGCGTGAGCAGCACCTACCGCTGTCCGCACTGCTGAGCGTGCCGCACGTCGCGATCACGGCGAGCTCACGCGGGATCGCCCCCGTCGTGGCCGTGGAGGGTCGGGCGCGCCGACCCGGCCCGCTCACCCTGGCCATGGCCGAGGTCTTTGCCCGCCGCCGGACCTCGGACCCCGATCCGTAGCATCGCCTCAGCCGCGCGAGCCGCACCAGGACGCCGATTCGGCATCCGCGCGATTTCTGGGTATAGTTGCGGGGCCGCCGCGCGGCAGCGGGCGATTGGCTCAGTGGTAGAGCGCCTCGTTCACACCGAGGAGGTCACTGGTTCGAACCCAGTATCGCCCACCGACACCGCAACGCCCCGGGCACGGCCCGGGGCGTTCGTCGTCTCCCCTCTCCCTCCCCCTGGAGAAGCCCGTGGAGCAGCACAACCCGTCAGGGACCCTCTCCTGGCGCGACCGCGCCGCGCCGCTCGCCCACGCCACCCGAACCGTCTTTGCCGACCCCGTGGCACTGCGCGGGCTGCTCGCGGCGATCGCGGGCACGATCGTGCTGCTGCTACCGAACGCCACGACGGTGACGATGACCGTCGTCGTGATCGTCCTGCTCGCCCTGAGCGGCCTGGTCGACCTGAGCTACGCCGTCACCGGTCGACGCCGGTTCGGCCGCCGGATCCGGCGCTCCCTCGCCGCCGCACGCGGCCTCGCGGCGCTGCTGTTCGCCGCCTTCATGGTGGTGCTCACCCTCACCGGAGCCGGCCGCCTCACCCTTCCGCTGATCGGCGGCGTGATCGGGGTCTACGTCGGCATCCGCGGCCTGATCTCCGTGATCTCGGCGATCCTCAACCGCCGCACCCAGGACCCGGCCCTGCGCCTGGCCCAGGGCGGGGTCGCCGTCGTCATCGGGGTGCTCTCGGTCACGGTGCCGGAGTCGGTGGTCTCCGCCGCGATCGTCACGGCCGCGCTCGGGGCTCTGGTGACCGGCGTGATCATGATCGCGTGGAGCCTGCGCGGCCCCGCGCAGCGCACCGACGGCACCGATGCTCTCGACGGCGCCACCGCATCCATCCCCGCGGTGGTCTGGGACTGGATCGTCGGATCGGACATCGGGCGCCGGGAGCGCACCGCCCAGGCCGCCACCCTGTACTTCGAGGAACCCAACCGCCGCACCAAGCTCGGAACCTGGTGGGTGATGCTGCTCTCGGTCGCGATCGCCTCCTTCGCCGTGCTCGCCGACTCCACCGCCGTGATCATCGGCGCCATGCTCGTGGCGCCGTTGATGACCCCGATCCTGGGCCTGGCGGGAGCACTGGTGAACGGGTGGGGGCGCCGGGCGCTGTCCTCCGCCGCGCTCGTGACCTCCGGCGCGCTCGCCGCGATCACCCTCGCCTACGGTGTGGCCGCCTGGTCGCCCGTGGCGATCTCCTTCGCCACGAACTCCCAGATCGTCTCCCGGGTCTCCCCCAACACGATCGACATGCTCATCGCCCTGGCCGCCGGCGCCGCCGGCGCGTTCGCCACCGTGAACGCCCGCGTCGCCAGCGGGATCGCCGGTGTCGCCATCGCCGTCGCGCTCGTCCCGCCGCTCGCGGTGGTCGGAATCTGCATCAACGGCGGCCAGTTCGCCGACGCCGGCGGCGCCGCGCTGCTGTTCCTGACCAACTTCGTCGCGATCGTGCTCTCCGCCTCGCTCACGTTCGTGCTGACGGGTTTCGCGCGGCCGTACGCGCTGCACCACCGCCCGGCGCAGATCATCAAGACCGTCGCCCCGTTCGTGGTGGGCGCCGGGGTCATCCTCGTGCCGCTGATGGCCACCTCCGAGGGCCTACTGCAGTCCGAGACCCACGCCCGCAACGCCTCGGCGACGGTGACCGCCTGGCTCGGCGAGGACTCGGCGTTCACCCTGGCCGACGTGGCCGTGACCGATGGCACCGTCCAGGTCACGATCACCGGGCCCGGGCAGCCGCCCTCGGCCGAGGAACTGCTCGCCTCCCTGCAGGAGGGATTCCGGGATCCCGTCGGCCTGGAACTGACGGTGGTCCCGGTGGAGGTGACCGATCTCCCGGCGCCGTAGCCCCCGGCGCTAGGGGCGCTCCGGCCAGGCGTGCTTGGGGTAGCGTCCGCGCAGGTCGGCGCGTACTGCGCGGTAACCCGACTCCCAGAACCCGGCGAGATCGCTGGTGATGGCCGCCGGCCGCCCCGCCGGGGAGAGCAGGTGCACCACCACCGGCACCCGACCGCCCGCCAGCAGCGGCGTGGTACGCAGCCCGAACGCGTGCTGCACGGCCACCGCGAGGATCGGTCGGTCACCGTCGTAGGTCAGGCGCGCGCGGCGCCCCGAGGGCAGGTCGAGGTGGGTGGGGGCCAGTTCCTCCAGTCGCGCCGCCTCGGGCCACGGCAGGAGGGCGCGCAGGCCGGCGAGCGTGTCCACCTCCGCCACGCGACGCACCGGAGCAACCGAGGTGGTCAGCGCGGCCAGGAGCGCCTCGTCGTCGACGGCCGGCCAGGGCTCCCCGATCGCGGCGTGCAGGAAGGCCATCCGCTGCCGCAGCTCGCGTGCGGCGGGTGGCCACGGGAGCCGGTCGAGGCCCTCGGCCCGCAGGTAGTCCCTGAGCACCTCCTGCACCTGCTGCGGATCAGGTCGGCTGATCGGTCGCTCACGCACCCGGATGGCACCGAGCGCCTCCACCTCGCGCGCCACGATCCGGCCCTCCTGCACGACCACCTGGGAGAACGTGTGGCGCAACGCGGCCCCGGCCTCCTGCGCGATCGCGCCATCGATCGGGACGGCGGAGCGCACCAGGGCATCGGCGCCACGGGAGTCGTCGGCATCCGCGACGGCCAGCCATTCCTCCTCGCGCAGGGGCGAGCGCGCATCCACGTGGCATCCCGCGCCCGAGGCCAGCAGGTACCTCCCCTCCCCGCGGCTGCGCGCGATGCGCTCCGGGTGGGCGAGGGCGACCACCAGGCCCACGGCCGCGTCGTCCTGCGATCCCATGACGGCGAGTCCCGGCTCCCTCCGGTCTCCTCCGAGGCGATCCAGCGCCCGCTCGAGGTCCTCCCGGCTGCGACGCCAGGACACGGGCGCCTCCCGACGCAACTCTCCCAGGCGCCGCACGAGGTCGGCCCCGGGGGACCGCACCTCCTCAGCCAGCGCGGCCACGATCTCCGCGGTCACCCGCGATCCGAGCCGGCCCACCGCATCCAGCGCCGCCCGGGCCAGACGGACCTCCAACGGCAGCCGCAGCATGCTGTGGCCCCGCGGGGTGATCCTCAGCGCGTCCTGTGCAGTGCCGTCGGTGCCGTCGGTGCCGTCTGCGGCCAGGGCACCGAGATCCACCAGCACACGCTCCGCGTGCTGCAACGCGTGCTCGGGCGGGTCGTCGGGCAGCACCAGGTCGCGGGCTCCGCCCCGGCTCCACGCCCTCGCCTGCAACGCGAAGGTCGCCAGGTCCGCCGTCGCGATCTCGGGTGCGGGGTGCTCGGGCAGCGTGCCGTGCTGCTCGGGCGACCAGGTGCGGTAGACAACGCCCGGCGCCTCGCGCGCCGCCCGACCCGCGCGCTGCTCGGCCGAGGCCCGGGAGGCCGCGATCGTCTCGAGCCTGGCGAGGTCTCGGCGTCTATCCAGTCGCGGCACCCGCACGAGCCCGCTGTCCACCACCACCCGGACGCCCGGCACGGTGAGGGAGGACTCCGCCACGGGCGTGGCCACGACGATGCGGCGGACGTCGGCGCGCGCCAGCACCCGATCCTGTTCGCGCGGGTCGAGCCGGCCGTGCAGGCGCTCGACCCGGATCCCGGGGAGGCGGTCGAGCAGGGATCGCGCCGCCCGGTCCACCTCCGCCACGCCCGGGAGGAACACCAGGACGTCCCCCTCGGCCTCGGCCGCCGCACGGCAGGTCACCCCCACCACGTGGTCCAGGGCGGCGCGGGTCATGCCCCGCTCGTCGTGGCGCACCGCGGGGCCCGGGTGCCATCGCACCTGCAGCGGGTGCGGGCTACCCGGCACCACGATCACGGGCAGGTCCGCGCCGGTTCCCCACACGCGCTGCAAGGCCGCCGTCGCCGGTGTGGCCGAGGCCGCCACGACGGCGAGATCGGGCCGCAGCGCCTCGCGCACCTCCCGCAGCATCGCCGAGACCAGATCGGCCTCGAGGGTGCGTTCGTGGACCTCGTCCAGCATGACCGCGCCGACGCCCTCGAGGGCGGGGTCACGCTGGAGCCGGCGCAGCAGCACCCCGGTGGTGACCACCTCGATCCGGGTGTGGCGACCTCCCACCCGCTCGCCCCGCACGGCAAAGCCGACCTCCTGCCCCAGGGTGGTGCCGGTCACCGCGGCGATGCGCCGCGCCGCGGCCCGCGCGGCCACCCGGCGCGGCTGGGTGACCACCACGCGCTCCTCGCCGCGCCGCAGGTCCGCGAGGTGCCCGGCGAGCGCGGGCGGCAGCAGGGTCGTCTTCCCGCTGCCCGGGGGCGCCTGCAGCAGAGCGGTCCCGCTGCGCGCCAGGGCGGCACGCACCTCGCCGAGGCCCGCGGCGGCGGGCAGGTCGCGGGTCTCGGGCGCGAGCGCCCACGCGCTCACATCCACCGGCGCCGACGGAAGACGACGTACAGGATCACCGAGAACGCGACCATGCCCACCATCGCGAACGGGTAGCCCCAGGGCCAGGCGAGTTCCGGCATGCGGTCGAAGTTCATGCCATAGATCGCCGCCACCAGGGTGGGCGCGAACAGGATGGCCGCCCAGCCGGAGATCTTCTTCATGTCCTCGTTCTGCCGCTGCGCCACGATGGTGGCGTTCACGGTGAGGATCTGGGTGAGCGCCTCGCGCAGATCGGCCACCTGGTCGTTGACGCGGGCGAGGTGATCGGCGACGTCCTCCAGGTAGGCCGCCAGGGGGTCCTCGCCGTCGGCGGCCGCGCCGTCCACCGCCTGGCGGCTCACGTCGCGGAAGGCCTCGAGCACGTCCGCGAGCCCGGTGCTGGCCTGCTGCAGTTCCACCACCTCCTGGCTGAGGCGGTAGATGCGCTCGGTGGCCGCCGGGTCCCCGGTGAACACCTGGCGCTCGATCTGCTCCTTGTCCACCACCAGGCCGCGCAGCACCGGGAGGTAGGCATCCACGACGGCGTCCAGGAACCGGTAGGCCACGGCCCGCGGGCCCAGCCGCAGCAGGTCGTCATCGGCGAGCAAGGCGGCGATCCGGCGGCTGGCCGGGTCGCTGCCCTCCGGGTCCATCGCGTGCGCATCGGTGCCGTCGATCCACCGGCCGTCCTGGCACAGCACCGCCACGGCCCCCGGGCGCAGCAGGAGATGGAACTCCTCCAGGGCGATCTCCTCGGTCGCATCGAGGTAGCGGGCGGAGCGCACCACGAGGAACAGGTCCTGGCCGTGCCGTTCGAGTTTGGGCCGCTGGTGCCCGGTGTGCAGGTCCTCCAGGAGCACCGGGTGCAGGTCCCAGGCCGCGCCGAGTTCGGCGACCCTCTCCCGGGTCGGGTCGGGGTAGAGGGACAGCGTCATGGGGCCCGCAACCGTGCGCGTCAGGACCCGCCCGACCGGCGGTGACCCGGTCGCGGGGCCGCGTCGGCCGACCGCGCGCAGCGCGGACATCGGGGTGCGGCGAGCCTCGTGCGTCACTGGTCCTTCCCTTCCCGTCCCCCTGCGGGGACCCGGTGCACCACGCTACGCGGCCCACCTCGTGGCAGGTAGCGGCAGGTAGCGGTCCCGCACCTCGCCTACCATGGGCGGGACCGTTCCGGGCGCCGGGACGGGCCCACGCCCACCGCGCCCGCCTGCAGGAGGCCCTCCCATGACCACCCCTGGCGCTCCCACGCCCACCCCCGCCGCCGGTATCGACCCTGCCGACATGGCGGTCTTCCTGCGCGTCGCGCAGCAGGTCGCGCACCTCCCGTCGGACCACCCCGACCAGATCGCCGCCCGCCGGGCGACGTCGGGGCTGTACAAGCTGGCGAAGAAGGTCCGCCGGGACGAGCGCCGCAAGGACCTGCTGGCGCACGACGCCGCCGTCTTCGCCGCCACCGCGACCGCGAGCCCCGGGCGGATCGACGACGAGACGGCCGGCCTGCTCCCGAGCGCCACCGCCGCGCCGGGCGCCTCCGCCGGCACCCTGCGCCGCCCCCAGCCCTGCTACATCTGCAAGCAGCCCTACACCCGGGTGGACTGGTTCTACCACCAGCTCTGCCCCCGTTGTGCCGCGCTCAACCACGCCAAGCGGGACGCCCGCGCGGACCTGACCGGGCGGCGCGCCCTGCTGACCGGCGGCCGCGCGAAGATCGGCATGTACATCGCCCTGCGACTGCTGCGCGACGGCGCCGACCTGACCATCACCACGCGGTTCCCGAAGGACGCCACCCGGCGGTTCGCGGCCATGGCGGACTCCGCGGACTGGCTGCACCGACTGCGCGTGGTCGGGATCGACCTGCGCGACCCCGCCCAGGTGGCCACCCTGGCCGACCACGTCGGCGCCGCCGGAGAGCTGGACATCCTCATCAACAACGCCGCGCAGACCGTGCGCCGCTCCCCCGGCGCCTACTCACGGTTGAGCGAGGCCGAGCTCATCGACCTGCCCGATGACCCCGATGTACCGGTGCTCGCCCTGGAACGCAGCAGCGACGCCCACCCCGCCATGTTGGCCGGCGCGATCAGCGATCTGCCGCGTCACGATCTCGCTCCCGCGGACCTCGCGCGATCGCTGACGAGCGTGGCCACCCACGCCGCGAGCGCCTCGCTGCAGCGGCACCGGGAGGGCACCGCCATCGACGCCGGGGGCCTGCTTCCCGACGAGGTGTCGCACAACTCCTGGGTCGCGAGCGTGGAGCAGGTCGATGCGATGGAGCTGCTGGAGGTGCAGTTGTGCAACTCCACGGCGCCGTTCATCCTGCTCTCACGTCTGCACGGCAACCTCGCCGCGGCGGCCAGGCGGCGCGGTCGCGCCTACGTGGTCAATGTCTCCGCCATGGAGGGGGTCTTCTCCCGCGGGTACAAGGGCGCCGGACACCCGCACACCAACATGGCCAAGGCCGCGGTCAACATGCTCACCCGCACCAGCGCGGGCGAGCTGGCCGAGCAGGGCATCTACATGACCAGTGTCGACACCGGGTGGATCACCGACGAACGGCCGCACACCACCAAGCTGCGGTTGGCCGAGGAGGGCTTCCACGCACCCCTGGACCTGGTGGACGGCGCCGCCCGGGTCTATGACCCGATCGTGCGGGGTGAGGCCGGGGAGCTGCTGCACGGGGTGTTCCTCAAGGACTACGAGCGATCGGGATGGTGATGGCCGCACTGCAGACCCTCGCGCGGGCCCTGGTGGACTTCCTGCGCTCCTTGTCGGTGCCGGGGCTCGCGGTCGGCACGCTCGCGTTCGCCGCCTCCACCCAGCCCTCCCTGATCCCCCGCGGCTGGATCTTCTCCGCGGTGATCTCCGCTCTCGCGCTGCTGGTGGGTTACGTGGTGGGCGTGGCCGCACGCGCGCTGCTGCGACGGCTCGGGCTCGCCCGGGTGCTGCCGCCGCGGTGGCGCCCTGCCGTGCAGCGCGCGCTCCTGGTCGTGCTCGGTGTGGTCGCCGTGGTCACCACGGTGACCGGAGCCGCCTCCCAGCGCCGGCAGGCCCTGCTGTGGGGCCTGGAGCCCACGGCGGGCGGGCACGTGGTGACGATCGTGGCGGGTTCCCTGCTGCTGTTCGCGCTGCTGCTGCTCCTCGGGCGCGCCATCAGGCGCGGCATCCGGGCCCTGGGTCGTCTCCTGGCCCGGCACCTCCCGCGCCCGGTGGCGGCCACGCTGAGCTTCGCCCTCATCGTGGGCGGCACCGTAGCCGTGATCAGCGGCGCCTTCACCACCGTGGTCCTGGACGGGCTGACGCGCTCGTTCCTGGCGCGGGACGCCACCACACCGCACGGCGCGCAGCAGCCGCAGGAACCCGAGCGCTCCGGGTCGCCGCAGTCCCTCGTCGCATGGGAGGACCTGGGCTACGAGGGTCGCCACTTCGTCTCCGACGGCCCCAGCGCGCAGGAGATCACCGAGGTGACCGGGCGCCCCGCGCTCGAACCGATCCGGGTGTACGCGGGCCTGGCCACGGCATCGGGGCCGCTCCTGGACGCCGACCTGCAGGAGGTGGCCGACGCCGTCGTGGCCGAGCTGGACCGCACCGGGGCGTGGGATCGGGAGGTCCTGGCCGTGGCCACCACCACCGGGACCGGTTGGGTGGACCCGATCTCCGCGGCCACGCTGGAGTACCTGCACGAGGGTGACACCGCCGTGGCCACGATGCAGTACTCCGTCAACCCCAGCTGGGTGCAGCTGGTGACGGATCTGGACCGCCCGGCACAGGCCGGGCAGATCCTGTTCGACGCCGTCGCCACGCGCTGGGCGCAACTGCCCGAGGACCAGCGTCCCCTCCTGGTCCCGTTCGGCATCTCGCTCGGGTCCTTCGGGAGCCAGGAGGCGTTCACCTCCTTGGCCGCCCTCACCGACCGTGCCTCGGGCGCCGTGTGGGTGGGCACCCCGAAGTTCACCGAGCTGCGCAACGACATCGCCGAGACCCGCGTGGCGGGCTCCCCGCAGATCCATCCGGTCATCGGGCAGGAGGAGAGCGTGCGGTGGTTCACCGGGAACGGCGGGGACCAGCTCGCCGAGGTGCAGTGGCAGCGCGAGGCGCCCGCGGACGGCCAGGAGTGGCAGGCCCGCGTCGCCTACGTCCAGCACCCCAGCGACGGCGTGGTGTGGTGGTGGTGGGACGTCGCCTGGAACCGTGATCCCTGGTTCACCGAGCCCCCCGGGCAGGACGTGCTGCCGGGCATCCGGTGGTACCCGCTGATCACCGGGATGCAGGTGATGGGCGACATGTTCGTGGCGGGATCCCCCACGGTGCCGCTGGGCTACGGGCACAACTACGGCGAGGAGTGGGTGGATGCCTGGGTGTGGGTGACCACCCCCGAGGGCTGGGACGACGCGAGCCTCGCCGAGCTGCGCGACCTGGTGCACACCATCGAGCGGTGACCGAGCACGCGGCGCCGTGCCATGTCACCATGTCGGGGTGCGCCCCCGACTCGCCTCCCCCCTGCGCGCCGCCGCCCGTGCCGTGCGTGACTTCCCCGCCTCGTTGAGTGCGACGGGCCTCACCGTCGCATCCGCTGCCTCCTGGGCCTCCTCGCGCCCGACGCTGGCGCCCCGCACCTGGCAGACCCAGTCCGTGGTGACGGGCGTCTCGATGATGGTCGGGTACTGGGCGGGCACCCGCGGCAGCCAGGTCGCGCAATGGGCGCTGCCCCGGCTCACACCCGCCGAGGCGACCCGCTCCGTGGTGCGCAACCTCGCCGTCGCCGGCCTCGTGGCCACCACCGCGGGAGCGCTGGTGACCGGGCACCGCTTCGAGAGGCAGCGCGCCGCACTGTGGGGACGCAACCACGACGGCGCCCACCTCCTCACGGCGCTCCCGCTCTCGCTCGCCGCCTTCACCACCCCACTCCTCATCCAGCGCGGGGCCAGGCGTCGCATCCGGGCGCTGGACACCACGCTGGAGAGATGGATCTCCCACCCGGTGGCCGCCGTGGCGGGTGAGGTGATCTACCTGGCCGGCTGCGCCCTGGCCCTGCGCGCGGGGATCAACGAGGTGCTCGGCAAGGTGATCACCGGCATGTACGCCACGATCTCCGGCACCAAGATGCCACCTGGGGAGCCACCGACCGCGCCGGAGCGCTCCGGCTCCCCCGCCTCCTTGGTCTCCTGGGAGCAGGTGGGGTACGAGGGCCGACGCTTCGTCTCCGGGGGACCGAGCGCGGACGAGATCGCCGCCGTCACCGGCCGCATGGCCCGTGACCCGATCCGGGTCTACGCCGCGCTGCCGGTCCAGGGGCGCAGCGTGCTGGCCGCGGACCTGCACGAACTCGCGCAGACCCTCCTGGCCGAACTGGACCGCACCGGGGCGTGGGACCGGCGGGTGCTCGCGGTCGTCACCCCCACCGGGACCGGGTGGGTGGACGGCTGCGCGAGCGCCGCCCTGGAGTACCTCAACGACGGCGACACCGCCATCGCGGCGATGCAGTACTCGGTGGACCCGAGCTGGGTGCAGCTGGTGCTGAACCTCGCCGAACCCGAGCGTGCCGGGCGGGTGCTGTTCGAGGCCGTGCACGAGCGCTGGGCCGCCCTCCCGCCCGATCGGCGCCCGCTCCTGATGCTCTTCGGTCTCTCCCTCGGCGCCTACGGCAGCCAGGGCCCATTCCGCGGCCTGGAGGACCTGCGGGGCCGGGTCGACGGCGCGGTGTGGGCGGGCTCGCCGCGGTTCACGCCGCTGGCCGGCGCCCTGACCGCGCAGCGCGATGCCGGTTCCACCCAGGTCCACCCGGTGCTGGACGGCGGACGCCATGTGCGGTGGGCGACCCGCAACCACGGCGACCAGGGACTGGCGGCGCTGGGTCCGGGCGAGTCGCCACGGGTCGTCTACCTGCAGCACCCCAGCGACGGTGTGGTGCGCTGGTGGTGGCCCGCCGCGTGGCGCCGCGAGGACTGGTACCGCGAGCAGCCGGGCCAGGACGTGCTGCCCGGGATCCGGTGGTGGCCCGCCGTGACCGGGATCCAATTGTTCGCCGACATGATGAACTCCGACTCCGGGGTGATCCCCGCGGGTTACGGGCACCACTACGCCGGGGAGTACGTGGATGCCTGGCACTGGGCGACCCAGGCGCCGGGGTGGGACGAGGAGTCCTTGGCACGCCTGCGTGAGGTGATCGCGGCCGTCCCCCGGTAGCGAACGCCGCCGCGTCTTCCTGACAGGCGGGGCAGAGCGTGGGACAGTTGCACCCATGCAGATCTGGCCCGGCCACCCCTACCCGCTCGGTGCGACCTACGACGGCACCGGCACCAACTTCGCACTGTTCTCCTCCGTGGCGGAACGCGTGGAGCTGTGTCTCGTGGACGACGACGACACCGAGGAACGCATCGAACTCACCGAGGTCGATGCCCACGTCTGGCACGCCTACCTGCCCGGGGTCTCCCCCGGCCAGCGCTACGGATACCGGGTGCACGGCCCCTACGACCCGGCCGCTGGGCTGTGGTGCAACCCGGCGAAGTTCCTCCTGGACCCGTACGCGAAGGCGTTCGACGGCACCGTGGACGGTGACGAGTCGCTGCACTCCTACTACTTCGGCGACCAGCCCGGTGAGGGCGAGATCAACGACCTGGACTCCCGCGCCCACACCATGACCTCGGTGGTGCACAACCCGTTCTTCGCATGGGGCCACGATCACCCCCCGGCACACGAACTGCACCGCAGCGTGATCTACGAGAGCCACGTCAAGGGGATGTCACAACGGCACCCCGAGGTTCCGGAGGAGATCCGCGGGACCTACGCCGGCATGGCCCACCCGGCGATCATCGCCCACCTGAAGGACCTGGGCGTCACCTCCCTGGAGTTGATGCCGGTGCACCAGTTCGTCAACGACTCCACGCTGCAGGACAAGGGGCTGGCGAACTACTGGGGCTACAACACCATCGGGTTCTTCGCCCCGCACAACGCCTACGCCGCCTACGGCACCCGCGGGGAGCAGGTGCAGGAGTTCAAGGCCCTCGTCAAGGCGATGCACGAGGCGGACATCGAGGTGATCCTCGACGTGGTCTACAACCACACCGCCGAGGGCAACCAGCTCGGTCCGAGCCTGTCCTTCCGGGGCATCGACAATCCCGCGTACTACCGGCTGGTGGACGAGGACAAGCGCTACTACTTCGACACCACCGGGACCGGCAACTCCCTGCTGATGCGCTCCCCCGCGGTGCTGCAACTCATCATGGACTCGCTGCGGTACTGGGTCACCGAGATGCACGTGGACGGGTTCCGGTTCGACCTCGCAGCCACCCTCGCCCGCCAGTTCCACGAGGTGGATCGGCTCTCGGCGTTCTTCGACATCGTGCACCAGGACCCGGTGATCTCCCAGGTCAAGCTCATCGCCGAGCCGTGGGACCTCGGTGACGGCGGATACCAGGTGGGCGGGTTCCCCCCGTTGTGGACGGAGTGGAACGGGCAGTACCGCGACACGGTGCGCGACTTCTGGCGCAGCGAACCCTCCACCCTGGGCGAGTTCGCGATGCGCCTGGCCGGGTCGGCCGACCTGTACGAGCACACGGGGCGCAAGCCGATGGCCTCGATCAACTTCATCACGGCGCACGACGGCTTCACGCTGGCGGACCTGGTCTCCTACAACTCCAAGCACAACGAGGCCAACGGCGAGGACGGACGCGACGGCGAGAGCCACAACCGGTCCTGGAACTCCGGGGCCGAGGGGCCCACGGACGACCTGGCGGTCCGTGAGCTGCGCGGCCGGCGCCAACGATCCTTCCTCGCCACGCTGCTGCTGTCCCAGGGCATCCCGATGCTCTCCCACGGCGACGAGATCGGCCGTACCCAGGGCGGGAACAACAATGTCTACTGCCAGGACAACGAGATCTCCTGGATGGACTGGGACCTGAGCGAGGAGAATGCCTCGCTGCTGCAGTTCACCAGCAAGGTGATCGCGCTGCGGCGCGAGCACCCGGTCTTCCACCGCCGCCGGTTCTTCGCCGGGAGCACCCAGGACGTGGACGGCGACCCGGCGCAGGACATCATCTGGTTCACTCCGGCGGGCACCCAGATGACACCCGAGGAATGGGACACCACCTACGCCCGCGCGCTCATGGTCTTCCTCAACGGTGACGCCATCAACGAACCGGACGAGCGCGGCAACCCGATCCTGGACGACTCCTTCCTGCTGCTGTTCAACGCCGGTGCGGAGCCCGTGGAGGTCACGCTGCCGGAGAGCGCCTACGGCAAGGCGTGGACCGGGGTGTTGGACACCGACCACACGATCGAGGACTGGCACACCTTCGCCGCCGGGAGCACCCTGACCCTCTCGGCCTTCACGCTCGTGGTGCTCTCCCGCCCGAGCGAGGACGAGGACATCACCACCCCGAAGGTCGCCGTCTCCGCCACCGACCCGACCGTGACCGGTGAGGTCATCCGGGCCACCGACCCGATCGCGGCGTCGGCTGCGGCCGGGGACGACGCCGGGGAAGGTGACGCCTGATGGGGCGCACCCCGGTCTCCACCTACCGCCTGCAGCTCGGGCCGGACCTCAGCTTCGATGCCGCCCGCGGACTCCTGCCCTACCTGCACGAGCTGGGCGTGACGGACCTGTACCTCTCCCCCGTGCTGACCGCGGCACCCGGCTCCACGCACGGCTACGACGTGGTGGACCACGCCACGGTCAGCGAGGTGATGGGCGGCCGCGCCGGGCTGGAGCGGCTGTGCCATGCCGCGCACGCCGCCGGCATGGGTGTGGTGCTGGACATCGTGCCCAACCACATGGCCGTCCCCACCCCCGCCTGGCACAACGCGGCGCTGTGGTCGGTGCTGTCCGAGGGGCGCGAGTCCCCCTACGCCTCCTGGTTCGACGTGGAGTGGGACTCCTCCGACACCCTGTTGATGCCGCTGCTGGGCGATCGCATCGGGGCGGTGCTCGCCCGCGACGAGATCAGCCTGGAGGAGATCGAGGTCCCGGGCCGGGGGCTGACGACCGTGCTGCGCTACTTCGACCACGTGCTGCCGGTGCGGGCCGGCACCGAGGCACTGCCGCTCACCCAGTTGCTGCAACGTCAGCACTATCGGCTGGCCTACTGGCGGGTGGCCGCCGAGGAACTCAACTACCGCCGGTTCTTCGACGTCGGCACCCTCGTGGCGGTGCGAGTGGAGGACGAGGAGGTGTTCGAGGCCACGCACGCCCTCGTCGTCGACCTCGTGCGCAGCGGCCTGGTCGACGGCCTGCGTGTGGACCACCCGGATGGCCTCGCCGACCCCCGGGGCTACCTGCGCCGCCTCTGGGAGGCCACCGGCGGCGCCTGGATCGTGGCCGAGAAGATCCTCGAACCCCACGAGGAACTGCCCTCCGACTGGCCGGTGGCCGGCACCACCGGGTACGACGCCGCGTGGCGCATCAACCAGG
Organism: Serinibacter salmoneus; assembly: GCF_002563925.1. Taxonomy (NCBI): domain Bacteria; kingdom Bacillati; phylum Actinomycetota; class Actinomycetes; order Micrococcales; family Beutenbergiaceae; genus Serinibacter; species Serinibacter salmoneus. Next base: position 1,282,780 of record NZ_PDJD01000001.1, on the reverse strand, counting down.
TGCTGACCGACCCGGCCGGGTCCGGGCCGCTGGCCGCCACCATGCAGCAGATCGCAGGCGATGACCTGATGGCCTACCCCGCGCTGGTGGCGGCGAGCAAGGAGCAGGTGCTCGAGGACTCCTTGTACACCGAGGTGCACCGCCTGGCCCAGCTCATCGCCGAGGTCTGCGCCGACGACATCCGGCTGCGCGACCACACCTGGCGCGCGCTGCTGGACTGCGTCAAGGCGATGGTGGTGGCGATGGACCGCTACCGCGCCTACATCGTGCCGGGCGAGAACCACCCCGACGAGACCGCGGTGATCATGGAGACCGCCGAGCGGGCGGCCGCGATGCTCTCGGGCGAGCGCGGCGACACGCTGTCCGTCGTCGTCGACCTGCTGCTCGGCCGTGAGGTGGGCAGCGCCGGCAAGGCCCGTGAGCCCCGCCGGGACGAGATCATCGTGCGCTACCAGCAGGTGTGCGGCGCCGTGATGGCCAAGGGCGTGGAGGACACCACGTTCTACCGGTGGACCCACCTGACGAGCCTGTGCGAGGTCGGCTCCTCACCCAGCAGCTTCGCGATCGCCCCGGACCAGTTGCACGCGTGGGCGGGTCGGATGCAGCAGCGGTGGCCCACGAGCATGACCGCGGGCACCACCCACGACACCAAGCGCGGCGCCGATGTGCGCGCCCGGATCGGGGTGCTCTCGGAGCACGCCGAGTCGTGGCGGGACCTCGTGGCCGCGCTCCGGGCCGCCACGGCCCACTTCCGCCCCAGCGGGTTGCACCCCCGCACCGAGAACCTGCTGTGGCAGACCCTCGCCGGCACCTGGACCGAGGAGGGCCCCCTCGCCGCGGACCGACTCACCGGGTACCTGCTCAAGGCCGCGCGGGAGGCGAAGGACTGGACCACCTGGACCGAGTCCGACGGCGCGCGCGAGGGCAGGATGATGCGGTTCGCCGAACGGGTCCTGGCGGATGGGGACGTCGCGGCGCTCATGGAACGCTGGGTGACGCGCACCGCCACCTCCGTGCGGGCCGCCACCCTGGCCCAGGCCCTGCTGCAACTCACCCTTCCCGGTGTCGCCGACGTTTATCAGGGCACGGAGACCACCTCCATCGCCCTGGTGGACCCGGACAACCGGCGCCCGGTGGACCACGAGGCGCTCCACGCCATGCTGGCGCGCCTGGAGCGGGAGAACCCCACCACTCTCGGAGAGGAGAAGCTGCAGCTTCTCGCCGCGGTGCTGCGGGCGCGGCGCGCGGCCCCCGAGGCCTTCGTCGGCGAGCGAGCGGGATACCGGCCCCTGCCGATCTCCTCCGGCCACGCCGTCGCCTACGCCCGAGAGCTGGACGGCGAACCCCACGCGGTCACGCTCGTCACCCGCCACCCGGCCGCCCTGGCGCGCGTCGGCGGCTGGCGCGGGGCCCAGGTGGTCCTCCCGGACGGGGCGACGTGGGTGGACCCGCGATACCCGGACCTCGCCTTCCCCGGCGGCTCGGTGCCGCTGGAGGAGATCCTGACCACCTCCCCCGTGGCGTTCCTGGTGGCCCGGCGATGACCGCGATCAGCGTCTGGGCGCCCACGGCGAGCGAGGTCACCCTGGTGACCGGCGATACCGAGACGCCGATGGTGCCCGAGGCGGACGGGTGGTTCCGGGGTCCCGTGCTCGACCCGGGCACCGACTACGCCTTCCGGTTGGACGGCGGCGACGCGCGGCCCGACCCCCGAAGCCGGTGGCAGCCGCACGGCGTCCATGCCGCCTCGCGGGTCTTCGACCCCTCGGCCCACGCCTGGCGGGACGGGTCCTGGGCGGGCCGCGACGCCCGCGGCGCGGTCACCTACGAACTGCACGTGGGCACCTTCACGCCCGGCGGCACCCTGCACGCCGCGATCGAGCGGCTCGATCACCTGGTGGATCTGGGCATCGAGGTGGTCGAGCTCATGCCGCTCGCGGCGTTCAACGGCCCTCGCGGGTGGGGGTATGACGGCGTGGCGCTGTGGGCGGTGCACGAGGCCTACGGCGGGCCCGCTGCCCTGCAGGCGTTCGTGGACGCCGCCCACGCGCGGGGCCTGGCGGTGTGCCTGGACGTGGTCCACAATCACCTGGGCCCCTCGGGCAACTACCTCGGCGAGTTCGGCCCGTACTTCACCGACGCCCACGAGACGCCCTGGGGCAGCGCCGTGAACCTGGACCAGCCCGGCAGCCGTGAGGTGCGGGAGTTCCTCATTGGTTCGGCGCTGTCCTGGTTGCGGGACTTCCACGTCGATGCGCTGCGCCTGGACGCGGTGCATGCCCTGGTCGACGACTCCCCACGGCACGTCCTGGCAGAACTCGCCGACCGGGTGGCGGACCTCGCCGAGGAGGTCGGCCGCCCCCTCACGCTGATCGCCGAGTCCGACCTCAACGACGTGATCATGGTGACGCCCACCGCCGAGGGCGGCCGCGGCATGCAGGCGCAATGGGCCGACGACGTCCATCACGCCCTGCACGCCTGGCTCACCGGCGAACGCGCGGGGTACTACGTGGACTTCGGCTCGGGTGAGGTGATGGCCAAGGCCCTGACCGAGGTGTTCGTGCACGACGGCGGCTACTCCACCTTCCGCGGCCGCGACTGGGGCCGGCCCGTGGGTGACGTACCCCGCGACCGCTTCGTGGTCTTTGCCGCCAACCACGACCAGATCGGCAACCGTGCCACCGGTGATCGGCCCAGCGCCTCCCTCAGTCCGGGACGGGTTGCGGCCGCCGCGGCCCTCGTGCTGTGTTCACCGTTCACCCCGATGCTGTTCATGGGTGAGGAGTGGGCGGCGAGCACGCCGTTCCAGTTCTTCACCAGCCACCCGGAGCCGGACCTGGGGCGCGCGGTCACGCAGGGCCGCCGCCGCGAGTTCGCCTCCCACGGGTGGACCAGCGACGTGGAGGTCCCGGACCCGCAGGATCCCGCCACGTTCCAGCGCAGTGTGCTGCGCTGGCAGGAGCGTTCCACCGGGATGCACTCCCGGGTGCTGGCGTGGCATCGCGACCTGATCATGCTGCGGCGGGATCTGGCCGCGCTTCGCAGCAACGGAGCGCATGACACCCGGGTCAGCGTCAGCGGACCGGTGCTGCTGATGGAGCGCGGACAGGGAGCCGAGTGCGTCCAGGTAGCCGTGAATCTCGGCGAGGAGGTGGTCCACCTGGAGGGGCTGCTGTTGCTGGGGTGGGACGCCAACGCGCTGGGGCGGGAGGCGAGGTCGGGAGTCGACCTGGCGCCGGACGGCGTCGCGGTGCTTCGCGGTGCCGCACTCGCCGACTAGGCTCCCGACGTGACCCTTCCTCCCGTGCGCCCGATCGTCCTCGGCGGCGACATCGGCGCCTACGCGACCGCCCGCACCTTCCACGAGCGCTACGGCGTGCGCAGCGTCGTGCTGGCCGGTGTGGCCACCGGACCCGTGCGCGACTCGGTGGCGGTGGACCTGCGCATCACCGACGGCCTGGACGAGCCGGCCGGCATGCTCGCTGCGCTGCGCGCCGTCGTGGCAGAGCAGCCCGGTGCGCAGCACCTGGTGCTGGCCAGCGCGGACTGGCGGCTGGCGACCCTGTTGGAGGTCCGCGAGGAACTCGAGGCGGGCCCGGGTCATGTGCTGGTGCCCTACGCCTCACGCGAGATCGTCACGCGGGTCGGGGACAAGGCGGCCCTGGCGCACGCCTGCGCTGAACTCGGCGTCGCGACGCCCGCCACCCTCGTGGTCGAGCCCGGGAGCGCACCGGCGGCCGCCGACCTACCCGCGGACTTCCCGCTGATCGTGAAGCCGGCCTCCACCGCCGCGGCGCACGAGGTGTCCTACCCGGGCCAGGCCAAGGTGCACACGGTGCACGACCTGGCCGCGTTGCACGACCTGCTCGCCCGGATGGGAGCGGCGGGGATGACCGGCCAGGTCTGTGTGCAGGAACGGGTACCCGGCGCGGATGATGCGATGGCCGCCGTCAACGTCTTCCTGGACCCCGACGGTGCCGTCAGGTTCGCGCAACTGGGACGGGTGCTGCTGGAGGAGCACACGCCGACAGCGCTGGGCAACTCCGTGGCACAGGTCACGGTCCCCGGCTCCCACCCGGGCGTGGAGCAGGTGCTGGAGGACGTGATCCGCGTGCTGCGCCACCTCGGTATGACCGGCTTCGCCAACGTGGACCTGAAGCGGGACGCCGAGGGCACCTACCGGGTGCTGGAGGTGAACCCGCGGGTGGGTCGCAGCGGCTATGCCGTGACCGCATCGGGCTACGACATCGCCGAGATGTACGTCAACGCCTACCTGGAGAAGGTTCCGGCGCAGCGCATCACCGGTGAACACGAGCACCTGTTCACCGTGGTGCCTCTCGCGGTGCTGCACAGGTACGCACCCGACTCCGCGGCGCTGGTGCGGCGGCTGCGCCGAGCCGGCGCCGTGACCAACCCGCTGTACTACCGCGCGGAGCGTCACCCCCGGCGCTGGGCGTGGATCGCCGTCGCGATGGTGAACCAGGCGCGCAAGTTCGCCCGGCACTCCTGAGCCTGCCCGGTCCTACCAGTACACCGCGACGCGCCGGTCGCCGTGCTGCACCACGTCCACCGGGGTGTTGAAGACCTCGGAGAGCACCTCGGGGGTCATGATCTCCTCGGGCGTGCCGATGTGCCGCACCTGCCCCTGCGTCATCGCCACGATGCGGTCGGCATAGGCCGCGGCGAAGTTGATGTCGTGCACCACGACGACGATCGTGCGCCCCAGGTCCAGCGCGGCGCGGCGCAGCCGCTGCATCATCGCCACCGCGTGCTGCATGTCCAGGTTGTTCAGGGGCTCGTCCAGGAGCACGTACTCGGTCTCCTGGGCCAGCACCATCGCCACGAACGCGCGCTGCCGCTGGCCCCCGGAGAGCTCATCGACGTACCGGTCCTGCAGGTCCAGGAGGTCCAGGAACTCCAGTGCGCCCTCGATCGCCACGGCGTCCGCGGCGTCCAGGCGCCCCTGGGAGTGCGGGAACCGGCCGAGCGCCACGATCTGCCGGACCGTCAGCCGCGCCACGATCTGGTTCTCCTGCCGCAGGATCGCCAGGTGCTGCGCGAGCTGGCGGGGCTTGGTGGTGGCCACGTCCCACTCCCCCACCCGCACCGTGCCGGCATCGGCGCCGAGCAGACGGCCCACGATGGTCAGCATCGTGGACTTGCCGGCGCCGTTCGGGCCCACGAGGGCGGTGACGCCCCCGGAGGGGATCCGCAGGTCCACGGGTCCCAGGGCGTGCACGTCGCCGTAGCTCTTGGAGACGGCCTCGAGGTCGATCATCGCAGTCCCTTACGCAGCAGGTAGATCAGGAACAGGGTGCCGCCGACGAGTTCGATGACCACGGTCACCAGCCCGCCGGCGTAGAAGACGTGGCGCAGCACGAAGTAGGCGGCCAGCAGTGCCAGGGTGCCCAGGACGGCCGCCATGGGCAGCATCCGCGCGTGGGTCTGCTCCCGGACCAGCTGGTAGGTCAGCATCGCCACGATGAACCCCAGGAACGTCATCGGTCCCACCAGCGAGACCGACACCGAGACCAGCACCGCCACCAGCACCAGCACGATCAGGACCTCGCGGCGGTAGGCCACGCCCAGGCTGGTGGCGGTCTGGCGACCCAGGGCGACGACGTCGAGCACGTAGCGGCGACGCCACAGCACCGCGCACGCGCCGGCGACCACGAGCGCGGCCCACGGCAGGTAGGCACCGTCCGCGGTGGAGATGTTCCCGAACAGGCGGGCGGCCAGGATGTCGAACTCGCTCGGGGTGAGCATGCGCTGCATGAGGGTGGCGGCGGAGGAGAAGGCCATGCCGAGCACGATGCCCACGAGCAGGGTGACGTGCAGGGACAGCCGCAGCCGGGTGAACAACCAGCCGTACAGGATCGTGGCGAAGGCCACCATGAGCGCGCTCTGCAGGCCCACCTTGACCAGGCCGTCGGTCTCGGCGAGTGCGGCCGAGCCGAGGAAGAACACCAGCGCGGTCTGCACGAGGCGGTACAGGGCGTCGAAACCGAGCACGGCGGGGGTGAGGATGCGGTTGCCCACCAGGGTCTGGAACACCAGTGTGGCCACGCCCTGTGAGGCGCCGACCAGCACGATCGTGGCCACCGACTCCAGCCGTATCGCCACGATCGTGGGGAACCCGGCGTGGGTGAGGGGAACCGGGATCGCCCAGGTGAGGATGCCCACGGCGCATGCCAGCGCGAGCGCGAGCGCGATGAGCGTCACGGCGCCGTCATGGTGTGTGCGCCAGGCCTGACGGACCCGGTGGCGGCGGGGCGGGTGGTCGGCCACGGCGGGAGCAGCGGAGGGTGCGCGGACCTCGACCGCGCTCGTGTCCAGGTCAGTCACGTCGGGCTCCCTTCAGGACCAGCGCGATGAACACCACGGCGCCCACGACGCCGAGCACCATCGCGACCGGCACCTCGAACGGCCAGCGGATCAGGCGCCCGACGATGTCGCACGCGGTGACCAGGGCGATGCCGCCGAGCGCGACCCACGGTGTGGTCGCGCGCAGGTCGTCGCCCCGCAGGATCGAGACCATGTTCGGGACCACCAGACCGACGAACGGGAGGAACCCGACCACCACCGTGGTGACCCCGGTGGCCAGGGCCACCAACGCTGTCCCGGCGAACAGGACGCGCTCGTAGTTCACCCCGACCGTGGTGGCCACATCCCGACCCAGGCCCACGACCGTGAGGCGATCGGCCATGAGCATGACCATCAGCATCACGGCGGCCACGAGCCACAGCACCTCGTACTGACCCCGCACCACCGAGGTGAAGCTACCCATGAACCAGGTGCCCAGCATCTGCAGGTAGTTCGTCTGGAACGCGATCATGGTGGTGAAGGCGGATACCACCGCTCCGAGCATCATCCCGACCACGGGCACCACCAGGGTGGTGCGCACCTGGATCCGGCGCAGGATCGCCATGAAGACCAGCGTGCCGAGGAACGCGGTCAGGCTCGAGGCGATCATCTGCACCGTCAGGCTCGCCTGCGGCCAGAGAATCACCACGAGCAGCAGCCCCAGCATGGCCCACTCGGTGGTGCCGCTCGTGGTCGGCTCCACGAAACGGTTCTGCGTCAGGCGCTGCATCACGAGGCCGCTGACCGCCATCGCACTGCCCGCGAGCACGAGTGCGAGCGTGCGCGGCACCCGGGTGATGAGGAACATCTCCCCGCCGCCCTCGCTGCTCAGGTCGTAGACGCCGACGAACAACGAGACGACGACCAGGGCCGCGGTGACCAGTGCTGCGAGCAGCAGCGCGTGGCGCCGCACCCAACTGGGTGCGGCGCCACGCGCCTGGATCGTGCTCACCTCGGTATCAGCAGTCCGCGACTCAGGAGGCAGAGCCGAAGGCATCCGCGATCTGGTTGAACAGCGTGGTGTAGGACTGGATGTCCTCGGTGAGGTAGAAGGCGGGGTCGAGCACGATGACCTGGCCCTTCTCGACGGCGCTCACGCCGGCGAGAGCCTCGGAGTCCTCGATCACGGCGCTGGCCGGGACGTACTCACCCTCCGGCGGCACGGCGCCGTCGCGGTCCAGCACGATGATCCAGTCCGGGTTGGCCTCGGCGATCGCCTCCACCGAGATGTCGTCACCGTGGGTGGGGTCCTCGGCGTCGGACTCGATCGCGGCGTTCAGCCCCAGGGCCGGGAACACCATGCCGACGCTACGACCGGTGCCGGGCGCGCTGTAGGAGATCTCACCCCCGGAGGTGATCAGACCCACGACGGTGTCGGTGCCGTTGTAGTTCTCGCTCGCGGCGGCGATGGCGGCGTCCAACTCCTCGTTCAGGGCGGCGGCCTCGTCCTGGTGGCTGAAGATCTCCCCCAGGGCCGTGGCCTGGCGCTTCAGCTCGGCCACCTCGTCCTCTCCCTCACGCGGTGCGAGGTCGATCACCACGGAGTCGGGGTTCTGGGAGACCAGGTCCTCGTAGTGGCCTTGGAAGCGGTACCCGCCGATGATCAACTCGGGCGAGGCGGCGATGATCGCCTCGAGGTCGGGCTCGCCGTGATTGCCGATGTCGGCCACCGACTCGTCCTCGGTGTACTCCGGCCACACGGACCCCATGATGCCCTTGGGCGCGGCCACGAGCTCGACGTCCCAGTCCGAGAGGGTCTGGAACACGTGGTTGTCCAGCGCCACCACCGTGGCGGGGTTCACCGGGACCTCCACCTCACCGTAGTTGTCCGTGATCGTCACGGCCTCGGTGTCCTCGTCCGCGGCAGCGCTCGACTCGGTGCCCTCGGCGGAGTCGGAGGTGTCGGCGGACGAGTCCCCGCTGCTGCACGCGGCGAGGAAGAGGGCGGGCGCGATCGTCAGCGCGAGCAGGCGGCGCGCCGGGACAGACTTGAGCATGCGGGGCTCCATCGTTGAAACAAGTTGGTGAGGCGATCCTTACAAAGGACTGCCTAACCTTGCAACAACGAAGGGGCGACTTAGCCTGTGACGTGCCTCACTCCGCGGTCGCGCTCGGGGTCGGCGTCGGTTCGGTCGCGCTCGGCTCGGGGCTCGGCTCGGGGCCTGGGTCCGGGGTGGGCGACGGCGTGGGTGTCGGCGACGGGGTGGGTGTCGGCGACGGGGTGGGTGTCGGCGACGGCGTGGGTGTCGGCGACGGCGTGGGTGTCGGCGACGGCGTGGGTGTCGGCGACGGCGTGGGTGTCGGCGACGGCGTGGGTGTCGGCGTGGGCGACGGCGTGGGTGTCGGGGTGGGCGTGGGCGACGGCGTGGGTGTCGGCGTGGGCGTGGGCGACGGCGACGGCGTGGGTGTCGGCGTGGGCGTGGGCGTGGGCGTCGGCGTCGGGGCGTACGCCCCGGAGCGGAGCTTCTCCTGAGCCTCCAACCAGTCCTCCGTCAGCGGCACGGGCGTGATGCGCGTCCCCGACTCCAGGTCGATCCCGCGCGACCGCATGAACACCACCGGGTCCACCGCGTTGCCCTCGATGTGAACGGTGAAGTGGAGGTGCGGACCGGTCGAGCGGCCCTCGTTCCCGACGACCGCAATGATCTCGCCGCCGAGGACCTCCTCACCCTCGGCCACCAACACGCCGTTGCGGGACATGTGGTTGTACGTGGTCACGATCCCGTCACCGTGGTCGAGCGCCACGACCCACCCGGAGATCCCGCCGTACTGCGCGCTCCCATTGGTGACCGAGAGCACCGTGCCGGCGCTCGCGGCCCGGATCGGGTGCCCCAGGGGCGCCGCGATGTCGATGCCGTTGTGCAGTCCACCCACCGTCACCCCGGGGATCGCTGCGCGGTAGCCGAAGGGGGATGCGAAGCGGCCGGTCGGCAGCGGATGCACCCACCCGGCGTCGGACGCCTCGGCGTCCGGCGCCACCCGCGGGTCGTCCTCCTCCTGCGCGCTCTCGAGAACAGGCGGGATCGCGACCACGTGCGCGGACTCCCACCATGCACCGGGGCCTGCGGAGTCCACGGGGATCAGGTCGTCCATGTGGGTGTCGATGCCATGGACCCCGCTCGCCTGGATGAGCGCGAGATCGATCGGAGCCTTATAGCGGCGCTGGTCCGCCGGGTCGACCTGCGTGGCCATCGCACCCGGACCGAGCACGAGCGCCAACACCGCGACCAGGCTCGTCACCCATGCCAACCGCTGTGCTCGCATAGCCGTCCGTTCTCCGGGGCGCCCCACACCACCGGCTCACAAGAGTGGAGGCCGAATGGCCTGGATCACACGCTAGCGCACGTGCGTGTGCTCGGCACGCCGATGGCCAGAGCCCCAACCTCGGGTTCGCCCTCCGGTACGTTCGTGCCATGGCCACGCTCTTCACGCAGATCATCGCCGGCGAGATTCCCGGCCAGATCATCCACTCCGACCCGGAGTGCGTCGTCTTCCTCACCATCGCCCCGGTCACCCCCGGTCATGCTCTCGTGGTGCCCCGGGCCGAGATCGATCACTGGATCGAGGCGGATCCGGATCTGCTGGCACACCTCACTGCCGTGGCGCAGCGGATCGGGAGGGCTCAGCTCACCGCGTTCGGGGGGAACCGGATCGGGCTCGTCGTGCAGGGATACGGCGTGCCGCACCTGCACCTGCACGTCTTCCCCACCACCGGGCCCGAGGACTTCCGCCACATCGAGGGCGAGCAGGCAAGCCCCGACCAGCTCGCTCAGGCGGCGGATCGACTGCGCGCCGCGCTGGCGCACCTCCCGTAGGCCCTCGACGCCGGTCCCGACGTCGCAACCACCTCGTGGTCACTCGCCAGGCCACTCGCGGTGTGTCAGCGCACCCAGCCGGGACAGCGCGCGCAGGTACTTCTTGCGGTATCCCTTGGCGAGCATGCGCTCGCTGAACAGATCCGCCACGCCGCTCGGTCCGAGACGGACCGGCAGGTCACGGTCGTACAGGCGGTCCACGAGCACCACGAGACGCAACCCGACCATGTCCTCGTCGATCCCGTGCGCCCCGGTGATCACCACCGCATCCAGGTCGTCGACCAGTGCCCCGTACCGCGAGGGGTGGATCGTGGCGAGATGGGCGAGTAGGGCGTCCCACCCGTCACAACTGACGCGCGCACCGCTCGCCAACGCTCCCTCGAGCGCACGCTCCACCTGCGCCACCGACAGCCCCTCGTGCTCCGGCAGACCGGAACGATGCCGGTAATCGGGCCCGTCGATGCGCAGGATCTCGAACCGGGAGGCGAGCGCCTGGATCTCGCGCAGGAAGTCCTCGGCGGCGAAGCGGCCTTCCCCCAGCGCCTCGGGCAGTGTGTTGGACGTGGCCACGAGGGTCACGCCGGCGTCCGCCAGTTCGCGTAGCAGCCGGGACATCAGCACGGTGTCGCCCGGGTCGTCCAGTTCGAACTCGTCGATCGCGACCAGGGCGCGTCGGGAGAGCACCTGGACGCACTCCGCGAACCCGAGCGCACCCACCAGGTGGGTGTACTCCACGAACGTGCCGTACGCGGAGCGCTCCGGACCGATCTCGTGAGCCAGGGCCGCGAGCAGGTGGGTCTTGCCGACCCCGTAGCCACCGTCGAGATACAGGCTCGGCGGGGCAACGGGCCGTCGCAACAACCCTCGGCGGCGCGGGGTGCGGATCTGGTCCGCGAGATCCGCCATCCGCGCCATCGCCTCACCCTGGGAGGGGTGCGCGGGGTCGGGCCGGTAGGAGGAGAAGGTCGCGGCGGCGAACTGCGGTGGCGGGACGAGACCGGCGAGCAGGTCGTCGGGGGTGACGCGCGGCTGGCGCGAGGTCAAGGACTGCGACTCGGACACACGAGGAAGCCTACGGCGCGAGCGGCGAACGCCGTGGCGTCTAGGCTGGAGGCAGCGCAACGAGGAGGACCCACATGCCGCAGACCGTTCTGGTGCTCACCGAGCACGCCCTCTCCGACCGGGACATCGCCAACATCGAGGCGGTCTCTCCGAGCGAGGACGTGCGCTACCGACTGATCGTGCCGACCGAGACCTCCCGCAGCGTCGTCCTGCAGGTGATCGACTCCCTCGCGCTGCTCGACCTTCGCGAGGCGTGGGACAGCATGACCGGCGAGCGCAGCGGCCACGACCCCGCCGAGGCCGTGTTGACCGCCAGCCGCGAGGCCATGGAGGCTGCCGGGCTCGAGGTGGCCGCCGGCGTCGTGGCCGACGACCCGATCGCCACCCTGCGCGAGGAGTCCGAGTCCGCCGGGGACGTGCTGCAGGTCCTGACCGTGACCGACCCGCACGCCTTCGAGGACACGGTGCACCGATCCTGGGCGGATCGCGCACAAGATGCCCTGGGCCTGCCGGTGCTGCACATGTACGCCGGCACCTCCCGCCTGGGAACCTGACCCGGACGAGCACGAGGCGAGACCTCCTCGGCGCGCCCCCACCGTCACCCCGGCTGCTGCCCTCTACCCTGGCCAGGTGTCCACGACCGACGAGCCCGGGCTTCCCGAGGAGTTCGAGGCCGCGCTGCTGAGCCTGCGCGGCGTGCAGACGCGCCCCGAGGTGCACCTGGAGGAGGTACCCCCTCCCACCCGCATCGCGCCCTGGGCGCTCGCACTGACGGCCGAGGTGAACGCCACCGGCGAGGTGGAGGACATGCTCGGGAACGGCCGATTCGTGGTGCTGCACGATCCCGAGGGCCAGGAGGCGTGGGAGGGCACCTTCCGCGTGGTGGTCCTGGTACGCGCCACCCTGGAGGACGAGCTCGGCGAGGACCCCCTGCTGGGTCAGGTCGCCTGGTCGTGGCTCACCGATTCGCTACACGAGGCCGGGGCGAGTTACCACGCGCTCTCGGGCACCGTGACCCGGGTGCTCTCGGAGACCTTCGGAGGCCTCGAGGTCCGGGAGAACCAGGTGGAGATTGAGATCCGGGCGTCCTGGACACCGCACGGGACGGACCTGTCGGGTCACCTGGCCGCCTGGGCGACGGCCACGGCCTGGGCCGGTGGGCTCCCGCCGCTGCCCGCCAACGTCACGACCCTTGCCCAGCGCAGGCGTCGTGGCTGAGGACACGCGGGCCGCCACGGGCCAGGATGTCGAACCGCTGCTGGAGCCCCGCGAGGGCGTGCCCGCCGTCATCACCACGCAGCAGGAGTTGCACCGATACGCGCAGGCGCTCGCGGCGGGCAGCGGCAGCGTCGCTGTCGACGCCGAGCGCGCATCCGGGTTCCGCTACAGCCAGCGCGCCTACCTCGTGCAACTGCGCCGCGCCGGGGCCGGTACGGCGCTGGTGGACCCGATCGCCCTGCCCGATCTGAGCGTGTTGAACGAGGCACTGCGCGGCGTGGAGTGGGTACTGCACGCCGCCAACCAGGACCTGGAGTGCCTGCGCGAGGTCGGCATGACACCGGATGCGCTCTTCGACACCGAGCTCGCCGGCCGGATCCTGGGCCGCGATCGGGTGGGCCTGGGCGCCATCGTCGCAGCAGAACTCGGGCTCGGGCTCGCGAAGGAGCACTCGGCCGCGGACTGGTCCACACGCCCCCTCCCGGAGAACTGGCTGCGGTACGCCGCGCTGGACGTGGAGGTGCTCGTGGACCTGCGCGACGCGCTCCACGCCGACCTGGAGTCCCAGGGGAAGTGGGCGTGGGCCGAGCAGGAGTTCGAGCACGTGCGCACCCTGCCACCCCCTGCCGCACGCGTGGAGCCGTGGCGGCGGCTCTCCCGCATCACGACCCTGCGCGGCTCCCGGGCCATGGCCGTGGCCCGGGAGCTCTGGTACGCCCGTGACGAGGTCGCGCGCGAGCGGGACACCGCCCCGGGCCGGATCCTGCCCGATCGCGCCATCGTGGCGGCAGCCGCGGCCATGCCGCGCGACCGCGCCGGACTGGCGCGGCTGCCGGAGTTCAGCGGACGCGGCACGCGTCGGCGTGTGGAGCGCTGGTGGGCGGCCGTCGCCCGGGCCCAGTCGCTACCGGAGCAGGACCTGCCCTCCCGGCGGGGGCCGCGAACCGACGACATGCCGGCGTCGCGGAGTTGGGCGCCCCGTTTCCCCGAGGAGGCGGAGCGGTTGCGTGCCGTGCGCGCCACCCTGCGCCGGATCGCCGGCGAGGTCGGCACACCGCAGGAGAACGTGCTCACACCCGACACCCAACGCAGGATCGCGTGGGATCCGCCCTCGCCGGTCACGGCTGAGGCCGTCGGGGAGCGGCTGCGGGTCCTGGGCGCGCGCGCCTGGCAGACCGAACTCACGGCGCCGGCGATCGCCGCGGCGCTGCGCGACCCCGCGAGTGTGCCGGACGACGCGGCGTAGCGAGGCGGGGTTTCCGGTACGGCGGGTTTCAGGTACGCCGGGTCTCAGGTAATGTGTCCTGTGACATCGACGTCCAGTCGCATCGCAGCGACACCCCGGAGGCGCAATCGTGACCACATCCACCACCACCGGCATGCTCGGGCGCCGCGTCGTCCTCGTGGACGGCGCCCGTACCCCGTTCGGGCGGGCCAGGCCTGATGGCCTGTACGGCGCCACCCGCGCCGACGACCTGCTCGTTACCCTCGTGCGCGAACTCATGCGCCGCCACCCCGAGGTGAGCCCCGACCGCATCGGCGAGGTCGCGATGGCCGCCACCACCCAGTCCGGTGACCAGGGACTGACCCTGGGGCGCACCGTGGCCCTGCTGGCGGGTCTCGGCCAGGAGGTACCGGGCTACGCGGTCGACCGGATGTGCTCCGGAGCGATGACAGCCACCACCCAGGTCGCCGCGCAGATCGCGGTCGGTGCGATCGACATCGCCCTGGCCGGCGGGGTGGAGCACATGGGACGCCACCCGCTCGGCGACGGTGCCGACCCGAATCCGCGGTTCATGACCGAACGCCTGGTGGACTCCGACGCCCTGGTGATGGGCGCCACCGCCGAGAACCTGCACGATCGCTACCCTGCGTTGACCCGCGAACGCGCGGACGCCTACGGCGTGCGCAGCCAGCAGCGCTACGCCGCGGCGCTGGCCGCCGGGCGCATCGACGCCGACCTGGTGCCGGTCGCGGTGCGCGGCGAGGACGGCGCGTGGGGCCTGGCCACCGCCGACGAACCGCCCCGACCGGAGACCACCCTGGCGGGGATAGCGGACCTGAAGACCCCGTTCCGCCCCGGTGGCCGGGTCACCGCCGCCACCAGTTCGCCGCTGACCGACGGGGCGACGGCGTGCCTGATGATGGCCGAGGACGTCGCCGCCGACCTGGGCACCCCCGCCCGCATGCGGTTGGTCTCCTACGCCTACCGCGGCGTGGACCCGGCCCTGATGGGCATCGGTCCCGTGCCCGCCACCGAGATCGCCCTGGCGCAGGCTGGCCTCGAGATCGGGCAGATCGGCGCGATCGAGATCAACGAGGCCTTCGCGGTGCAGGTGCTGGCCTTCCTCGATGCCTTCGGCATCGCAGAGGACTCCCCGATCGTCAACCCCGACGGCGGCGCGATCGCCATGGGCCACCCACTCGCCGCGTCCGGGGTCCGCCTCGCCGTGCAACTCGCCCGGCGCTTCGAGGCCGACCCCAGCATCCGCTACGGCCTGACCACGATGTGTGTGGGCCTGGGCCAGGGCGCCACCGCCGTGTGGGAGAACCCCCACCACCCCGACTACACCCCGCAGGAGAAGAAGTGACCACCACCCGCGTCCTGGTCCGCGACGTCGACCTGCCCACCACCGACGCCCCCCGCGGCGGCGGCACGCTCGCTCTGATCACCCTCGACAACGGTGACCTGCGCGCGCCCAGCACGCTGGGTCCGGAGACCATCAACGAGCTCACCGGGGTGCTGCTCGGTCTGCGCGAACGCGCCGCCGCCGGGGAGATCGCGGCGGTCGCCGTCACCGGGAAGCCGTACGTGTTCGCCGCCGGCGCCGACCTCAAGCGCGTCTCGCAGGTGCACGAGCGCACCGCGGCGCTCGCTCTCGGTCGCGACGGGCACGCGGCCTACCAGTTGCTCGCGGAGCTGGGCGTGCCCTCGTTCGCGTACGTCAACGGGGTGGCCCTCGGCGGCGGGCTGGAACTCGCGATCGCCTGCGACTACCGCACCGTCTCCGCCACCGCCCGGCCGCTCGGACTGCCCGAGACCTCCCTGGGCCTGGTGCCCGGGTGGGGCGGTGCCACCCGCCTGGCCTCGATCGTGGGCACCCCGGCGGCGCTGGACATCATCCTCACCCGCGGGATGACGGGCCGGCACCTCTCGGCCCCGGATGTCGCCCGCCTCGGGCTCGTGGACGCCGTGTTCGAACCGGCGGACTTCCTCGAGCGCTCCATCGCGTGGACCGCGGCCGTCCTGCGCGGTGAGATCACGCCGACGCGCCCCGAGCCGGAGTCCCGGGCCTCGACGGATGCCGCGTTCGCCGTCGCCCGCGCCCAGCTCGACGCCGTGGTCGGTACCTCGCGTCCGGCGCCGCACCGTGCCCTCGACCTCATGGAGCGCGCCCGCGACCGCAGCGTGGCGGAGTCCTTCGTGGCCGAGGACGAGGCCCTGGCCGACCTGGTGATGACCGACGAGATGCGTGCCAGCGTGTACGCCTTCGGCCTGACCACCGCGGCCAAGCGACCGACCGGCGCGCCGCCGAAGGAGGCGGCGCGACCCGTGCGACGCGTCGGCATCGTCGGCGCCGGGCTCATGGCCGCGCAGATCGCCTACCTGGTCGCGCGCAAGATGAAGGTGCCGGTCGTGATGCGCGACATCGACACCGCGCGCGCCGAGGCCGGCCTCGACCACGTCTCCCGCGAGGTCGCGAAGGCCACCAAGCGCGGACGGCTCAGCGAGGGTGCCGCGGCACGGGTGCTCGGGAGCGTCTCGGCGACCACCGAGATCACCGCGCTGGCCGACTGTGATCTGATCATCGAGGCCGTCACCGAGAAGCTCGAGCTCAAGCAGCGGGTCTTCGCCGAACTCGAGGAGATCATCCCGGCCGAGACGGTCCTGGCCACCAACACCTCCGCGCTCTCCGTCACGGCGATGGCCTCACAGTTGCGCCACCCCGAGCGGGTGGTGGGCCTGCACTTCTTCAACCCTGTGGCCGCGATGCCGCTGGTGGAGGTCATCCGTGCCGAGCAGACCGACGAGTCCGCCCTGGCGACCGCGTTCGCGGTCACCAAGGCGCTCGGCAAGAGCGCCGTGGCCTCGGCGGACCGTCCGGGGTTCATCGTCAACCGGCTCCTGGTCCTGCTGATGGGCCGCATCATCGCGGCGGTGGAGAACGGCACCCCGGTCACGCAGGCGGACCACGCGCTGGACGAGTTGGGGCTGCCGATGCCGCCGTTCCAGCTCTTCGACCTGGTGGGCCCCGCCGTCGGCCTGCACGTGCTGACCTCGCTGCGCGAGGACCTCGGCGAGCGGTTCCCCCGCTCCCCCGGCCTGGAGGCGATCGTGGCCACCGGTGCCACCGTGGTGACTGAGGCGCCCGCGCCCGGGCTCCCCAAGCGGGTGGCGCCCTCGCTGCAGGCCGTCTTCGACGAGCACCGCGACCCGGCCGGTCAGCGCGGCCCCGTGCTGGACGCCGTCGGGGTGCGCGAGGACGTGCTGGAGGCGCTCGCCCGGGAGATCGACCTCATGCTCACCGAGGGCGTGATCAGCGAGCCGAGCCAGATCGACACCGCGATGATCCTCGGCGCCGGCTGGCCCTTCCACCTCGGCGGGATCACGCCCTACCTGGACCGCACCGGCTGGTCCCAGCGTGTGCGGGGTGCGCGGTTCCTGCCCGAGGGCGTCGCGGACGTGGGAGGACACCGATCCTGAGGCCCGTGGTCCCCTCGGGGCTCAGTAGGTGGTGAGCCCAGCCGCCCGGAACATCTCGCGCACCTGCTCGGTGCGCGCGGCATCCGGCGGCTGGGTCTCCCCCAGCTCGTACGGCAGCCCCAGCTCGGCCCACTTCTCCCGCCCCATCTGATGGAACGGGAGGATCTCCACCCTGCTGACAGAACTCAGGCTCGCCGCGTACTGCACGATCGGTTCGATGTTCTCGTCCACATCGGTCAGGTCGGGGACCTGCACGAACCGCAACCAGATCTCGATCCCGAGGTCGGCCAGGCGACGCCCGAAGTCCAGGGTGGGCTGCAGGTCGCGGCCCGTGACGCGGCGGTAGGTCTCCGGGAGTCCGGACTTCACGTCCAACAGCACGAGGTCCACATCCGCCAGGAACTCCTCGCTCGCATTGCGACCGAGGAAACCCGAGGTGTCCAACGCGGTGTGGACGCCCATCTCCTTGGCTCCCCGCAGGATGCGGTGCGCGAACGCCGGCTGCATCAGGACCTCGCCCCCCGAGAGGGTGATCCCACCCCTGGTGGCCTTGAACACGTTGCGGTAGCGGCGGATGCGGGCGAGGAGGTCCTCGGCTCGCACCGGCTTGCCGTCACGCATCTTCAGGGTGTCGGGGTTGTGGCAGTACAGGCACCGCAGCGGGCACCCCGAGAAGAAGGTGGTCATCCGGGTGCCGGGGCCGTCCACCGCGGTGACCAGCTCCCAGGAGTGGATCATCCCCACCTCCCCGGTGCGCATCCCCGCCAGCATCTCGCTGCGTTCGGCGTCCACGTCGCCCAGCCCGCCGAGCGCGCTGGGACCCGTCGGCATACCCAGGCCGATGCTCGTCGTCATGCACTCCACCCCTCATGGCGGCGCCGGGTGGGAGGACCTCCCACCCGGCGCACGATCGGTGACGCTGCGCGTCAGACGGACTCGTGGAACGTGCGGTTGAGCACGTCCCGCTGCTGCTCCCGGGTGAGCTTGACGAAGTTCACCGCGTAGCCCGAGACCCGCACGGTCAGCTGCGGGTACTTCTCCGGGTTCTCCATCGCGTCCACGAGGGTGTCCTTGTTCAGCACGTTGATGTTCGCGTGGAACAGACCCTCACCCATGCCGGCGTCCAGGATGCCGACCAGGTTGGTGACCTGCTCGTCCTTCACCCGGCCCAGGGCGGAGGGGGTGATGGTGTTCGTCAGCGAGATGCCGTCCAGGGCGTCGTCGTAGTTCAACTTCCCGACGCTCATCATCGAGGCGATCATCCCGTGCGTGTCCATCCCGTTCTCCGGGTTGGCACCCGGGGAGAACGGCTCCCCCTTGCGGTGCCCCGAGGGGAAGTTGCCGGTCGCCTTGCCGTAGACCACGTTGGAGGTGATCGTCAGCACCGACTGCGTCGGCACGGCGTCCCGGTAGGTGGGCAGCGCACGGATCTTGTCCATCACCGTCTTCACCACGAGCTGGGCGAGCTCGTCGGCGCGGTCGTCGTCGTTGCCGTAGATCGGGAACTCACCCTCGGTGATGTAGTCGACCACCAGACCGGTCTCGTCGCGCACCGGGGTGACCGTGGCGTACTTGATGGCCGAGAGGCTGTCCGCCACGATCGACAGGCCCGCGATCCCGCATCCGAGGGTGCGCAGCACCTCGTCGTCGTGCAGGGCCATCTCGATGGACTCGTACGCGTACTTGTCGTGGCTGTAGTGGATGATGTTGAGCGCCTCCACGTAGGTGGCGGTCACCCAGTCCAGCATCGCGTCGTACTTGTCCCAGACCTCCTCGAAGACCAGCGGACCGTCTGCGGTGATCGGCTCGTAGCCCGTGACGATCTGCTTCCCGGTCATCTCGTCCCGGCCGCCGTTGATGGCGTACAGCAGCGACTTCGCGGCGTTCACGCGGGCCCCGAAGAACTGCATCTGCTTGCCCACCCGCATCGGCGAGACGCAGCAGGCGATCGCGGCGTCGTCGCCCCAGTGGCCACGGATCTCGTTGTCGGACTCGTACTGCAGGGCCGAGGTCTCGATGGAGATGGCGGCGCAGAAGTCCTTGTAGCCCTCGGGGAGCTCGTCGCTCCAGAAGATCGTGATGTTCGGCTCCGGGGCGGGCCCGAGGTTGCGCAGGGTCTGCAGCAACCGGAAGGAGGTCTTGGTGACCTGGGTGCGGCCGTCCTCGCTCATGCCGGCGTCGGACCAGGTGGCCCAGTACGGGTCACCGGAGAAGATCTGGTCGTAGTCGATGGTGCGCAGGAAGCGCACGATGCGCAGCTTGATCACCAGGGCGTCGATGATCTCCTGGGCCTCGTCCTCGGTCAGGGTGCCGGCGGCGAGGTCACGCTCGAAGTAGATGTCGAAGAAGGGCGAGAGGCGGCCGATGCTCATCGCGGCGCCGTCCTGGCTCTTCACCGAGGCGAGGTAGCCGAAGTAGGTCCACTGCACCGCCTCCTTCGCGTTCGCGGCCGGGCGGGAGAGGTCGAACCCATAGATGGTGCCGAGGTTCTTCAGCTTCTTCAGCGCCTTGATCTGCTCGGAGTGCTCCTCGCGACGGCGCGCCCACGCCTCGGAGAACGGGGCGTCGACGTCGGAGTCCTTCTCCTTGAGCTTCTGCTCGATGAGGAAGTCCACACCGTACAGCGCCACGCGGCGGTAGTCGCCGATGATCCGGCCACGGCCGTAGGCGTCCGGGAGCCCGGTGACGATGTGGGCCGAGCGGGCGGCGCGGATCCGCGGCGTGTAGACGTCGAAGACGCCCTCGTTGTGGGTCTTGCGGTACTTGGTGAAGATCTCCTTGACCTGCTCCTCGGGCTCCTTACCGGCCTCGCGGATCGCGGTCTCCACCATCCGCCAGCCGCCGAACGGCATCATGGCGCGCTTGAGGGGGACGTCGGTCTGCAGGCCGACCACGACGTCGTCGTCGGCGCTGATGTACCCGGCCGGGAAGGCGTCCACGTCCGCGGGCGTGTGGGTGTCCACGTCGTAGACGCGGTTGGCGCGCTCCACCGAGAGGTAGTCCTTCTCCAGGGTGTCCCAGGTGCGCAGGGTCTTCTCGGTCGGGCCCGCGAGGAAGGCCGCGTCACCGGTGTAGGGGGTGTAGTTGCGCTGGACGAAGTCGCGCACGTCCACCGACTCCGTCCAGGGACCGGTGGCGAAACCGGACCACGCGTCGGCGCTCTGCGACTCTTCGACCGGGGGTGTGGCGATGCTCATGGCTTCCTCCTGCTTGTGGCTGGACCGAGGTGCTGGTTCTTGACCAAGACGTTACGCAGCGATGATCTCCACCGCGCGGGACCCTGGTCCCGAGGACCCTGTGACCCCCCTCACGCTATGTGATATGGGCCACCACGGCACCCTGACCTACGCTGAGGGCATGCGCTTTCTCCCGGGTCAGGAACCCTCGACCGACCTCACCTACGGCGACGTCTTCCTCGTCCCCTCGCGATCGGAGGTCACGAGCCGGTTCGACGTCGACCTCACCCCCCAGGACGGCACGGGCGCCACCCTGCCGATCGTCGCGGCGAACATGACCGCGGTCACCGGCCGGCGGATGTCGGAGACCCTCGCCCGCCGCGGAGCGCTGGCCGTGATCCCGCAGGACGTCCCGACCGAGATCGTCGCCGAACAGGTGGCCTGGCTCAAGGGCCGCCACCCGGTGGTCGAGACCGCCGTGCACGTCACCCCGCGCCACACCGTGCACGATGCGCTCGCGCTGATGACCAAGCGTTCCCACGGGATGGCCGTGGTGCTGCAGGACGAACGCCCCGTGGGCGTGGTGACGCCGGTGGACTGCCAGGGCGTGGACCAGTTCACCCAGGTCGGTGAGGTAATGGCCGCGACCCCCACCACGATCCCCGAGGCCACCCTGGAGCAGGAGGACGCGGTGGTGCGCGCCTTCGAGGAACTGCACCACGCCCGCCGCAAGGTGGCGCCCGTGGTCCGGGCGGACGGCACCCTGCTGGGCGTGCTGACCCAGTTGGGCGCGCTGCGTTCCTCCATCTACCGGCCCGCGCTGACCGCGCAGGGCGCGCTGCGCACCGCCGCGGCCGTCGGGATCAACGGGGACGTGGCCGCGAACGCCGAGGCGCTGCTGGACGCCGGGGTGGACGTCCTGGTGGTCGATACCGCCCACGGCCACCAGGAGAAGATGCTGCAGGCGCTGGCCGCAGTGCGCGCGGTCTCCTCCGATGCCGTGGTCGTCGCCGGCAACGTGGTCACCGCCCAGGGCGTGGAGGACCTGGTGGGCGCCGGCGCCTCCATCGTCAAGGTGGGCGTGGGCCCCGGCGCGATGTGCACCACCCGCATGATGACCGGCGTGGGGCGCCCCCAGTTCTCCGCGGTCCTGGAGTGCGCGGCCCGCGCCCGCGAGCTCGGCGCCCACGTCTGGGCCGACGGCGGGGTGCGCCACCCGCGCGACGTCGCCCTCGCCCTGGCGGCCGGCGCCTCCCAGGTGATGGTGGGGTCCTGGTTCGCGGGCACCCACGAGTCCCCCGGGGACCTGCGCACCGACGGCGACGGCCGGGCCTACAAGGAGAGCTTCGGGATGGCCTCCGCACGGGCCGTGAAGGCCCGCACGAGGGCGGACTCCGCGTTCCAGCGCGCCCGCAAGGCGCTGTACGAGGAGGGCATCTCCGCCTCCCGGATGTACCTCGACCCACAACGACCCGGCGTGGAGGACCTGCTGGACTCCATCACCTCCGGCCTGCGCTCCGCCTGCACCTACGCCGGGGCCTCCAGCCTCGCGGAGTTCCATGCCCGTGCCGTGGTCGGTGTGCAGTCCGCCGCGGGCTATGAGGAGGGCAGGCCACTGCCCGCCGGCTGGTGAGCTCCCTGCCCGAGGCGCTCCACACCGTGGGCTGGGTGATCGCCGAGGGTGTGGACGTGCCCGCGGCGAGCGGGGAGGTGGTCCGGGTGCTGGACCTGCTCGGTGTCGCGGCCAACGCCTTCCTCGCCTCCGTCCTGGCCCGGGAGCGCCGCTTCGACCTGGTCGCCTTCCTCGTGCTCGGGGTGGCGGCCGGACTCGGCGGCGGGATGATCCGCGACACACTGCTGCAGCAGGGACCGCCCGTGGCCCTGACGGACCCGGCCTACCTCAGCGTGGCCCTGGGCACCGCCGTGGTGTTCTACCTGATCCGGGTCGAGGCGCGCTGGTGGCGCGGCGGGATCCGGATCATCGACGCCGTGGCGCTGGGTACCTGGGGCGCGGTGGGAGCCCAGAAGGCGGTCCTGGCCGGGCTGCACCCGCTGCCCGCGATCCTCCTGGGCACCATCACCGCCGTGGGTGGTGGCATGGTGCGCGACCTGCTGCTGCAACGCACACCGATCGTGTTCGGCGGCAACACCCTGTACGCCACGAGTGCCACAGCGGCGGCCGCCGTCGTGGTCCTGGCCGATGCCCTCGCACCCGAGGGCTATGAGAGCGTGACCGTGCTGCTCGCCGCAGTGATCGGCGGCGGGCTGTGCCTGATCTCCTACCGGCGCGGATGGCGACTGCCGGAGGCGCGGGAGTGGCGCCTACGTCTGCGCGGACGGAGAGTGGAATGACCGTCCCGGCTCCCGAGGAGGCGCGGCGCGCCCTGCGTGCTCTGGTGGACCAGCCTCGCGCGTGGCACACCGATCTCGGGGAGGTTCCGAGCGGGACCGCCCTGCGGCGCTCGGCGGTGCTGCTGCTGTTCGGCCCGCTGGAGGAGTCCGATCACGTCGGTGCCGCCGCGCAGGCGGATGTGGACGTCCTCCTGACCCGCCGCTCCGACGCCCTGCGCCACCACCCCGGCCAGGTCGCCTTCCCCGGAGGCGGCATCGAGGAGGGTGAGGCCATCGAGGACGCCGCGCTGCGCGAGGCCGTGGAGGAGACCGGCCTGGACCCCCGGGGCGTGGAGATCCTCGGTGCCCTGAGCGCCGTCCCCGTGCTGGCCTCCGGGAACGCGGTCGTACCGGTCGTGGCGTGGTGGCGCCGCCCCAGCCCCCTGGTGGCGGACGGCGTGGAGACCGCCGAGGCGTTCCGCGTGCCCGTGCGCCACCTCGTGGACCCCCGGGTGCGCGGAACGGTGAAGATCGAGCGGCCCGGGCGGCGCTACCGCGGTCCGGCGTTCGCGGTGGACTCCGGCCACGTGGTGTGGGGGTTCACGGCACACGTGCTGGACGCCCTGCTGGAGGCCCTCGGGTGGGCCGGGCCGTGGGACCGCGACCGGGAGATCAACGCTCCCGGGTTCGGACCGGGCACACCCGGCACGTCGGTGCCGCCCGGTTCCTCCCCACCCGCCTCCTACCGCGGATCGCGGTAGCGCCACATCGTCAGGGTGCCGAAGACGGCGATCAGAGCGGCCGACCACCCCAGGGTCCACACGAGCTCCGGGCCGGGCGCGGCGCCCGCCATGAGGTCGCGCACCGCCGTGACCAGGTGCGCCACGGGGTTCACCCCCACCCACGCCTGCAGCCACCCCGGCATCGTGGCGGGGTCCACGAAGATGTTCGAGCCGAACGTCAGCGGGGTGATGATCAACATCGCCACCCCCATGATCGATCCGGGTGTGCGCAGGATGAGGCTGAGGAAGGTCCAGATCCAGCCCAGGGAGAACGCGAAGACGAGGATCAGCGCGACGCCCAGCACGACTCCGACCACCCCGCCCTGCGGGCGCCACCCGATCGCGAGCCCGACCAGGGAGGTGATGACGGCGGCGATGGTGAACCGCACCGCATCGCCCAGCAGCATGCCCACCAGCGGCGCCGGACGCCACACCGGCAGCGAGCGGAACCGGTCGAAGACCCCCTTGCCGATAT
Organism: Serinibacter salmoneus; assembly: GCF_002563925.1. Taxonomy (NCBI): domain Bacteria; kingdom Bacillati; phylum Actinomycetota; class Actinomycetes; order Micrococcales; family Beutenbergiaceae; genus Serinibacter; species Serinibacter salmoneus. Next base: position 1,258,853 of record NZ_PDJD01000001.1, on the reverse strand, counting down.
CGGTGCGCAGGGTGTGCCCGGTGTACATCGTGATCATGATCAGCGACTGCACCAGGATGCCCGGGAGCAGGAACTGCACGTACCCACCGGTCGACCCCGCGAGCGCACCCCCGAAGAGGTAGGTGAACAGCAGCGTCATCATGATCGGGAACACGGTGACGTCGAACAGCTGCTCCGGGACGTGCTTGATCTTCAGCATGGCGCGCCAGCCGAACGTGAGGGAGGCGGACAGCGCGCTCGGGCGGGTGGGGCGGGCGCCGGAGGCCAGCGCGTGGGCGATCGTCACCGGGGCCTCCTGCTCCGGCTGCGTGGTGGCGGTGGGGGCGCTCACGCCGCCTCCTCCTCGCCGCCGGTCTGCGTCGCGTGACCGGTGAGCGCGAGGAACACCTCGTCCAGACTCGGTTGCCCGAGCGAGTACTGCGCCAACACGATGCCGCTCTCCTCCAGGCTCGTCAGGGCACGGGCCACGCGAGAGGTGTCCTCCAGCGTGACCGTCAAGGCCTGCGGGTCACCGGACTCCACCACCTCCACCCCCAGCGCCCGGGTGAGCAGATCCCGGGCAGCCGCCCGCTCGGAGGGGTGCATCACGCGCACGTGCAGCGATCCCGCGCCCACGGAGGCCTTCAGTTGGCTCGAGGAACCCTCCGCGATCACCCGGCCGGAATCGATCACGCCGATCCGGTCCGCGAGTTGATCGGCCTCCTCCAGGTACTGGGTGGTGAGCATGACGGTGGTGCCGTAGCGCACCAGGGCCCGGATGATCTCCCAGACCTCGTTGCGGCTGCGGGGATCCAGCCCGGTGGTGGGCTCGTCCAGGAACAGCAACTGCGGCGTGACGACGATGGAGGCCGCGATGTCCAGGCGGCGGCGCATCCCGCCGGAGTAATTCTTGGCCTGCTTCGCGGCGGCCTCGGCCAGGCCGAACGCCGCGAGCAGTTCCTCCGCGCGTTCCCGCGCCGCCCGCGGTCGATAGCCGTACAACCGCGCCAACAGGATGAGGTTCTCCGCGCCCGTGAGGTCCTCGTCCACGGAGGCGAACTGCCCGGTCATGCCCACCGCGCTGCGCACCGCATCGGCCTCCCGGACCACGTCGTGACCGAGCACCCGCGCCTCGCCCCCGTCCGGGGCCACGAGCGTGGCCAACATCCGGATCGTCGTCGTCTTCCCGGCACCGTTCGGACCGAGGAAGCCGTACACCCCGCCCTGCTCGATCGCGAGGTCGACGCCGTCGACCGCCCGCATCTTCCCGTAGACCTTCGTCAGACCCCGGGTCTGGACGGCAAGTGTCATGGGCCGCTCCCCTCCGTCGGTGATCGTGCTCCTCGGGAGCAGGGTAGAGCAGGGCACCGACATCGAGGAACGGAATTGTCGCGATCCACCCCCCGAGAGCACCCGACAGCACCCGACGGATTCCGACAGACTGGACCCCATGACGACGCAGCACCCGTCGCCGCCACCCCGCGGGGCGCCACCCGGGGACGTCGTCGTGACCGATGCGCTCGCCGCGGACCTCCTGGCGGCGCAGGCACCCGCGCTGCTCCCGCTCCCCCGACACGTGGCCGCGCAGGGCTGGGACAACGTCATGATCCGCCTCGGGGCCGACCTCGCGATGCGGCTGCCGCGACGCGCCGTGGCCGCGGAACTCGTGCTCGTGGAGCAGCGCTGGCTGCCCGCACTCGCCCCCGCGCTCCCCGTGCGGGTCCCCACGCCCCTCGTGCGCGGGGTGGCGCAGGCCGGGTACCCGTATCCGTGGAGCGTGGTGCCGTGGCTGCCGGGCGTCCCGGCGGCCACCCTGATGAGCGGCGGTACGCGGGTCGGGACGGGCGACGACGAGGAGCCCTGGGCCCGGGACCTGGCCGCCGTGCTCGCCGCCCTGCACCGGCCGGCCCCGGCGGATGCGCCGCACAACCCCGTGCGGGCGGTGCCCCTGGCCGGGCGCGCCGCGTCCATCAGGGAGCGGATCGAGCGGATCGGTGCCGACTGGGCAGTGCCGATCCTGGACGCCGGCGTGGGTGCGCCACGGCACGACGGGGTGCCGCGCTGGGTGCACGGCGACCCGCACCCCGGCAATGTGCTGCTCGGCGAGGCGGGCGAGCTCGCTGCCCTCGTGGACTTCGGTGACCTCAGCGCCGGGGACCCCGCGTGCGACCTCGCCGCGGCGTGGCTGCACTTCGGACCGAGCGGCAGGGCCGCCTTCCGCCGGCGCTACGACGACCTCGTGCCCCGGCACCGGGAGGGCCGATGGGAGCGCGCCGCCGCGTGGGCGCTGGCGATGGCCTGCGCCGTGGTGGAGCAGGCGCCGGACGACCCCACCAATCGCGGCTGGGCCGATGCGGCGCTGGACTCCCTGCGCACCGACGCCCCGGGGTGAGGACGGCCGGGACCTGAGGAGACCCCGCACGTGGCGAGAAGACCCCGGACATGGCGAGTGCCCCGCCGGTCCGGCCGGCGGGGCACTCGCGCGAGGTGTTACGGGGTGAGCACCACTCAGGCGACGAGCGAGCGCAGCACGTACTGCAGGATGCCGCCGTTGCGGTAGTAGTCCGCCTCACCGGGCGTGTCGATGCGCACCACGGCGTCGAAGGAGACCACCGTGCCGTCCGCCTTCGTGGCCGTGACGGCCACCGTGGCGGGCGTGGTGCCCTCGTTCAGCGCGGTGACCCCGGCGATGTCGAACGTCTCCGTGCCGTCCAGGCCGAGGGAGTCCGCGGACTCCCCCGCCGGGAACTGCAGCGGCAGCACGCCCATCCCGATGAGGTTGGAGCGGTGAATGCGCTCGAAGCTCTCGGTGATGACGGCCCGCACCCCCAGCAGGGCGGTGCCCTTGGCGGCCCAGTCGCGCGAGGAGCCGGATCCGTACTCCTTGCCACCGAGCACCACGAGCGGCACACCGGCCTCGGCGTAGGCCACGGAGGCGTCGTAGATCGAGGTGTCCTCACCGGTCAGGTGGTTGACCGTGAAGCCGCCCTCCACGCCCTTGCCCTCGTTGCGGTCGGCGAGCAGCTGGTTGCGCAGCCGGATGTTCGCGAACGTGCCGCGGATCATCACCTCGTGGTTGCCGCGGCGGGAGCCGTAGGAGTTGAAGTCCTTGCGCGCCACGCCGTGCTCGGCGAGGTACTTCCCGGCCGGGGAGTCCACCTTGATGGCGCCGGCGGGGCTGATGTGGTCGGTGGTGACCGAGTCGCCCAACTTGGCCAGGACGCGGGCCCCGGAGATGTCCGTGACGGGCTCGGGCGTGTGCCCCATCCCGTCGAAGTACGGGGGCTTGCGCACGTAGGTGGACTCACCGTCCCAGGAGAAGGTGTCGCCCTCGGGGGTGTCCAGACCGCGCCAGCGCTCGTCGCCGGTGAACACGTCGGCATAGTCCTTGGTGAACATCTCGCGGCTGATGGAGGCGTCGATCGTGGCCTGCACCTCCTCCGGCGTGGGCCACAGGTCGCGCAGGAAGATCGGCGCACCGTCCTCGGTACGGCCCAGCGGCTCGCGGTCGAAGTCGAAGTCCATCGTCCCGGCCAGCGCGTAGGCGATCACCAGCGGCGGCGAGGCGAGGTAGTTCATCTTCACGTCGGGGTTGATGCGACCCTCGAAGTTGCGGTTCCCGGACAGCACCGAGACCACCGCCAGGTCCTTGTCGTTCACGACCTCGGAGACCTTCGGGTCCAGTGGTCCGGAGTTGCCGATGCAGGTGGTGCAGCCGTACCCGACCAGGTGGAAGCCGAGCTTCTCCAGGTAGGGCCACATGCCGGCCTTCTCGTAGTAGTCGGTCACCACCTGGGAGCCGGGCGCCATCGAGGTCTTCACCCACGGCTTGGACGTCAGCCCCTTCTCCACGGCGTTCTTGGCCAGCAGCGCGGCGGCGAGCATCACGGAGGGGTTGGAGGTGTTGGTGCAGGAGGTGATCGAGGCGATCGCCACGGCGCCGTGGAAGAGCTCGAACTCCTTGCCGTTGGAGTCGGTCACCGGGAAGCGCGGCATCACGGCCTTGCCGATCGCCGGGGAGTCCGAGGCGGGGAAGGACTCCCGCTCCGACTCGTCGATCATGTTCATGATCTCCGGGGCGTACACGGTCAGGTCGCGGGCGAACTGCGTCTTGGCGTGCGAGAGCTCGATGCGGTCCTGCGGGCGCTTCGGCCCCGCGATGGAGGGGACCACCGTGGACAGGTCGAGCTCGAGGTACTCGGAGTAGACGGGCTCGATGTAGCCGGGGTCGCTCGGGTCGAGCCACATCCCCTGCTCCTTGGCGTAGGCCTCCACCAGCGCCATCTGCTGATCGCTGCGGCCGGTCAGGCGCAGGTAGTCCAGCGTCACTTGGTCGATCGGGAAGATCGCGGCGGTGGAGCCGAACTCGGGGCTCATGTTGCCGATGGTGGCGCGGTTGGCGAGCGGCACCTGCGCCACGCCCTCGCCGTAGAACTCCACGAACTTGCCCACCACGCCGTGGCCGCGCAGCATCTCGGTGATCGTCAGCACCACGTCCGTGGCCGTCACACCGGCGGGGATCGAGCCGGAGAGCTTGAAGCCCACCACCCGCGGGATGAGCATGGAGACGGGCTGACCGAGCATCGCGGCCTCCGCCTCGATGCCGCCCACGCCCCAGCCCAGCACACCCAGGCCGTTGACCATCGTGGTGTGGGAGTCGGTGCCCACGCAGGTGTCCGGGTAGGCGCGCAGCACCCGCTCGCCGTCGACCTCGACCTCGCGGGTCATGACGACCTGCGCGAGGTACTCGATGTTGACCTGGTGCACGATCCCGGTGCCCGGGGGGACCACCTTGAAGTCGTCGAAGGCGGTCTGACCCCAGCGCAGGAACTGGTAGCGCTCGTGGTTGCGCTCGTACTCGAACTCCACGTTGCGCGCGAAGGCGTCGCGACGGCCGGCGATGTCGATCTGCACCGAGTGGTCGATGACCAGTTCGGCGGGTGCCAAGGGGTTGATCTTGGTCGGGTCGCCGCCCAGGTCGGCCACGGCCTCACGCATCGTGGCGAGGTCGACCACACACGGCACGCCGGTGAAGTCCTGCATGACCACGCGGCCGGGGGTGAACTGGATCTCGGTGTCGGGCTGCGCGTCCGGGTCCCAGGAGGCGATGGCGCGGATGTGATCCGCGGTGATGTTCGCGCCGTCCTCGGTGCGCAGCAGGTTCTCCGTGAGCACCTTCAGGCTGAACGGGAGCTTGGCGGCACCCTCGACAGCGGCGAGCCGGAAGATCTCGTACGAGGCGCCGTCGACCTCGAGCGTTCCTTTGGCGTTGAAGCTGTTCGGTGTGCTCACGGGCTCTCCTTCAGTCGAGGCAATTTATCTTGACGTCAAGATATCGCAGGTGGACCCTCGAACGCACGCGGCTCGCGGGACTCCCCCAGCATCCCACCGCCGAGCGCCGGGCACCACCTGCTCATCCCTCGCGGTCCAGGACGGCGACCGCTTCGACGTGGTGGGTGTGCGGGAAGAGGTCCAGGCCCTGCACCGAGGTCAGGGTGTACCCGTGCTCGACGGCGATCGCCGCGTCGCGCGCAAGGCTCGCGGGGTCGCAGGCGACGTAGACGATGCGCCGGGGCGTGGCCGCGGTGATCGCCGCCATCACCTCGCGCCGCGCACCCGCACGGGGCGGGTCCAGGACCACCACGTCGGGGCGCTCCTGCGCGTGGGTGGACAGCTCGCCGACCACAGTGCGCACGTCCCCGGCGTGCAGCCGGATCCAGGGGTGCTCACGGGCGTTGCGGCGCGCGGCCCGCGAACCCGAGGCATCCCCCTCCACGGCGTCGATCCGACCGCGGGGGCCCACGGCGTCCGCGAGCGGGAGCGTGAGCAGACCCGCGCCGGAGTACAGCTCCCACACCCGCTCCCCCTCCTGCAGGTCGGCGGCCTGCAGCACGGTCTCGGCGATCACGCCGGGAGCCTCGCGGTGGGTCTGCCAGAACCCGTCCGCGGCCACCCGGTAGCGGTAGGTGCGCGGCAGGCCGTCCGGACCGGTCACCGTGACCTGCTCGGTGACCCAGCGCCCCTTGCCACCCTTCCGCTCACCGTCGGCCAGCACGAACGCGCCCGCGGACGGCTCCGAGGGTGCCACCAGGTCGAGACGGGTACCGGCCCGCACCCGGGAGTCCCACACCGCCAGGTCCGCCAGCGCGGGCACCGCCAGCGGCATCTCGCCGATCGGCACCAGCTCGTGGGAGCGCGCACGGTGCATCGCCGGGCGTCCCTCGGCGTCGGCCACCATCGTGATCCGGGTGCGCGTGCCCAGTCCGCCACGGTCCTCATCCCCCGGCGCCGCCCGCACCTCGAGGTCGGGGGCCTCCAGGTGACCCACCCGGGTGAGGGTCTCGATGAGCACCTCGCGCTTCCACGCGCGCTGCGCCGCCAGGCGCAGGTGTCCCAGTTCCGCGCCGCCCACGCCACCCGGACCGGCCGCCGGCCAGACGTGCGCGACACGGTCGGGCGAGGGCTCGTGCACCACGACCGCCTCGCCTCGCCAGAAGCGTGCGTCCGGCGCGTCCTCCTCCACCCGGACGTCGACGAGTTCGCCCGGTGCGGTGTGCCGCACGAAGATCACCCGCCCCTCGTGCCGGGCGACGGCGTGCCCACCGTGAGCGGGGCGCTCGACCCTGACCTGACCCAGCGTGCGACTCATTCGCGGTCCTCCCCGATCGTTTGTCCCGGCAACGTCACCGGTGGGGCATCCCACCGGGACTCGCCCTGTTCCTGTGCACTGACCAACTGCCACGGCACACTCGCCACGACCACACCCGGGGACCGCTGCAGCCTGGACTTCAGGCGCATCGCACTCTGGTTGTGCAGCGCACGCTCCCACCACCGGCCCACCACGTACTCCGGCACGTAGACCACCACGAGGTCGCGGGGCGAACGGCGACGCAGCCGCGCCACGTACTCCACCACGGGTCGGGTGACCTCGCGGTAGGGGGAGTCCAGCACCGTGAGCGGAACGGGGATCTGTGCCTCGTCCCACTCCTTGCGCAGGAGCTCCACCTCCGCCGGCTCCACCCCCACGGTGATGGCCTCCAGGGAGGAGGGACGCGTGGCTCGCGCGTAGGAGATCGCCCGCATCGTGGGCTTGTGCACCCGGGAGACGAGCACGATCGCCTGCACCCGTGAGGGCAGGGCTCGGGCGGCGGAGACGTCCTGCAGCGTCAGTTCCTCGCGCACGCTGGCGTAGTGGGAGGCGATGGCGCGCATCGCGACGAACACCACGGCCATGAGCAGCACCGCAATCCAGGCGCCCCGCGTGAACTTCGTCAGCAGCACGATCGCCAGCACCACGGCCGTGGTCGCGAAGCCGAAGGCGTTGATCGCGCGCGAGCGCGCCATCGAGGAGCGCACCCGGCGATCCACCTGCGTGCGCATCTCACGCGTCCAGTGCCGCACCATGCCGAGCTGACTGAGGGTGAAGCCCACGAAGACCCCGACGATGTAGAGCTGGATCAGCAGGGTGACGCGGGCATCGAAGATCCACACCAGCGCGATCGCCACCACGGCCAGGGTGAGGATGCCGTTGGAGAACGCCAGCCGGTCACCGCGGGTGTGCAGCTGGCGCGGTAGCAGTCCGTCCCGCGCCAGGATGGACCCCAGCACGGGGAAACCGTTGAACGCGGTGTTCGCCGCGAGCACGAGGATGAACCCCGTGGCCGCGGTCACGAAGTAGAACAGCGGCGGCACGTCCTGGAACACCGTCGCCGCGATCTGCCCGATGACCGGGTCCTGGCGGTAGTCCGCGGGCAGTGCCTGGCCCTGGAAACTCATCTGGGCGTGCGGGTCCTCCGCGTAGTGCACACCGGTCGCCTGCGCGAGGAAGAGGATCGCGAAGATCATGCTGACCGAGATCGCGCCGAGCAGCAGCAGCGTGGTCGCGGCATTGCGACCCTTGGGTTCCTGGAAGGCGGGCACCCCGTTGTTGAGGGCCTCCACACCGGTCAGCGCGGCACAGCCGGAGGAGAAGGCGCGTGCCACCAGCATGGCGCCGCCGATCCCCACCAGGCCCTGCTCGAAGCCCGGCTCCGCCACGAGCTCGAACGCGGCGCTCTCGGCGGGACGCAGCCCACCCGTGAGGTACTGGAAGGATCCCACCATCGCGAGGATCCCGAGCGCGGCCATGAAGAGGTAGACCGGGATCGCGAAGGTGATGCCCGATTCGCGCACCCCGCGCAGATTCATCATGGTGAGCAGCACGATCAGGCCGATCGCCACCGGCGCCTCGTACCCGTACAGGGCGGGGATGATGGTGGCCAGGTACTGCGAGGCCGTGGAGATCGAGACGGCCACCGTCAGGGTGTAGTCCACCAGCAGGGCGCTCGCGACGCCGACCCCGGCCGTGCGCCCGAGGTTGGCGGTGACCACCTCGTAGTCGCCGCCCCCGGAGGGGTAGGCGCGCACGGTCTGACGGTAGGAGGCCACCACCGTGAGCATCACCACGGCCACCGCCAGACCCACCCACGGGGACAGCGCATAGGAGGTGAGCCCGGCGATCGAGAGGGTCAGCAGGATCTCGTCCGGGGCGTAGGCCACGGAGCTCAGCGCATCCGAGGCGAACACGGGCAGCGCGATGCGTTTGGGCAGCAGTGTGCTCCCGAGGCGGTTGCTCGCCATCGGGCGGCCCACGAGGAGTCGCTTCACCCCGTCCAGAATTGCCGGCACGGTCACCCATGCTAGGCGCGTGTACCGTCATGGGCGTGCATGTCGTCATCATGGGAGCCGGCCGGGTCGGCACCACGCTCGCGGAGACCCTGGAGTCCCAGGGCCATTCCGTGGCGATCATCGACTCCAACGCGGATGCCTTCCGGCGCCTGAGCCCGGACTTCTCCGGCCGCCGGGTCACCGGCATGGGCTTCGACCGCGACGCCCTGACCCAGGCCGGTATCGAGGAGGCCTACGCCTTCGCCGCGGTCTCCAGCGGCGACAACTCCAACATCCTCGCCGCCCGCGTGGTGCGGGAACGGTTCAACGTCGAGAACGTGGTCGCGCGGATCTACGACGCGGGACGGGCCGAGCTGTACTCACGGTTGGGCATCCCCACCGTCGCCACCGTGCGCTGGACCGCCGACCAGATGCTGCGGCGCCTGATGCCCGCGCGGGAACTGACCGAGTTCACCGACTCCTCGGGGCAGATCGCCCTGGTGGAGATGGAGCTGCACACCGCATGGATCGGGCGCCCCATCGAGGAGTTGGAGTCGGCGTGCGGTGCGCGGGTGGCCTACCTGACACGGTGGGGTGTCGGTGAGGGCGTGAGCCCCCACACCGTGTTGCAGGAGAACGACGTGGCCCACATGGTGTGCCCGCCCGCGCAGGCCAACGCCGTGCAGCGGGTCCTGGCCACCCCACCCGGAGGGAACCCCTGATGCGTGTCGTGATCGCCGGAGCGGGCAGTGTGGGGCGTTCGATCGCCCGGGAACTCCTGGCACACAAGCACGAGGTGACGTTGATCGACCGCAACCCCGCGGCGATGCGCGTGGCGAGTGTGGTCACGGCCGAGTGGCTCCTGGGTGACGCCTGCGAGATGTCCACCCTGGAGGAGGCCCACCTGGAGACCTGCGACGTGGTCGTGGCGGCGACGGGCGACGACAAGGTCAACCTCGTGCTCTCCCTGATCGCACGCAACGAGTACGCGGTGCCCCGCACGGTGGCGCGCGTGAACAACCCGAAGAACGAGTGGATGTTCGACGCGACGTGGGGGGTGGACGTGCCGGTCTCCACGCCGCGCATCATGACCGCGCTCGTCGAGGAGGCCGTCAGCGTGGGCGACCTGGTGAAGTTGTTCCAGCTCCAGGCCTCCGGCGCCGGCGTGTACGAGGTGACCCTCGGGCCCTCCTCCGGCCTGGTCGGGCGCCGGGTCGGCGAGATCCCCTGGCCCCGGGACGTGGTGCTGGCCACCATCATCCGCGGCACGGTGCCGATCTCCCCGACTGCGGACGATGCCGTGGAGGGGCACGATCAGTTGATCTTCGTCATCGCCGATCGGTTGGATCCGGACCAGGACGAGGACTCCCCGGCGCAGCAGTTGCAGGCCCTGCTGGACTCCTGACCAGCAGCCACGTGAACCACAGCACCAGCGCCCACATCGGCAGCCCCATCACCAGGCGCGCCGTGCCGAGCCATCCCACCCAGTCGCCCAGGTAGAGCGGCACCTGCACCGCCAGGCGCAACGCGAAGGCGGCCGCCCACAGCCAGGAGGCCAACGTGTAGCGCCGCATCCGCGCGGGATCGCGCCGCCAGGTGGTCTCCAGCACCGGTGGTTCGGCATCGGCCTGGTGCGGGCGCGAGAGCCCGAGCGCGGCCACGACGATGCCCACCACCGGCCACCGGACCGCGATCGAGACCAGCACACCGAGGAGGAAACCGGCGTTGGTGATCAGGCCCCAGACGTAGTAGTTCGACGCCTCCCCCGAGCGCCATGCCCAGATCGCACCGACCGCCACACCCAGGAGCCCGCCCAGGGCGTAGGTCAGCGGGCTGCGGCGCGCCAGGCGGGCCAGCACTGCCACGAGCGCCACGGCCACCGACGCGATCACCGCGGGGACCACCTCACTGGTGGTCAGGTAGACCACGATGAACACGAATCCGGGCGCGATGGACTCCGCCATGCCCCGTACGCCGCCGAGCGCCGCGAGGGGCGAGGACCCGCCGGCCAACGCGCCCAGCCCGCCGGGCCGAGCCTGTGAACCCGTCACCGTCTGATCTCCCCGGTCTGCTCGTGCTCCCCGGGCAGCAGGGTGTAGCGCGGGTTGTTCAGCACGCAGCGCGAGGCGGTGGGCTCCGGAGCGGCCACCATCCCGGAGGCAATCAGGCGGCGCCCCGGGCAGATGCCGTGCACCTCGTGCCGGCCGGTCCAGCGCAACTCCACGCTGCCGGTCCCGTCGTACAACTCCGCCCGCAGTGGCTCGATCGAACCGCTCGGGGCGTAGGTGACGCTGCGCACCGTGCCGGCCACCTCCACGCGCTCACGGGGCTGGATCGCCGCAATGGTCCTCACGCCCAGACCCGCCACCCAGCGGCGCAGGTCCGCAGCGCGCAACTCCTCGTGAGAGGCGAGGAATCCTCTCGTGCGTTCGGTGGCACCCGGCGGCGCACCCATGGCTAGGCGTCCGCGCCCGGTTCGGCGACCGTCGGCGGCGTCGGGTCGGTCGGTTGAGCCGACGGCACTGCCGCCGCGTCGCCGGCGGCACCCGACTTGGTCGGCATCGTGAGCGTCAACAGTTCGGCCGGTGGCCGCGGCTCGTCGCCCCGCGCCACCACCACCTCGCTGAAGTACTCCTCCATCTGCAGCATCGCGGCCTTGTCCACCAAGGCCGCACCGGTCAGCACGCCGCGCAGGAACCAGCGGTCGCCGTCCACCCCGAGGAAGCGCGCCGGACGACGGGCGGGCTTGCCCTCCGCGTCCTTCACCGGGAGCAGAACGAGCAGCTCGGGACCGAATCGTCCGTTCCCCTGCTTCACGCTCCCGCCCTGCTTGCCGATCGAGGCCGCGAGCTGCGTGCGGATGTCGTCCCAGATCCCGGCCGTGCGCGGCGCGGAGAATGCCTGCAACTGCAGGTTCGACTGGCCGATCGTCACATTCGCGGCGACCACGCGCCGGGTGCGGCGGTCGAGTTCCATGCGCAGCGCCATTCCCGCGCGCCCGGGGATCCGCAGCGCGCCGAGGTCCACCAAGCCGGGGCGGTCCGGCGCCTCGGAGACGTCCCAGGGGCCCGCCGATCGCTCCTGCGACGCCACCGCGCCCGCGTCCTCCTGCCCCTGCGGAGCCTCCCCCGACTCTCCGCCGGTACCCTCACGGGCCTCCCGGGCGGCACGCGCCTGGGCCACGGCCTCGAGCTCAGCCGCGGACGGCTCCGGGGCCTGCTCCGCTCGCGAGCGGTTCCGACCGAACAGTGCCATTACTCACCCTTCCCTGCGGCGCCATGGCCGCCCGTGGATCCGAAGCCGCCGTCGCCGCGCTGTGTCTCGTTCAACTCTGCCACCGGCACGAACCGTGCGTGCACCACCGACTGCACCACCAGTTGCGCGATCCGGTCACCGCGGCGGATCGTGGCCGTGGCCTCGCGGTCGGTGTTGACCAGGAGTACGCGCACCTCACCGCGGTACCCCGCATCGATCGTGCCGGGCGCGTTCAGCACGGTCAGCCCGTGCCGCGCGGCCAGGCCGGATCGCGGGTGGACCAGGGCCACGAACCCGGGTGGGACCGCCACAGCGATGCCGGTCCCGATCAGCGCCCGTTCACCCGGCGCCAGGTCGACGTCGTGCGCGGCGTACAGGTCCGCGCCCGCGTCACCCGCACGCGCGTAGGAGGGCAGTGGCAGGTCGTCGTCGATACGTCGGACGGGCACGTCGAGGTCGGCGGCCTCGGGCACCTCGGGCACGGGGTTGGTCACGACGATCCACTGTACTGCCGGCCAGGTCCCGAGGCGATCACGCGGACGTGGCACCCTTGATGCATGGTGCGCGAGGTGATCACGAGCGAGGCACATGCCGAACGGCAGTGGCCGTCGGCGGCTGCGTGGCTCCTGGCCCCCGGCGCGGGCATCACGATGGCGCTGATCGTCTGGCCCCTGGCACCCGGAGCGGCACTGGCCGTGGGGCTCATCGTCACCGTGACGTGCGTGCTGCTGTTGACGCGCAGCGCCGAACGCGTGGTGGTCACCGACGGTGGGGACCCGGGCCTGCGGGTCGGTCCGGCGTTCCTGGACGCCTGGTCCATCGGGGAGGTCACGGCCCTGGACGCGGAGGGCACGCGCCTGGTGCTGGGGCCTCAGGCCGATGCCCGCGCCTACCTGGCGCACCGGGGCTGGATCTCGACTGCCGTGAAGATCACCGTGGTCGACTCGGAGGACCCCACGCCGTACTGGGTGGTCTCGACCCGGCGCCCGGAGCAACTCGCGCAGGCGGTGCGCGCCATCCGTCCGCCCAGCTGAGCCGTCCACCCGGGTGAATCGCGTGAATCGCGTGAATCGCGCGCGTGAGTCACGCCCGCGGTGTGGCGCGACGAGCCCGCGCCACACCGGCCGGTCTCAGCCCGCGCACTCCGTGCAGACGGGACCGAGGTCGTCGTGGGAGGCGAGCTGGCTGCGGTGGTGGACCAGGAAGCAGCGCGTACAGGTGAACTCGTCCGCCTGGCGCGGGAGCACGCGCACGCTGAGTTCCTCGCCCGAGAGATCGGCGCCGGGGAGTTCGAACCCCTCGGCGGCCTCCGTCTCGTCCTCGTCGACGGTCCCCGACCCCTTCTCGGCGCGACGCGCCTTCAACTCCTCGAGCGAGTCCTCGCTCATGTCCTCATCGGTCTTGCGGGGGGCGTCGTAGTCGGTCGCCATGGTGGCGTCACACTCCGTCATCGTCATGGTGGCAGGGGGCCACCGGGCAGTCATTCCGGCCGGCGGCTGAACCGCCCCCGACCGACATCCGGCGCGAGGATTGTGCCCTATTCCCCGGCGCCGCGCACACATCCGGTCACGTGTTCTCACTCACGTCCACGGCGGTGTACACCTGGGCACAGGCTCGAAACGTCGGCAAGGCCCAAAATGTTCCCGACGGGCGGGTCCGTTTCGCCAGGTCAGTCGGCGACGGCCTGGCGCAACGGACCCATCAGCCCCGGCGCGGCCGCGATGCTCACCCGCCCGAGCGGACCGTCGAGGTAGCACACCTCACCGCCGGCCTCGGTGACCACGAGGGCGGCTGCGGCGACGTCCCACGGGTGCAGGCCCAGTTCGACGTTCGCATCGCTGCCGCCCCGGGCCACATCGCACAGGTCGAGGGAGGCGGCGCCCGCCCGGCGGATGTCGCGCACGAGGGGCAACCAGCGCACCAGGAGCTCGGCTTGCGCACGCCGCACCTCGGGCCGGTAGGAGAAGCCGGTGCCCACGAGCGCCTGATCCAACGACGGCGCCGCCCCCATCCGCAGCGGTGCCCCGTTGCGGTGGGCACCCAGGCCGTGGCCGGCGGTGTAGGTGACCCCCATGGCTGGTCCGTGCACGCAGCCGGCGACGGGGGTCCACGCCGTGACGTCGGTGGGGTCGCCGAGCACCGCGGCGACCGAGACGGCGTAGTGCTCGCGCCCGTAGAGGTAGTTCACCGTGCCGTCGATCGGGTCGACCACCCAGGTGAGTCCGGACGTCCCGGGCCGCAGGCCACCCTCCTCCCCCAGGAATCCGTCCATGGGGCGCCGTTGCGCCAGTTCGTCCCGGATCAGTGCCTCGGCGGCCAGATCCGCGCGGGTCACCACATCGGTCAGCGTCGACTTCGTCAGTGCGACCTCCACGCTCTCGGCCCGCATCTCGTGCGCGAGTGCGCCGGCGCGTGTGGCCAGGTCGACCGCGAGCGTCCGCAGCTCGTGGACGGTCACATCCGGGGGCAACCGGGTACCCCCGGACGCGGCGCTGGAGAGGTCCGTGGGCTCGTCGGCATGGGAAGTACTCACCCCCCGAGCCTAGTTCGGCCGCAGATCCCGGGCGGGCCACTCCGAGGCAAATCCCGCGCGCACACGCCGCGGGATGGCAGTGTGGTGCCCCAAGGAGGCGCTATGCGTGAACTCAGGTTCGAGAGCCTGCACCCCGATGGGGAGTACATCGTCCTACGCGACGACACCGGTGAGCCCTATCGAGTGGTCATCGACGAAGGCCTGCGTCTCGCGGTGCGCCGAGATCGGCCGCAGTTGGAGGCCCACCGTGCGGCCGAGCGCAGTTCGCTGACGCCGAAGGAGATCCAGGCACGGATCCGCGCCGGAGCGACCGTGGAGGAGGTGGCCGAGGCGGGCGGGCTGAGCCCGGAATCGGTGCGCCGTTTCGAGGGACCCGTGCAGGCGGAACGGTCCTGGATCGCTCAGCAGACGCAGACCTTCACCCTGGGCCGGGACCTGGGTGCCCCCACGCTCGGGGACCTCGTGCTGGATCGCCTCGCGGCACGTGGGGTGGACTCCACCCCGCAGTGGGACGCCGTGCGCGAGGGCGGTCAGCCCTGGGAGGTGACCGTGCGCTTCGCGGCGGGCGACCAACCGCGCGAGGCGCGCTGGCGGGTGGACCTGGTCGCACGCACGCTGGTCGCCTTGGACGACGAGAGCAGGTGGCTCTCCGAGACCGAGCTGCCCAGCCGGCATCATCCCTACGACGTCGAGGGCGCCCGCGGCCACGTCGGTGCGGCCACGATCGCCCCGACCCGACCCGCTGCCCGCCCGACCCCTGCCGGCCCGGCCGTGACGCCTGCGCCCACGACGACCCCGGCACCCGCCGAACCTGCGGCCTCCGCGGCGTCCGCGGTGACGGATGCCCTCCTGGCGGACCTGGCGGATCGCCGTGGTCGGCCACGCCGGGAGGAACCCGAGGGCACGACCACCACTCCCCCCCAAGACACCGACCCTGCGCCCACCGCGGGTGAGGGGTCCGAGACCGGGTCCGCCGGTGAGTCGAGCGGACCCGACCAGGCGATCGGGGGCGGGTCGCCGCTGGATGACGCGCTGTTCCCCGCCGCCCCGGTGCTGCACCTGCGCACCTCGCGGGACGCAGGCGAGGGAACGCACCCGGAGCCGGCGGACGGCGACGCCGCACCCGATGCGGCACCACACGACCCTGCGCCGACCGGCTCGGATTCCGCCGAAGCGGAGACGACCGACGCCGCGCCACGCTCGAACCGCCGCGGCGCGCGGGCACGCTCACGCCGCACCTCGGTCCCCTCCTGGGACGAGATCGTGTTCGGGGCCCGCTCGGAGGAGCGCTAGGAACGCCCGCCGTGCGAGGTGCCTCAGGAGCCTCGTGAGTGTCGCGCCGCGTAGGTGCGGGTGAAGGGGCGGCACAATCGCAGGACGACGGCACCCGCGCGCCCCGGCATCACGGCCGCCAGGGTCGTCACGACCTCCGGGTAGCACACCAGCACAAGCCCCGGCGCGACGAGGAGGCCACCCAGCACCGTGACGATGACGAGCGCCCACCCGCTGAGTGGTGTCTGCGCCACGATTCCGGCCACGACTGCGATGCCCACCGCACCGAGCACGCCCGGGCCGAGCATCGACCACACCGCGGCCGGCGGTAGTCGCAGCAGGCGGGAGGCGATCGTCTGCTTGATCGCCACGAACAGGCACTCGGTCGCCAGGTGCGCGAACGCCACCCCGAGCACCCCCCACTGTGTGCCCAGCACCAGGGCAGGGATGAGGACGCACAGGCGCGCGATCGAGGTCCACAGGGAGATCATCGGCCGGCCGAGCGCCTTGTAGACCTCGTTCGCCCCATTGGCCATCGCCCGCACCCCGGCGTACAGGGCGAGGACCACGAGCACATCACCCGCGCTCGCCCACTGGGTCCCGAAGACGAGCGGCACCAGGTCCTGACCGATGACCGCCAGACCGACCCCCGCCGTCAGGCCGAACAAGACCTGAGCCTGCGTGCTCACCACCCAGGCGCGCTCCAGCAGGTGCGGCGTGGCCCGGGCACGGGTGTAGAGGGGGTACATCACCCCCGCGATCACGAAGCACACCTGGATGATCACCATCTCCGGCAACCGGAAGGCGAGGGTGTACACACCGAGCGCCGTGCTGCCCAGGAGGGCACCGACCACGAGGTAGTCGACGTCGAACGCGGCCCGGGAGAGGAACTGATTTCCCGCCACCGGTGCACCGAAGCGCAAGGTCGTGCGCATGTCAGTCGCGTCGACCCTGCCCCACAGGGACCTGGCGACACCGCGTGGCGCGAGCAGCCAGCAGCACACCAGGTAGCTCGCCGCGCCGGCAACCGTCCCCCACACCAGCGACCAGGGTCCCGACCCCAGGGCGAGGAGCGTCAGGGTGACGCCGGCGCTCGCCGCCCCGCGCAGCATCACGGCGTACGTGAGCCGCCGGAACTCCAGCGCCCGCCGCAGGAGGGCATCCGGGACTGCGGCGAGCGCCGTCAGGAGGACCACCACGCCGAGGGCTCGCACGAGGGGCTCCACCCCGGCCTGGCCGAACACTCGCGCGGCCGCCGGGGCCGCGGCCATCACCACACCGGCGAGCACCGTGCCCGCGCCGAGGGAGATCGCGAACGAGGCGCGGACGAGACCCGCCCGGCGCGGGAGGTACACCAGGGCCTGGGCGACGCCGGCATCGGCTACCGTCTCGACGAACCCGATGACCACGAGCGCTGCCGCGACGAGACCGTACTCCTCGACGCTGAGCACCCGCGCCAACACGATCGTGGCGATCAGGGTCAGCGCCCGGGAGACCACCTGCGCGAGGCTCTGCCAGGCCACACCGGAGGCACCGGCGCGGGCCAGGGTCTGCGCTTCGGCGGGCGCGGAACTCACCCCGTCCTCGTCCCCTCACGCTGCGCGGGGGGTGCGACCTGGCGCCGACGGCGTGCGAGTGTGTCGAGACTGCCGCGCAGATAGCCCGCGCCCGTGGCGGCGACGGCGAGCAGCACGGCAACCGCGCCGGCCGCGCGACCTGACCCGAGTTCCCGCAGGAGCGCGCGCGGCAGGATCCCCGCGAGGTAGGAGGACTCGGTGGCAAGAGCGTCACCCGGGCCGACCAGCGCGGCCACCGCGGACTTGGAGACTCCCTCGGCCCACCCCCGGGTGGCGAGGTAACGCCAGGTGACCCGGTCCTCGGAGACCCGGTGGTCCACGACGGCCTCCGGGACCAGCACGACCCGGGCGGGGGTATCACGTTGCCGCAGTCGGATCGACAGTTCCGTCTCCTCACATCCCAAGGGGGTGCGTCCGACGCGACCGAGGTCCTCGTGGAATCCGCCGGCCGCGACCATGGCCTCGCGGCGGATCGCCATCGCGCACCCCATCACGTTGCGCACCTGCGCGCGCGTGCGCGGCAGGCCGCGGTAGCTGCACCCCACGACCCAGTCGAGTTCTCCCCACTGCCCCGGCTGCGTCGGGAGGCAGGCGGGTCGGCCGGACGCGGGCCACACGGGTTCCGCTGCCCCGCCCACGGCGACCACGCGTGGATCCACGAACGGCTCGAGCATGCGCTCGAGCCAGTCGCGTCGCGGCGTGGCGTCGTCATCGAGGAACGCCACGATCTCGCCGTGTGCTGCGCCGACCCCCGTGTTACGGGCACCGGAGAGACCCTGCCGTCTGGTGTTCGACATCACCCGCACCGCCACGCCGGGCGCGTGAGCCGGGAGCTCGGCGGCGGCGCGGACCCGAAGGCCCTCATTGTGGTCGATCACCACCACGATCTCCTCGGGCGGCTCGGATCCTGCGGCCACGGCGGCGATCCCAGCGCACAGGTCGCGCCAGCGGCGCCCGGTGTAGGCGCACACGACGAGGCTGACGGAATGCGCGCTCACGCCGCGACGGAGGCGCGGGCGATCCCCGCTGCGCGGGAACGTTCCGAGAAGATGGTCCGAAGCACGCGCCACCCGTCCACGAAGGTGCGCAGGTTCGTCTCCCCGTGGATGCGCAGGCGCTCCACGCTGGGAACCTCCACGATCCGCACGTCGGCCGCGGCCATCCGGCAGTTGATCACTGTCTCGATCTCGAATCCGTCACCCCAGTGCATCTGACCGTCGGCGCGTTCCGGCGTTCGGGTATCGGGCAGCGAGAGGACCGGCACCATGTCCCGCCAGAACGCGTTGTAGCCGTAGCACAGGTCGGAGAAACGGGTCCGGAACGCGAGGTTGGCCACGACGTGCAGCGCGGCGTTACCCGCGCGGCGGATCGGTGTGATGTCCTCGCTGCCCCCGCCGGGCGCGAACCGCGAGCCCTTGGCGAAGTCCGCACCCTGGGTGAGCGCATCGACGAAGACGGGGATCTCCGCGGGATCCGCTGAGCCGTCCGCGTCGAACATCACGATGACGTCGCCCGTGGCGACCTCGAAGCCGCAGGCGAGCGCGTTCCCCTTCCCGCGACGCGTTTGCTCCACGATGCGGACGCCGGGCAGCGTCTCGCGCGCCGCCTGCACCGTGCCGTCCACCGAGCCGCCATCGACCACGATCACCTCGTGGACGGCAGGCAGCCTCGGCAGGACCTCACGCAGGTTCGCCGCTTCGTTCTTTGTCGGTACCACGATGCTGATCGTGGGTTGCACAGGCCTTGTCGGCATAGATCCCCCCGTGTCCAGTCGCCGAGGACGACACGACATCGCCTCGAGCGCGCCCGCCCCCTGCGGACACCGCAGCGCCATCTGAAGGACGCCCGGCGTTCACCATGCCACATCGTCACCAGCAGGGGGTAAACCACCTTCGTCGTGGGTCGTGGGAGGAGACAGGGATCTCGGGCACCGTTTCCCGGCCCCGGCGCAGCGCTCACGCCGCACGTTCCCGGCAGGCGAGCCGTACGCTGGGGCCGTGACGCACTCGACCCCCCGGCGCCACGCGATGCCGGCGACGTGCCGCTGCGGTCACCCACGCGCGGCCCACGAACACTATCGATACGGGAGCGAGTGCTCGGTGTGCCGGCGGTGCCCGCGGTACCGCCCACGGCTCACCGACCGTCTGCGGGCCCTGCGGTGGCGCTTCGGGTCCCGGTAGCCGGACCCGGTTGCGTGGCGACGACGGCGGACCGCGGTCGGGAGGCGCGGACACGCGAGCCACCACGAGGCGCCCGCCGTCGATTAGCGTGGCATCTCCCGCACGGCAATGGCGGGAGGAACCAGGGGGACCCACGTGTCGATGCCATCCGTTCATCCGCAGGCGCGCGCAGCCTTCGACGCGCTTGATCGGGCCGGGGTGCCGTGGCTGCTGTTGCGCGGTCGGCGCTCCCTCGCCCGGCCGGACCGGGACATCGACGTCCTCGTCTCTCGCGACTGGCGCGCGATCGCGCAGGAGTCCCTGGCTCAGTCCGGGCTGGTGCGGGTGCTCGCGCACGGGCACGGATCCCACCGCTTCCACTTCGCCTTCGGCCAGGACGGGTGGACCGGGCTCGACGTGGTGGACGAACTCGCCTTCGGTCGCTACCAGGACCTGGTGAGTCCGTGGGCGCCGCAGGTGTTGGCACGAGGGGTGGTGCGCGAGGGCATCCCCTCCCCCGACCCGAGCGATGAGGCCCTGCTGCTGCTGCTGCACCTCGTCCTGGACAAGGGTGGCGTCCCCGCTCACCGGCGAGCCGAGGCGCTCGCTGCGCTCCGGCACCGGCCCCTGGACTCCCCGCTGGCCGCCCGCCTGGACGCGATCGCCGGCGAGGGCTGCGCCTACCGGCTGACCCGGGTACTCGGGGACGAGGACGCGAGCGCACGGCTGTCACGTCTGCTCGCCGCCAGGTGGCGTCGCAGCGTTCCCGGGCCGGCGGTGACCCGGGCCGTCACCGCTCGCCTCGGCCGCAGGATCCCGGTGCGGGTGCCTGGTCGCCCCCGGGGCGTCGCGATCGGTGTCCTCGGCCCGGACGGCGCCGGCAAGACGACCCTGTTGGACGGCCTCGCCGCCTCGCTCCCCCTCACGACCCACTACCGTCACCTCGGTCTCTGGAAGCCGCACGCGTGGGACGCTCTCCTCGAGCGGGTCCCGGGGGCGCGGCTGGGGCTCGCGCTGACGCGGGTCAGCGCCACCGCTCTCAGTGTCGCTGTGCACCGGTTGCGCGGGGAGGTGGTGCTGCTCGACCGGCTGGCTCTGGACACCCGGCTCAGCTCGGACGACTCCTCCGTCGGGGGGCGCATCACGCGCTGGGTGGCGCACGCGGTGGCACCACCGGTGGACCTGATCCTCGTCCTGGATGCCCCCGGGAGCGTGATGTACCAGCGCAAACGGGAGCACAGCCCCCAGATCCTGGAGGAGTGGCGGCAGGAGTACCGGCGCATCGCCGAGGAGCACCCGCGCGCCCACCTTCTCGATGCGACCGCAACACCCGGGCAGACGCTCGCCAGCGCGACCAGGATCGTGTGGCGCACCCTGGTGGGGGACCCCCCAGGGCCCCTGCACGGTCGCCAGGCGGTCGACGCCGTGATGCTCGGCGACGGCCCGTGGTTGCAGCCGGGGGCACAGGTCGGGATCGGGTCCGTGCCCCTGCCTGCGGGCTGGGTCCGGGGGCTGCAGGAGGCGGGCGCCCAGGTCCGCCCGCTCGCCGGGGCACCGACCGCCACCCTGCACCTGGTGGTGACCCACAATCCGCACCGTCGGGAGCTCTCCCACGCTGCGCGGGCGCTGACGCCGGACGGCGCGATGCTCACGCTAGGCTCGGGCCTGCCGGGTCTGGGAGTGCTCCCGCGCCTGCGGAGCCGGATCCGTGCCGCCGGATGGACGGTGTCCGGGGTCACCTGGCATGCGCCGAGCCTGCACCGCTCCGCCCGCCTGGTGCCGCTGGACTCCGCCCCCGCACTCGACTCGACCCTGCGGCGCGTGGCGGGGATCCCGGCGGGAGCGCTGGTCGGCGTCGCGGCGCGAGGGACCGCACGCCTCGGCGCGATGCCCGTGCTGGTGGCCCAGGGAAGCCTCTGGTCGGCACGGGGAGGGATTCCGCGCACCTGGCTCGCGGGTCTGCTCGCCGACCCCCGGGCAGCCGACCGGATCGACGCCGCACAGGCGGCCGGCGCGGTCGTCATCACGCCGCGCTACGAGACGTCGCGGCACCTGATCGCCCTGCTCCACCACGGGCGAGGGGCGCGACCCTCGCTCGCCGTCAAGGTGCCGCGCGACCCCGGCGACACGGCGGGGATCGACCGGGAGTCCCGAGTCCTGACCCATCTCGGTGACCAGGGGTTCTCGGGAGTCCCGGAACTGCTCGGGGTCTGGGCCCATCGTGGCCGTCCCGCCATGGTCACCACCGCCCTGGCGGGCGAGGAACTCTCCCCGCAGCGCGTGCGTGCCGATCCGGTGGGTGCCCGCGGCGCGGTGCTGGCCTTCGTGGCGCGGCTGGGGCGCCTCCCGGCGCCCCCGGTCGAACCGGCCGCGGCGCTGCGCGGTCTGGTCGACCTCGCGGCGCGGTGCGGACAACCCTCCTGGCTCACCGCCCTCACCGCCGCGACACACGCGGCCATGCGCCCGGAACTGCTGACCGGTGCGGTCGAACACGGCGACCTCGGGCACCCGAACCTCCTGGTGGAACCCGCGAGCGGGAGGTTGACCGTGCTGGACTGGGAACGAGCCGACCTCACCGGCATCGCCGGGAGCGACCTCGTGTACGCCTGGCACTACCTCACCTGTGCCCTGGAGGGCGCCTGGCGCACGCAGGACCAGGTGGCTCTCCTGCGTCGGGAGTTCTCGCCGTCGGGAGCCGGCCTGTCCGCGCTACGCGGCCATCTCACCTCATGCGGCGCCGATCCTCGGCGGGCCGAGGAGGTCGTGATGCTCACCTGGGCTCGGTGCGCCGCCAGCCTGGCCGAACGGCTCCCCGCACGGGGTGCCGAGGCAGCCGTGGCCGTGGACCGGGACGTGGCGCTGTGGCGTGCGAGCGTGGTGCTGATGACCGGCACCGACCTCGATCCGGCTCAGGACAACGCGGCCAGGTAGTCCGCGGCCGCGTCCGCCCAGGTCCGCATCGCGACCCCGTGCTGGGACGGCTGCGCGGCCGGTGGGCGCTCCCACGCCGCCAGGACGGCCCCGGCGAGGTCGCGATCGCTCTCAGCGCGAGTCAGCAGCGGGTGTTCACCCTGTTCCCGTGCCGCGACGGCGGTTGCGACCACCGGGGTGCCCACCGCGAGCGCCTCACTGACGGAGTTGCGCTTGCCCAGCCCGTGAAGATCGGGGAACACGGCGACACGGGCGGAACGCACCAGGGCGGCAAGGTCAGGCACATTGGCTTGCACGGTGACCCGATCAGAGGCGAGCTCCAGCACCTGTGGCACGGGCGAACGACCCGCCACCACGATGCTCAGGTCGGGGCGCTGTTCCCACAGCAGGGGTGCCACGCGGTGGACGAGCCGGCGGGCGGACTCGACGTTCGGCGCGTAGTCGAGGCTGCCCACGAAGCACACATCGGGGGCGCCGCGGGGCGGGGCATCCGGCGGGACGTGGGGTGCTGGGCCCGTCAGTGCCGCGGTGTCCACGCCGTTCGGCACGGCTCGCACTGTCCGTCCCAGGGCGCGGGACCACGACTCGGCATCCGCCTGACCCACCGTGAGCAGCCGGACCTGCGCGGGCAGCGCACGCTCCAGGCGATGCCGCACCAGCGCGCTGTAGCGCCGGTACCAGGCGCGAGGACCGCTCGTCAGATGCGCCTCCATCGCGGTGCGCAGGGACCATGGATCGACGGTCTGGAAGGCCACGGGCGCAGCGGTCGGCGGCAGGCCGCGCAGCGCGCCCGCGAGATGCGGGCCGTGCACCAAGGTCGCGTCGTGCGTGCGGATCAGGTCCTGCGTCATCCTGCGCACACGCGCACTGCCGCGCCGCGAGTCCGCCGGGTACACCCCGCGCAGGAGGCCCGCGAGGTCGGCCGGACGCGAGCGGGGCAGGTCGATCTCGTCCACGTGCGCACAGCGCTCACGGATCTCCGGTGGCACGGCGGCGCCCCCTCGGAAGGACACCAGCGTGACCTCCACGTGACGCGGCAGCGCCCGGATCACCTCGTAGGGGATCATCGCGCTGCCGTCGGAGAACTGCGGGTCCCGGCTCGGTGCGGCCTCGGTCAGGTACAACATGCGCATCGAGCAGACGGTACAGTCACACGCAGGCCGATCGCGGGGGCGATCCATGGTGGCGTGTCCACCGGGGCCGGGGCGGGCGCGGGGGCGCCCGGTACGAGGGGGGACCATGACGGAGACCGGCGCGCCGACCGACACCGAGCGCGAGGCGGGGCGCGAGGCGATCCGGGACACACGACCCGACGAGCCCGCTGCCACCGGCATCGCCTGCGCCGGCATGGATCTCGCCGACGATGCTGCCCACTGGCTGCCCGCGCGCCGGGACCACACCCGCAGTCGCGTCCTGGTGAGCCTGCACGGCGAGGTCCTCGGCTACCTCGAGTTCGCGCTCGCCCCCCACGAGGTGACGGCGGCGCTCGTGCGCCAGGAAGCGACCCGCACGTTTGCCCCACGCATCGCCACCCACCTGCGCCTGGAGGGACGCCGCGCGTCCCCCGGCGCGGACCAGGTGATCGCCCCCGCGGGGCCGCTGTGCCCCCGGCGATGGACCGGCGGGCCGCTCCCCTCCCTCACGATCGCCGTGTGCACCCGCGATCGTGCCGACATCCTGGAGTCCTGCCTTCGGCACGTGATGGCGACCCCCGATCCGGAGGTCGAGATCCTGGTGATCGACAACGCGCCCTCCGACGAGCGCACGGCCGACCTGGTGACCTCGTTGCAGGCCATCGACCCGCGGTTGCGGTACCACCGCGAGGACCGCCCGGGGCTCTCCAGCGCCCGCAACGCGGCGCTCGCGCACGCGAGTGGCGAGGTACTCGCCTTCACCGACGACGACGTGAGCGTGGACTCCGGCTGGGCGAGCGCACTGCAGCAGGCCGCCGCCACGGGTGCCGGGTGCGTCACCGGCCTGGTCGCCACCGCCTCGGTCGACTCCCCGGCCGAGGCCTACTTCGACGCACGATCCCCCTCCTGGTCCGCGCGCTGCGAACCCGAGACCTTCGATCTCGCGCAGAACAGGCGAGCGGGGGCCCTCTACCCGTTCTCCGCCGGCATCTTCGGCACCGGCGCGAACATGGCGGTGCGCACCCGCCTGGTACAGGAACTCGGCGGGTTCGACGAGGCGCTCGGAGCGGGAACCCGGACCCGCGGCGGGGAGGACCTGGACATGTTCGTCCGCATCCTGCTCGCCGGGGAGCGGATCGTGTACGAGCCGTCCGCGCTCGTCTGGCACCACCACCGCGCGGACGACGCCGCGCTGCTGCGCCAGTTGCGCGGGTACGGCTCCGGTCTCACCGCCTACCTCACGGGCACTCTGCTCTCCCCTGGGTCGAGGGCAGCGCTGCTGCGCGCGATCGGTCCGGGTCTGTGGCGGATGCGGCAGATCGACCGCACCACCCGGGAACGGATGAGCGCGGGGATCGCCCCACCCCCGGGGGTGCGGCGCGCCGAGCTCGCCGGTGCGCTGCGGGGACCGTGGGACTACCTGCGCGCACGCCGCCGGGCGCGCGCGTCACGCCCAGCCGACGCATGACGACGCTCGGACGCCCGCTGCGGCACTCCGCGGCACCGCCACCGCGTACGCCGCCGGCCGGGTTCTCGGTTCGACGCGCGGTCGTCACCGATCGCTGGCGGTACGTGCTGGCCGTGGCATCGCTGCTCGCGGGTGCGCTCGCGCTGATCGCCCTGACCGGGGTCCTGCCCGCTACGCTCGCGCTCCTGACCTGGTGGGCGGCCGCGCTCACGACCGTGGGCCTTGCGCCATGGCAGTTCGCCCCCACGCTGCGCCTGCACACCCGCCTGGCGCTCGCGACCGGGTCGGCGCTGTCGCTGCTGACCCTGGGTGGCACCGCCATGACCCTCACCCTCTGGTTGCCGTGGCTGCTCGCGTTGCTCACCGTCGCCGGGATGGTGGCCCACGGGATCGTCCTGACGCGAGTGCGCACCTCCTGGAGCCGACGCCTGCCCGCCCGGGACTGGCTCCCGCGGCGCACCGGCTGGGGTGGGGTCGGGGTCAAGGGAGCCCCCGTGCCCATCGCGATGGCCCTGTGCGCAGCCGGGGGTGTGCTCGCCCTCGCGCTCGCGGCCGGAGCCACGATCATCGACCCTCCGGTGTGGGGCCTGCCGCTCGCACTCGGGTGGGGATGGATTGCCGGACTCCTGCTGTGCACCACCGCGTTGCCGCTGGCCACCGGCGCCCGGGAGTGGCCGCTGGCCGTGGCGGTCGGTGCGCTCGTGGCGGTGCTGAGCCTGTCCCCGACACTTGCCTACCCCGGCCCGTGGGGACAGTCGACGAACAAGCACGTGGACCTGGCGGAGCAGATCATCGAGACCGGTGCCCCCGTCTCCTCCGTCCAGGTCTACAACGACTGGCCCGGGATGTTCGCGGCGAGCGCCTGGGTGAGTGATCTCGCCGGTGCCGAGGTCGGGGACACCGCACGGTGGTGGATCGCGGCCGTCACGCTGCTGCGCCTACCGCTGCTGCGCTGGTTCTTCTCGGGCCTCGGCCTGAGCGGCACCGCCGCCTGGTGGGCTGCCGCCTTCACCACCCTGGCCGATGCGATCGGTTCGGACTACTTCTCCCCGCAGTCGCTCGGGACGCTCCTGGCGGTGGCGATCTTCGCGCTCGCCCTGCGCCGGCGGCCGGGTCGGGGCGGGGTCGTCCTCCTGGTCGTGTTCGGATGCGCGATCACGGTCACCCACCAGCTCAGCCCGTACATGGTCGCCGGTGGCCTCGTGGTCCTCGCCCTCCTGCGTCTGGTGCGATGGTGGATCCCGCTGACCGTGCTGGTCCCGGCCCTGGCGTGGACGGCGCTGCACGCGGATGCGGTGCGGTCCTTCCTGTACGTCTCGGCGCTCGGCGACCTGGAGAACTTCCGCCCGCCTCAGACCGTGGCCGATGACACCCTCACGCGCCACATCGCGGTGACCACCTCGGTCATCGCCCTCGTGGTGGGAATCCTGCTGATCTGCTTCCTAGCGCTGTGGTCGCTGACCCGGGTCTCGCGCCGCGCAGTCGTGCGTCGGCTGGTCCTCGGCCGGGCCACCCTGGCGGAGGCCCGCGCCTGGGCCTGTGCCCTGGTGCCGGCGGTCGGACTCGTGCTCGTTGCGGTGAACCCGTACGGGCAGGAGGGCATCTTCCGCGCTGCCCTGTTCGCCATCCCCTGGCTGGCGGCGCTCGCGGCCGTGGCCGTGCGCCCCCGGATGCTGCGCCGGGCCTACCAGGCGGGAGTCGCCGTCGTGCTGCTCGCCACCAGCCTGCTGGCCGGCCACGCCCTGGACGTCATCCATCAGGAGCGCCCGGCGGACCTGGAGGCGATGAGGATCTTCCATTCCTCCAGCCCGGACCCGGACGCACCGCGGTACCTGCTGGAGTTGGGCACGGGGAACCTGCCCACGATTCCCGCACGGATGTCGCTCGCTCCGGACGTGGTCTCCCGGGACATCCTGGGGCTGCCGGTCGCGGCCGGTGAGGACCCGGACGAACTCGCCCAGTCGTTGACCGAGTCGCTCGTGGGGTACATGGGCGGCGCCGATCCGGCGCAGCCGGCGTTCGCGCTCTGGTCGCCCACCCAGCAGGCGTTCGGGGAACTGTACGCCGTCCAGTCCGCCGCCGACTTCGCGCAGGTGCGTCAGGCGTTCGTCGACTCCCCCTGGTGGGAGGCGGAGTTCGAACGCGACGGGACCGTGCTGTTCCGGTTCGACACGGCGGCGTGGGAGGCAAGCGAGTACGCCTGGTGAGGCGTTGCTCGCTAGACGACCTCGACGATGCCGGGGACGTACACCTCGGCCGGGGTCAGTGACCCGTGCATGCCGATCAGCGCAAGTGACGCGGCGGTCTGGGTACGGGAGTCCGCCAGGGCCACGGTGCCCGTCATGGCCACCACGAGGTCGCCGATGAGGGGACGGTTGCGTTCCTCGACGACGCCGAACAGTCCGTGCTCGATCGCGTCGGTGCGCGTGAGCACCCAGGCGTCCTCGCCGAGCACCTCACGCCAGGTCGCCGCCGCGGTCGCCAGGTCCACACCCTCGCGCAGGTGCACGTGGCAGGCGCGCGGCTCCCCCGCCACCACCACGCTGCTTCCCGCGAGGGCGGGGATTGCCGCGACGTCCAGGGTGCGCGTCACGTCCACCATCCCGTGGTCGGCCGTGATGATCACCAGGGTTCCCGAGGGCAGTCGCCGCATCAGTCGCGCGATCGCGGCGTCCACGTCGCCCAGGGCCTCGCTCCACTCGTGGGAGGTCCAGCCGTGATGGTGTCCGACCTTGTCGACCTCACCCCAGTAGAGGTAGCCGAGACCACCGCGGGGGATCGCTCCCGCGATCGCGTCGACCCGGTCCTGCGGGGTGTTCGAGCCGCGGAACTCTCCCCCGCGCAGGGCGGCGAGGGTCAGCCCCGACCCGGCGAACCGACCGGGGCCGGTGCTGGTGACGGGTACACCCCGCGCGGTCAGGTGCTCGAACACGCTCTGGTGGGGCTGCCAGGCCTGGGGGTCGAGGGGGCGCCCCGCGCTCGTGGTCCAGGAGACGAGGTTGACCAGATCGGTCGGCCGGGTGTGCTGGGGGTCGCGCACCGTGTAGCCCAGGAGGCCGGTCTGTCCCGGCGTCAGTCCCGTTCCGAAGGAGGCCAGGGAGGCTGCGGTCGTACTGGGGTACCCCGCCGCGAGCGGTGTGCCCCCGCGGATCAGGCCGCGCAGGGTCGGCGCGTGCCCGGTGCGAGCCGACAATGCCTCCCAGCCCAGGCCGTCCACCAGCACCACGACCACACGCTCGGCCCGCGGCAGGTCGAGTGAGGCGGTGGCTCGCCCCGCGATGGGGTGACCGAGCGCGGCGGCGACATCGGGCAGCACCCCCGCCAGCGGCGGGTGCCCGACGGCGTGGAGCAGACCCGCGGGCGGCGTCACCGTCCCGCCGTGGCCGCCGAGAGGACCCCGGCGAAGCGAATGGCCGCATCGAGCGCGGCCTGCCCCTCGGCCAGCCCCGAGACCCGGATGACCAGGTCGTCCGGTGAGGCCGTCCCGGTGTAGCCGTGGTCCGCCTCGCACTGTGGGTCGCCGCAGGTGGCGGGCTCGAGGTCCAGTCGCTTGACCGCGCCCCATCCCAGAGCGATCGTGACATCGGTTGCGGCACGGGGTCCGCGAGCGGCCGGGTCAGCGAACCCTTGGGTGAGCATCACCGAACGCACCTCGCGCAGCGGGACCGACTCGGTGCTGGCGACCGCGCTGGCGGCGCCGTCGACCGCGTGATCGTCCACGTGGACCACCACCAGGCGCGAGGGTGTCAGCACCAGCGCCGTCAGGTGGCGCTTGACCTCGGCCTCGTCGAACGTGGTCTCCGGCTGGATGAGATGGCCGAGCACGTCCTCACCCGCGAGGGCGAGGTCGATGACCTGCCCGACGAGTTCGGGGTAGTACCCCGCCTGCCGGATGGCGGTGGCGAGATCATCGGGATTGGACCGGGTACGCACACCCCTATCCTCTCACTGTGCGCACGGGTCACTGCGCAGGGACGGCGGGGGCAGCCAGCAACGCCCGGCGCGCACCGTCGGGGCGGATCGTGGCTCCCACCACGACACGGGCGTGCAGTGCCACGGCGCCCTGGGCGGAGACCAGCACCGGTTCCAGGTCCAGGTGGCGCAGCTGGGGCACGGTCTCCATCACCTCGGAGACCCGCGCCAGGACGTCGCGCAGAGCGGCGAGGTCCGGCTGCTCGCCGCGCAGAGACGCCAGGAGTCGTGGGGCCGCGCGCACCCCCTCGATCATTCGTGTCACGTCACCGGTGCGAAGCGGCGCGAGCGCGTAGGAGACGTCGCCCAGGAGTTCGGTCGCATCCCCCGCGAGCCCGAAGGCGAGGAGCGGACCGAACAACGGGTCGTCCCAGGAACGCACCGTGCAGGCCACACCTGCCGGGGCCATCGCCTGGATCTCCACCTCCCCGCCCGCCTGGCGGGCGCGGATCTGGCGTACGGCGTCGACGAGATCCACCGGCCCCGCGATGTCCAGGCGTACTCCGCCGAGGTCGGAACGATGGCGCAGCGCCGGATCGGTGGACTTCACCGCGACCGGCCAGCCGAGGTCCCGAGCGGCCGCGAGCGCCGCGGGTGTCGAGCGCACCCGGCGGGTACGCAGCACGGTGATCCCGGCGTGCCGCAGCAGCGCCCGGGTCCGCTTCGCGCTGAGCTCACGCTCCTCGCCGGCTGCGAGATCGTGCAGTTCCTCGGCGACGAGCCCCCGGATCGCGGCGTGATCCACCCCCTCGGGGTCCACCAGCACGCCGTGGTCGCGCCGCCGCCACCGTGCGTAGGTGTGCGCCATCTCCGCGGCGGAGACGGCGTCCTCGATCGAGGCGTAGCTCGGCACGCACACGCCCTCGTGGGTGAGCTGCGGCGTCAGCCCGACGAGTTGGTGCACGACTCCCAGCACGGGGCGTCCCGCGGCATGCAGCCGGGCGCCGGTGGCGGCCAGCGCGTCGGTGACCCGCGGGGCACGCTGCCCCAGTGGTGGCGCGTACAGGACCAGGAGGGTGTCCCAGTCCGTCCGCTCCTGGCTGGCCTGGATCTCGTGGGCCAACCCCGCGTCGTCGAGAGCAGGCACCGCGTGCACCTGGGTCGGCCGGTTCAGGCCGGTGAACTGCGCAGCGGCGATCTGGGCGAGCGAGGTGGAGTTGGAGACGATCCGGATCCGGTCACCCGGCGGCAGCGGCTGTGAGGCGAGCAGGGTGGTGGCATCGAGCATGGCGCGCATGGTGGGCGCCACCAGCACACCGGCGGTGAGCATGGTCTGCTCCACCACGCGGCGGGTGGGACGCTCCCCCATCACCTCGCCCTGGGCGGCTCCCACCACGGCCACCACGGGAACCTCGGCACTCACCCGACGGACGACGCGGGCGAACTTGCGGGGGTTCCCGAGGGACTCCAGGTACATCCCCACGGCGCGTACCCCGTGGCTGGAGTCGAGGTACTGGAGCATGTCGTTGCCCGAGACGTCGGCGCGGTGACCCGCCGAGACGAAGGTGCGCACACCGGCCTGGCGCTGCGTGGCCAGGGCGAGCAGGCGCAGCGCCACCGCCCCGGACTGGCAGAACAGGGCCGTACCGCCCAGGGGTGGGGGCGAATCGGTGAGCGTGACGTTGGCACGTTCCGGCCCCGCGGTGAGCAGTCCGAACGAACGGGGCCCCACCAGTCGCAACCCCGCGGCCCGCGCCGCGGCGAGCAGGTCGGCCTGCCCGACGGCGTCCGGGTAGGTGTCGTCGAATCCTCCGGAGAGCACCACCACCCCCCGCACGCCGACGGCGGCCAGGTGGGGCATCCAGTCGATCACCTCATCCGGGGCGGCCGCGAGGACGGCCAGGTGATACGTGGTCTCACCCGCGTCCGCACCCGCGTCCTCGATCGCCGCGAGCCTGCGGTGACCGGACTCCTCGGCGACCTCCCGCAGCGCGGCACCCACGCAGGCGACGTCCCGGCGCCCTGCGAGGTGGCGAGCCACGGCCTGAGCGAGGCAGGCCTCCCGCGACCCAGCGAGTACCAGAACGCCCTGCGGGTCCAGCAGCGCACGCATCGAGGCCGCATCCGTGCGTTGCTCGCGGCTCGCCAGCACATCGAGGGAACGCTCGGTCGGGTCGATGGCGAACTCCAGCGAGATCACGCCGTCCTCGTAGTGCTGCACCACCTCGTAGCCGGCGTCGGAGAAGACCCGGATCATCTGGGCGTTACCGGGCAGGACGTCGGCGACGAACGTATCGACCCCACGCTCGCGCGCCGCGGCCGCGAGATGCTCCAGGAGCACCGACCCCACCCCGCGGCCCTGCAGGGCATCGGAGACGTTGAAGGCCACCTCCGCGCGCCCCGGCTCCACCACGTCGTATCGACCGACGGCCATGATGCGCTCGTCCTCGACCACGACCAGGGCGACCCGGTCGTGATGGTCCACGCGCACCAGGCGCTGCAGATCACGCTCGGGCAGCCGGCGCAGCGGCGCGAAGAAGCGGAAGTAGGTGGACTCCTCGCTCTGCGCCACGTGGAAGTCCTGCAGTGCGCCGGCGTCGTCGGGCCGGATCGGTCGGATCCGCATCGTCGCGCCGTCGCGCAGCAGCACATCCGCTTCCCAGTGGGTGGGGTAGGCGACGTCATCGCTGGCCATGGCCTCACCCTACGCGCGGTAGCCAGGGGTGGGGAAAGACCGGCCGCGGCGGCGAGGCTGGCGGGCACCGGGCCACACCTGCGTCATCATGGGCGATATGTCTCGTTCCACCCCTTCGACCGCGCCGGGCAGTGACCCCGGGCGCGTGGTCGACATCGACGTCGCATCCGAGATGCAGGACTCCTTCCTGGAGTACGCGTACTCGGTGATCTACGCCCGCGCACTGCCGGACGCCAGGGACGGCCTCAAACCCGTCCAGCGCCGCATCCTCTTCCAGATGGCGGAGATGAACCTGCGCCCCGACCGCGGCCATGTGAAGTCCTCGCGTGTGGTCGGTGACGTGATGGGCAAACTGCACCCGCACAGCGATGTCGCGATCTACGACGCGCTCGTGCGGATGGCGCAGCCGTTCGCGTTGCGCCTGCCCCTGGTGGACGGACACGGCAACTTCGGGTCGCTGGACAACGGCCCCGCGGCGCCGCGGTACACCGAGGCCCGGCTGGCACCCGCGGCCATGGTGATGACGGCGGACATCGACGAGGACGTCGTGCAGATGGTGCCGAACTACGACAACCAGTTGCTGCAACCGGAGGTGCTCCCCTCCGCCCTGCCCAACCTCCTGGTGAACGGCGCCTCCGGCATCGCGGTCGGGATGGCCACGAACATGGCGCCGCACAACCTCGTGGAGGTGGTGGCCGCCGCACGCCACCTGATCGCCCATCCCGAGGCGAGCCTGGAGGACCTGATGCGGTTCGTGCCGGGACCCGACCTGCCCACGGGCGGCAAGATCATCGGGTTGGAGGGGATCCGGGAGGCGTACGCGACCGGCCGCGGTTCCTTCCGCACGCGCGCGACCACCCGGGTGGAGAACATCACCGCACGCCGCAAGGGGATCGTGATCTCCGAGCTGCCCTACCTGGTGGGCCCGGAGAAGGCGAAGACCAAGATCATCGAGGCGGTGCGCGCCAAGAAGGTCCAGGGGGTGCACGACGTCGTGGACCTCTCCGACCGTTCCCGCGGCACCCACCTGGTGGTGGAGGTCAAGAGCGGCTTCAACCCCGAGGCCGTGCTCGCCCAACTCTTCCGCCACACGCCGTTGGAGGACTCCTTCGGCATCAACAACGTGGCCCTCGTCCAGGGGCAGCCGCGCACCCTGGGCCTGCGCGAACTGCTGCGGGTGTACGTGGACCACCGATTCGAGGTGGTGCGTCGGCGCACGGAGTTCCGCCTCGCACGTCGACGCGAGCGGCTGCACCTCGTGGAGGGCCTGCTGATCGCGGTGCTGGACATCGACGAGGTCATCGCGGTGATCCGTTCCAGCGACGACGCCGCGGCCGCACGTACCCGGCTACAGGCCGTGTTCGACCTCTCGCAGCCCCAGGCGGACTACATCCTGGAACTGCAGTTGCGGCGCCTGACGAAGTTCTCCCTGCTCGAGTTGCAGCGTGAGCGGGACGAACTCGTCTCGACCATCACCGAGCTCGAGGGCATCCTGGCCGACCCTGCGGTGCTGCACGCGCTCGTCTCGGACGAACTCGCCCAGGTCGCAGCCGAGCACGGCACGCCCCGGCGCACGGTGCTGCTGGAATCCGCCGGGAACGCCGTGGGCCCTGCGGCACGCGGCGCCGCGGCGGGTGCCGGTGCGATCCCGCTGGAGGTGCCGGACGCCGCCTGCCAGGTGGTGCTCTCGGTCACGGGCCTGCTGGCGCGCACCGCCGACGACGCCCTGCCGCCGCGCACCGCGAGCCGTGCCCGGCACGACGCGCTGCGCAGCAGCGTGGCCACGACGGCCCGCGCGACGCTCGGCGTGGTGACCTCCCGCGGCAGGATCGTGGAGCTCTCCGCCCTGGACGCCCCCACGCTGCCGGCCACCGACGGCCCCCTGAGCATCGCCGGCGGGGTGCCGATCACTGAACTGGTCACCCTGGAACGCGGTGAGCGCGCGATCGCGCTCACGGCCATCGACGAGGCCGCCCCCACCCTCGCGCTGGCCACGGCGCGCGGCACGATCAAGCGCGTCGCGCCGTCGGACCGCCCGGTGCGCGGGGATGCCTGGGAATGCATCGCGCTGAAGGAGGGGGACGAGCTCGTGGCGGCCACGCCGAGCGCGGACGACGACGAACTCGTGCTGGTCACCTCCGGTGCGCGGTTGCTGCGCTTCCCTGCGGCGGCGGTACGGCCGCAGGGACGCGGCGCCGCGGGCATGGCCGGCGTGCGGGTGGAGGGCACGGACGCGGTGCTCCACCTCGCCTCCCTCGCCCCCGCGCGTGCCGCCGACGCGGTCGTTGTCACGATCGCCGGTAGTTCCGACGCCCTCCCGGGAACCGCGCCGGGCTCCGTGAAGGTCTCACCGCTGGAGCTCTACCCCGCCAAGGGTCGCGGCACGGCCGGTGTGCGGGCACACCGGCTGCTGCGCGGTGAGGACGCCCTCGTCCTGGCGTGGGTGGGGCCGCACCCGGCGCACGCGGTAGCCGCTGGTGGCCAGAGCGTGGACCTGCCGGATCTCGACGAGCGCCGGGACGGCTCCGGGCGCCCGCTGAGCGCGCCGGTGGTCGGGATCGGTTAGTCCTCGATCTCGATCGTGTAGAGGCAGGAGCCCCTGGTGCGCCGGTACCCGAGGTGTTCGTACAGTCCGTACGCGCTGGAGGGGTTCTCCGTGTCGACCCCGAGCCCGGCGAACTGCATGCCGTCGCGCTGGTAGGCACGCATCGCGGCGCTGAGCAGCGCGGTGGCGACCCGTCGACCTCGCCACGCCCGGCGCACCCCGACGAGTTCGGTGTAGCCGACGCGGTAGCCGAGTGCCTCCCAGTCCTGCTCGTACCTGCTGGAGAGCAGGTACCCGGCGACTCGGGTGCGGTCGGTCGAGCGATCCATCACGATGAAGCTCCACTGTGGCGCGAAGTGCTCGCGGTGGTCCACCCACATCTCCGCCGGTGCGTCCTCACGGGCCCAGTGGTCGGCGAACGCCTCCTGGTGCGCCCGGTGCACCTCCTCCTCCAGCTCGCTGCTCCACGGCTGCAGCGTCAGGGACGCCGCCAGGGGCGTGGACGGGATCTCCTCCCCCAGGTCCCGGAGCATCTCGGAGTAGAAGCGCAGCGGGCTGAACCCGCCGGCACGCAACAGGTCGGCGTGCTCGGGCATGTCGTCCTCGACGTACGTCTCGATCCGCGCCGGTCCGGGGCTCTGCTGCGCGATGATCGCGCGTGCCCGGCTCACCTGCCACGCCAACAGGTCCGAACCGAGTCCGTCGCCACGCGCCTGCGGGTGCACCCCGCCGCCGATCGCCGTGCGGATCACCGAGTGCCCCGACAGCAGGCGCACACGTCCGTACCCGATGAGCGCGCCATCCGCCGCCACGGCCCCGAGCGTGTCCTCCTGCGGGTTGCGCCCTCGACCGACGAACAGGTCGGCCTCCAGTTCCGCCGCGGTCGTGCGATACGGCGGGTTGTCATGGGCCTCACATGCCGCGACGAGGTCGGCCAGTCGCGGCAGGTCGGACAGGCTCAGGCTGCGCCAGGTGAGCCCGGGGCGGCTGAGGGGGTGCTCGCCACCGGCACCCTGCGAGGCGGGCGCGCCCGCACTCTCACCGGGCGACACGTTCAACCGAACGCGGGACGGGCACACTCATGGTTCCGAGGGTACGCGAGCGCCCACCACGAGGGTGCCTGCCGACCGCTCAGGCATCGATGCGAGCGCGGTCCAGGCTCCCGGCCCCGGCGATGATGAACTCCTTGCGGGGCGCCACGTCGTTGCCCATGAGGAGCTCGAAGATCTGCTCGGCGCGCGCGGCATCCGCCATCGTCACCCGCCGCACGGTGCGCACCGCCGGATCCATGGTGGTGTCGGCGAGTTGATCGGCGTCCATCTCCCCCAGCCCCTTGTAGCGCTGGATCGGCTCCTTGTAGCGCCGACCCCGCCGCTCCAGCGCGGCGATCTGCTTCGCCAGCTCGGCATCGGAGTAGGTGTAGACGTATCCGCCCTTCTTCCCGCCGCTGCCGGCGTACTCCAACCGGTGCAGGGGCGGGACCGCGGCGTAGACCCGTCCCGCCTCGACAAGGGGTCGCATGTAGCGGAAGAACAGCGTCAGGAGCAGCGTGCGGATGTGGGCGCCGTCCACGTCCGCATCCGTCATCAGCACCACGCGGCCGTACCGAGCCGCCTGGAGGTCGAATGTTCGCCCCGAGCCGGCCCCGATCACCTGGATGATGTTCGCGCACTCCACGTTCGCGAGCATGTCCGCGAGCGAGGCCTTCTGGACATTGAGGATCTTGCCGCGGATGGGCAGCAGGGCCTGGAAGTCGGCGTCGCGCGCGGCCTTGGCGGTCCCCAGCGCGCTGTCCCCCTCCACGATGAACAGTTCCGACCGCTCGGTGTCGTTCGTGCGGCAGTCCGCGAGCTTCTCGGGCAGGGATGAGGTCTCCAGGGCGTTCTTGCGCCGCGAGATCTCCTTCTGGGTGCGGGCGGAGACCCGAGCCCGCATCTCGTCGACCACCTTCTCCAGCAGGGTCGTGGCCTGCGCCTTGCCGTGCCGGGAGGAGGAGGTGAGGTGCTCGGCGAGCGCGGAGTCGACCACCTTGGCCACCACCGATCGCACCGCAGCGGTGCCCAGCACCTCCTTGGTCTGCCCCTCGAACTGTGGCTCCGGGAGCCGCACCGTGACCACCGCGGTCATCCCGGCGGTGACGTCGTCCTTCTCGATCTTCTCCTTGCCGTTCTTGCCCGTGAGCTTCAACCGACGCGCATTCGCCTCGATCTGCTTGCGCACCGTACGCACCAGCGCCTGCTCGAACCCGGTCAGGTGGGTCCCGCCCTTCGGTGTCGCGATGATGTTGACGAAGGAGCGCACGGTCGTCTCATAGCCGCGCCCCCAGCCCAGCGCGATGTCCACCTCGCACGTCCGCTCGACCTCGGCCGGCGCGAGGTGCCCGGACTCGTCCATCTGCTGGACGGTCTCGGTGAAGGTGCCGGATCCACGCAGCAACCAGGTGTCGGTCACCGCGGCATCGGGACGCAGGAACTCCACGAAGTCCGCCGTACCGCCGTCGAACTGGAACACCTCGCTGACCGGACCCTCGGCCCCAGGGGTGTCGGGCAACCCGCGCTCGTCACGCACCTCGATCGCCAGGCCGGGGACCAGGAACGCGGTCTGCCTGGCGCGGTGCACCAGGTCCTCGTAGGAGAACGTGGCGCTCGCGGGGAAGATCTGGCGGTCCGCCCAGTACCGAATGCGGGTACCGGTGCGGGTCCGGGGGACCTTGCCGACCACGTCCAGGCGCGAGGACTCCTCGAACGGGGAGAACGGCGCATCGGGCGTGGGCCCGGAGGCCGGATCGCTGAAACGCCCAGGTTCGCCGCGCCGGAAGGTCATGCGATGGGTCCTGCCGTCGCGATCCACCTCGACGTCCAGGCGGGAGGACAGTGCGTTGACCACGGAGGCGCCCACACCGTGCAGCCCACCCGAGGAGGCGTAGGAGCCCCCGCCGAACTTCCCTCCGGCGTGCAGCTTGGTGAAGACCACCTCCACGCCCGAGAGCCCCAGCCGCTCCACGGTGTCGACCGGGATGCCGCGCGCGTGGTCGATGACCTCGACGGAGGAATCGGCGTGCAGCACGACCTCGATCCGGTCGCCGTGCCCACCCAGGGCCTCGTCGACCGCGTTGTCGATGATCTCCCAGAGGCAGTGCATCAGCCCGCGCGAGTCGGTGGAACCGATGTACATCCCGGGGCGCTTGCGAACGGCGTCGAGCCCCTCGAGGACCGAGAGGTGCCGCGCGGTGTAGGAGGTGTCCTGTGCTCGTGCCACCGGGCCATGCTAGGCGTGGACGCACCCCGGTCCCACGAGGCGCGCGAGCCGGCCGCCACGTAATACGCGTTCAGCGAACCGACACGTGGTCGCAATCGGGGCGTGGTTGCATAGTGGGGTGACCGAGATGAACGAACCCCAGTTGACCGTCTCCGACCGTTGCGACCAGTGCGGCGCTCAGGCGTTCGTGCGGGTCACCCTGGAGTCCGGCGAGCTCTACTTCTGCGCCCATCACGGCCGCGCCGCCTCCGCCGCCCTGAACGAGAGCGCCGTCAGCATCCTGGACGAGTCCCACCGTCTGCACGCCACGCCCGCCGGTGCCGGCGTGCACTGATCCACCACCCGACGACGCACAGGACACCCTGCGCGTCGCGGTGGTGCCCGGCGTCACCATCGGTCGCTGGGCCCAGACCTGGCGCGAGCGGGTGGGCAACGACCTGACCCTCATCCAGGTCCCCGCGCACCGTGCGGAGGCCGACCTGCTCGCAGGCCACGTGGACGCCGCCTTCCTGCGCCTCCCGCTGCGTTCCGCTCCTCCCGTCCTTCGGATACCCCTGTGGCAGGAGGTGAGTGTGGCCGCGTTGTCGCGGGAGAACCCGCTCACCCTCCTGGACGAACTCCACTCGCGTGACCTCGCCGAGGAGACCCTGATCGTGGCCGAGGACGACGTCCTGGCCTGGTCCACGCCCCCGGGCCTGCCCTTCACGGGTCCGCCCCCCGCGACCACGCAGGAGGCACTGGACCTGGTGGCAGCCGAGGCCGGGATCTGCGTACTCCCCCAGGCCATCGCCCGCGCGGCGCACCGCCGCGACGTGCTGACGCGACCGGTCACCGACGCCCCGACCTCCCAGGTCGCTCTCGCGTGGCTCCCGCTGGACGGGGAGACTCCGGCGCCCGTGGAGACCCTCATCGGCATCGTGCGGGGCCGGACCGTGAACTCCACCCGCGGCGCCCGCACCGCCGGGACGGCGCAAGCCGCGACGACATCACGACCCTCCGCACCGCGTTCCACTCCCAGGTCCACGCGGGCGAACCGGACGCGCCGGCGACCGGGCCGCTGAACCAGGATGTACCCCGGCTCAGCGGGCCAGGTCTCAGCGGGCCAGATCTCAGCACGACGCCCGGACCCACGAGGTGGATCCGGGCGCGTTCGGTGGTGGAGTCGCTGTCAGTCCAGGTAGTCCCGCAGCACCTGGGAGCGCGACGGGTGGCGCAACTTCGACATCGTCTTGGACTCGATCTGCCGGATGCGCTCACGCGTGACGCCGTAGACCTTGCCGATCTCGTCCAGGGTCTTGGGCTGACCGTCGGTCAGGCCGAAGCGCATCGAGACCACACCGGACTCCCGCTCCGAGAGGGTGTCCAGCACCGCGTGCAACTGCTCCTGCAGGAGAGTGAAGCTCACCGCGTCGGCCGGCACGATGGCCTCGGAGTCCTCGATGAGGTCACCGAACTCCGAGTCGCCGTCCTCGCCCAGCGGGGTGTGCAGGGAGATCGGCTCACGCCCGTACTTCTGGACCTCGACGACCTTCTCGGGCGTCATGTCCATCTCCTTGGCCAGCTCGTCCGGCGTGGGCTCACGGCCCAGGTCCTGCAGCATCTGGCGCTGCACCCGCGCGAGCTTGTTGATGACCTCGACCATGTGCACGGGGATGCGGATCGTGCGGGCCTGGTCGGCCATCGCCCGAGAGATCGCCTGACGGATCCACCAGGTGGCGTAGGTGGAGAACTTGTAGCCCTTGGTGTAGTCGAATTTCTCCACCGCGCGGATCAGGCCGAGGTTGCCCTCCTGGATCAGGTCCAGGAACAGCATGCCGCGCCCGGTGTAGCGCTTGGCCAGCGAGACCACCAGTCGCAGGTTGGCCTCCAACAGGTGGTTCTTCGCCCGGCGGCCGTCGGCAGCGATCCACTCCAGTTCACGGCGGGCCTGGAACTCCATCTCGCCGCCCTCGGAGAGCTTCTCCTCCGCGAACAGGCCGGCCTCGATCCGCTTCGCGAGCTCGACCTCCTGCTCGGCGTTCAGCAGCGCGACCTTCCCGATCTGCTTGAGGTAGTCCTTCACCGGGTCCGCCGTTGCCCCGGCGGTCACGACCTGCTGGGCGGGGGCGTCGTCGTCGTCATCCGACAACGCGAACCCGGACTCCTCCTCGGCGCTCTTCCCACTCTTCGCGGTGCTGCGCCCCTGCTTCGCGGGCGTCCCGACCTCGTGGACCTCGGCGGGCTCCTCGTCCTCGAGGTCCTCCGGCTCCATGACGTCCTCGGGCGCATCTGCCTCACCCTGCGCCGACGCGGCGGAACCCTTGCGGGTCGTCGCCTTCTTCTTCGCGGCCGGCCCCTTGGCCGCGCCGCCGGTCTTGGACGTGGTCGCGCGCTTGCGCGTCGTCCCGCCGGATGCCCGACTGCTCTTCCTCGCGGGGGCAGCGGTGGCCTCCGCGCCCTCGTTCGTCTCCGACGCCTCGGCGGTGGTCGCGCTCGCCTTCGGGCTCGCCGCCTTCGGGGTGCTCCGACGGCGCTTCGCGGGAGCCGCCTTGGGCGTGACCTCGCCCTTCGCGTCGTCGTCGGTCACGGCGGTGGTGGTGGTACTGACCGGCACAAGGGACCTTTCGGCTGGGATCGCCCCGAGCGGTTCACGATCTCGGGATGGCCATTGTAACGGCGGCGGGGACGCCCGCGGCGCGATGAGGGCACGCCGCCGGTCGTCTCTCGTCAACCACCAGGTCCAACGCGCGCCCTTGCGGGTTTGTTCCCGGGTCGACGCGATCAATCCTGCCCGAGCTCGTGGCCGTTGTCGAGCGCGAGCCGCGAGGGACTCCCCGCGCTCTACAGACCCTCGAGGAGCGCGCCGTAGGCCTGAGGGGCCATCAGCTCGGGCGTCTGCGCCACGCGCACCCGGAAGAGCCACCCCGCACCGTAGGGGTCCTCGCTGACGCTGCCCGGTTCGTCCTGCAGGGTCGTGTTCACCTCGGTCACCTCACCGGTCACGGGGGCGAAGACCTCCGAGACCGACTTGTGGGACTCGACCTCGCCGCACACCTCCCCTTGGCGCAGGTCGGCGCCGACCTCGGGCAGCGCCACGAACACCACGTCCCCGAGCTCACCAGCGGCGTAGGCGGTGATCCCCACGGTCGCCACATCGGCGGCGAGCGCGACCCACTCGTGGTCGCTGGTGTACTGCAGGTCCTGGGGGATGTCGCTGGTGGTCATCGGAGCACTCCGTTCGGTGGGAAGGGACGCGGCGGCCGGTCAGGCCGACTTCACCGCAAGGACGGGGGTGGGGGCGTCGAGCAGGATCCGTTGCGCATTCGAACCGAGGATCAACTTGCCCACCGGTGAGCGGCGCCGCAACCCGATCACGATGAGGTCGGCATCGACCTGCGTGGCTGCATCGATCAGGTCGTCGGCGACGTCCCCGGACTCCGAGACCCGCACGTCGTACCCGAGTTCGGCCGAGTCGAGGCGATCGCGCACCGCCTCCAGTTTCTCCTCGATCACCGCGAAGTCGTCCCCACGTCGCTGGGAGAAGAGGACCAGGAGCCGGCTGCCTCGACGCCGCGCCTCGACGATGGCCGCCTCGAGCGCAGCGTTGCCCTCCGCCGTCGGCAGGTAGCCCACCACGATCGTCACGTGCTCCTCCTCGTCCGGCCGCATTCGCGGCCTCACGGTTCTGATTGGAGGTTAACTCACCATCGGCCCCGGCGGGTGCACCCAGGCCGGTGGCACGCCACGCGCGAGGAGCTGCAGGGTGAGGCTCGCGAGCCGGTGTCGCGGATCCTCGTGGAGCGCCTGTCCGGCCAGCACCTCCGCGAGCGCCCCCTCGCCGCAGTGCCACGCGAGCCAACCCCCCGCGGCCAGCAACCTCGCGCGGTCGGCACCCTCGGCGAGCGCGGCACCCACCCGCAGCCAGGCCGCCAGCGCGCCGGTGCTGGCGTGATCCGGTGCAACGGCGGGCGGGGGCGATGCGGCCCACTGCTGCTGCACCCCCGGGGCGACCAGAGCACCGGCGTCCCGGCTCGGATCCGCGAGGGTCACCCACATCATCAGGGCGTCGCGCACCACGGAGTCCGCCACTGCCACCGCCAGGCGCGCGTGGTCGGCCACGTCCCGGCCCGTCACATCGCCGGTCCGGCACTGCCGGGCGATCCAGCGCGCCTCACGTGCTCGCCACAGGCGTCGGCGGCCGGAGTCCTCCTGCGGACCCCGCCGCGATCGGGCGAGTCGGCGTTCGCGGCGGAAGTCGGCCAGGACATCCGCGCGTTCCTCGCGACCGACCGCGAGTTCCTCGCGACCGGCCAGCGGAGCCGAGCCGCTGGCCACGAACCGCGTGGCGACCTCCGAGCACGCGATCTCCGCGACGGGGCGCCCGCCCGCCGGGCAACACTCCTCCCGGTCGCACAGGAGCGAACGGAAGCGGTCGGTACCCACCACCACGACGTCCACCGGCTCGGGCAGCTGCGGGGTGCGTGCGAGCAGGTCCAGCACCGACCCCACGGCGTCGTGGACCTGCAGGTCCCGCAGGGGTCGATCGTCGTAGATCGCCACGAACACCTCTCGTGCGCCGTCGCGCACAAGAGCTGATGCGAGATACCCGGCGAGGCGAGGCCCATCGGGCCCGAGCAGGTCACTCAGGTCCGTACGCGTGGTCAGGCCCACGCGACCACGCTCGGAGCGGATACCCAGGACCACCACGCACCGGCGGGGACGAAACCCCAGGGCATGCGGGACGAATGCGAGCAGATCGCGCGGGGAACGCGCTGATACGACGGGGACGGACATGGCCAACTCCTCGGGGTCGCGGTTGCGGTGCCTCATCGCACAACGCGCTCGCGGGGCGCCGCAGCGGGGCTGTGCACAACCCCCGTGGGGGCACGGCACGCCCCGCCTGGGGACAGCCGGCAACGGCGTCGTTTCGGGCAGGCATGTCCCCTGACCTACGGTGAGTGCATGGTGCACCCAGGAGCGACCCAGGCTCCCGACGAGGAATTGCGCGGACGGTTGGACGCGGCCATCGCCGCTCAGACGGCCGCGCTGGAACCGTGGGCCCGGGAGGTGGGCGGGGAACTCGATCCCTTCCTCCGGCAGGCCGGGGTCGCGGTCCGAGGCGGGAAGCGGCTGCGCGCGCTGCTGTGCCTGGCCGCCCACGAGGTCGCCTCCGGGCCGGACCTGCCGGACCACGTGATCCAGGCGGCCGCGGCGCTCGAACTGTTCCAAGCGGCCGCGCTGGTCCATGACGACCTCATGGATGGTTCGGACACCCGCCGGGGCGAACCCTCGGCACACCGCGCCCTCGAACTCGCGAGTCCCGGCGGACGCGACCGCGCCGGCTTCGGTGCGGGCGGCGCCATCCTCCTGGGCGACCTGCTGCTGGCACGCAGCTCCACCGTGCTGTTCGAAGCGACCCGCCACGCCGCCGGGCAGGCGGCCCACGCCGCCGCGCGGCTCTACAGCGACATGGCGACCGAGGTCGCCGTCGGCCAGTACCTCGACCTGCTCGCCTCCCACGCGCCGTGGGACGACGACGTCGACCTCGAGCGGGCGTTCCGCGTGATCCGCGCGAAGTCCGCGCGCTACTCCGTGGAGATCCCCTTGGCGCTCGGCGCGACCCTCGCGGGCGCGCGGGAGACCACCATCGCGTGGCTACGCGACATCGGGCACGAGATCGGCACCGCCTTCCAGCTCCGCGACGACCTCCTGGGGGTGTTCGGAGAGCCGGAACGCACCGGGAAGCCGGCCGGGGACGATCTTCGGGAGGGCAAGCGCACCGTGCTGGTGGCGCTCGCCCACGCCGAGGGCGACGCCACCCTGCGCGAGCGGCTGGAACGGGATCTGGGCCGCGGGGACCTGACCGCCGGTGAGATCCAGGACCTCACCCGCGCCATCGATGCCTGTGGCGCCCGCCGCCGGGTCGAGCACATCATCGCCGAACACCGGCAGCGCGCCGCCGACCTGCTCTCCCGCCCGCCCGCCGGGGTCACCGCGACGGCACGGCTGGAGCGGCTGCTGCGCGCCGCCGTCGACCGCAGCGTCTGATCGGCTCAGAAGGCCAACGCCTGCGCGGCCCGCCGCACCGAGGACGTGCGACCGCTGCGCAGCGCGTCGATGGGACGCGCGTCCAACTCCTCGTTGTGGGAGTACAGCCAGCGCAACGACTCCCAGTCGGCGTACCCCGCGTCCGAGAGCTGGATCAGGCTGCCGCGCAGTGCGGGCAACACCTCCTGCCGGCCGGAACGCGGATCGAGGGCGATCATCTCCTCCGGCACCGCCAGGGCATTGTTCGGCCCGACCCGGAAGGCCAACACGCGCTGCTCGCGCACCATCGAACGCACGCGCCGATCGCTCTGGCCGATCCGCTCGGCCACATCGGGCAGGTACACCCATTCGGTCACCAACGCGACTGCCGCGTCCCGTTCCGCTTCATCCTCACGACGTCTCACACCCGCAGCGTATCCCCGACCTCAGGCGCGGGTCGCC
The DNA here is from genome assembly GCF_002563925.1 of Serinibacter salmoneus. Lineage (NCBI taxonomy): Bacteria > Bacillati > Actinomycetota > Actinomycetes > Micrococcales > Beutenbergiaceae > Serinibacter > Serinibacter salmoneus. Next base: position 1,215,022 of record NZ_PDJD01000001.1, on the reverse strand, counting down.
GCGCCTTCCCGCCATCCACGGCTGGCGCCGGTATCGTGCCAGCAGTGAGCGCGCTGACCTCGGACGCGATGATCGGCCTCGTGATCGACGGCCGATACGAGGTGGTGCGCAGAATCGCCCGCGGCGGGATGGCCACCGTCTACCTCGCGCGGGATCGTCGCCTGCAGCGCCGCGTGGCGCTGAAGATCATGCACCCGCACCTCGGCGACGGCGTGGACGTCACCGCACGCTTCCGCCGCGAGGCACGCGCCGCCGCCCGCCTGGCGCACCCCGGGATCGTCGCCGTCCTCGACCAAGGGATCGACGGCGAGACGAGCTATCTCGCGATGGAGTACGTGGCCGGGCGGACCCTGCGCACCGAGATCGCGGGGCGCGGCGCCCTGTCCATCGGCCAGTCGCTCGCCGTCACCGAGAGCGTGCTGGACGCCCTGGCGGCGGCGCACCGGGCCCACCTGGTGCACCGGGACGTCAAACCCGAGAACGTCCTGCTCACCCGGGACGGGCTCGCGAAGGTGGGCGACTTCGGCCTGGCGCGCGCCGTGACGGAAGCGACCGCGGCAACCACGGGCACGCTCCTGGGCACCGTGGCCTACCTCGCCCCGGAGATCGTGACCGACGGCGTGGCCGATGCGCGCGCGGACGTCTACGCCGTCGGCATCATGCTGTACGAGATGATCACGGGGCACACCCCGTTCGATGGCCCCACCCCCATCCGCGTGGCCTACCGCCACGTGCACGAGGACGTGCCCGCGCCCTCCGCCGAGATCTCCTGGTTGCCCCACGAGATCGACGCGCTCGTGGCCACGATGACCGCCCGTGACCCCGACTCACGCCCGGCCGACGGCGCCGCCGCCCTGGAGATGGTGCGCCAGGTGGCGGGTGAGCTGGACGAACGCGCCTTCTCGCTGCGCGCGGACGTCCCCGGACGGCCCGAGCTCCTGGAGTGCGCGGACGAGGGCGAGGAGACGATGCCGATCGCGCTGGACGATCCGCAGGACGCCGAGTCGCCCTCCCCGGGCGAGGAGACCGCACGCCTCGACGCCCGGACGGCGGGGCCCTCCACGGGCACGGTCTCGCTCCCGATCGGAGCCGTCACCCGTGAGGTGCCGCGCACCCAGGAGACCACCCCCCGACCTCGCCGCCGCCGAGTGTGGACCACGATCGGGATCCTCCTGGTGCTCGCCCTCGGCTCCGGTGCCGCCTGGTACTTCCTCATGGGCCCCGGCGCCCGCACCACCGTGCCCGTGCTCGCCGGGATGTCACGGCAGGAGGCGCTCGAGGCGCTCGAGTCCGCCTCCCTGCGCGGTGAGTTCACGACGGCCTACGACGACGTGGTCCCCGCGGACGAGGTCATCGCGCTGGATCCGCGCGCCGGGACGGTGGTACCCCACGACACGCTCGTGGCGGTGACCGTCTCCCTCGGGGTGGAGATGATCGACGTGGTGGACGTCGCCGGGCAGGGCGTCGCGGACGCTCGCGAGTCGCTGCAGGCCGCCGGCCTCACGGCCGGGACCACCCAGGAGGTCGCGGATCGCACGGTCCCTGCCGGCACGGTCATCCGGACCGAACCCGGGGCCGGCCAGAGCATCCCGCACGACCAGGAGGTCACGCTCGTCGTCTCCTCCGGGCCAGAGATGATCACGATCCGCGACTACGCCGGGCAACCCGCCGAGACCGCGCGCGAGGACCTCGCCGCGGCGCTGGATGTCGAACTCGAGGACGTGACCCTCGCGCAGGAGTTCTCCGATGAGATCCCCCAGGGTGCCGTGATCCGCAGCGAACCCGAGGCCGGATCCCGCCTCCCGCAGGGCAGCGAGGCGACCCTGGTCGTCTCCCAGGGGCCGGAGTTGTTCGAGGTCCCGGGTGTCGTGGGAGATCAGGTCGACTCCGCCCAGGCGGAACTGGAGAGCCTGGGCTTCGTGGTCGAGGTCGAGCGGGTGCTCGGGGGATTCTTCGGCACCGTGCGCAGCCAGAGCGTCGAGGCGGGCGAGATGGTGCCGGCCGGGACCCTCATCACCCTCACGGTGGTCTAACCCGGCGGCGCGCAGGCCCGCACGCGGCAGGAGCCTGACGGGCGCCGCAGGATCAGGCGGTGCGCTCGCGCAGCATCTCCGCGACCAGGAACGCCATCTCCAGGGACTGCGCGTGGTTCAGGCGCGGGTCGACCAGGGTCTCGTACGAGCGCGCCAGGCCGATCTCGTCGATCTCCTCGGCGCCACCCAGCACCTCGGTGACGTCGTCCCCGGTGAGTTCCACGTGCACCCCACCCGGGATCGTGCCGGCGGCCTTGTGCGCCTCGAAGAACCCGCGCACCTCGTCGATCACGTCGGAGAAACGACGCGTCTTGTAGCCGTTGGAGGAGGTGATGGTGTTGCCGTGCATCGGGTCGCACACCCACAGCACGGGCCGGCCGTCGGCCGCGACCTTCTCCAACAGCGGCGGCAGGGCATCGCGGATCGTGCCCGCACCCATCCGGGTGATGAACGTCAGACGGCCGGGGATACCCTCGGGGTTGAGGGCGTCCATCAGCGCGAGGGCGTCGTCTCCGGTCGTCGTGGGGCCCAGCTTCACACCGATCGGGTTGTGCACCCGCGAGAAGTAGTCGATGTGGGCGCCGTCGAGCTGGCGGGTGCGCTCACCGATCCACAGGAAGTGCGCCGAGCAGTCATAGGGATTCCCGTTGCGTGAGTCGATTCGCGTCAGTGGCCGCTCGTAGTCGAGCAGCAGGCCCTCGTGCCCCGCGTAGAACTCCACGGTGCGCAGGGCATCGAAGTCCGCACCCGCGGCGCTCATGAAGCGGATCGCGCGGTCGATCTCGTTCGCCATGCCCTCGTAGGAGCGGTAGGCAGGGGTCACCGTGAAACCCTTGTTCCACTCGTGGACACGGCGCATGTCCGCGAACCCGCCCATCGTGAAGGCGCGGATCAGGTTCAGGGTCGAGGCCGAGGTGTGGTAGGCGTCCAGGAGCCGCTGCGGGTCCGGGGTTCGGGAGGCCTCGGTGAAGTCGTGGCCGTTCACGATGTCGCCGCGGTAGGCGGGCAGGGTCACGCCGTCGCGCGTCTCCTGATCGCTCGAGCGGGGCTTGGCGTACTGTCCCGCCATCCGTCCCATCTTCACGATCGGCATCGAGGCCCCGTAGGTCAGCACGATCGCCATCTGCAGGATGGTCTTGATCTTGTTGCGGATCCGGCCCGCGTCCGCCTCGGCGAACACCTCCGCGCAGTCACCGCCCTGCAGCAGGAACGCCTCCCCACGCTGTGCCTTCGCGAGGTGATCGCGCAGGGCATCCGCCTCGCCGGCGAACACCAGCGGCGGGGAGGCCGCCAAGCGCTCGCTCACGGCGGTCAGCGCAGTCTGGTCGGGCCACGTGGGTTGCTGGCGCACCGGCAGGGAACGCCAGGCATCGAGACCGGCGAGGACAGCGGGATCTGCGGGGACACTCACGATCGGCCAGTCTAGGACGGCGCACACGCGGGCGGCGAACCGGCCACCCTGCGAGACGAGCGACGGCGGTGCCCCGACGTGTCCGTCGGGGCACCGCCGCCCGGGTCAGCCGTGGGTCAGTGCGCGGTGGGAGCCGCCGGCACGAGCGGCTGCCCCAGTCCGGCGAGCAGGTCCCCGAACCAGGGCAGGGTCACATCGAACGCCTTGCCCCCTGCGATGCGGGAGAACTCGATGGCGCGCAGCTCGTCCCCGGCGTCCTCGTCGTGGCCGATCACGCCCGAGGTCCCCGCCAGTGCGGAGTCGACCGCGAGCTCGACCATGCGCGCGATCAGTTCGAGGTCCTCAGGGTTGGCCGCGGCCGACCGGGAGAAGTACCCGCTCTTCTGCACCATCGTCTTCTCGGCGCCGATGCGCTCGGCGAACTGCTTGGCGAACCAGGCACCGGGGTTGATCGTGTCGAGCTTCACGTGCCCGAACGGGTCGCGCTGCACCTCCTCGCCACGCGCCTGCATCTCGGCGATGATCTCCGGGACGCCGGCACCCTCGGACAGGAAGATGTTGACGTTGCCGATCTCGTCCATCACGGCACGCAGTCGGGTGGCCTCGGCCTCCAGGTCGATCGCGAGCTCCGGGAGGAAGACGGCGTGCACGTCCCAGCGCTCCTTCGACAGGCCGATGCTGGGGTTCCAGGTGGGCTGCGCCTCGACCCAGGAGTGGTAGCGACGCGCGGCCTCCGCCGTCAGCCACCCGCAGTGCCGGCCCATGACCTCGTGCACGATCAGCATGCGCGGGTTGGACCGGTGCTCGCCGATGATGTTCTGTGCGAACCGGCTCGCCTCCTGCGCGGCGGTGTTGGCCCCGAGGCTCTGCCTGATCGGCACGATGTCGTTGTCGATTGTCTTGGGCAGGCCCACCACGGTCAGGCCGTAGTCGTGCTCCTGCAGGTAGTGCGCCAGGTCGGCCGCCGTGGTGTTCGTGTCGTCGCCACCGATGGTGTGCAGCACGTCCACGCCGTCGGTGCGCAGCTGCTCCGCCGCCTTCTCCAGCGGGTTCTCCCCCTCGGCCACGAGCCCGCGCGCCACGAGGTTCTTCGCGTTGGTCAGCTTCACCCGGGAATTGCCGATCGGGCTGCCACCGAAGGAGTGCAGCAGGCCGGCGTTCGCACGTGCCTCGTCGTCCACGACGACCTTCGTACCGGTGAGCAGCCCGTGATAGCCGTAGGTGTAGGCGATGATCTCGACCTCGGGGGCGAGCGCGGTATAGCGCTGGATCAGGCCGCCCACGGCGGAGGAGAGACAGGGGGCGAATCCGCCCGCGGTGAGCAGGGCGACGCGCTTGACGGTCATGCTGGACCTTCCTTGCTGGTGTCGGGGTTCGTGGTCTCGTCCTCATCGGGTTGCGCGGGTTCGGCGTCCCCACCCGAGGCACCCGTGGTGGCCACGGGGTCGTCGGCCTGCGCCGACTCCGGCGCCGATCGCCCACCCGGCGCGTCGGCCTGCGAGCTCGCGCTCTTGCCCGCAGCAAGCCGCGCCTTCGCGGTCGCCGCGTACATGTCCACGTACTCCTGGCCGGACAGTCGCATGATCTCGTACATGATCTCGTCGGTGATGGCACGCAGCACGAACCTGTCGTTCTGCATCCCCGCATAGCGCGAGAAGTCCATCGGCTCGCCGATGACCACGCCGATGCGCTTCAACCGTGGGATCCGGGTCCCGATCGGCTGGGCGATGTTGGTGCCGATCATGGCCACGGGCACCACCGGGACACCCGACTCCAGCGCCAAGCGGGCCACGCCGGTCTTGCCGCGGTAGAGGCGGCCGTCGGGGCTACGAGTGCCCTCCGGGTAGATCCCGAACAGGCCACCGTCCCGCAACCGAGCCAGCCCCGCGTTCAACGCCGCCTCGCTCGCCGCGCCACCGGAGCGGTCCACCGGGATGAGCCCCACTCCCCGCATGAACCAGGCGACGAACCGTCCGCGCAGGCCGGTCCCCTCCACGTAGTCCGACTTCCCCAGGAAGACGACCTCGCGAGGCAGCATGAGCGGGAGGAAGAAGGAATCGATCACCGCGAGGTGATTGCTCGCCAGGATCGCGCCACCGGACGCCGGCACCGCGTCGGCGCCGCGGATCCACGGCTGGTAGAAGACACGCAGGATCGTCCCGAGCGTGGCCTTCATGAACCGGTAGAACACCGCGTGGACCTTCCAGACCTGGTCGGGAACGGACGGGAGTCCGTCGGACAACCGGCCACCGAAGCGGTGGCCAGGGATCACTCTAGAGGGAATGGGCGCCTAGAGTGCTGCCATGGTCGGCGACGAGACTGGCGAGGAGGGCCGCGAGCGGCCGGAACACGAGGCGGACCAGGCGCGCTCCCCCGACCGAGCGGGGCGCGGGGACGCCACCGACCACGCCGACGCCACCGACCACGCCGACGCCACCGACCACGCCGACGCCACCGACCACGCCGACGCCACCGACCGGGACTGGGACGCCGAGTGGGCGGGCATCACCTCGGGGCTCTCCCTGCGCGAGACCCGTCACCTGCGCGGCGACCTCCCGCGCAGCGGACCCGGCACGGGGCCGCGGGACTACTCGCCCCCGGAGATGACCGCGGAACAGATCGAGGCCGACGCCCGGTATCAGCCCGCCGTGCCGACGATCCCGCGTGGCACGCGGTCCGCGCGCCTGGCCTGGGCGGGCATCGGCACCGGGCTCCTGCTCCTGCTGCTCGGTGTGCTGGCCTTCAGTCAGGCACCGTCGTGGTTCTTCCTCCTGTGCCTCGCACTCGTCGTCGCCGGGTGCCTGGTGCTGTTCGCCCGTCTTCCCGGCCGGCGTGACGACGACGGGGACGACGGCGCCCGCCTGTAGCGACGCCGTCGCCTCCGGGCGATCAGCGGGGAAGCCGCGCCAGATCGGCGGCGCCCACGATCCCGGCGTCGTTGCCCAGGGTGGCCAGGCGGATCTCCGGGAGCTCGCGATGGCCACGAGCGAACAGTTGGGCGTCCAACTCCTCGCGCGCCGGGCCGAGCAGCAGGTCCCCGGCGGCACCCACCCCACCGCCGATCACGTAGACGGCGGGGTCGAGCACCGCCGAGAGTGCCGCCATCCCGGCGCCGAGCCAGCGACCCAGATCGGCCAGCATCTGAATGCTCAGGGGGTCACCCTCCTGCGCAGCCTGCGTCACGTGCGGTCCGGTGACCTTCTTCGCCTTGCCCGCGATCGCGAGCAGCCGCTCGGCGCGTTCCGGCTCGATCGTGAGGGCGGCCTTCGTCTCGCGAACCAGGGCGGTGCCGGAGGCGTAGGTCTCCCAGCACCCGTCATGTCCGCAGCCGCAGGCCCGGCCGTTCGGGACCACGCGCATGTGCCCCACCTCGCCACCGGCGCCCGCGGCACCGCGCAGCAACTGGCCGTCGACCACGATCGCCCCGCCGAGCCCGGTCCCGACCGTCAACATCGCCATGTCCGCGACCTCCTGGGCCGCCCCGAACCGGAACTCCGCCCAGCCTGCGGCGTTCGCATCGTTCTCCACCACCACCGGCAGGCCCAACCGCTGCGCGAGGATCTCGCCCAGCGGGTGCTCCCGCCACGCGATGTTCGGGGCGAAGCGCACGATGCAGCGACCCGGGTCCACGAACCCTGCGGCGGCGACGCCGACCGCGCCGATCACGTACCGCTGCCGCAGTTCCGCCACGGCGTCAGCCACCGCCTCCTCGATGAGCTCGGGCTCCTGCGCACTCGTGGGCCGAATCGTCGACTCCAGGAGTTCGCCGTCCTCGTCGACCACACCGGCCGCGATCTTCGTCCCCCCGATGTCCACACCCACCGCGTGCATGTCCGCTCCTTCTCCCGGGCCGCTCCTCGCGTCCCGTCCGTTTCCTGAGTCCTGTGCCCAGTGACCGGATACCATCCTTGCCTACTCCTGCCCTGCTCGCCGACCTACGCGCGCGTCACGGACACCGGGGTCCGCCTCAGCGAGGGCACTTCGCATTCCTGGCGCCGGGCGCCTAAAGTGTGGTGCATATCACTGCCGCCCCGCGGCAGGGGCGTCGGTCACGATCCTTGACCCTCGCCACCGGACAAAGGAGCCCGACATGGACACCACCCCGCTGCGACCCGGCCCGGAGATGCCCAGCACCACCAGCATCACCGACCTGCTCGACACGCACGCACGTCAACGCCCGGATGCCGACCTCTACCGGGTGCCCCAGGGTGAGACCTGGCGTGGCCTGTCCACCACCCAGGTGCGGTCCCAGGCCATCGAGGTCGCCAAGGGGCTGATCGCCTCCGGCGTCGCACCGGGGGATCGTGTGGCGATCATGTCGCGCACCCGCTACGAGTGGACGCTCATGGATCTGGCCGCCTGGTACGCCGGAGCCGTTCCCGTCCCGGTGTACGAGACCTCCTCCGTCTCCCAGACCGCCTGGATCCTCGGCGACTCGGGCGCCGTCGCGGTGGTGGTGGAGACCGCCGAGCACGCCCAGGTGGTCCAGGAGGCCCTGGCCGAGGCCCCGGATGTCCGGCAGGTGTGGACGATCGAGGACGGCGGGATCGACGCGATCGCCGGCGCCGGAGCGGGCGTGGCGGACTCCGAGGTGACCGACCGCGCAGCCGCCGTCGGACTCGAGGATCTCGCCACCATCATCTACACCTCCGGGACCACCGGGCGCCCGAAGGGCGCCGAACTCACCCACGGCAACTTCGTGCTCCTGGCGCAGAGCGCCGTGGACGAGCTCCCGGAGGTAGTCAATCAGGAGGGCGGGTGCACCCTGCTCTTCATGCCGCTCGCGCACGTCTTCGCACGCTTCGTGGAGGTGCTGGCACTCGCCGCCTGCATGCCCCTGGGCCACACCCCGGACGTCAAGAACCTCGTGGCGGACCTCGGCACCTACAAGCCCACCCTGATCCTCGCCGTCCCGCGGGTGTTCGAGAAGGTCTACAACTCGGCCGAGCAGAAGGCGATCGCCGGCGGCAAGGAGAAGATCTTCAAGTGGGCCGTGAAGGCCGGCATCGACTACTCCAAGGCTCAGGACACCGGGCGCGTCGGTCTCGGCGCGCGAGCCAAGCACGCGATCGCCGACCGCCTCGTGCTGCACAAGTTGCGCGATGTCATGGGCGGGAGGCTGACGTACGCGGTCTCCGGGGGCGGTCCGCTCGGCGAGCGCCTCGGTCACTTCTACCGCTCGCTCGGCCTGAACGTGCTCGAGGGCTACGGGCTCACCGAGACCACCGCACCGTTGACCGTCAACGTGCCGGCCAAGGTCAAGATCGGCACGGTCGGCCCGCCGCTGCCGGGCAACCAGATCCGCATCGCCGCCGACGGCGAGATCCTCTCCCGGGGCATCGCGGTCTTCCGTGGCTACCACAACAACCCTGAGGCGACGGCGGAGGCCTTCACCGAGGGCTGGTTCCACACCGGGGACATCGGCGAGTTGGACTCCGACGGCTACACCCGGATCACCGGGCGCAAGAAGGAGATCATCGTCACGGCCGGCGGCAAGAACGTCGCCCCCGCGCTGTTGGAGGACGCCGTACGCGCGCACCCACTGGTGAGCCAGTGCCTCGTGATCGGCGAGGGCAAGCCCTTCATCGCCGCATTCATCACGCTCGACGAGGAGATGCTCCCCGGCTGGCTCGACGCCCATGGCCACCCGGCGATGTCGCTGGAGCAGGCGCGTACGGACGCGACTGTGCTGGCCGAGGTGCAGAAGGCGATCGACCGCGCCAACAGCACTGTCTCGCGGGCGGAGTCCATCCGCAGTTTCGTGGTGCTGGACTCGGACTTCACACAGTCCAACGACTACCTGACGCCGTCGATGAAGGTGAAGCGCACGGCCGTGATCCGGGACATGGCCGATCAGATCGAGGCGCTGTACAGCAACGCGAGCGCCGGCCGGGCGGGCTGAGACCCGCACGCTCCTCGCGATCGTGCGGCCGTCGCGGCGTCGCGGCCGCACGATCGCGGCCCCCTGGCCGCTCACCGGCGGGGCTGCGTCAGGATGTCAGTACCCTCGCCTACGGTGCGAGCATGAGTGGTCCGAGCCCAGACGCCCACGCCGGCACCGGCTCGCGGTGCGAGGCGGCCGCGCACGTGCAGCCCAGCCTCCTGGAGGGCACCCCGTTGCACGAGGTGCCGTTCGTGGTGGTGGACCTGGAGACCACCGGGGGCTCCCCGCACGCCGATGCCATCACGGAGATCGGGGCCGTGCGGGTCCAGGGCGGGGAGGTCACCGCGGAGCTCGGCACCCTGGTGAACCCCGAGCGCGGCATCCCCGCCCAGATCACTGTGCTCACCGGCATCACCAACGCGATGGTGATGGACGCACCCACCATCGAGACCGTGCTGCCGAGTTTCCTGGAACTGGCACACGGCGCCGTACTGGTGGCGCACAACGCACGTTTCGACATCGGCTTCCTGCGGGCGGCCGCCGAACGCATCGGGATGACCTGGCCCAACCCGCGCGTCGTGGACACGGTGGCACTGGCCCGGCGTGTGGTCACCAAGGACGAGGCCCCGAACCACAAACTCGCCTCGCTCGCACGGCTGTTCCACTCCGCGACCCAGCCCAACCACCGGGCCCTGAGCGATGCCCGGGCAACGGTCGACGTGCTGCACGGCCTGCTCGCCCGGATGGCGCCACTCGGCGTGACCCATCTGGAGGACCTGGCCACGGCCGCCGACCCGGTGCCCGAGGCACGACGGCGCAAGGCCACGCTGGCGCAGGACCTGCCGAGCACCAGCGGTGTCTACCAGTTCCGCGATGCGTCGGGACGCGTGCTCTACATCGGCACGGCCACCAATCTGCGCAGCCGGGTGCGTAGCTACTTCACGGCCTCGGAGAAGCGCAAGCGCATGGCCGAGATGCTGACGATCGCCGCATCCGTCCACCCGATCCCATGCCCCACCCCGGTGGAGGCCGCAGTCCGGGAGATCCGGCTGCTCGCCGAACACCGGCCGCCCTACAACCAGCGTTCCACCCGCCCGCACGCGCAGCCCTGGCTGCGCCTGACCCGTGAGCCCTACCCGAGACTCTCCATCGCGCGCACCCCACCCCCGCTGGGCGAACCAGGTGTGCTGGGCCCCTTCCCCAGCCGCGTGAGCGCGCAACTCGCCCTGGAGTGCGCCAGTCGCGTCTTCGGTCTGCGCACGTGCACCGCGCGACTGCCCGCCACGCCCGAGCCCCGAGCGGTGGCCTGCACGCTCGCCGAGCTCGGCCACTGCTCGGCGGTCTGCACCCGCGCCGAGGGAGCCACCGCGTACGCACACGGCCTCGAGCGGTACCTGGCCTTCGCACGCGGGGAGCGCAGCGACCTCCTGGACAGCGTGACCGACCGGCTCCGGGAGTTGAGCGCCGCAGAGCGCTTCGAGCAGGCGGCGCTGGAACGTGACCGCCTCCAGTCGCTACTGCGTGGAGCCGAGGCCGTACAGGACCTGACCTCGGGCTACGCACCCGAGATCGTGGCGGCGCGGCCACGGGCGGAGGGCTCGTGGGAGGTGGTCGTCACTCGCTTCGGGAGGCTGACAGCCAGCGGTATCGCGCTGCGCACCCGCGACGTGCCGGCAACGGCGAGGGCACTGCAGGCAAGCGCCCAGGACGTCCCCGAACCCACGTCGTGGTGCGAGTCCGCGCTCGCCGAGGAGACCCGTGTCCTCACCGCCTGGCTCACCGAGCCCCGGGTGCGCCTGCTCAGCGTGCAGGGCGCGGGGCCGCACCTGCCTGTCTTCGCTGCCCGGCGCGCACGGGCGGAACTGACCACCCTGCTGCAGGGCCCGGCGCGCGCGATACCAGGGGCTGCGTAGGCTGGTGCCATGTACACCGCAATCGCGCTGATCGACGCCGACGTCGCCCTGGTCCCGGAAGTCTGCGAGGCGGTGGCGGCGCTGCCCGGGGTGAGTGAGGTCTACTCCGTGACGGGAGACACCGACCTCATCGCGATGGTGCGCGTCAGCCGCCACGAGCAGCTCGCCGAGGTCATCGCCAACCACATCGGCAAGGTGCCCGGGGTCCTGGGTACGCGCACGTACATCGCCTTCCGCGCCTACTCCCGCCACGATCTGGAGGAAGCGTTCGCGCTGGGTGTGGAGGACTGAACCACCACCCGCCGCTCAGTCCCGGGTGCTGTGCTGGATCCAGCGCTCGAGCACCCCGGCGGCCGCACCCTCGTCGATGCTCGTCTCCGCCAACACGATCGCCTCACGCATCCGCGAGGTGAGCGAGCCGGCCGCGACCTTCCGCCCGTCGGCCACCAGCGCAGCGGCCGCGCCGAGCACGACGGCGTCGCGCACCGGGCCGGGTGCCCCCGCCAGGACCTCGCGCACCACGGCGGCATTCACCGCGGCGTCACCGCCACGCAGGTCGGCCAGCGTGGCCCGGGGCATCCCGAAGGCGTCACAGGCATCAATCACCTCGTGATGGATCTCGCCGTCCCGCACCTCCCATACCTGCGCGGGAGCCGTGGTGGCCCACTCGTCCAACCCGTCGAGGGACCGGTAGAGCACGACGTCCCGGCCCTCCCGCGCGAAGACACCGGCCATCAGGGGCGCCATCCGCTCGTTGGCCACACCGACCGCCGAGGCGGCCGGGCGGGCCGGGTTGGTCAGCGGACCCAGCACGTTGAACACGGTATGGATCCCCAGCTCGCGGCGAGTGGGCCCCGCGTAGCGCATCGAGGGGTGGAACACCATCGCGAACGCGAAGGTGATACCCACCTCCTGCGCCAGGTCCGCAACCCGCTCGGGAGTGGCGTCCAGGCGCACCCCGAGCGCCTCCAGCACGTCGGCGGCCCCGGAGGCGGAGGATGCGGCGCGGTTGCCGTGCTTCACGATCCGCAGGCCTGCCCCCGCCGCCACGAGCGCGGCCATCGTGGAGATGTTCACGCTGCGGTGCCGGTCACCGCCGGTGCCCACGAGGTCCACGGTGCGCCCGGGAACGGGCAGCGGCACCGCGGCCCCCACCATTGCTCCCGCGAACCCCGCGAGTTCCTCGACCGTCTCACCCTTGGCCGCCAGGGTGGCGAGCACGGCACCGAGCACCGAGGGCGGCACCTCTCCCGCCATCACCTGCGCCATGAAATCGTGCGCCTGCTGCGCCCGAAGGTCCTCACCCGCCACGAGCTGGGCGAGCAGGGTGGAGTGCGGTGCGCGCGCAGCGCTCACGCCGCAGCCTCGCGCAGGAGGCCGGCCACCGCCTCCGCGAGTGCCATGGGGTCCAGCGGATAGGGCACGCTGCCCTCGGCGTGCGACCACGCGGCCAACCACGCATCCTGCGGCCGGGCCACGAGCAGCAGGATCTGCGGGGCGTCGAACACCTCGTCCTTGACCTGCCGCGCCAGACCGAAGCCGCCCACCTTGGCGGTCTCGCCGTCCAGGATGAGCAGATCGACGCCGCCGGCGCTGACGGCCTCGAACATGGCGGCAGCCGTGGCCACCTCGGTCCATTCCAGGAACGGGGTGTCCTTGGAGGCCCGCCGACCGATGGCGCGCCGCACGGTGCGCCTGGTGTTCACGTCGTCGCTGTAGAGCACGACCCGCGCTCGCGTCGGATCCCCCTGGGCGACCTGGGACTGAGTGTGCTGGGACGTCGTCGTGGACTCTGCAGTCATGCCCCGAGCCTAGTGGGCACAGCGCGTCCAGGCACGACCGCCCCGCGCCACGGTACGCCTGATTTCTGACAGGGTTCACAGGCGCGTCAGAACCCGCTCGCGGCACCGCCGCCACTGGATGCACCATGCACCGCACCAAAGCGCGGGAACACGCCGTTGACCCAGGTCCTGCCAGCGCGGGGAGGCGACGATTCGCCATAATGACGGGGTGTCCAGCCATGCCCCCACTGCGCCCGCAGCCAATCCCCATGTGAGCGTCGACCGCCCGAACATGACGCAGGTCGGCACGATCGTGTGGCTCTCCAGCGAACTCATGTTCTTCGCGGGGATGTTCGCGATCTACTTCACCCACCGCGCCGTCGCCGGCCCGGAGGTCTGGGAGGAGAGCACCCAGCGTCTGAACATGACCCTGGTGATCATCAACACGATCATCCTGGTGTCCTCCTCGGTGACCTGCCAGTTCGGCGTCTGGGCCGCGGAGCGCCTGCAACCGCGCCGCACCGGTTCGCTGCTGAACATTCGCGGCTGGGGCATGCAGGAGTGGTACACGCTGACCTTCATCATGGGGGCGGTCTTCATCGCCGGGCAGGTCACCGAGTACGCCGAGCTGGTCGAACACGGCATCACCATCAGCAACTCCTCCTTCGGTGCGGTGTTCTACCTGACGACCGGATTCCACGGCATCCACGTGGTGGGCGGACTGCTCGCGTTCCTCTTCGTGCTCGGGTCCTCGTTCGTCGCGGGCCGGTTCACCCACCGCGAGGCGACCCGCGCCATCGTCACCTCCTACTACTGGCACTTCGTCGACGTCATCTGGCTCGGCCTGTTCTTCGCGATCTACTTCCTGCAGTGAGGCACGCGATGACAGTGACCACTCCAGGCCGACTCCCACTCTCCACCCCGATCAGAAACGAGGACACGTGATGGTGAACGCCCTCGCCAGAGCGCGACGGCACCGGGTCGCACCGGTGCTGCTGATGCTGCTCGCGCTGCTGACCGTCGGCGTCGGCTACGCCGTCGTGGCTCCCCAGCCGGCCCAGGCCACCGCCACCTCCGACGAGGTCGAGCAGGGTGAACGCCTCTTCCAGGCCAACTGCGCCTCCTGCCACGGCATGAACGCGCAGGGCACGGACGGCGTGGCGCCCTCCCTGATCGGCGTCGGCTCCGCGGCCGTGCACTTCCAGGTGGCGACCGGACGTATGCCGATGGCGGCCAGCGCTCCACAGGCCCCGAGCAAGAACCCGCAGTTCGACGCCGAACAGACGCGCCAGCTCGCCGCGTACGTCGCGACACTGGGCCCCGGCCCCGCGATCCCCACCGAGGAGCAGGTCGACCCGGAGCTGGGCGACGCCGCGGAGGGCATGCTGGTGTTCCGCACCAACTGCGCGATGTGCCACAACGCGATCGGCGCCGGCGGCGCCCTCTCGGAGGGCAAGTACGCCCCGTCGCTGTTCGCCTCGACTCCCACGGAGATCTACGAGGCGATGCTCACGGGTCCGCAGTCGATGCCCGTCTTCAACGACGCCAACATCACCCCCGAGGCCAAGCGCGACGTCATCGCCTACCTCATGGCGCAGCGTGAGCAGGACCCGGGCGGCGCGAACCTCGGTTCCGTCGGCCCCGTGTCCGAGGGTATGTGGGTGTGGATCATCGGGATGGGCTCGTTGATCGGGTTCGCGGTGTGGATCGGAGCGAAGTCCTCATGAGCAACAACGAACTGACGCCGCCCACCGCCTCGAGCGAGCTCGACGACGAGGTGTTCGGCGCGGAGCCGGACGGCACCACGGCGTTCGCGAACCCGGGGCTGCCCGAGCACGCACATCGGCTCTCCGACAAGGACCCCGAGCAGGCGAAGAAGGTCGAGCGGCAGGTTGCGCTGATCTTCACCGTCTCGATTCTCGCCACCATCGTGGGCATCTGGGGCTACTTCGCCTTCCCGATGGACTCCACGGTCGGGAACGTGCGCGCCTCCACCCTCAGTATCGGCGCCGGGCTCGGCGTCGGCATGCTCGGTATCGGCGTGGCCGCGGTGCACTGGGCCAAGGCCCTGATGTCCGACGTGGAGCACGTGGACGAACGCCACCCGCAGAAGAGCGACGAGGCCACCCGCGCTGATGCCGCCCAGCTGCTGGCAGAGGGCGCCGAGGACTCCCGCATCGGGCGTCGCCCGCTCCTCAAGGGCACCATGGTCGGTGCCCTGGCCCTCGCCCCGCTCGCCTTCGTGGTGCCGCTCGTGGGCAACCTCGGCGGCAACTGGAACGTCAGCCAGATGCGCTACACGATGTGGAACACCGGCGTGCGCCTCGCACGCGACCCCGACGGCGCGCTGATCCGTCCCGAGGACGTGACCATCGGATCCGTCTTCCACGTCATCCCCGACGGCCTGATCGGCTCCTCCCACATGCTGGAGAAGAAGGCCAAGGCGATCGTGCTGCTCGTGCGGATGGACCCCTCCGAGCTCATCGAGCAGCCCGGACGCGAGGGGTGGAGCTGGCAGGGCATCGTGGCCTACTCCAAGGTCTGCACGCACGTGGGGTGCCCGGTGGCCCTGTACGAGCGCCAGACCCACCACCTGCTGTGCCCGTGCCACCAGTCGACCTTCGACGTGTCCGACGGCGCGAAGGTGGTCTTCGGGCCCGCCAAGCGCGCCCTGCCGCAGTTGCCGATCATGGTCGACGACGAGGGCTACCTCGCGGCGCAGAGCGACTTCCACGAGATGGTCGGGCCCTCCACCTGGGAGATGCAGCGCTACGACGAGTACGGCAGTGATGTGACCGATCGCGAGGACGAGACGGCGGAGGCAGGACATTGAGCACCCAGACGTCCCCCGCGGCACGCGGTGCGGCCGCGACCGGTGACTTCTTCGACACCCGCGTGGGCGGGGCGAAGATCGTCAAGGAGTTCGCCCGCAAGGTCTTCCCGGACCACTGGTCCTTCCTCCTGGGTGAGATCGCCCTGTACAGCTTCATCGTGCTGATCCTCACCGGCACGTTCCTGACGATGTTCTTCGTTCCCTCGATGACCGAGGTGCACTACCCCGAGGACGCCCTGCCCGTCACGATGCAGGGCGTGGAGATGTCCGAGGCCTTCGCCTCCACGCTCGACCTCTCCTTCCACGTGCGCGGCGGCCTTCTCATGCGGCAGATCCACCACTGGGCGGCCCTGCTGTTCATGGCCTCGATCGTGACGCACATGATGCGGGTGTTCTTCACCGGGGCGTTCCGTAAGCCGCGCGAGCTGAACTGGCTCGTGGGTTTCACCCTGATGATCATGGGCCTGCTCGCCGGCTTCACCGGGTACTCGCTGCCGGATGACGTGCTCTCCGGCAACGGACTGCGCATTGCCGACGGCGTGGCCAAGTCGATCCCGGTGCTCGGGTCCTACATCTCCTTCGGCCTGTTCGGCGGGGAGTTCCCCGGCACGGTGATCATCCCGCGCCTGTTCACGGCCCACATTCTCCTGGTGCCCGGGATCATCCTGGCGCTCGTGGCGGTCCACCTCATGCTGGTCGTGGTGCACAAGCACACCCAGTACCCCGGGCCGGGGCGCACCAACCGCAACGTGGTCGGTTACCCGCTGTTCCCGGTCTACATGGCCAAGGCCGGTGGGTTCTTCTTCATCGTGTTCGGTGCGCTCGCCCTGATGGGTGCGTTCCTGTCGATCAACCCGGTGTGGAACTACGGCCCCTACGACCCCTCCCCCGTGTCCGCCGGTGCCCAGCCGGACTGGTACATGCTGTTCCTCGAGGGTTCGCTACGCCTCATGCCGGGCCAGACCGAGTACGTGATCGGCGGGTACACCCTCTCGCTGAACGTACTGATCCCGGCCGTGATCGTGCCCGGCATCCTGTTCACGGCGCTCGCCGTGTACCCGTTCCTGGAAGCGTGGGCCACCGGTGACAAGCGGGAGCACCACCTCCTGGACCGCCCCCGCAACGTTCCGGTACGCACCGGTGTCGGCGTGGCGATCCTGACCGAGTTCATCATCCTCGCGCTGGCCGGCTCCAACGACCTCATCGCCACCCACTTCGACCTGTCGATCAACTCGATCACGTGGGTCTTCCGGGTGCTCTTCTTCGTGGGTCCCTGGCTCGCGTTCGTCGTCACCAAGCGGCTGTGCCTCGCGCTGCAGCGCCGTGACCGCGAGCTCGTGCTGCACGGCCACGAGACCGGCCGTGTGGTGCGATTCGCCTCGGGTGAGTACATCGAGGTGCACCAGCCGCTCACCGACGCCGAGCGCTGGATCCTCGTGCAGCAGGATGATCGTGCCCCGATCGAGGCAGGTCCCGAGACCAACGCCCGTGGCGTGCGGCGCCCCGGCTACAAGAAGGACAAGCGCCGCGCCGCGGTGTCCCGGTTCTTCTTCGCCGACCGCATCGCGCCGGTCACCCCGGCCGAGTTGGCGGCCGCACACGACCATCACGGCAACGACGAGATCGACGGCGCACCTGCTCGCGAGGAGATCGCGAGCGGCAGCCAGCACTGACGCCGTCTCACGCAACACCCGGCCCCCCTCGCGGAATGCGAGGGGGGCCGGTTACGTTGGAACAGTAGGAACCGGGCACCGCCCGGAGCACCCACAAGGAGAGGAACGCATGACGTACACACTTCCCGAGCTCGGTTACGACTACGCGGCGCTGGAGCCCCACATCTCGGGCAAGATCATGCAGCTGCACCACGACAAGCACCACCAGGCGTACGTCACGGGCGCGAACACCGCGTTGGAGAAGCTCGCCGAGGCACGCTCCGCCGGGGATCTCGCCGCGGTGAACCTGCACTCCAAGAACCTCGCCTTCAACCTGGGTGGGCACGTCAACCACACCGTCTTCTGGGAGAACATGTCCCCCGAGGGCGGGGAACCCGCCGGCGAGCTGCTCGCCATGCTCCAGGACAGCTTCGGGGGCGTGGAGGCGTTCAAGAAACACTTCGCGGCCGTGGCCGCGGGGGTCCAGGGATCCGGCTGGGCGGTCCTGGCCTGGGACACCGTGGGCGCCAACCCGGTGATCGTGCAGCTCTACGACCAGCAGGCCAACCTCGCACTCGGCCTGGTGCCCCTGCTCATGCTGGACGTGTGGGAGCACGCCTACTACCTGGACTACCTCAACGTGCGCGCGGACTACATCGCGGCATGGTGGAACATCGTGAACTGGCACGACGTCGCCGCTCGTCTCGAGCGCGCCACCTCCCCCGGTGCCAGCGGGCTCATCGTCCCCGCCTGAGAGCCGCCACGGCGGCCCACCGCCGGATGAACGGGAACGGGCGCCCCTCCTGCTGGAGGGGCGCCCGTTCGTGTCCGCGAGGAGTCAGTGCGCGTGCTGCCCGCGGGAGAACTCGAAGATGAGGCCCACGAGGCCGATCACACCGACCACGAACCCGACGACGCAGACCCACCAGCCCACGGCCACACCGAAGAAGGTGATGGCCGCGCCGGCGGCGAGCACCAACGGCCACCAGGAATGCGGGGAGAACTCGCCGTACTCGCCGGCGGCCTCCGCGATCGTGCCGTGCGGGTTGTCCTCGGGGCGCATCGCGATGCGACGACCGGTGAGCCAGAGGAAGAAGCCCACCATGCCCGACAGCGCGCCCACGAGCGGGATGGCGAACAGGCCCACGGGCTCGTTGAAGTCGGTCAGCACACCGTAGACGACGGCAACCACCAGGAAGAACGGGACCAGCAGCAGGAACATGCGGGTCTCGGTGCCGAGCGGCTTGCGCTCGCGCGCCTGGTCGGGGCGTGCGGGGGTGTGATTGCTCATGCGTGGTCCTTCCCACCCGTGGAGCGCTGGTCGGCGAGCGAACCCTGCTGGTCACCGGTCCCGAAGACCTTCTCGTACGGCCCCCGTGGGGAGACCTGGTCGAGCGCGGCGACCTCGGGGTGATGCAGGTCGAAGGCCGGGGACTCCGAGCGGATGCGCGGGATCGAGGTGAAGTTGTGACGCGGGGGCGGGCAGGATGTCGCCCACTCCAACGAGCGACCGTAGCCCCACGGGTCGTCCACGGTGACCTGCGGCGCGGTGCGCCATGTCTTGATGACGTTCCACAGGAACGGCAGCGTGGCCGCGGCCAGGATGAACGCACCCACCGTGGAGATCTGGTTCCAGGTGGTGATGCCGTCCTCCGGGAGGTAGTCCACATAGCGACGCGGGAAGACCTTCGCGCCCATCCAGTGCTGGATGAGGAAGGTGGTGTGGAAGCCGATGAACGTCAGCCAGAAGTGGATCTTGCCGAGACGCTCGTTCAGCATCTTGCCGGTGAACTTGGGCCACCAGAAGTAGAAGCCTGCGAACATGGCGAACACCACGGTCCCGAAGATCACGTAGTGGAAGTGCGCCACCACGAAGTAGGTGTCGTGCAACTGGAAGTCCAACGTCGGCGAGGCCAGGATGATGCCGGTCAGGCCGCCGAACAGGAAGGTCGCGAGGAACCCGATCGACCACAGCATCGGGGTCTCGAAGGTGATCTTGCCCCGCCACATCGTGCCGATCCAGTTGAAGAACTTCACCCCCGTGGGCACCGCGATGAGCATCGTCATCAGCGCGAAGAAGCTCAGCATCACCGCGCCGGTGGTGTACATGTGGTGCGCCCACACGGTCACCGAGAGCGCCGCGATCGACAGGGTGGCCAGCACCAGGGTCTTGTACCCGAAGATCGGCTTGCGGGAGAAGACCGGGAAGATCTCCGAGACGATGCCGAAGAACGGCAACGCGATGATGTACACCTCGGGGTGCCCGAAGAACCAGAACAGGTGCTGCCACAGGATCGCGCCGCCGGACTCGGGTGCGAAGACGACGGCGTCCAGGCGGCGGTCCGCCAGCAGACCGAAGTAGGCCGCGGTCAGCACCGGGAAGGCCATGAGCGCCAGCACCGAGGTGATCAGCACGTTCCAACTGAAGATCGGCATCCGGAACATCGTCATACCCGGTGCCCGCATGCAGATGATCGTGGTGATGAAGTTGACCGAACCGAAGATCGTGGAGAAGCCGGTCAACCCGAAGCCCACGAGCCACAGGTCGGCACCCAGGCCCGGGGAGAAGGTCTCCGAGGCCAGCGGCACGTAGGAGGTCCAGCCGAATCCGGCCGCCCCCTCCGGGGTGAGGAACCCGCCGACGGCGAGCAGGCCACCGAAGAGGTACAGGAAGTACGCGAACATGTTCAGCCGCGGGAATGCGACATCCGGTGCGCCGATCTGCAGCGGCAGCAGCACGTTGGCGAACCCGGCGAAGAGCGGGGTCGCGAACAGCAGCAGCATGATGCCGCCGTGCATCGTGAAGAACTGGTTGTACTGCTCAGCACTGGTGAACAGCTGCCGTCCCGGCTCGAAGAGCTCCGCCCGGATCGCCAGCGCGAGCAGGCCCCCGAAGCAGAAGAACACGAAGCTGGTGACCAGGTACATGTACCCGATGGTCTTGTGGTCCGTGGAGGTGATCCACGTGACGAACGCATTGCCTCGGCGCTGGTGCGGGCCGCTGAGCCCCGGCACCCGCTCCGGCGCGCTGCGCGGCGGTGAGTCGTTGTACTGGACCTCATCGATGGCCATCAGTGGCTACCTTCCTGCTCGACCGCGCCCTGCAGCACGTCGTACTCGGGACCGAGGATTCCGGTGTTGCCCTGCGCCGCGAGTTCGTCCATGTAGGCCTCGTACTCCTCGGGGGTGACGACCTCGACGTTGAAGAGCATCGAGGCGTGGTACTCGCCGCACAGTTCCGCGCACTTGCCCTCGAAGACCCCGAGCTCCTGCGGCACGATCTGGAAGGAGTTCTCCCGACCGGTGATCATGTCCATCTTCATGAGGAAGGCCGGCACCCAGAAGGCGTGGTTGACATCGCGGGTGCGCAACTGCAGCTCCACGAGCTCACCCTGCGGGAGGTAGAGCGTCGGGAGCGTCTCGGGCACACCCTCCTCGCCCGTGAGTTCGGCCTGGACTCCGGAGAAGTGGACGTCGGAGTCCATGTAGTTGAAGTCCCATGACCAGCGCTTGCCGACCACCTCGATGGTCACGTCGGGTTCGGCGGAGGTGTCCACGATCTCGCCCATCGTGCGGGATGTCGTGGCGAACAGCACACCGACCATCACGATCGGCACGAACGTGTACATCAACTCCAGCGGCACGTGGTAGCGCAACTGGGGCGGGAGCTGGTTGTCGTTCTTGCGCTTGCGGTACACGATCAGGCACCAGATCAGCAGTCCCCAGACCAACACCCCGACCAGCAGCGCCGCGATCCAGGAGTTGTTCCACAACTCGATGATCATGTCGGTGTTGTTGGTGGCACCCGGAGCCTGCTCGGGGAGGAACCCCCGCTCGACGGCAGGGGTGCACCCGGCAAGACCGAGGCCGGCCACGGCAAGGCCGGGCACCAGCACTTTTCTCAGGGGGCGGCGGGGCGTAGTCGACACGTCGTCACCATACCCAACCCGCCCCTGGATGCGAGAAAGACCCGCGGCATTCCGCGGGTCTTCCCCAGGTGTGCGGCGCACGTGTACGCCGCGAGGCGACGCACGCTCACGCGCGCGTCAGAAACGTCGCAACCTCAGGCGCCCGGCATCGCGTCGACCAGGTCGATCACCACGGCAAGCGGCTGGGTGTCCTCCCCCTCGGCGGGAATGGTCAGGAGCACCCGTGAGCCGATGGCGATCCCCTCCAGTTCGTCGAAGGCGCTGCCCTGGCCCAGGGGGATGGCCGAGGTGATCCCGGGGCCCTCCGGCGGCCAGGTGGTCTCGGACTCGGCGTTGTCCCAGGTGGCCAGTGTGTACTGCGCGAACAGCTGATCCGTGGCGCCGAGCGGTTCGCCTGTGCCCTCCGCGAGCACCGTCACCGTCATCTCCTCCGGCTCCGCTGCGCCGTCGGCGACCACCACCTCGGTGACCGGCGAACCCAGGTCCCCGGTGATGGTGACGGGGACCTCGGCGTCGGTCGGGGTGGCATCGGCCTGCCCCGATGCGTCGGCGGCCACGGCGGCCTCCACGTCCACGACGAAGGCGAGCGTGTCGCCGCCGGCGATGAGATCGCCACTGCCCTCGTCCCCGTATCCGAGGTCGCTCGGGATGGTCAGCAGCACACGGGATCCGACGGGCACGCCCACCAGCCCGGTGCTCCAGCCCTCGATGACCCCGTTCAGGGAGAACGCCGACGACGCGCCACGGTCGTAGGAGTTGTCGAAGACGTCCTCGGACCCGAACACCTGCCCCAGGTAGTGCGCGACCACCACGTCTCCCGCGGCCACGGCCGCCCCGTCGCCCTCGCTGACGATCTCGACCTGCAGCTCCTCGGAGGGTTCCTCCGTCTCCCAGGTCAGGGTCGGCTTCTCACCGAAGGCGCCCGACGCGGAGAATCCGGCATCGTTGCCGATGGCGATGTCGCCACCGGTCGCCGACTCCTCGGAGGCGGAGGCGGAGGAGGAGGCCTCGGCCTCCTCACCGTCGGTGGAGCATCCGGTGACCAGCAGGGCAAGGGCCGCCAGCGAGGCGGCCGCGACGGAGTGACGCACGTAATCTCCAGGGTTGGGCCGCGCGGTGCGGCGGGTTCGATCCCCGCCGTGCGCGGGGGTCGTGCGGTGGCTGCGGATCAGCAGCCGTGGGTCAGCGGCTCAGTGGAAGGAGTCGCCGCAGGCGCAGGAACCCGAGGCGTTCGGGTTGTCGATGGTGAAGCCCTGCTTCTCGATCGTGTCGGCGAAGTCGATCGAGGCGCCCGCGAGGTAGGGCACGCTCATCCGGTCCACCACGACCTCCACACCATCGAAGTCGCGCAGGGCGTCGCCGTCCAGCAGCCGCTCGTCGAAGTAGAGCTGGTAGATCAGGCCGGAGCAGCCACCCGGCTGCACCGCGATCCGCAGGCGCAGGTCGTCACGCCCCTCCTGCTCGAGCAGGGAACGAACCTTCTGCGCGGCGACGTCGGTCAGGTCGACCTCGTGCGTCGGGATGTCGGTGTCCGCGGCGGCCGGGGTGGCGGCAGTCTCAGTCATGATGTCTCCTCTGCGGATGTCAGGTCCATCCAGACTACGCCGGATTCGCCGAGGCCCAGTCTGGGGCACGTGCCTTGGAGTTCCCTGGGTGTGCCCACACCCGCTACCAGCGCCACGCGGCTGCAGCGCGCCGGGCCGACTCGGCGAACTGCGCCGGGCTGCCGCCCACCTGTGCGGCTCCGGCGACCCCGAGGGTGGCACGCGCCCGCGGGTCGAACTCCCCGGAGGTGGTCAGTGCCACCGTCGCCAGCCCCCAGTGCGCGGCGGCGCGGGCGAACGCACCCACCACACCGGTGTCCGCCTCCACGGCGTCCAGGCGGTGCGCGGCCAGGACCACCAGGTCCGCGCTCCGGGCGCGGTGGGCCAAGGAGAGCTCCGAGCCCACGAACTCGGCGCCGGGCAGGATCCGCCCGCCGAGCGCTTCCACCGCCACGCCGAGCCCCCCTGCGCACCCCGCACCCGGTGTTCCGCCCCGCCGGGCACCCGATCCATCAGGTGTGCCCGCCAGGAGTCCGCCGGCCGTGGTGCGCGATCTGGCCGTCGCGAGCCCGAGGAGTTGCTGCGCCACGGGTGCCCGCTCCTGCTCCAGGGCCTGCGCGGCGCCGGCCCCGATCTGTTCGCGCAGCGCGGCGCCGGCGCCGCGCAGGCCTAGCGCCACGGTCGGTTCGGCGCTCGCCAGCACCACCTCCACCCCCGCCAGCGCCTCGACGGCCCGCGCCACCAGGCCGGGGAGATCCTCCCCGCCGCCACCGGCCTGCTCTGCGCCCGCCGCGAGACCCCGCAACATGCCGACCCCGAAGTCGAGCGAGGGGGTGGTGCCCGCGCCGATCACGACGCGGCGCGCACCCTGCGCCACCGCTGCACGCACGAGGGAACCGATGCCCTCGCTGGTGGCGTCCGCGACCTGGTGGGGGGTCACCGCTGTGGTGGCGAGCACGTCCGAGGCCTGCAGGTAGAGGGTGCCCGCCACCCGGAGGGTGACCACGGGGACGCGGGTCACGCCGTCGCCCGCGAGCACGGTGATCACCCCGCGCCGGCCCCCTCGATGCGCCTGGACGGCGTCGAGCAGGTCCGCTGCGCCGTCGCTCGCCACCACCGGGTCCAGTTCGGCCTGCGGGTTGCCCTCGCGCCACCCGTGCACGACGGCGTCCAGCACCTCCACGGCGCGGTGACCGTTGACCTGGGCGGCCCCGATCAGCACCTTCACGCCCGCGGGACTCCGCCGGAGAGGCCGCCCGCGCCGACGGCCGCGAGGAGCAACGCCTCGGCCTCCACGGCCTTGCGCAACTCCCCCAGGTGCACCGACTCATCCGCGCCGTGCGCCCGCGAGTGCGGGTCCTCGACCCCGGTGATGAGGATCGCGGAGTCCGGGTTGAGCGTCACCAGATCGGCGATGAAGGGGATCGAGCCACCGATTCCGACCTCGACCGACTCCCGACCCCAGGCCTGGGCGAAGGCGGCGTGGGCAAGGTCGCTGGCGGCGCCGCGCGGCGCGAGGAAACCGGAGCCGCGCTCCCCCGGGTGCAGCGTGACACGGCAGGTGGTCGGCGCCGCGGCCTGCAGGTGCGCCAGGAGCGCGGCCTCCGCCTCGCCCGGATCCTGCCCGGGAGCCAGTCGCATGCTGATCTTGGCGCGTGCGGTGTGCGCGAGCGTGTTGGAGGCACGGTCCACGGCGGTGGCGTCGATCCCGATGATGCTCAGTGCGCTCTTGCCCCACAGCCGGTCGGGCAGGCTGCCCGTGCCGGACAGGGTGAGTCCGGGCAGCACCCCGGCCTCCTGACGGAAGACGTCCTCGGGGTAGTCCAGATCCGCGGTGGGCACGCGGTCCAGCCCGGCCACCGCGACGTCGCCCGCGTCGTCGTGCAGCGTGGCCAGCAGCCGGACGAGCTGGGTGGTGGCATCCAGCACCGGGCCGCCGAACATTCCCGAGTGCACGGCGTGCTCGAGCACGTCGACCTGCACCACGGCGTCCACCAGGCCGCGCAAGGAGGTGGTGAGGGCCGGGATGCCCACCTTCCAATTCGCCGAGTCGGCCACGACCACCACATCGGCCGCCAACCGGTCGCCGTAGGTGCGCAGGAACTGCGCGAACGTGGGAGACCCGACCTCCTCCTCGCCCTCCACGAACACGGTGATCGCGGGAAGCGGCAGCGCTCCGGGGGCGGCCGAGGCCTGGGCGAGCAGCGCCCGGATCGCCCCGACGTGTGCCATCACCCCGGCCTTGTCGTCCGCCGCGCCCCGGCCGTACATCCGGCCCTCCCGGATCACCGGCTCGAACGGGTCGCTGCTCCAGCCCTCGCCCGGCGGCTGCACGTCGTGGTGGGCGTAGAGGAGCACGTGCCCGGCGCCGTCGCCCGCGCGGTGGGCGAGCACCGCGGGCGCCCCGCCGGGAACCGAGAGGATCTCGACCTGCGGCATCCCCGCGTCGCGCAGCAGTGCGGCGACCGCCCGGGCGCTCGCCGTCACGTGCGCGGGGTCGAATGCCGCGGCGGAGACCGAGGGGACACGCACGAGGTCGGCGAGGTCGCGCTGCACGCCCTCGAACGTGGCGGCGATGCCCTCGTGCAGGGCGTGGCGGAGGTCATGGGAGAGGGGAAGCTCACGTGTCACCCCACGAACCTACTGCGCCCGGGCCGAGACCCCCGCGTCCTCGACTACCCTGGAGGGCGTGTTCGGACAGAAGAAGGACAAGGGCGAGGCTGCACCCACCACGGTGACCGGCGCCCAGGACGCCCCGGTGACCGACCCGCGCTCGGGCAAGGGCCGTCCCACGCCCACCCGCAAGGAGGCGGAGGCCAAGCATCGCCGTCCCCTCGTGGTCAACGACCGCAAGGCGGCGCGCGCGGAGCAGCGCAAGCGCAACGCCGAGGCGCGGGCGAAGATGAACGAGGCGATGGTCACCGGCGACGACCGATACATGCCGCACCAGCACCGTGGTGAGCAGCGCCGCTTCATCCGCGACTACGTCGACGCGCGCTGGTCGCTCGGGGAGTTCTTCCTCCCGCTGGCTTTCGTGTTCATCCTGCTGACGTTCGTGTTCGGCAACGACGCACAGGTCGCCGTGCCGATGCTGCTGACCCTCTACCTGGTGGTCGGCGTGGCGATCCTGGACTCCGTGCTGCTCGGCCGCCGCATCCGCAAGCGCATCGTGGCGAAGTGGGGCGCCGATCAGTTGCAGAAGGGCGGCGTGATGTACGCCGCGATCCGCTCCTTCCAGATGCGTCCCACCCGGATGCCCAAGCCGCAGGTCAAGCGGGGACAGTTCCCCGCCTGAGGCGCCCGGTTCGACCGGCCGCTACCGGCCCAGTGCCCGGGCGACCTTCCCCGGCCATGCCGGCCCGGAGTAGATGAACGCGCTGTAGGCCTGCACCAGGGTGGCGCCGGCCGCGAGCATCGCTCGGGCGTCCTGCGTGCTGGAGATCCCGCCGACCCCGATCACGACCTTGCGCTCGCCCCCCTCGAGTGCGTCCAGAGAGGCCCGCACGAGGCGGACGACGGCGAGGGAGCGTTCCCGCAGCGGCTCGCCGGAGAGCCCACCCGCCCCGTGATCGTGCCGGATGGTGGTGTTGGTGGCCACCACCCCGGCCAGGTCCAGTTCACCCACGAGTCGCGCCACCTGCGTGATGTCCTCGTCCGCGAGGTCCGGGGCGATCTTCACCAGGATCGGCACGCTGCGTGGGGTGACGGATGCGACGGCGTCGCGCACCGCCGCGAGGATCGGGCGCAGGCTGTCCACGGCCTGCAGGTCCCGCAGCCCGGGGGTATTGGGGCTCGAGACGTTCACGACCAGGTAGTCGGCGTAGGGCGCGAGCGCTCGAGCACTGCGGGCGTAGTCCTGCGGTGCCTCCTCGCTCGGTGTCACCTTCGTCTTGCCGATGTTGACACCGATCACGGCCCGGGCCCCGGCACGAGTTGCCCGGAGCTGGGACAGTCGCTGCGCCACACGCTCGCTGCCCACGTTGTTGAAGCCCATGCGATTGACCAGCGCCCGGTCCGCCACGAGCCGGAAGAGCCGGGGTGGCTCGTTGCCGGGCTGCGCGTACGCGGTGACCGTGCCGATCTCGACGTGCGAGAAGCCCAGCGCAAGCAGGCCCAGCACCATCGTGGCGTTCTTGTCGAACCCGGCAGCCACGCCCAACGGGGAACTCAGACGCCTGCCGAACACCTGCGGGCCGCCTCCACCTCTGGCAGCCCCGCGGCCGAGGGTCGCCTCGAGCGCGCGCCGCGCCGGCTCGAAGGCACCGGCGGCGGCGATGGCGCGTGCCGCCCGATGATGGGCAACCTCCGGGTCCAGGCGGGTGAAGACAGCGCGGAAGATGAGGCCGTAGAGCGGGTGCGGGGAGGTCACCCCCACAATCTAGCGAGCACACGGCTCCCGGCCGGTGCATCCCCACCCACGCGGTCAGGCGCGCGCGAGGGCCGCCGGGTTCGAGCGCACCAGCCAGGCGATGCCGAGGATCGGCAGGACCAGCGGGACGAAGGCGTATCCCTGACCGAAGTGCGACCATACGGTCGCCTCCGGGAACGCTGCGGGATCGACGAAGGACCACACGCCCACGCTCACCACGCCGATCAGTTCCACCACCACCGCGACCCACGCGACCCGGCGCATGCGTCGACCGTTGTGCGCGAGCGCGATCGTGGCCACCACGTAGACGGCGGCGGCGAAGGCCGACAACGAGTAGGCCACGGGCGCCTGCGACGCGTCCCGGATGAGTTGAACGCTTGCCCGGGCGGTGGCCGAGACGGCGAACACGCCGTAGACGGCGATCAGCACCCGGCCGACCCCGTAGGCCCGGCGTCGGGTGTCCGCGACCCCGGAGTCTGTCATCTCACGCCCCCCACAGTTGGTAGACCCGCATCTGCATGGCCAGCACTGCCACCCCGGCCACCACGAGGACGACCGAGCTCCACCGGCTACGTTCCACGAACGCCCACCCGAAGGCGATCGGGAACATCAGCGCCACCGTGACCAGGTAGCCCCAGAGGGTCACCGGGTCGGCGACCCGGTGACCGGCGGCGATCTGGATGCCCGCGACGATCGCCTGAACGAGCAGGAGCACCTCGGCGGCCACGAGTGCGGGAACCTGGCGACCCAGCACCGGGCGGTCGGTGACCGCATGCACGAGTGCCCAGATCCCCACGACGGCGGCCGCTGCGCAGGCCAGGACGATCGCTAACAGCACAGGCCACAGACTAGGTCACGCGGGCCGCCGAGTCCTCACCGCTCGCAGGTGCGCAAAGGTGACTACGATCAGGAGCATGGTTGCTGCCCCGACTCTGCTGTCCCGTTCCGCCGACACCGTCGACTCCGACGCGCTGGTGATCCTGCTGGCCCAGGGCGAGGAACCTGGGACCGCGCAGCCCCTCGGCGAGGTGCCGGCCGTCCTCACGGACGAGCTGGCCGACGCGATCGCCGCGCTGCGCCTGAGGGGCAAGGCGGAGGAGGTCACGGTCATCCCTGCGCCGGCCGTGATGCGTGCCGATGTGGTCGTGACCGTCGGTGTGGGCGCCGTTGCCGGCGACCTCGAGGCCGACGCCGTGCGCCGCGCGACGGGAGCCGCGGTGCGCGCCCTGTCCGGCCGCTCTGCGATCGCTGTGCTCGCTCCGCGCGATGACGCCTCGACAGTGGCCGCCTGCGCCGAGGGCGCGACCCTCGGCGGCTACGCCTTCACGCGCTACCGGGCGGGCGAGTCGACCGAGGCGGCCCAGATCACTGTCCTGACCTCCAAGGCCCGCACGCGGGACGTGAAGTCGGCGGTCGCGCGTGCACACATCACGGCCACCGCAGCGATGGCGGTGCGCGACCTCGTGAACACGGCGCCCAACGACCTGTACCCGGAGGCCTTCGCCGAGATCGCCCGCAAGGCCGCATCCGGCACCAAGGTGAAGGTCTCGACCCTGGACGAGCAGGCGTTGCGCGCCGGAGGCTTCGGTGGCCTGGTCGGCGTGGGTCAGGGGTCCACGCGACCTCCTCGCCTGGTCACCCTGAGTTATGAGCCCACCCGCGCGAAGGCGCACGTCGCCCTGGTGGGCAAGGGCATCACCTTCGACTCCGGCGGTTTGTCGCTCAAGCCCCCGACGGGCATGACCACGATGAAGACCGACATGGCGGGTGCGGCCACGGTGCTGCACGCGGTGCTCGCGGCGGAGGCACTGGCTCTCCCGATCGCCGTGACCGGTTTCCTCGCCCTGGCGGAGAACATGCCCTCGGGTGCTGCGCAGCGCCCCGGGGACATCGTGACGATGCGCAGCGGGAAGACCGTGGAGGTCCTCAACACCGACGCCGAGGGGCGTCTGGTCATGGCCGATGCCCTCACCGAGGCGATCGCCCTGGAGCCGGATGCGGTGATCGACATCGCCACCCTGACCGGCGCCCAGATGGTGGCCCTGGGGCCGCGCGTCGCCGGTGTGATGGGCTCGCCGGAGGTTCGCGACGCGATCGTGACCCGTGCCACAGCCGCGGGTGAGTCCGCGTGGGCGATGCCCCTGCCGGAGGACCTCCGCGAGGGTCTGAATTCGCCGGTCGCCGACCTCGCGAACATCGGTGGGAAGTTCGGCGGCATGCTCACAGCGGGCCTGTTCCTGCGGGAATTCGTTGGAACCACGCCGTGGGGACACATCGACATCGCCGGACCGTCGTTCAACGAGAGTGGCCCGTGGGGCTACACCCCGAAGGGCGGAACGGGTTTCGGACTGCGAACCCTGGTGACCTATCTCGAGTCGTTCACCGAGAAGTAGGCACCAACCCACACCACGCTGGTCCCTGCTCGAGCCGCAGGAGTGCCAAGATAGAGATGATCGATACCTGCGACGAGGCCGCGCCGACGTTCGCCGGGTGATCCCGTAATGCGTCGGCACTATGAAGGAGAGACGATGGCAGAGTCCGTGAAGATGCCCGCCCTTGGCGAGAGTGTGACGGAGGGCACCGTGACGCGCTGGCTGAAGGAGGTCGGCGAGAGCATCGAGGTGGACGAGCCCCTGCTGGAGGTCTCGACCGACAAGGTCGACACCGAGGTCCCCTCCCCCGTGGCCGGCGTGGTGGAGAAGATCCTGGTCGAGGAGGACGAGACGGTCGAGGTCGGCGCCGAGCTCGCCGTCATCGGCGACGGATCCGGATCTGCGGGCGACGACGCGGCCCCGGCCTCGACGAGCGCATCCGAGGCCGAGCCGACGCCGGAGGCGCCCGCGGCAGAGCCGACGCCGGAGGCATCCGCCGCCCCGGCCGCGCCCGCCTCCGGCGAGGTCTCCGGCACCGAGGTCACCCTGCCCGCGCTGGGCGAGAGCGTGACCGAGGGCACGGTCACGCGCTGGTTGAAGGAGGTCGGCGAGAGCATCGAGGTGGACGAGCCCCTCCTGGAGGTCTCCACCGACAAGGTCGACACCGAGGTCCCCTCCCCCGTGGCCGGCACCGTCCTGGCGATCAAGGTCGCCGAGGACGAGACCGCCGAGGTCGGCTCCGTCCTGGCCATCATCGGCGACCCGTCGGCGGCTCCCGCCGAGAGCAGCCCCGAGGCCCCCGAGAAGGAGTCCCCCAAGCAGGAGGCCCCCAAGCAGGAGGCCCCCGAGCAGGAGGCCCCCAAGGCCGAGGCCAAGCCCGCCTCCGGCGACGTCTCCGGCACCGAGGTCACCCTGCCCGCCCTGGGCGAGAGCGTGACCGAGGGCACCGTGACCCGGTGGCTGAAGGAGGTCGGCGAGAGCATCGAGGTGGACGAGCCCCTCCTGGAGGTCTCCACCGACAAGGTCGACACCGAGGTCCCCTCCCCCGTGGCCGGCACCGTCCTGGCGATCAAGGTCGCCGAGGACGAGACCGCCGAGGTCGGCTCCGTCCTGGCCATCATCGGCGACCCGTCGGCAGCCCCCGCCGAGAGCAGCCCCGAGGCCCCCGAGAAGGAGTCCCCCAAGCAGGAGGCCCCCAAGCAGGAGTCCCCCAAGCAGGAGGCCCCCAAGCAGGAGGCCCCCAAGCAGGAGGCACCCAAGCAGGAGGCCCCCAAGCAGGAGGCACCGGCCGGCGATGACTCCGCGGTGTACGTCACGCCGCTCGTGCGCAAGCTCGCCGCCCAGCACGGCGTGGACCTGACCACGGTCTCCGGTTCCGGTGTCGGCGGCCGCATCCGCAAGCAGGACGTCATCGCGGCCGCCGAGGCCGCGAAGAAGGCGAGCGAGGCACCCGCCCCGGCTGCGTCGTCGACCGCCTCCGCTGCTCCCGCGGCGCCCGCCGCGGCGCCCAGCACGAAGATGCCGGTCTCGGAGTTGCGCGGCACCAGCGAGAAGATGTCCCGCCTGCGCAAGATCATCGCGCAGCGGATGCCGGAGTCGCTGCACACCATGGCGCAGTTGACCACCGTGGTCGAGGTGGACGTCACCAAGGTGGCGGCCCTGCGGGCGAAGTCCAAGAACGTCTTCGCCGAGAAGACCGGGCAGAAGCTCACCTATCTGCCGTTCTTCGCCAAGGCCGCGATCGAGGCGCTGCAGGCGTACCCGAAGATCAATGCCCGCATCGAGGACGACACGATCGTCTACCCCGGCGGGGAGAACCTGGCCATCGCCGTGGACACCCCGCGCGGGCTGCTGACCCCGGTGATCAAGGACGCGGGCGAGATGACCATCGCGGACCTGGCCGGCGGGATCAACGACCTCGCGGCTCGCACCCGCGACAACAAGGTCGGCCCCGACGAGCTCAGCGGTGGCACGTTCACCCTGACCAACACCGGGAGCGCAGGGGCCCTGTTCGACACCCCGATCGTCCCCGCCCCCACGGTGGCGATCCTCGGCGTCGGCACGATCGTCAAGCGGCCCGTGGTGATCTCGGGACCGGAGGGCGACTCGATCGCGATCCGCTCGATGGTCTACCTCGCGATCTCCTACGACCACCGCCTGGTGGACGGCGCGGACGCCGGTCGCTACCTCTCGCTGGTCAAGCGTCGCCTCGAGGAGGGCGCCTTCGAGGGAGACCTGGGCATCTGACACCCGCCCCACCTAGCATGGTCGTATGACGACCACACCTCAGCCCGGAGGCCCCGTCCTGATAGCGGGGGCCTCCGGGCTGATCGGTTCCCACCTGCGGCGCCACCTCGCCGAGCGGGGGATCGCCACACGGGTGCTGGTGCGGCGTCCGGCCCGAGGCGCCGACGAGGTGCAGTGGGACCCGACTGCCGCGATGCTCCCCGCCGCCGCGTTCGAGGGCGTCTCGGCGGTGCTCGTGCTCTCCGGGGTCGGCGTCGCGGACCGACGATGGACGAGGCGACGGCGCGAGGCGATCCTGTCCTCCCGGGTCGGCAGTGTCGACCTCGTCGCCCGGACGATGGCCGAGCACGGTATCGCCGCCCGCCTGGTCACGGCCTCGGCCGTCGGTTACTACGGCGAGGGCGGCCAGAACCGCCTGACGGAGTCGGCGCCGGCGGGCAACACGTTCCTGGCGCGGGTGTGCCAGGCCTGGGAGGGCGCGGCCGCCCCTGCGGCCGACGCCGGGATCCCGGTGGCCCACGCGCGCACCGGCATCGTGCTCACCCCCGAGGGCGGCGCCCTCGGCCGGCTGCTCCCGCTGCTCCGGCTCGGCCTGGCGGGGCCGCTCGGGTCGGGTCGCCAGTGGTGGCCCTGGATCACCCTCGAGGACGAGATCCGGGCGATGGCACACCTGCTGGAGTCCGAGGTCGTGGGCCCGGTCAACCTCACCGCGCCGGAGCCGGCCCGCAACGCCGACCTCACCCGCGCGTTGGCGCGTGAACTGCACCGGCCCGCCTTCCTCCCCGTCCCCGGCTTCGCCCTGCGCCTCGCGGTGGGCGGCTTCGCCGCGGAACTCCTGGCCTCCCAGAACGTCGTCCCCGAGGTGCTCCTCGCCGATGGGTTCGAGTTCACCTCCCCGGACATCGAGGCAGCGGCGCAACACCTGCTCTGAGCCACCCGAACCGGTCCCGTGCGCGGGTACCCTAGGGTCACCATGGCACGCAATTCAGGCAACGAGACGACAGCACCGAAGGTCAAGAAGCGCCGCTGGTATCACCAGGTCTGGGACGTCTTCCAGATGACGCGCAAGGCGGACCCGAGCGTGCCCTGGATCATGCTCGCGATCCTCCTGGTGACCGTCGCCGTCGGCTGGGTCGCCGGCATGCTGATCAACCCGGGGGTGACCTGGTACTTCCTGATCGTGTCATTCCCGATCGGGATCCTGATCGCCACGATCTTCCTGTCCCGTCGAGCCGAGCGCGCCGCGTACTCCCGCATCGAGGGCCAGCCGGGCGCGGTCTCCGCCGCGCTGGGAACCATCCGTCGTGGCTGGAACATCGAGGAGGAGCCGATCGCGATCGACGCGCGCACCCAGGCGATGGTCTTCCGCGCCGTGGGGCGCCCGGGCGTGGTCCTGGTGGCCGAGGGCGGGAACCGGGGCGCGCAGCACCGCCTGCTGGAATCCGAGCGCAAGCGGGTCAATCGGATCATCCCGGAGGTCTCCGTCAGCCTCGTGCAGTGCGGCCGGGAGGAGGGCCAGGTCCCGCTCCCGAAGCTGGCGAATGCGGTGCGCAAGCAGAAGTCCGAGCGTCGACTCACCAGCGCCGAGATCACCGAGGTGAACAAGCGGCTGCGCGCCCTGCACACCGCGAGGATGCCCGTCCCCAAGGGCGTGGACCCCACCCGGATGCGCCCCGACCGCAAGGCGATGCGCGGCCGCTGATTCCCAGCTCAGACCATGACGAACGGGCCGGTGAACCCCCTGGTTCACCGGCCCGTTCGTCGTGTGTCAGCCAGGTCTCAGCCGGCCGCGACCTCCTCGCGGGTGGCCCGGACCTCCTCGACGGACGTGCCGTAGTAGGCGGCCAGCATGATCTCCTTCATGTCCTCCCGCATCGGCATCCGCGGGTTGGCCGGTGCGCACTGGTCCTCGTAGGCGCCGGTGGCGACCTCGTCGAGGCGGCTGAGGAACTCCGCCTCGTCCACACCCTGCGCTTGGAAGGACTGCGGGATACCGACCCGCGCCCGCAGGGACTCCACGGCTCGGGCGTAGGACTCCACGCCCTCGGCCGGGGTGCTCGCCGGCAGACCCAGGTGCGCCGCGATCTGCTGGAAGCGCTCCGGTGCCACGTAGTGCTCGTACTTCGGCCAGCTCGTCAGCTTGGTGGGCACCTGACCGTTGTAGCGGATCACGTGCGGCAGCAGGGTGGCGTTCGTGCGGCCGTGCACCAGGTGGTAGGTGGAGCCGACCACGTGCGCCATCGCGTGCACGATCCCGAGGAAGGCGTTCCCGAAGGCCATGCCGGCGATGGTGCCGGCGTTGTGCATCTTCTCCCGCGACTCCCCGGTGCGGGGGTCCTCGGCGTCACCGGTGACGGACTGCGCCAGGTTCTCGAAGATCAACTTGATCGCGTGCAGCGCCATGCCGTCGGTGAAGTCGTTCGCGTACACCGAGGTGTAGGCCTCGGTGGCGTGGGTGAGGGCATCGAAGCCGGAGTCCGCGGCGAGCGAGCGCGGCATGGAGGCGGTGAGCGCCGGGTCGATGATCGCCACCGACGGGGTCAGCGCGTAGTCGGCCAGCGGGTACTTCTTGCCGGCCTCCACATCCGAGATGACCGCGAACGGCGTCACCTCCGCACCCGTGCCCGAGGACGTCGGGATGCACACGAGCTGCGCGAGCTGGCCCAGCGTGGGGAACCGGAAGGCACGCTTGCGCACGTCGAAGAACTTCTGCTTCAGGTCGGAGAAGTCGATCTCGGGGTGCTCGTAGAGCAGCCACATCACCTTCGCGGCGTCCATCGGCGAGCCGCCGCCGAGCGCAATGATCGTGTCCGGCTTGAAGTGGCGCATCTGCTCGGCGCCCTTCTGCACGGTCTGCACGCTCGGCTCGGGCTCCACCTGGTCGATGATCTGCATCGCGACCTTGTTGCCGCGCCGGTTGAGCACGTCCATGACGCGGTCGGCGAACCCGAGCCTGGTCATGACGGAGTCCGTGACGATCGTCACGCGCTCGACGTCCGGCATGTCGGCGAGGTAGCGGATCGCGTTCGGCTCGAAGTAGGTCTTCGCCGGAACCTTGAACCACTGCAAGTTGTTGTTCCTCCGCCCGATGCGCTTGATGTTGACCAGGTTGATCGCCGAGACGTTGTTGGACACGGAGTTGTGCCCGTAGGAGCCACAACCGAGTGTCAGAGAGGGGATGAAGGCGTTGTAGATGTCGCCGATGCCGCCCAGGGAACTGGGCGCGTTGGTGATGATGCGCACGGCCTTGACGCGTGAGCCGAACTCCTCCGCGAGGGCCTCGTCCTCGGTGTGGATGGCACCGGAGTGGCCCAGACCGTCGAACTCCACCATCTGCTCGGACAGCCGGATGCCCTCCTCCGCCGAACCCGCGCGCAGCACGGCGAGCACGGGGCACAGCTTCTCCCGGGTCAGGGGCTCACCGGGTCCGACCTCGCTGACGGGTACGAGGATGATCGAGGTGTCCTCGGGCACGGAGAAACCGGCCTGCTCGGCGATCCACGCCGGGTGCTTGCCCACGACCGTGGGGTTGAGCTTGGCGCCGCCGCAGTTGGCGGAGAACGCATCCACCCCGAAGATGAACCGCTCCAGCATCTCCTTCTCCTCGGCTGAGGCGAGGTAGGCGTGCAGCGTGGCGAACTCACTCATCGCCTCGTCGTAGATCTCCTCGTCCAGGATGACGGCCTGCTCCGAGGCGCAGATCATGCCGTTGTCAAAGGCCTTGGACAACACGACGTCGTTCACGGCGCGCTTGAGCTTCGCGCTGCGGGTGATGTAGGCGGGAACGTTCCCGGCGCCCACTCCGAGGGCGGGCTTGCCGCAGGAGTAGGCAGCCCGGACCATGGCGTTGCCGCCGGTGGCGAGGATGAGCGCGACCCCGGGGTGGTTCATCAACCGGCTCGTGGCCTCCAGGGAGGGTGCCTGCACCCACTGCACGCAGTCGGCGGGCGCACCTGCCGCCACCGCGGCGTCACGCACGATGCGGGCCGCGGCCACGGAGCACTCCTGGGCGCCGGGGTGGAAGGCGAAGACGATCGGGTTGCGGGTCTTCAGGGAGATCAGCGCCTTGAAGATCGCCGTCGAGGTGGGGTTGGTCACCGGGGTGACCCCGCAGATCACGCCGACCGGCTCAGCGATCTCCGTGATCCCGTTGAGCTCGTCCTTGCCCACCACACCCACGGTGCGCAGGTCACGCATCGAGTGGGTCACGTGCTCGCACGCGAAGATGTTCTTCACGGCCTTGTCCTCGAACACCCCGCGGCCGGTCTCGGCCACGGCGATCTCGGCGAGGGCTCCGTGCTGGTCCAGGGCAGCCACGGCGGCCTTGGCCACGATCCGGTCGATCTGCTCCTGGGTGAATGAGGCGTACTCGGCCAGGGCGCGCTGCCCGCGCGCCACCAGGTCGTCGATGTGGGCGGCGGTCGGGTCGGCGGTGGGGGCGGCGGCGTCCAGGGTCTCCTCGACGATGCTCTCGGCGTCCTCGGCCTCCGAGGCGACCTGGCCGTCAGCGGTGGTGGTCATATTCGGCTCCTGTGGGTCTGCGCTGGATGATGCTTCCACGCTAGGCCCCGTGATTCCGCCGATTCTGAGGCCGAGGTCCCGGGGACTTCGGTCCCCGGGACATCAGTCCCAGGCGCCTGCTACCACCGCACGATGGCGGTGCGCGCGGCGATATCGTGCAGCCCGCGGCCGTCGGCTCCCCACACCACCGCGGGGATGACCAGGCACATCAGGGCGGTGCGGATCACGGCGGCGAGCGGTGGGAGGGGGGAGGCGCCGTCGTCGTGGCGCACCAGACGCAACCCGCAGATCCGGTGCCCGATGGTGGCGCCGAGCGTCATGGCCAGCAGCGCCGTCATGCCCGCGAACACGCCGAGGGTGGCCATGGAGTCGAAGTCGAAGAAGCCGGCGCTGATCGCCGAGGCGATGGCCCAGTCGATCAACAGCGCGATCACCCGTCGCCCCAGCAGCGCCGAGTCCACGCCCGACGGCGCATCCTGGCCCACGCCGTCCCGGCGGCCGGGGCTCGGGTCGGCAGGTACGGGATCAGGTCGGGCGGGCACCTCTCGATCGTAGTCGCCACCGTCGGCGTCGCCCGTCGCCTGCGGTGGCCGCCCGGGCGCCCTCGTGGTGAACTGAGATCCTTCCAGGTTTCCCCACGGCCACCCCCGCGTTCCTCCAAGACGCGGGCTGCACTCTGTAACATTGAGGACACATCGAGGTCACGGGTGGGAAACCCGCTCCCCCTACGTTCGATGTGACCCAGGGACCAACCACGAAGGAGCCCCATGTTCAGTTCTGCCGAGGAGGCCATCGCCTTCACGAAGGAGCAGGACGTCAAGTTCATCGACGTCCGCTTCATCGACCTGCCGGGCGTGCAGCAGCACTTCAACATCCCCGTCGAGGCGTTCGAGGAGGAGGCCTTCTCCGAGGGCCTCATGTTCGACGGCTCCTCGATCCGTGGGTTCCAGGCGATCCACGAGTCCGACATGAAGCTCATCCCGGACGTCACGAGCGCCTTCATCGACCCGTTCCGCGCCGAGAAGACCCTGGTTGTCTACTTCTCCATCGTGGACCCCTTCACCGATGAGCCCTACGGCCGCGACCCGCGCCAGATCGCCGCGAAGGCGGAGACCTACCTGAAGTCGACCGGTATCGCCGACACCGTCTTCTTCGGCCCGGAGGCGGAGTTCTACCTCTTCGACTCGCTGCGCTACCAGTCCGAGTCCAACGGTTCCTTCTACGAGATCGACTCCATCGAGGCCGCGTGGAACACCGGGCGCGAGGAGGATGGCGGGAACCTCGGCTACAAGACCCGCTTCAAGGGTGGGTACTTCCCCCTCTCCCCCAGCGACAAGTTCGCCGACCTGCGCGACACGATGGTGACCACGCTGCAGAGCGTGGGCCTGCAGGTCGAGCGCGCACACCACGAGGTGGGCACCGGCGGCCAGCAGGAGATCAACTACCGCTTCAACACGCTGCAGTCCGCCGGCGACGACCTGATGAAGTTCAAGTACGTCATCAAGAACGTCGCGAACGTGGCCGGTCACGTCGCCACCTTCATGCCGAAGCCGGTCTTCGGCGACAACGGCTCGGGCATGCACTGCCACTCCTCGCTGTGGAAGGACGGCCAGCCGCTGTTCCACGACGAGTCCGGCTACGGCGGCCTGTCGGAGATGGCCCGCTGGTACATCGGTGGTCTGCTGCACCACGCGCCGTCGCTGCTGGCGTTCACCAACCCCTCGGTGAACTCCTACCGCCGCCTGGTGCCGGGCTTCGAGGCCCCGATCAACCTGGTGTACTCGGCGCGTAACCGCTCCGCCTGCATCCGGATCCCGATCACCGGGTCCTCCCCGAAGGCCAAGCGCGTGGAGTTCCGCGTGCCGGACCCGTCGGCCAACCCCTACCTGGCGTTCTCCGCGATCCTGATGGCCGGCATCGACGGCATCAAGAACCGCATCGAGCCGCCGGAGCCGGTCGACAAGGACCTCTACGAGCTCCCGCCGGAGGAGCACGCGGCCATCCAGCAGGTGCCGACCACCCTGCCGGAGGTGCTCGAGGCACTCGAGGCCGACCAGGACTACCTCACCGAGGGCGACGTGTTCACGCCGGACCTCATCGAGACCTGGATCGACTACAAGCGCACCAAGGAGGTGCTGCCGGTCCAGCAGCGCCCCACGCCCCTGGAGTTCGAGCTCTACTCCGACATCTGAGCGGGACTGCGGCTGCGGTCGTTCAGCACGGCCGAACGACGGCACGGAACAGCCGCTGACCTGTGCAATAGCGCCGCCGAGCGACCTCCTGGTCGCTCGGCGGCGTTTGCTGCTCCTCACCCGGTCGGACGCTGCCAGGGACCGGGTTCGGGCTGGTACGTCCTGAGCCACCGGCGGTCGATGTATCGCTTGAGGTGCAGCGGGCCGGTGCCGTACCACCACACTCGGCCGCGGACAGCGAGCCCGACGGCACCGCCGAGATCGAGGATCGACAGGGCACGGCGCTGGGGTTCGTAGACCGGCAGGGGCTCTGCTCGAACCCGCGCGAGCAGGCTGCGGTGCAGCACCGGTCCTTGCCGCACCCCGTGGACCCCGAGGCGAGGCAGCGGCCGTGGGAGGAAGTGGGCGCAGTCACCGACCGCGTAGATCTCGTCGCGGTCGACGTGCTGGAGCGTGGCCCGCACCGGCACCCCGTGCCCGTCGCCGAGTCCGAGAGCAGCGAGCAGCGGGGGTGCAGCGAGTCCGGTGGCGAGCACGGCGACATCGTGGGCCATCTGCGTACCGTCCTGGCACACGAGCTGTCGTTCGCCGATCTCGCTCACGACGCACCCGGTGTGCACCACCACGTCACGCTTGGTAAGGAGTCGGCTGATCCGCGTGCGCGCACCTGCGGGAAGGTCGGCACCGAGGAACGGCCCGGACTCCACCAACCGGACCTGGGCGACGTCGGGGCGGACCGCGAGGTGGGCCGCCAGCTCCAGGCCCGAGGCACCGCCTCCCACCACCGTGACCGCGGCACCGCGCTGACCCAGCGCTCGCAGGCGGACATCGAGATCGCCGAGACCACTCAGCGGTTTGACCCTCAGCACGCCAGGATGCACCTCCATGCCCTCCGGTGCGACGACGCTGCCGATATTGATCGAGAGCACGTCATACGGCAGGCGGGCGCCATCCGACGTCACCGCGATCCGCGCGTCCGCATCGAGCGACTCCACGGTCGCCTCGTGGAAGTCCACACCACAGCCAGCGGCCAGCGCCCGCACATCGATTCTCCCCGCGTCGCCGGACAGCGCCCCGGCGGCCCTCGCCGACGCGACGCCGCTGTAGTCGAAGAAGCGCGGGGCGAGAAGTTGCACCCGATAGCCGGCGGCGGCCAACTCCGCGGCGTGCTTGACGAGATAGAGATGTGTGTGGCCGGCGCCCACCAGGAGCAGCGCTGTCATCGCGGCCCCGGCATCGTGCCCCGGCTCAGGCATGTCACCGGTCCGAGGTTCCTTCTGAGCAGGCCGATGGCCTCGTTCGCCATGCCTAGTTCTCGACGCGGCTGGTCAGCGTGAGGATCTCCGCCGCCGCCTGCGCCGTCTCCTGCGAGACACCGCCCGTGCGGGCGAACTGCGCCCACACCGCCCGCATCAGCGCGGCCAACCGCTCCAGTTCCTCCGGCGGGGTGGCCCCGATCAGCAGGGCGCCCTCCCACGCCTGCGGTGTGCCCAGCAGCAGCGGCAGGTCGGAGTTGTGCCGCGCACCGAGCAGGGTGCCCTGCGGGCGCCAGTCCAGCAGGTACCGCACCGCGTTGCCCCCGGCCTCCCGGTGCAGACCTGCGAGATGATCGGCGCCGTCGGCGTAGATGCGCCGCGTGCTCCACTCGATGAGACCACCCTCGGTGAGGATCCAGTCCCGCCCGGAACGGCCCCGGGTGAACAGCGCTGCCTCCTGGGTGGTGTTCCCGATCATGAGGTCGATCTGCGGGGCGACGGCGCGCCATGCCGCCTCACGGTCTCGCTCCGCCGGCAGTGGCCGGTGCCCGTAGCGCAGACCGAAGGGCATACCGCCACGCAGACCGCCGGCGGTGAGGAAGCCGGCGGTGGAGGCCCGCGCCTGGCGGCGCAGCACCGCCTCGAGGTCCTCCCCCGGCTGCGGGGTGCCGGCGGCGCGCAGCATCGCCCGGTACATCGGTTCGCGGCCCGTGACGATCCCGAGTGGGGCGCTCTGGACGATCACGCGCCGCAGCAGACCCCGGGCGCCCGCCGCGATCATGAGGTGAGCGGCAGAGTCACCACCGGCGGACTGCCCGAACACGGTGACGCAGGCCGGATCCCCGCCGAAGCCCGCCACGCAATCGCGGACCCAGCGCAGCGCCTCGATCTGATCCAGCAGACCGAGATTCGCGGGACCCCCGCCGAACCCGAGATAGCCCAGGACCCCGAGGCGGAACGTCACGGAGACCACCACCACGCGCTCCTGACGCACCAGGGGCGCCGGATCGTAGATCGGCATGTCACCGGCGCCGCCCACGTAGCTCCCGCCGTGCAGCCACACCATGACGGGCAGGTCCTCCCCGGGCACGGCGTCCTCGGGTGCGGTGACCGACAGCCGCAGGCAGTCCTCGGAGATCACCAGGCGCTCGCGACCACCGCCGAGCACGTCGTGCGCCACGGGTGTGATGGGCTGCGGTGCGGCGGGTGCCGGGGTGTCGGCGAGGTAGGGCTCGTTCAGGCGTACGGGTTCGGCCACGGCGTACCGCTCGGCGCGGGCGTAGGGCACCCCCAGGGCCCGCAGCACGCCATCGCTGACGACGGCGTGCAGGGTGCCGCGTGGTGTGGCCACCGCGCGCGTGGCCGGGCTACCAGTGGCTCGACTGTGCGTGGCTCGGCTGTCGGTACCCGGGGCGTCGGTGGCCTGGCTCGATGCTGCGCTCACCTGCTCGAGGCTACCCGCGTTCGGGTGTGACCGCGGCGGCCTCCTCGGGCGGGGAGTCGAGTTGGCCCGGGGCGTGCACGATCATCTCGGGCACGCGCGCCAGCAGCAGCCAGATCGGCAGCAGCACGGCGATGAGGGCGGAGATCACGGTGGCATCCCCCACGATGATGACGCCGCCGAACAGGGCCATCCAGCCGCTCTTGCTGACGGCGAGCACTGTGCCGAGCACGCCCGCGCCCACCGCGAGGCCGATGGAGACGTCCGGCAGGATCGCGTGGCCGAGCACGCCGGTCGCGGTGCCGATGAAGATCGCGGGGAAGATCCGCCCGCCCCGGAAGCCC
Source organism: Serinibacter salmoneus (assembly GCF_002563925.1). Taxonomy (NCBI): domain Bacteria; kingdom Bacillati; phylum Actinomycetota; class Actinomycetes; order Micrococcales; family Beutenbergiaceae; genus Serinibacter; species Serinibacter salmoneus. Next base: position 1,173,300 of record NZ_PDJD01000001.1, on the reverse strand, counting down.
GCGGCCGCGGAGACCACGAGGGCGGCCGTCTTGATCACGAGGATCCCGACCAGGCTGCCCAGGGCGATGGTGTCGGCCTCGGAGATGATCTGCGCGGTGGCCGCGCTGCCCTTGAACATGGTGATCTCGCCGCCGATCGTGCCCAGCACGCCGAGCACGAGGCCACCGGCGGTGGTGTACAGCAGGGGCCGGCGCAGCCGACGGAATGCCCGGTGCGCGAGGGGCAGCAGGTAGGTCGCGGCAACGCCGAACGCCGCGGCGGCCGCCGCGATCAGCACCGCCCAGCCGGTCGAGGCGAGCGTCACATCGGCCGGACCGAGGTCCCCGATCAGGCTCGGCATGCCGAGCAGGCGTGCGGTGATCGAGGCGGCGACGGCGGAGACCATCGGCAGGAACATCCGGTCCCACAGGCCGCCGGGCCCCTTGGCTGCGGCGAGCGCCTCGGTGAGCAGCAGGGCTGCGGCGAACGGCCCGGAGAACATCGCCGCGATGATCCCGGCGAAGGCGGTGACCATCGCGAGCTGTACCGGGACGGCGGGCAGGAACCTCCGCGCCCCCCAGACGGTGACGCCGACGCCCAGCGCGATGATGGGACTCTCGGGGCCGAGACTCACGCCGCCCGCGAGAGCGAGCACGAGCACGATCGCGACCCCGGGGAGCGAACGCAGCGGGAGCGGCGGCGCATTCAACTCGATCTGGGCGGAGTCGTAGCCCGCGTGCCCGGGGGCCCGCTCGACCACCAGGCCGATCAGCGCGCCGGTGATCGTCAGGATCACCAGCGGCCACCACCGGGCCTCACCCACGCCGAGGGCGTCCGGCAGCGCACCCCACCACAGATGCTCCAGCAGCGCCGCGAGCTCCTCCGCCCCCCACAGCAGCAGGGCGCACACCACGCCCACGAGCGCCGCCGGGAGGGTCAGCGCCAGCAGGGTGCGTGCCAGGGGGGTCTCGGCGTCGGGTGCCTGGTTCACGGGTCTCCGGGGGCTCGGGGATGGGTGTGAATGCTCGGGGTCAGGGGGACGGTCGGGTTCGGTCCGCTCAGTCGTCGTCGGGCGGTGACGTGCCGTGAACGGTGGCGGCGCGGCGCTGACCCTGACGCAGGAGGTTGCGCACCAGGACGGCCACGAACCCCAGGGTGAGGGCCATCTGCACGGTCACCACGCCACGGGCCATCTGGCCCACGGCGGTGATATCGCCGAACCCGGTGGTGGTGACGATGGTCATGGAGAAGTAGAGCGCGTCGCCACGGCCGAGTTCCTCGCTGAACGAGGCGGGGTCCGCGGCCGACTGGCAGGCGTAGGTGTAGGCGAACAGGGTGGTGAATCCCGTGATCACCAGGATGATCGACTCCACCGAGGTCAGCAGGGGGCGCTCACTGCGCAGGATCCTGCGGAACTCGAACAGCACGAAGGCCACGAAGGCGGCGCCCACGAGCCCGATCATGATCAGGGCCATCACGTAGGAGGGTGCGTGCACCAGCGGCACCGCGAAGTACAGCGAGATCGCGACCACCACGGTCGCGCCGATGCGCAGCAGCATCCACGCGTCGGGTTTCGGCGCAGGTGTGGGCGCGGGAGCCTGCGGGGGGTCGGCGGGCAGGGCCGGGTCGCTCATGATCCACCGCCTCCGTGATCGCGCATCCGCCGGGCGCTCGGGGGGAGGCGGACGCCGCCCAGCCTAGTCAGACGACGCCGCACACCGCTCGCCGGGGTCATGGGCACCGACGCGTCGTGACAGGATCGAGCCATGCTGCGTCACGACCCCACCTCCATCGCCTTCGCCTCGGACAACTACGCGGGAGTGCACCCCGAGGTGATGGCGGCACTGGTCGAAGCGAACGGCGGGGACGTGGTCGCCTACGGTGAGGACCCCTACACTGCGGCGCTGCGGGAGTCCCTGAGCCGCACCCTGAGCGCGCCGGTCGCGGTCTACCCCACCTTCAACGGCACGGGCGCCAACGTGGTGGCGCTGCAGGCGATGCTGCCGCGATGGGGTGCGGTGATCGCGGCGGAGTCCGCTCACATCAACACCGATGAGGGCGGCGCACCGGAGCGGATGGGGGGCGTGAAGATCCTCACGGTCCCCACCCCGGACGGCAAGCTCACCCCTGAGTTGGTGGACCGCCAGGCCTGGGGTTGGGGCTTCGAGCACCGCGCACAGCCACTCGTGGTCTCCCTCACCCAGTCGACCGAGTTGGGCACCTGCTACACACCCCGGGAGATGCGGGCACTCGCCGATCACGCCCACGAGCGGGGGATGCGCTTGCACGTGGACGGGGCGCGGCTCGCGAACGCCGCGGCGCACCTGGGCTGCGACCTCGCAGCGATCTCCAGCGGCGCCGGCGTGGACGTGCTCTCGCTGGGCGGGACGAAGAACGGCGCCATGGGGGCCGAGGCGGTCGTGGTCCTGGATGACGAGGCCGCGCCGGGCATGACCTACGTGCGCAAGCTCTCGATGCAGCTGGCCTCGAAGATGCGGTTCATCTCCGCTCAGCTCCTGGCGCTCTACGACGGCGACCTGTGGTTGCGCAATGCCTCCCACGCCAACGCCATGGCCACCCGGCTGCGCACGCACCTGGTGACGGCGATCGAGAGCGGGCAGGCGCCCGGCCTGGCCTTCACCCAGGACACGCAGGCCAATGCCCTGTTCGCCACCCTGCCGGCCGCGGCTGCCGCGAGGGTGCGTGAACGCTTCCGGTTCTACGACTGGGACGAGGCCAGGGGCGAGGTGCGGTGGATGTGCTCGTTCCAGACCACCGCCGAGCAGGTGGACGCGATGGCTCAAGAAGTCATCGCGGCGCTGGCAGGAAGTCCTCGCTGAGTCCTGCTGCCCTCGCCGCGGTCACCGCACATCGAGTGGCCTACTCCCCGTAGAAGACTCGTTCGACGACCGCGCGGGCACGCCGCGCCACCCGCAGGTAGTCCTCCTCCAGGCGCCACGGGGACGTATCGGGGTACCCCATGAGGTGGGCGACGCCCGCGAGTTCGCGACGCTCGGAGGGCAGGACATCCAGTTTGGTACCGGATGTACGCCCGGTGTACAGCACGATGGCGTCACGGGCCCGCACGGCCATCGACCAGGCCCGGCGTAGCCGCTCCTCGTCGGAGGCGGTGATCAGGTCGGCCTCCTTGGCTGCCTGCAAAGCCTCCAAGGTGCGGGTGGTGCGCAGACCGGGGACCTCGTGTGCGTGCAACAACTGCAGGAACTGCACGGTCCATTCCACGTCGGCCACTCCGCCGCGCCCGAGCTTGAGGTGGCGCTGTGGGGAGACCCCGCGGGGCAGCCGCTCGCTCTCCACGCGCGCCTTGATCCGCCGGAACTCGCGCAATTGGGAGTCGTCCAGGCCACCGGGCGCGTAGCGGATGGGATCGATCAGGTCCACGAACCGGCGCCCGAGGTCCACGTCCCCCGCCACCGGCCGCGCCCGCAGCAGCGCCTGGCGTTCCCACCCGGAGGACCACCGGCCGTAGTACTCCTGATAGGCGGCGAACGAACGGGCCAGGGGGCCGTTGCGTCCCTCGGGCCGAAGGGTGGCGTCCACCTCGAGCGAGGGCTCGGAGGAGGTCTGCCCCAGCAGGTTCGCCACCCGTTGGGCGACGGCGAGTGCGAACTTCTGGGCGCGGTCGTGATCCTCGCCCGGGCGAGGGTCGTGCACGAACATCACGTCGGCGTCGGAGGAGTAGCTGAGCTCCTGACCACCGAGGCGACCCATCGCCACGATCAGCAGCAGGGTCGGGGTCTCCTCGATCCCCCACTCGGTGCACACATCGTGCGCGGCGATCCGCAGGGCGCCGCGCAGAGCGGCGTCGGCCGCGTAGGAGATGGCCGGCGTGTCCACGGCGGACAGCCGGGTCAGGACGTCCGAGAGAGCGGTACGGGCGAGTTCGCGGCGCCGCAGGAACCGCACCATGGTGATGGAGGACTCGCTCGAGGTGCGACGCCGCAGCGTGGCGTCCATCTCCGCCCCGAGCTGCTCGGGGCTGCGGGGTGTCAGGTCGCCACCCTCGGCGAGCCATTTCACCGACTCCGGGGAGCGCCGCAACGCATCCGCGGCGTACTTGGAGGAGGACAGCACGATCGCCAGGTCGTGGGCCACCACCCCGGAGTCGCGCAGCAGCTTGAGGTACCAGTACTCCGACCCCATCTCCTCCGAGAGCGCCCGGAAGCCGAGCAACCCGGCATCGGGGTCGGTGCCCTCGGTGAACCAGGCGAGCATCACCGGCAGGAGTTGGCGTTGGATGGCGGCGCGGCGCGAGACCCCGTCGGTGAGCGCGGAGATGTGCTTCATGGCGGCCTCGGGCGCGCGATAGCCGAGCGCCGCCAACCGTGCCTTGGCTGCCTCCGGCGAGAGTGCGGCGTCATCGGCGGACAGTCGCGCCGTCGCCGGCAGCAGCGGTCGGTAGAAGAGTTCCTCGTGCAGGCGCCGCACGTCACGGCGGGTGTGCCGCCACCGCACGAGCAGCTCGGTGGCGACGTCGGACTCCTCGTCCGGCACCAGGCGCATCGAGCGCGCCAGTCGGTCCAGGTCCGCCTCCTTGGTGGGCAGCAGGTGGGAGCGCCGCATCCGGTAGAGCTGGATGCGGTGCTCCATCAGCCGCAGGAACCGGTAGCACACGGCCAGGCGGGCGGCGTCGGCTCGGGAGACGAATCCCTCCGCGGCCAGGGCCGCCAGGGCGCGCAGGGTGTTGCGGGAGCGGATCTCCGGGGCGAGGCGGCCGTGCACGAGCTGCAGCAGCTGCACGGTGAACTCCACGTCCCGCAGTCCACCGGCGCCGAGCTTGAGTTGGCGGTCGGCGTCCTTGCGGGGCACGTGGTCCTCCACGCGGCGCCGCATCGCCTGGGCGTCCTCCACGAAGTTCTCGCGCTGTACCGCGGTCCACACCATCGGGCCGATCGCCTCCAGGTAGGCGTCGGCGAGGTCCCGGTCGCCCGCCACCGGGCGAGCCTTCAGCAGCGCCTGGAACTCCCAGGTCTTCGCCCACCGCTTGTAGTACGCGAGGTGGCTGGCGAGGGTCCGCACCAGCGGCCCCTGCTTGCCCTCGGGTCGCAGCGCGGCGTCGACCTCCCACAGGGCGGGTTCCTGCGAGGGCGAGGAGCACGCCCTGGCCATCGCCGAGGCCAGTCTCGCCCCGATGCGCATCGCCCGGTCCTCATCGATGCCCGCCTCGGCGGCGCCGTCGGCCGGTTCGGCCACGAAGACCACATCGACGTCGGAGATGTAGTTCAGCTCACGGCCACCGGTCTTGCCCATCCCGAGCACGGCGAGGCGCACGTGCTCGGCGTGCTCGATCTGGGCGCGACCGATGGCCAGCGCAGCCTCGAGCGCGGCGGCGGCGAGATCGGCCAGAGCGGCTGCCACGCCCGGCAGCACCGAGAGCGGATCGGGCCGGGTCAGGTCCGTGGCGGCCACCCGCAGCAGCTGGCGGCGGTAGGCGCGTCGCATCGCGTCCACGGCGCCAGGCAGCGCGTGCTGCGGTACGAGGGGCACCGGGGCGTCCGGGTCCGCCTCCACGGCGCGCAGCAGGCTCGCGCGCAGGTCCTCGGCGCTCTCCAGCAGGATCCCGGCGCCTCGTTCCCCGGTCACCACGGCAACGTCCGCCGGGTGGTGCACGAGGGTGTCCCCCAGTGCCGCGGAGGCTCCCAGGACCGCCAGCAGCCGCTCCCTCGGCTCCCCGGCCTCCAGGAGTACCGTGCGCAGCGCGTCACGCTCGGCAGCCGAGGCGTTGTCGTGGATCCGCACCAGGGTGAGCAGCGCGAGGTCCGGGTCGGCGCACTCCCCCACGGCGCGCAACGCGTCAGGGTCCTGGGCGTACAGATCGCCCAGCCACTCCTCCTGCATGAGCGAGGCCGCGCGAGTGGCGTCCTTGAAACCCCACCGGATGAGGGAGGTCGTCAGCGACGGCACTCTCATGGCGTCACAGCGCCCGCAGGAACTTCGAGACCTCGTACGGGGTGACCTGGGCGCGGTACTCCTGCCACTCCTGCCGCTTGTTGCGCAGGAAGTAGGCGAACACGGACTCGCCGAGGGTCTCCGCCACGAGCTCGGAGCGCTCCATGATGTCGAGCGCGTCCTGCAGGTTGTTCGGCAGCGGCGCGATGCCCATGGCCCGGCGCTCGGCGTCGGTGAGGCTCCAGACGTTGTCCTCGGCCTCGTCCGGCAGTTCGTAGCCCTCCTGGATGCCCTTGAGGCCCGCCGCGAGCATCACCGAGTAGGTGAGGTAGGGATTGGCCGCGGCGTCGATCCCGCGGTACTCCACGCGAGCGGACTGACCCTTGCCGGGCTTGTACATCGGCACCCGGATCAGGGCGGACCGGTTGTTGTGACCCCAGCAGACGTAACTCGGGGCCTCGCCGCCACCCCACAGCCGCTTGTAGGAGTTCACGAACTGGTTCGTGACGGCGGTGACCTCGGCGGAGTGGTACAGCAACCCGGCGATGAACTTGCGCGCGGTGTCGGAGAGCTCGTACTGCCCTGCCGGGTCGTGGAAGGCGTTGTGGTCACCCTCGAACAGCGAGAAGTGCGTGTGCATACCGGACCCGGGGTGCTGGATCAGCGGCTTGGGCATGAAGGAGGCCATGATGCCCTGGTCGAGCGCCACCTCCTTCACCACGGTGCGGAACGTCATCACGTTGTCCGCGGTGGACAGGGCGTCGGCGTAGCGCAGGTCGATCTCGTTCTGCCCCGGACCTCCCTCGTGGTGGGAGAACTCCACCGAGATCCCCATGGACTCCAGCAGGCTGATCGCGGCGCGGCGGAAGTCGTGACCAGTGCCTCGGGCCACGTGATCGAAGTACCCCGCCTCGTCCACCGGGATCAGCGGACCACCGGAGCTCACCGGGGTGTGGAAGAGGTAGAACTCGATCTCGGGGTGGGTGTAGAAGGTGAACCCGGCGTCCGCCGCCTTGTTCAGGGCGCGCTTGAGCACGTTGCGCGGGTCCGCGGCGGCGGGCTCGCCGTCCGGGGTGAGGATGTCGCAGAACATTCGGGCGGTACCCCGCTGGTCGCCCCGCCACGGCAGCACCTGGAACGTGGAGGGGTCGGGGCGCGCCAACATGTCCGACTCGGCCACCCGCGCCAGGCCCTCGATGGAGGAGCCGTCGAACCCGATGCCCTCGGCGAAGGCGTTCTCCAACTCGGCGGGAGCGATCGCCACGGACTTCAGCAGACCCAGGACATCGGTGAACCACAACCGGATGAAGCGGATGTCGCGCTCCTCGACCGAACGGAGCACGTACTCCTGCTGCTTGTCCATACCTCTCCCTGCCTCGAGTGGGACTCCGGCATCTCCGGCGACCTCCCGTTCCTATCATGTCGCGTTCCACGCCTGTGTGCCCACCTGCGCGGTGCGCGTCGAGCGGAGCCGACTACCCTGAACCGCAGCGAGATGTCCGCCCGCTGCCCTGGACTGCCGAAGGAGCACGATGTCCACCACGCCCGCGCCGGCCCCGTTCCGCGTGCCGCACCTGCGCCGCGCCAAGGAGAACGGCGAGCGTCTGACGATGCTGACCGCCTACGACGGCGCGACCGCGCGCATCTTCGATGACGCCGGCATCGACATGCTGCTGGTGGGGGACTCGATCGGCGACAACATGCTCGGCCACGCCACCACGATCCCGGTGACGTTGGAGGAGATGGTGCTCGCCACCCGCTCCGTCTCCCGCGCCACGCGACGCTCCCTCGTGGTGGCGGACCTGCCGTTCGGCACCTACGAGGCCAGCGCTCAGCAAGCGCACGCCTCCGCCGTCCGCCTGATGAAGGAGGGCGGCGCGGCCGCGGTGAAGATGGAGGGCGGCGAGCGGATCGCCGCCCAGGTCTCGCTCCTGACCGGCGCGGGCATCCCCGTGGTCGGGCACCTGGGCCTGACCCCGCAGTCCGAGCATCTCATCGGCGGCAAGCGCGTCCAGGGCCGTGGCGAGGAGGCGGCCGCGCGGCTGCGGCGCGACGCCCTCGCGCTCGCCGAGGCCGGTGCGGTGGCGCTCGTGCTGGAGATGGTCCCGGCTCCGTTGGCACGCGCGGTCAGCGCGGACCTGGAGATCCCGACCATCGGAATCGGGGCGGGCAACGGCTGTGACGGCCAGGTCCTGGTCTGGCTGGACATGGCGGGGATGGGCGACTGGTCACCCCGGTTCGCACGCCAGTTCGGGCAGGTGGGGGCCGCCCTGCACACCGCCACCACCGACTACATCGCGGCGGTGCGCGACGGCTCCTTCCCGGGGCCGGAGCACACCTACGAGAGCTGAGCGTTCCTCACCGGCGGTGAGCCACGCCGTCCGCCCCTACTCCCCCGCCACTCCTTCTCCGCCTCGTCCCAGGAGTCGTTGCGCCGCTGCGCGGTGGTCAGCGCCGACGCCGCCTCCTCGCGCGTGGCGTAGGGCCCCATCCGGTGCTTCCACGCGGAGACCATGCCCTGCTCCACCTCACCGGTGGTGATGTTGTAGTAGTAGCCGCGCTCGCGCAGATCGTCCTCGTTCGGCATCACGCCCACCTTTCCCTAGACTCATGCCCAAGCGTGCTGCCGCACGAGGTCAAGCGCAACGGAGAGGGCACGGAATGTCGGAGAAGATCGCGTTCGGGATCGACGTCGGCGGGTCCGGCATCAAGGGTGCCCCCGTGGACCTCAAGCACGGCGAGTTCGCCACCGACCGGGTCCGGATCCCCACGCCGCAGCCCGCCACCCCGGAGGCGGTCGGAGAGGTGCTCGGCCAACTCGTGCGCTCCTTCGACCTGCCGAAGAAGGCGCCGATCGGGCTCACCTTCCCGGCGATCGTGAAGAAGGGTGTGGCCTACTCCGCCGCCAACGTGGACGACTCCTGGATCGGCACGGACATCTCCGCCGTAGCGCGTGAGGCCACGGGCCGCAAGGCGGTCGTGGTCAACGACGCCGACGCCGCGGGCTACGCCGAGGTGAAGTACGGCGCCGCGAAGGGTGTGGACGGCCTGGTCATCGTGGCCACCCTGGGAACCGGGATCGGATCCGCGATGATCTACGACGGCGAGCTCATCCCCAACTCCGAACTCGGGCACCTCGAGATCGACGGCCACGACGCCGAGACCCAGGCCTCCAGCGGGGTGCGCGAGCGCGAGGGCTGGACCTTCCAGGAATGGGCGCCTCGCCTGCAGCGGTACTTCAGCCACGTGGAGATGCTCTTCTCCCCCGACCTGTTCGTGATCGGCGGCGGGGTCTCCAAGCACCACGCGAAGTTCCTCCCGCTGCTGGACCTGAACACCCCGATGGTGCCCGCCCAGCTGCGCAATGCCGCCGGAATCGTCGGCGCCGCGGCCTTCGCTCACAGGCACGCCGCGTGAGCGAGCCGAGCGGGAACGCCGAATCCGTCGCACAACTCGCGGCGTGGCAGGACGCATTCGGCCTGGAGAAGTGGTTCTTCATCGCCCGCGGGAGCGACGAGGAACCCACGCCGTTCGCGATGCAGATCGAGGAGCGGGGCGTGGTGGCCACCTTCACCTCCCCCGAACGCGCCGTCGCGTTCGCGGCGGCCTCGGGGCTCCCGGAGGAGGAAGGCCGCCGGCTGCTCGCGGTCCCGGTGGACCGGGTGACCGACCTGCTGATGGGCTACATGGAGTCCGGCGTGGACACCCTGGTGCTCGACCCCGGCACGCAGGACGCGGCCCTGCTGCTCGCGGCGCTACCGCACGTGAAGAAACTCGCGGCTATCCGCGAGGTCATCACGCCCGAGTAGCACTGTTGAGTCCCTGCCACGGGCGGCGGCGTCGGTCCACGAGTCAGTCGGCGAGACGCGCTGGGAAGCCACCGGTGGCCACCGGCCCCCACCGGGTGATGGTGAGGCGGATCAGGGACTTGCCCTGCGTGCGCATCGCCTCGCGGTACTCCTGCCAGTCGGGGTGTTCCCCACTGATCGAGCGGAAGTACTCCACGAGCGGTTCGACGGCATCGGGCATGTCGAGCACCTCGGCCTCGCCGTCCACCTGCACCCACGGGTCGGAGAACGCGGCGCCGAGAGACATGAGCGACGCCGCCGGGTTGCGGCGCGCGTTGTGGGCCTTGGCGCGCTCGGGATAGGTGGAGACCACCACGCGGCCCTCGCCGTCCACGCCGTAGGCGACCGGACTCAGTTGCGGCGAACCGTCCCGGCGCGTGGTGACCAGCACCCCCGTGTGCCGGGAACGCAGGAACTCCAGCAGCTCGGGGCGCTCGAGTCGGGTGGTGGTGGCGATCGTCCGCGGCATGTGCCCAGCCTAGGACGCGTCCATGAGGCTGAGTGCGCGCGGGCCGAGCTCGATCACCACCGGAAGGCCACGCAGGACCTCCACATCCGCGACAACACCGCGCCCCGCGAGGACAAAGGAAATGAGATCCAGTGGCAGTTCGTCGACTTCCGAGTCAGCAACCAGCGTGACCTTCGCCGAGTCGACGAGGGACTCCCGGGAGATCAAATCCCTCCGATAGCCGGGAGGTGCCAGAACGTCGAAACCGAAGTCGAGGGGAATCAGCACCCGTTCGCCTGAGACAAGAACAGCGTACTGATCGACCCGAAAAGAGGTGACGCTGCCTACACGCTCCGTGAGTTCACACACGGCGGTGAGTGACACAACGTTCATGACCACGTCTCCCAACCACCATCCGCCTGCACATCACCGCAGGTCACAGCAAGAACGGTGGATGAGTCGGCCGATACGCCGGGTTCTGTGAACGCCGCCGGTTACCCGGCGGCGAACGGCGACCATCCATCTACGACACGCGTTGCCGCGTGCCTCCAGCGGCCTACCCGGGAGCGTTGAGCGGGCGACTCACTCCCTGTCTGGCCTTGCTCCGGGTGGGGTTTACCGAGCCGCGGCGGTCACCCGCCGCGCTGGTGCGCTCTTACCGCACCGTTTCACCCTTACCCCCCGCGCTGCGAGGGGCGGTCTGTTTTCTGTGGCACTGTCCCGCGGGTCACCCCGGGTGGCCGTTAGCCACCACCCTGCCCTGTGGAGCCCGGACGTTCCTCGGTCCCCGAAGGGAACGCGGTCGCCTGGCCGACTCATCCACGGGTGAGTCTACCCGCGCATCCTCGGCCGCTCGTGCGTGGACCTAGGGTGGACTGGTGCTTCTCGTCCTTCCCCCCTCCCGCGGCCAGACCCCCGGCCCTCCCGGCGCCGCTCCTGTGCAGCTGGACTCGCTGGCCCTGCCCTCCCTGACCGAGGCCCGTACCCGCCTGGTCTCCGCACTCGCCGGCACCGAGCACGACCCGGTCACCCGACCCACCGCACCCGCTCACACGGTGTTCACGGGTGTGCTGTTCGCCGCCGCCGACCTGCCGGGGGCCGTGCGCAGCCGCGGCGCGGCGGCTCGCCGGGTGCGGGAGGACGTGGTGATCGCCTCCCCGCTGCTGGGCATGGTCACCCCCACCGATGCCATCCCCGCGAGCCGCCTGGCGATGGGGTCGGTGCCCGGGATCGGGTCCCTCGGGTCGTTCTGGCGCCCGGCGCTCACCGAGGCGCTCGCGCACCGCCCCTCCCAGGAACTCGTGGTGGACGTGCGCTCCTCGGAGTTCCTCCCGTTGTGGCGGCCCGCGCCGACTGCCGACTGGGTGCAGGTGCGGGTGGAGGAGGAGGTCGACGGCGAACGTCGGGTGGTCTCGCACGCCGCCAAGCACCTGCGGGGAGTCCTGGTGGGTCACCTCCTGCGCCGGCGGGGTGCCGAGCCGACCGACGCGCGCTCACTGCTGCAGGCGGCCCGCGGGCTGCGCACGAGCGGCGCGATCAAGGCCGCGGAGCTGCAGCACTCGCCCCGGTCCGGCACCCCGGCGGTCCTCACCCTCGTGTGCTGAGGGCGGCCCGCCCGCTGTTCACGTGCCGTTCACGCTCCGGTGACCGGCTGCGATGTCGCGCCGGCAGGGACCGCACTAGCGTGTGGATCACCCTCCCCCCGGACCGCGAAGGACCCCCGTGAGCACGAGCGCGCGCTCGATCCAGAGCTACCTCGACGAGACCCCGCAGTGGCCGGACGGCACCCGCCTCGTGCAGGCGCCGATGACCGGGATGCAGCAGCTCATCTTCGCCCTCGCGAGCGCCGGGAAGCTCTTCGAGGGTCTCGTGGTGTTCATGAACGGTGTGGCGTTGCCTTTGGTGACCCTGGACTTCTCCCTCACCACGACGCAGCAGGGCATGGTCACGGCCGCTCCCCTGTTCGGGATCCTGCTGGGCGCGATCGCGCTGGGCAACCTCTCGGATCGCTTCGGGCGCAAGCAGGTCTTCATCGCCGAGATGCTCGCCTTCACGGTGTTCCTGGTGGGGTTGGCGCTCGCGCCGACCTTCCCGGTCATGCTGCTGTGCCTCATCGGCACGGGCGTGGCGCTGGGCAGCGACTACCCGGTCGCCCACCTCATGCTGTCGGAGACGATGTCCTCCCGTGCGCGCAGTCGCACCGTGCTGGGGGCCTTCGCCTTCCAGGCGGTGGGTGCCGTGGTCGGCTCGATCATCGCCGTCGTGATCCTGCGCCTCATGCCGGGCGACGCCTCGAGCTGGCGGGTGATGTTCGCCGTCGCGATCCTGCCGGCGCTGGCGGTCTCGACCGGGCGGTTCTTCGTGGTGCAGTCCCCGCACTGGGCGCTGACCAAGGGGCACTCCGTGCTCGCCCACGAGGCCCTCACGCGACTGCTCGCCCGTTCCCCCGCCTACCCGGAGCGGGTGGTGATCAAGGCACCGAAGAAGCCCAAGGGCAAACACAAGGCCACCTTCGCCGACCTCTTCCGCAAGAAGAAGGCCCGCCGCGCCACGATCCTGGCCTCCGTCCCATGGTTCCTGCAGGACCTGGGGACCTACGGGATCGGGATCTTCACGCCGGTGATCGTCGCCACCACCTTCGGGTCCGGTGCCGCACAGACGGACACCGACGACCACTCGGTGGCCGCGGTCGTGGCCAGCAGCCTGGAGGGCGCGGAGGCCGCCGTCTTCATCGACGCATTCCTCGTGATCGGGATCCTCGTGGCCATCCGGTACGTGGACCGGGTGGGCTCGATCCGCCTGCAGATCTGGGGCTTCCTCGGGTGCGGCCTCGGCCTGGGGATCGCGGCGCTGTCCGGAGCGTTCGTGGGCGCGCCCCAGACGGCGCTGATCTTCCTCGGCTTCATCGTGTTCAATTTCGCCACGAATGCGGGACCGAACTCCCAGACCTACCTGCTGGCCGGGGAGGTCTTCCCCACCAAGATCCGCGGAACCGGCGCCGGGTTCGCGGCCGCGTTCGCGAAGATCGGTGCGGTGATGACCTCGTTCCTCTTCCCGATCCTGCTGGCGGCGATCGGGCAGACGGCGCTGCTGCTGATCCTCATCGCGACCTCGGCGCTCGGTGCGTGGGTCACCCACCGCTTCCAGATCCGCACCACCGGGGTGAACCTGGAGGAGATGCAGTTCGAGGACCCCGAGCAAACGGGGAGCGCCGGGGCTCTGGCGCAGCCCGCCCGTTAGTCCGACACGCGCACCAGGATGTAGCCGTCCTCCGAGCGCATCACCTGGTCAGCCGGGGCGGTGCGCAGGTCGTTGATCTCGCTCAGCGAGAGGTCCAGGGCGATCGGCTCGGTGCGCTGCCCCCGCACGGTGAGCACGGCCAGGCCCCCGGTCTGCGCGCGGACCTTCTCGTACAGCGCCAGCAGGCCCTCGTCCAGGCCCCGGATCGCGACTGCGCGCTTGGCTTCCAGTTCGGCGAGCTGGCCGTCCAGGTCCGCCAGTGCCTCGCGCTGCTCGGCCTCCACCCGCTCGATGTCGGCGGCGATGGAGGTTGCCTGCTCGCGGATCGCCGTGAGCTCGCCCTCGGCCGTCTCGACCGCCTCCATCGTCTCCAGCTCGATCTCCTCCAGCGCCGCCTGACGGCGGGCGAGGGACTCCAGTTCCGACATCATGGACACGGACTCCTTGGGGCTCAGGCTCCCGGAGTCCAGTCGCTGCTGGTCGCGGGCGGCACGCACCCGCACCTGCTCCACATCCGCGTCGGCCTTGGCCTGGGCGCGTTGCGCGTCCTTCAGCGTCGAGACAGCGACCACCTCCGCGCGAGCCAGGTCGGCGGCGCGGTCGCGCAGTTCGCTCAGCGTGGCGTGCGTGGGGTGACTGCGATGGGCGTGCGCCACCTTCGCGCGGGCGGTGTCGAGCGCCTGCACATCCAGGAGTCGGCGCTGATCGGTGGCGGGTGCTGTGCTCACGGGTTCACCTCGGTGCTGGATGCGGGGCTGTCGGACCCACGGCGCCCATCCGTGGCCCGCGGGTCACCGTCCGGCGACGGCGTCCCACGCGTCGGTACAGATGCTGCTGACGTGGACCTCCACCGTAGCGCCCCGCGCGGCGCAGTCCTGCGTCACCTGCTCGGCGAGATGCGGCAGCCAGGGCCACTCGCTCGCCCAATGCGCGGCGTCGATGAGGTACGGCAGCGGAGCCTCGGCCCGGAAGTCGGTCGCGGGATGGTGTCGCAGGTCGGCCGTGAGGTAGACCTCGGCCCCCACCCGGCGGGCGTCGGGGAGGAAGGAGTCGCCGCTCCCGCCGCACACAGCCACCCGTGTGACCTCGGCGTCCAGGTCACCGGCCACGCGCAGCCCCTGCGCGGTGCGGGGCAGCGCCTGTGCCACCCGCTCGGCCAGAACCCGCAGGCTGGTGGGCTCGGCGAGGGTGCCCACACGCCCGGTGCCCGAACCGGGGTGGGAGTCCGGATGGGTGGAGCGGATGAGCGGCTCCGCCTCCCGCAGGCCGAGGAGTTCCGCGAGCGCCGCCGAGACCCCGCCCGGTGCGTCATCGGCGTTCGTGTGCGCCGCGTACAACGCGATGTCGTGGCGGATCAGCTCGGCCAGCACGCGGCCCTTCGCCGTCGTCTCCGCCACCGTGTGGACGCCCCGCAGGAGATAGGGGTGGTGCACGAGCAGCAGGTCCACGCCGAGGTGAACCGCCTCCTCGACCACGTCCTGGTTCACCTCCACGGCCAGGAGGACACGGGACACCGTGCGACCGGGGTTGCCGGCGAGCAGCCCGACGGCGTCCCACTGCGCAGCCGTGGAGGGCGGGTAGCGTCGCTCCAGGTCCGTGATGAGGTCGCCGAGCAGCACGGGCCCGGTACTCGCGGGAGCGGACATCGCCTGGTCAGACATCGCGGCTTCGGACACCGCCCTCAGACGTTGAAGCCGATGGCCCGCAATTGCTCCCGACCGGAGTCGGTGATCTTGTCCGGCCCCCACGGCGGCATCCAGACCCAGTTGATGCGCAGCTCGGTCACCAGGCCCTCCACAGCCTGGTTCGCCTGGTCCTCGATGACGTCCGTCAGCGGGCACGCCGCGGAGGTCAGCGTCAGGTCCGCGGTGCAGGACCCGTCCGGGTCGATCACCAGCCCGTACAGCAGCCCGAGGTCGACGATGTTCACGCCGAGCTCCGGGTCGATCACGTCGCGCAGCGCCTCCTCGACGTCCGCGACGGTGGGTGTGCTTCCGATGGTGCTCATTCCTGCACCCTTCCTGTCGAATCCTCATCCGGCGCACCGCCGACCAGCGCGTGCGCCACGGCGTCCCGCAGCGCCATCCAGCCGAGCAGGGCGCACTTGATGCGCGCCGGGAACTGCGCGACACCCACGAACGCGGCACCGTCGCCGAGGTCCTCCTCGGCCGCCTGGTCGGTGAGCGGCTTGCCTCGATTGTGCATCAGCGCCCGGAAGGTCTCCCCGAGGTCCTCGGCGCGCCGCACGTCCACGCCGTCGACCAGTTCGGCGAGCACCGAGAGGGAGGCCTGGGAGATCGAGCACCCCACGCCCTCCCAGCCCAGTTCCGCGATCCGCGGGGCGCCGCCGCCGGCGGCGGGTTCCAGGCGCACCCGCAGGCGCACCTCGTCCCCGCAGGTGGGGTTGACCTGGAAGGACTCCCCCACCATCTCACCCTCGGCGGCGATGAGCCCCGAGCCGGTGCGGGCGCGGGCGTGGTCGAGGATCACCTGTTGGTAGAGCTGATCGAGTCCGGCCATCACTCCCCCAGTCCGAAGAACGGGCGCACCCGGCCGAGCGCCTCGAGGAACGTGTCGATCTCGGCCTGCGTGGTGGCGATGCCGACCGAGGCCCGGGTGGAGGAGGCGACCCCGAGGCGGCGGTGGATCGGTTGCGCGCAGTGGTGACCCACCCGCACCGCGATGCCCTCGGCGTCCAGGACCTGGCCCACGTCGTGCGGGTGCACGCCCTCGACCTCGAAGGCGACCACCCCGAGGCGGTCACTCGCCTCGTGCGGGCCGAGCACGCGCACGTGCGGGACGGCGAGCACGCCGGCCAGCAGTCGCCGCGTGAGGGCCTCCTCGTGTTGGGCCACCTGGGCCATCCCGAGATCGCTGAGGTACTGCGCGGCGGCACGCCAGCCGACCACCTGGGAGACCATCTGGGTGCCGGCCTCGAAGCGCTGCGGCGGCGGCATGTAGGTGGCCTCGGTCATGGTGACCACTTCGACCATCGAGCCGCCCGTGGTGACCGGCGGCAGCGCCTGCAGCAGTTCGCGGCGCCCGTACAGCGCCCCGACCCCGGTGGGGCCGAGCATCTTGTGGGCGGAGAACACCGCGAAGTCCACCCCGAGGGCGTGCAGGTCCAGCGGCAGGTGCGCCGCGGACTGGCACGCATCCAGCACCACGAGGGCGCCGACGGCGTGGGCCGCGGCCACCACGGCCGGGACGTCGGTCACGGCGCCGGTGACGTTCGAGGCGTGGGTCACCGCCACGATCCTGGTGCGCTCGCTGAGGGCCTCGCGCAGCGAACCCAGATCGAGCCGGCCCTCGTCGGTGGCCGAGACGGGGCGCAGCACCGCCCCGGTGCGTGCCGCGAGCTCCTGCCACGGCACGAGGTTGGCGTGGTGCTCCAGTTCGGTCACCACGATCTCATCACCGGCGGCCAGGGCGAACCGGCGGGCCGCCCGCCCGCCCCGGCCCGCGGTCGCGTTCGAGATCGCGTAGGCGAGCAGGTTGATCGCCGCGGTCGCGTTGGAGGTCCAGACGATCTCCTCCTGGTCCGCCCCCACGAGCCAGGCCACGGCGCGGCGGCCGTCCTCGAAGAGCTCGGTGGCCTCCGCGGCCAACGTGTGGGCGCCCCGGTGTACGGCGGCGTTGGAGTGCAGCGCGAAGTCCTGCTCCGCGTCGATCACGCACTCCGGGCGCTGGGAGGTGGCCCCCCAGTCCAGGTACACCAGGTCGCGCCCATTGACCTGGCGCGCGAGCAGCGGGAAGTCCGCCCGCACGCGCGCCAGCTCACTGGCGCCGAGCCCCACGTCGGCCACGCTCATCTCAGACCCCGGCGCCCAGGAAGCGGTCGTAGCCCTCGGCCTCGAGACGCTCGGCGAGCTCGGGGCCGCCCTCCTCGGCCACGCGGCCGTTCACGAACACGTGCACGAAGTCGGGCTTGATGTAGCGCAGGATGCGGGTGTAGTGGGTGATGAGCAGCACACCCACCTCGCTGGTCTCCTTGAGGCGGTTCACGCCCTCGGAGACCACGCGCAGCGCGTCCACGTCCAGACCGGAGTCGGTCTCGTCCAGCACGGCGAAGGCGGGGCGCAGCAGCTCCATCTGGAGGATCTCGTGGCGCTTCTTCTCACCGCCGGAGAACCCCTCGTTCACGTTGCGCTGGGCGAACTCACCGTCCATGCGCAGGGCCTTCATGGCCTCGCTGACCTGACCGGTCCAGGTGCGCAGCTTCGGGGCCTCGCCGTCGATCGCGGTCTTGGCGGTACGCAGGAAGTTCGCCACGGTCACGCCGGGCACCTCCACCGGGTACTGCATGGCGAGGAACAGCCCGGCGCGGGCGCGCTCGTCCACGCTCATCTCCAGCACGTCCTCACCGTCCAGGAGGATCTGCCCATCGGTGACGTCGTACTTGGGGTGCCCGGCGATGGAGTAGGCCAGGGTGGACTTGCCGGAGCCGTTGGGGCCCATGATCGCGTGGGTCTCGCCGCTGTTCACGGTGAGGTCCACACCGCGCAGGATCTGCTTGGGGCCGTCCGCGGTCTCGACGCTGACGTGCAGGTTCTTGATCTCCAGGGTGGACATCGTGGTGGTTCTCCTAGTTCGCAGGGCCATCGACGTCGACGAGCACCAGCTCGCCCTCGATGGTGACGGGGTAGGTCGCGACGGGCTTGGTCGCGGGAAGGTTCATCGGGCGGCCGGTGGTGACGTCGAAGATGGAGCCGTGCTTCCAGCACTCCACCCCGTTGCCCTCCACATCGCCCTCGCCGAGCGAGGCCCGGCCGTGGGAGCACTCGTCGTCCAGGGCGTAGACCGAGCCGTCGGCGGTGCGCACGAGCGCGATGATCATGTCCGACCCATCCGGGGCGGTCACGCTCACGCTCATCGCGGTGCCGGGCTCGAGCTCGTCCAGGAACGCTGCGCTCTGTGCGGTCACGCTCCCGTGACCTCCAGCTCGGCCTCGATCGCGGCGATGAGGCGGTCCTGCACGCTCGGCACGCCGATCTGCTGGATCAGTTCGGCGAAGAAGCCGCGCACCACCAGGCGGCGGGCGACGTCCTCGGGGATGCCGCGGGCCTTGAGGTAGAACAGCTGCTCGTCGTCGAACCGGCCGGTGGCGCTGGCGTGGCCTGCGCCCTCGATCTCGCCGGTCTCGATCTCCAGGTTCGGCACCGAATCGGCCCGCGCACCCTCGGTGAGCACGAGGTTGCGGTTCAGCTCGTAGGTGTCGGTTCCCTCGGCCTCCTTGCGGATCAGCACGTCACCGATCCACACGCTGCGCGCACCGGCGCCCTGCAGGGCGCCCTTGTAGGTCACGCGTGAGCGCGCGTTGGGCGCCGCGTGGTCCACGAACAGCTGGTGCTCCAGGTGCTGGTGGGCGTCGGCGTAGTACAGGCCGAAGAGCTCCACGTCCGCCCCGGGGGCGACCAGCGCGGCGGAGGTGTTCAGGCGCACTACCTTGCCGCCGAGGCTGACCACGGTGCCGCGCAGGCGGGCATCGCGGTGCAGGCGGGCCACGACCTCGCCGGCGTGCACGGCGTCGTCCTGCCACTGCTGCAGCAGCACGAGGTTGAGGTGGGCGTTCGCGGCCACGTCCACGGAGATGAACTCCCCGTAGGTGGCGCTGCCGCGGCGGTCCAGCACCACGGTGACCTCGGCGCTCTCCCCGACCTCGATGAGGACGTGACCACGCACGTCCTCGCCCTGCCCGGTGAGGGTGATCTCGACCGGGTCGGCCGCCACGGTGTTGCGCGCCACGCTGAGCACGGCGGCGCCCTGGGCGCGGCTCGCGGCGATCGCCGAGGCCCGGTCGCCGGGGGCGCGCACAGATCGGGCCATGGCCTGTTCGGCCCCGACCTCGGTCACGGTGACGCCCTCGGGCAGTGCGGGCACATCCCAGGTCAGGTGGCCCTCGGCGGGCGCGTCCTGCAGCAGGGGGTGCAGGGAGTCGACGGCGGAGAACCGCCACTCCTCCTCGCTGCCGGTGATCTCGCCGAACGCGGCGGGATCGAAGGATGCCAGGCGGGCGGCGCGGGAGGAGGCGGGGGCATCCCCGTGGGTGTGGGCGTCGTCCGCGGTGGCGCGGGAGTGATCGGTGGAGCGGCCCGTGGGCTCGGTCACGTCAGTGGTCGTCATCAGCCGACGGCCCCTTCCATCTGCAGTTCGATGAGGCGGTTGAGCTCGAGGGCGTACTCCATGGGCAGTTCGCGCGCGATGGGCTCGACGAACCCGCGCACGATCATGGCCATGGCCTCGGTCTCCTCCATGCCTCGGGACATGAGGTAGAACAACTGGTCCTCGCTCACCTTGGAGACGGTGGCCTCGTGACCCATCTCCACGTCGTCGACGCGCACGTCGACATAGGGATAGGTGTCGGAGCGGGAGATCTGGTCCACGAGCAGCGCGTCACACAGCACGTTGGACTTGGAGTGGGCGGCGGAGTCCATCACCTGCACCAGACCGCGGTAGGAGGCCCGTCCACCACCGCGTGCCACCGACTTGGAGACGATCGAGGAGGAGGTGTGCGGGGCCATGTGCACCATCTTGGAGCCGGTGTCCTGGTGCTGGTCCGCGCCGGCGAAGGCAATCGAGAGGGTCTCGCCGCGGGCGTGCTCGCCCATGAGGTAGACCGCGGGGTACTTCATCGTCACCTTGGAGCCGATGTTCCCGTCGATCCACTCCATCGTGCCGCCCTGCTCCACCGTGGCGCGCTTGGTGACCAGGTTGTAGACGTTGTTGGACCAGTTCTGGATGGTGGTGTACCGGACGCGGGCGTCCTTCTTCACCACGATCTCCACCACGGCGGAGTGCAGGGAGTCGCTGGAGTAGATCGGCGCGGTGCAGCCCTCCACGTAGTGCACGTAGGAGCCCTCGTCCGCGATGATCAGGGTGCGCTCGAACTGCCCCATGTTCTCGGTGTTGATGCGGAAGTAGGCCTGCAGCGGGATCTCCACGTGCACCCCCTTGGGCACGTACACGAAGGAGCCGCCGGACCACACCGCGGTGTTCAGTGCCGCGAACTTGTTGTCGCCGGTGGGGATGACGGTGCCGAAGTACTCCTCGAAGAACTCCGGGTGCTCGCGCAGCGCGGTGTCGGTGTCCATGAAGATCACACCCTGGCGCTCGAGCTCCTCATTGATCTGGTGATAGACCACCTCGGACTCGTACTGCGCGGCGACACCGGCCACGAGGCGCTGCTTCTCCGCCTCGGGGATGCCGAGACGGTCGTAGGTGGCCTTGATGTCCTCCGGAAGGTCGTCCCAGGTCTGGGCCTGCTTCTCGGTGGAGCGCACGAAGTACTTGATGTTGTCGAAGTCGATACCGGTCAGGTCCGCACCCCAGGTCGGCATCGGCTTGCGGCCGAAGAGGGTGTGACCGCGCAGGCGCCGCTTGAGCATCCACTCCGGCTCGTCCTTCAGGCGGGAGATCTCGGTGACGACCTCCTCGCTCAGACCGCGGCGCGCTGTGGCACCCGCGGTGTCGGAGTCGTGCCAGCCGTAGCTGTAGTTGCCGATGGAGGCAATCGCCTCATCCTGGGTCATCGGCTGGGCAGGAGTACTCATGCGAGTCCTTCCTCGTTCGTCTGGATCGGCTCAGGCGTCGCGGGACTCGGGCGCCTGGGTTGGGTCTGTGGGCGAATCTCGGGCGGGGGGCCGGGGATGTGCGTGGTGCAGGCGTGGCCGCCGCCGGCGATGGTGGCCAGTCGCTGCACGTGGACCCCGAGCAGCCGCTGCAGCATCTGCGTCTCAGCCTCGCACAGTTGGGGAAACTCCTGCGCGATCTCACGGACCGGGCAGTGTCCCTGGCACAACTGCACCACGGCAGCCCGTTCGGGCACGAGCGAGACCGTGCGAACCGATGCGGCGTAGCCGTCCCGAGAGAGCAGGTCCGCCAGGGCGGTCGCTCGGGCCTGCGGGGACTCCCCCACCGGCGCCAGTGCCGCGGCATACCGCTCCTCGGGTTCGCGCAACCACTCCCGCGCGAACTCCTGGACGCCAGCCGGCCCGGCGCTGCGCGCGAGCGCCCGCAATGCCTGCCGCGCCACGAGCGAGGAGTCATCGGGTAGGTGCTGTTGCGCGCGCCCCGTCGCAACGTATTCCCGCGGAGGTCGACCGCGGCCACGGGGAGCGGCGCGGACCGCGGCGCGCTCACACACCTCTCCCGCGTCCACCAGCGCCGTGAGGTGACGGCGCACAGCCGCGGGTGTGAGGTCCAGCCGCTCGGCGATCGAACTCGCCTGCACGGGCCCCAGTTCGATCACGAGCTCCCTGACCCGCGCACGGGTGCCGGAGTCCTCCTCTGCGGCGGGGTGCAGGGGTGTGGACACGCGGTGGCTCATCGCCCTCACCTCCACTCGGTCCCCGCTCGGTCACTTTAGGTAACAGTGTCCTTCTGTAAATCGGATTGTTCAAGCAAGGCATACCTCACCGGCCCCCGGCGAGGCGCCGCGGGCCGTAGTATCGATCCTCGTGCCCACCCCTGCCCTGGAGATCACCGACCTCACCGTGCGCTACGGCACGACCACCGCGGTGGCAGGGCTCACCCTCGCGGCCCAGGCGGGCAGCGTGACGGCGGTGCTGGGCCCCAACGGGGCCGGGAAGACGACCACGATCGAGTGCGCAGAGGGCCTGCGCCCCTTCCAGGGGGGCACGATCCGGGTGCTGGGGCATTCTCCCGGTTCCCTCCAGGCGCGCGCCCGGGTCGGGGTCATGCTGCAGGACGCAGGCCTCCCGCTCGGCCGGCGGGTGAAGGAGGTGCTGCACCTGGCGGGCCGCGTCCACGACCGGCCGCTCCCGATCGACCCACTGGTCGAGGAACTCGACCTCGGTGCGGTGCTGACCACCCCGGTGCGGCGGCTGTCCGGGGGGCAGCGTCAGCGCCTCGCGCTCGCGCTCGCCCTGATCGGACGTCCCTCGCTCGCCTTCCTCGATGAGCCGAGCGCGGGTATGGACCCTCACGCGCGGGCCGCCGCCTGGGCCACGGTGCGCCGCCTGCGCCAGAGCGGCTGCGCCGTCGTGCTCACCACGCACCACCTGGACGAAGCCGAGGAACTCGCCGATGAGATCCATATCCTGCAACGGGGGGCTCTCCTGGCCTCGGGAACGGCACCGGAGCTGATTGCGCGCTACGCCGCGTCCGGCAGTGTGGAGGTGGTGTTGGATCGGCGCCTCACGCCCGATCAGGCCGCTGACCTCGCCGACGCGATGCGGCCGGCCACCACGCGCGCCGAGGCGGACCGGTGGGTGCTCGCCGCGGCCTCGCCTGCCGACGTCCCGGCGCTGATCGCCGCGTGTGCCGCGTGGTGCGCGGACCAGGGCTGCGCGATCCTGCGCCTGACCAGCGGCGGCGGAACCCTGGAACACGCGTACCTGCGCGCCACCGACCGCGCGCAGCAGGACCGGTCGATGAGCGATGGCGACGCCCACCTCGGCGAGGCCGGAGCATGAGCGCCGCTTCACGCGTGCTCGCGCACGGTCGGTTCGAGCTCGTCGGATCCCTGCGCAACGGTGAGCAGTTGTTGGTCTCCCTCGTGCTGCCTGCGCTCGTGCTGGTCGGCCTCGGCGCGTGGGACACGGTCATGCTCACCCTCCCCGAGGGCGCTGCGCGCATCGACGTCGTCGTGCCCGGCGTGCTGGCCCTCGCGATCGTCTCGGCCGGGTTCACCTCGCTCGCCATCGCCACGGCTTTCGAGCGACGGTGGGGGGTGCTGCGCCAGCTCGCCACAACGCCGCTGGGCCCCTCGGGCATCGTGGCGGGCAAGTCCCTGGGCGTTGCGGCGCTGGTGGTCGCGCAGTGCGCCGTGCTGGGCGCGCTCGGGTTCGCGACCGGCTGGCGACCCGATCTCGCCGCATGGCCCGCTGCGGTCGCGCTGGTGGCCCTCGGGGTCGCCACGTTCACCTGCCTCGGACTCCTGGTGGCGGCCACCCTGCGCGCGGAGGGTGTGCTGGCCGTGGCGAACCTCGCGTGGGTCCTGATGGCGGCCGGGGGCGGCCTCGTGCTGCCGCTGGACTCGCTTCCCTCCGGGCTCGCGTCCGCGGTGTCGCTGCTGCCATCCGGCGCGCTGGGCGAGGGGTTGCGCGACGCACTGATCGACGGCTCCGCACCCGTGGCGCAGATCCTCACCCTGGCCGCCTGGTCGGTGGTCTCCGCGCTTGCCGCTCGGCGCTGGTTCCGCCCCTCCGAGTAGTCACAGTTTGGTCACGGATGCTTCACAATCCGACCTAATCAAACGTAATGTCTCCTCTCGTGGCCTTAACCAGGGCCACGGCGCACACGCGTCAGAATCCGAGCAGGAGAGTCGTGTGACTAATTCGAGTATGAGAGGTCGGTGGTGGCGTACCTCCGCTGCCACCGCCGCAGCGGCAGCACTGGTCGCGGCCACCGCCGCAGGTGCCACCGCCGCCCCGGAGGACCTTCCCACCGCCGAGACCGTCCCGTCCGATCGATCGCTCGAACTCTCGAGCGAGGGTGCGACATCCAACCTGAACCCTGACGAGGGTCGCGTCGCCGCGTTCGTCGAACTCACCTCCGAGACCACCCGCGAGGTCACCCTCGGCCGCTCCGGTCTGGCCGCGCAGCAGTCCGCCCAGCAGGCTGCTGCCGCGACGGACGCGCTGGCGAGCGAGGTCGTCGCCGCCATCGACGACGACGCGACCACGCTGTACACCACGGTCAACGCCGTCGCCGGGGTGGCAGTCGAGGCCGACGCCGCCGCCCTGCTGGAGATCGCCGAGCGCGACGACGTCGTCAGCGTGAAGCGGATCGTGCTCAAGGAGCCGACGCTGAACGCCGGCACGGACATCTTCACCGGCGCCACTGCCGCCTGGGAGGACCTCGGCGTCACCGGCGAGGGCGAGACGATCGCCGTCATCGACACCGGTATCGACTACACCCACACCGACTTCGGGCACAGCGACATCACCTACCCGACCACGCTGGACGCGGCCGCAGAGACGCAGTTCGTCACCGACCCGGGCTGGCCGCAGGGCAAGGTCATCGGCGGCTGGGACTTCGTGGGCCGTACCTACACCGGGACCAGCGCCGGCACCGAGGCGATGCCGGACCCGAACCCGCTGGACGAGTCCCCGGCGATGTGCACCGACGTCCCCGCGGACATTTCCCGAGGCGGGGGCCACGGCACCCACGTGGCCGGCACCGCCGCCGGCTACGGCACGAACGCCGACGGGAGCACGTTCGAGGGCGACTACGCCACCCTCACCTCCGAGGACCTGCTGTCCATGAAGGTGGGGCCGGGCTCCGCACCCGAGGCGGACCTGGTCGCGCTGAAGGTGTTCGGCTGCGCGGGCTCCACCGCCTATGTCAGCGCCGCCCTGGACTGGCTGGCCGACCCGACCAACGAGGTCGCCGAGCAGACCACCGTGGTGAACCTGTCCGTCGGCTCGGTCCTCAGCGCCGCCGACGACCCGGAGAACGCCTTCGTCGACGCGCTCACCGAGGACGGCAAGGTCGTGGTGATCTCCTCCGGTAACGGTGGCGACACCTTCGATGTGGGCGGCAGCCCGGGTAACGCCTCCTCCGCCCTGACGGTCGCCAACTCCATCGGCAGCACCTTCGAGTTCGCCGGTGCAACGGTGATCACCGGGGACACCGAGGAGGTCGTGGCCGGTCAGTACTCGATCAACTACGCCTTCGGCGACGGCACCGTGGGGCCGCTGGAACTCGTCACCCTCTCGGGCGGGTCCCTGAACTACCTCTCCGGATGCGAGCCCTACACCGCCGAGGACGCCGCGGCCGTGGCGGGCAAGGCCGTCGTGGTCGCCTGGGACGACAACAACACCCTGCCGTGTGGCTCCACCGCACGCACCACCTACGCCGCCGATGCCGGCGCCGAGGGCATCGTGTTCACGGGGTTGAACGAGGTCTTCTCCGCCGGCCTCAGCGGCGCCGCCTCGATCCCGACGTTCCAGTTCACCGGTCCGGTGACCGCCGATCTGCTCACCTACGACCCGAGCACCGGCGTGATCTCCGTGAACGAGCCGACCGAGATCATCTTCGACAACTCGCTGCAGGTGATCGCGCAGGCGCCGGCAATGGCCGACACCCTGAACGACTCCTCCTCACGTGGGGTCCACGGCACCTACGGGATCGTCAAGCCCGACGTCGCTGCGCCGGGCACCACGATCAGCTCGGCGGACGTCGGCTCGATCGACTCCGCGTCGATCAAGTCGGGTACCTCGATGTCCGCGCCGCACGTGGCGGGGATCGCGGCGCTCACCGCCCAGTCCCACCCGGACTGGTCGCCGGTGCAGGTCAAGGCCGCGGTGATGAACACCGCGAACCACGACGTCACCCTCGACGGCACGCCGTTCGGCCCGCAGCGAGTCGGCTCCGGCCGTGTCGATGCCCTGGACGCCGTGACCAACGACATCATCGCCTACTCCGCCGAGGAGGAGGACCTGGTCACGGTGACCTTCGGGATCGTGGCAGTCGATGAGTCCTTCTCCGAGACGAAGCCGGTCGAGATCGCCAACTCCGGCGACGAGGCCGTGACCCTGGACGTCGCCTACACGGCGCAGTCCGAGATGCCGGGTGCGCAGTACACGGTCTCCCCGAGTTCCGTGACCGTTCCTGCGGGCGGCACCGCCACGGTGGATGTCACGCTGACGATCGACGACCCGGCCGCGCTGGCCAAGGTCGCCGACCCGACGCTCTCCATGACCCAGCTGGGTCTGTCCCGTCAGTGGGTCGCCACCCCGCAGGGTTGGCTCGAGTTCGCCGGCGCCCCCGAGACCGACGGCGCCCTGCGCGTGCCGGTCTCCAGCGCCGTCAAGCCCGTGGCCGACCTGGGTGCGAACGACGTGACGTTCGGTAGCGCCCTGGCCACCTCCACGGTGCTCGAGATGACCGGCACCGGCCTGAACCAGGACGGCTACCTCTCGCTCGTCGCCCCGTTCGAGCTCGCGGGCACCTCCGGCCAGCTCGAGGAGACCACCCGCGCGCTGGACGAGGGCATGGACCTGGCAGCCGTCGGAACCGCCCCGGTGAGTTACGAGGTCGCCAACGACTACGTGTACTTCGGTATCGCCACGCACGACTCCTGGCCCACTCTGGGCGGATCCGCCTGGTTGGACGTCACCGTCGAGACCGGGGAGGGCACGTACAACGTCCAGACCATCAAGTACTCCGACGGGTTCGACTACTACGACATCCCGGTGGTCGGTGTGTGGGACTCCACCGGTGGCAACACGGGTCTGGAGTTCCTGAACGACATCCCGAACATCGACACCAATACCTTCGACACCTCGGTCGCGGTGCTGCCGGTCTCGCTGGACTCGCTCGGGTACTCCGCTGAGGAGATCGCCGCGGGCGACATCTCCTTCGAGTACTCGGTGACCGGGTACGTCGAGACCGACCCGGTGGACACCATCACCGGGCTGACCTACGACATGGCCACCAACCTGCGTTTCGGTGACACCAGCAGCGCGCTCTACGTGGGTGCACCGGGCACGGGGATCGAGGTGCACCGCACCGCAGCCGCGATGGCCGGGGCCGACGCCGAGGTCAACGACCGCGTGGAGGTCGAGCCGACGGGCACCGAGGTGCTGCTGCTCTCGCTGCACAACGGCGTGGGTGACCAGGCGATCACGCTCGAGACCCAGAACGTGGTCCCGAACGTGCCGGCCGACCAGGTGTTCATCGACGTGGCGCCGGGGAACCTGTTCTTCGACGACATCTCCTGGCTGTACGACCAGGGCATCACCACCGGGTGGGAGACGCCCGAGGGCCTGGAGTACCGCCCGCTGTCGTCGATCAACCGCGACGCCATGGCCGCGTTCCTCTACCGCTACGACCAGAAGTTCGGTAGCCAGGAGCCCTACACGCCGCCGACCACGTCCCCGTTCGTGGACGTGTCCACGAGCAACCAGTTCTACACGGAGATCGCCTGGCTCTACGAGCAGGGCATCTCCACCGGCTGGGAGACCGCGGCGGGGGTGGAGTTCCGTCCGCTGCAGCCGATCGCTCGTGACGCGATGGCGGCGTTCCTCTACCGCTACGACGACGTGGATGACTTCACGCCGCCCGCGGAGTCGGAGTTCCTGGACGTGTCCACGAGCAACCAGTTCTACACGGAGATCGCCTGGTTGGGCTCGACCGGCATCTCCACCGGGTGGGAGGTCGACGGCGGGTTCGAGTACCGACCGCTCGAGCCGATCGCTCGTGACGCGATGGCGGCGTTCCTCTACCGCTACGACAACCTCGGCTGAGTTCGCTCACTCGAGATCGCACCACCCCGTGGGCGTCCAGGCACTGCCTGGGCGCCCACGGGCGTCTCATAGACTGGCGGGGTGTCAGCCGTAGCGCCCTCCCCCACCCCAACCAGCACGCCGACCGCCTCCCGTGTGGTCCTCGGATTCGCGATCGCGAACCTCGCGGCGCAGATCGGGATCATCTTCACCGGTGGCGTGGTGCGCCTCACGGGCTCCGGACTCGGCTGCTCCACGTGGCCGCAGTGCGAACCGGGGAGCTTCACCCCGGTGCTGCACGCCGAGAGCGGGCTGCATCCCTACATCGAGTTCGGGAACCGGCTGCTGACCTTCGTGCTGGTCGTGGTCGCGGCCGGCCTCGCGCTGAGCGTGTGGCGCTCGGCCAGCACCCGCACCCGCCCCCGTTCGCTCAAGGTCCTGGCCCTCGCGCCGATCCTGGGCGTCGTGGTGCAGGCGGTCCTCGGGGGCATCACCGTGCTGGTGGACCTACACCCCGCCGTGGTCGGCTCCCACTTCTTCCTCTCCGCCGCTCTGGTGTGGCTGTCCACCGTGGTGCTGTGGCGCCTGCGGGAGGGGGACGCACCGGCTCGCGCGACCCTGACCGTCCCGGAGCGCTGGCGCACCTGGATGGGCGCGCTGCCGTGGGCGCTGGGCGTCCTCACCGCGATCGTGGTGGTGCTCGGCGTGCTCACCACGGGGTCCGGTCCGCACTCCGGTGACTCCGAGGTCGGCTACCGCTTCGCCCTGGACCCGGCCCTCATCGCCCGGTTCCATGCGGTGTCCGTCTGGGCGTTCCTCGCCGTGGTGGGCGTCAGCCTGGTGCCCGTGATGAGCCGCCGCTCCGCCGCAGGCGCAGCCGCCGCGGCGGTGCCCGCGGCGCTGCGCGCACGCCGGGCGTGGATCGTCCTGGTCGTCGTGACCCTCGCTCAGGGCGGAATCGGGTACGTGCAGTACTTCACGGGCTTGCCGATCCCGCTGGTGTCCCTGCACCTGCTGGGGTCGGGACTGCTGATCGCGGCCGTGACGGCCGCCGTGCTCTCGCTACGCACCCGCGAGCAGGTCCGCTAGGCGGGGATCACGCCGGGCGCGGGGAGTCCCGGAGCGCCCAGTCGGCCGCCACGGGGCGCGGTACGGATCCGGTGCGCAGCACCCGTTCGGCGGCCAGCAGCCCGGCCACCGCGCTGGGGTTGTGGATCCTGCCGGCGAGCACCGCCGCCACGGCCTCGGCCAGCGGTACCCACCGGACCTCGATCTCGGCTTCCTCGCCCTCACGCACGAAGTCGGAGTCGGTGACCGGCCTCAGGTCGCGCGCGAGGAAGATCCGCAGCACCTCATCCGACCCGCCGGGGGTCGTGGCGTAGTCCACGAGCACGTCCCATCGCGCCGCGGCGATGTCGGCCTCCTCGGCGAGCTCCCGCTGGGCGGCGCCCAGCAGGGTCTCCTGCGCACCGCCGTCGAGCAGCCCGGCAGGGATCTCCCACAGATAGGCCGCCACCGGCACACGGTACTGCCGGATCATGAGCACCCGCTCGGCCTCGTCGAGCGCGACCACGGCCACGGCTCCCGGGTGCCGCAGGTACTCGCGTGTGACGGTGCCGGCCTCCCCCAGGTCCACCGTGCGCGAGACCAGGTCGAACACCCGGCCGGTGTGCACCGTGCGCTCGGCCACGACCGGCCGTTCCCGCCGCTGATCGCCCAGGTCGGCGCCGTCCGGCGTCATCGGGTGGGGTCCACCTCGAGCAGGCGGGTCTCCCGCTGCCGGCGCAATGCGGCCTCGACCAGGCCGGAGAACAGCGGGTGCGCCCGGGTGGGTCGGGACTTGAACTCCGGGTGGGCCTGGGTGGCGATGTAGTAGGGGTGGACCTCGGGGTCGAGCTCCACGAACTCCACGAGGGAGCCGTCCGGCGAGGTGCCGCTGATCCGCAGTCCGGCCGCCTCCAGCCGCTCGCGGTAGGCGTTGTTCACCTCGTAGCGGTGCCGGTGACGTTCGGTCACCTCCCGGGTGCCGTACACCGAGGCGGCGAGGCTCTCGGCGCCGAGCGTGGCCTCGTAGGAGCCCAGGCGCATCGTGCCGCCCAGGTCGCCCTCGCCGCCCACGATCGCGAGCTGCTCGGCCATGGTGGCCACCACCGGGTCCGGGGTGGCCGGATCGAACTCCGAGGAGGACGCGCCCGTCAGGCCCAGTTCGGTGCGGGCGTACTCGATCACCATGCACTGCAGACCCAGGCAGATCCCCAGCGTCGGCACAAGGTTGCGCCGCGCCCACGTCAGGGCGCCCAGTTTGCCCTCGATGCCGCGCACGCCGAATCCGCCGGGCACGAGGATCGCGTCCACGCCCTCCAGCGCGCGCCGGGCGCCCTCCGGGGTTGCGCAGTCGTCGGAGGCCACCCAGCGGATCACGACGCGCGAATCCTGGGCGAACCCGCCGGCGCGCAGCGCCTCGGTCACCGAGAGGTAGGCGTCGGGCAGGTCGATGTACTTGCCGACCAGGGCCACCTCGACCTCGTGGGCGGGGTGGTGCACGGCGTCGAGCACCTTGCCCCAGGTGCTCCAGTCCACGTCCCGGAACGGCAGGTCCAGGCGCCGCACCACGTAGGCGTCCAGGCCCTCGGAGTGCACCACCTTGGGGATGTCGTAGATGCTCGGGGCGTCCACGGCGTTGGAGACCGCTTCGTCGTCCACATCGCACATCGCGGCGATCTTGCGCTTGACTCCCTCAGGCAGCGGACGGTCGCTGCGGCACACGATCGCGTCCGGCTGGATGCCGATGCTGCGCAGCGCCGCCACGGAGTGCTGGGTGGGCTTGGTCTTGAGTTCCTTGGAGGGGCCGATGTAGGGCACCAGGGAGACGTGCAGGAAGAAGACGTTCGCGCGACCGACGTCCTGGCGCACCTGGCGTGCGGCCTCCAGGAACGGCTGGGACTCGATGTCACCGACCGTTCCCCCGATCTCGGTGATGATGACGTCCGGCGCGCCCTCCTCGTGGGCGCGGGCGCGCATCCGCTCCTTGATGGCGTCGGTGATGTGCGGGATGACCTGGACGGTGTCGCCGAGGTACTCCCCGCGCCGCTCCTTGGCGATCACGGTGGAGTAGATCTGCCCCGTGGTGACGTTGGAGCCCTGGTCGAGCTCGACGTCCAGGAAGCGCTCGTAGTGACCGATGTCCAGGTCCGTCTCGGCGCCGTCCTCGGTGACGAACACCTCGCCGTGCTGGAACGGGTTCATCGTGCCCGGATCCACGTTGAGGTACGGGTCGAGCTTCTGCATCGTCACCCGCAGACCGCGCGAGCGGAGCAACTGCCCGAGACTGGAGGCCGTGAGGCCCTTGCCCAGCGAGGACACCACACCACCCGTCACGAACACGTGCTTGGTGACGTGGCTCTGCGAGCCCTGGCCTGTCAACGGCATCCGCCGGGATTCATCCACCACGGGATTCGATCGTACACCTCAGGATGCGAGCACACCCGCGTAGCGCTCCCGCCACGCCGCACTCACCTGCGCCGGTCCCGGCAGTTCGGCGAATCGCTGCCTCGCCCGTGCGCTCAGCGCGGCACGGTGAGCGCCATCCGCCACCAGGTGGGCCACCGCAGCAGCCGTCGCCCGGGGGTCACCCACCGGCACGAGCAGGCCGTTGCCGGTGACCAGTTCCGGCAGGCCTCCCACGTCGGTGGCCACCACCGGTAGGCCCGCACCCAGCGCCTCCTGGACCACCAGGGCGCGCGCCTCCCAGCGACTGGTCACCACGAGCAGATCGCTCGCCGCCATCCAGCGCGGCACGTCCTCGCGCGCTCCGACCATCTCCAGGGGGAGGTCACGGGCCGCGGTGCGCACCTGTGCCGCGATGTCGTCGTCGCCGTCGCCCACCAGGATCCACCGCCACGGCGGGAGGTCCTCGCGGGCGGCCAGCAGCCTGGCGGCCGCCACGAGGGTCGGGAGGTCCTTCTGCGGCGCGAACCGCGAGACGGTGAGGATCCACACCTCCCGCGGCTGTGTATCAGGCCCCTGCCCCAGCAGGCCCGAACGCGCCGCCTCGGCGCCGCCCCGCCACGATCCGGCGGCCGGCGCCGCGACCGGCGCGAGCTGCGCGCTGCGGGCACCCACCTCGCGGGCACGCTCCACCAGGTCACCGGAGGCACCCGTGACGAGCGCGGCACGCCGCGCCTGGAACCGTTCCGCGAGCGCGCCGATCCCCCGCTGCGCCAGGACGGTGTTGTGCCAGGAGACGATCACCGGGACTCCCGTGCCGAGCGCCGCCAGGCACGCCAGCGCCCCGGCCTGGTGACCGTGCGCATGCACCACGTCGCTGCCACGCACCAGGGTGCGAAGCGCCCGCAGGCCGCGCCACGAGGCGAGCGGCCTGCGGGGTGAGGGCCAGGGCATCGCTCGACTCGACCCGAAGGAGAATCGCTCGAGCGTGTCCGGGGGCGCGACGACGAGCACGTTCTCGCCGGCCTCCCGCAGCCCGCGGGCCAGATCGGCGGCGTGCACCGCGATACCGCCGCTGGCGTGCCCCAGCACCTGCAGAATGCGTGTCACTCCCGCTCCCGTCCCTCACTGGTGTCGACGCCACTCGCGCCGCTGGGATCATTCTCGACCAGCGCCTCCGGCGCCGCAGGAGCAGCCGCCGAACCCGAGCGCCGCGCCGCGATCAATCGACGCAGCGCCGCACGGTCCAGCAGGGCGAGCGTGGCCACCACCAGCAGCATCGCCAGGAGACCGGCGAGCGTCCCGACGATCCCCGCCCAGACCCCGGGCGTGAGAGGTTCGGGCGCACCAGCAGCCGAGGCCGGGTCGAGCAGCCACCGGCTGAGGGCTCCCCCGGCCAGGACACCGAACGTGAGGGCCAGCAGCCCACTGCCCGCGGTGCGC
The DNA here is from genome assembly GCF_002563925.1 of Serinibacter salmoneus. Taxonomy (NCBI): domain Bacteria; kingdom Bacillati; phylum Actinomycetota; class Actinomycetes; order Micrococcales; family Beutenbergiaceae; genus Serinibacter; species Serinibacter salmoneus. The sequence continues at coordinate 1,140,792 of NZ_PDJD01000001.1, read as the reverse complement.
CCGAGTCCCGCGAGGGCGGCACCGCCGAGTCGGCGTCGCACCGCGACCAGGGCCACCACGCCCCCGACCAGGGTGCCCACCGAGGCGGCGAGCCCGAGCAGCGTCAGGGTCGCCACGCCGTCGCCGGGCTCGATCGCCAGCGCCCCACCGGCGGCGACGGCCGCCACCGTGAGCCATCCGACGCTGGTCGCGACCAGCGCGTCACGGCTGTGGGAGTCGGCCAGGAGCACCCGACTGAGGTGGTACATCAACGCCAGACCGACCACGCTCAGCGAGCCCGCGACGACCGCCTCGGCCAGGCCGTCGACGCTGCCGGAGCGGGCGACCGACCCGAACAGGGCCTCCACCGGCACGGCGGCGGCGGCGAGCGCCGCCGCCCCGGCGATCGCGATCGCGAGGATGGCGCGCGTGGACAGGGCGCTCTCCCTGGCCATCGCGCCGTGCTCCCGGATGGCCGCCAGGTGGGACAGTCGCGGGAACATCGCGGTTGCGACCGGGATCGCGAGCACCGCGTACGGCAGCAGCAGCACCGCCTGGGCACTCTGGTAGACGGTCAGGGTGCCATCGGGGGAACCGGCGGTGTTCGCGACCCGGATGGCCACGACCACGCTGACCTGCTGGGCGAGCAGTCCGCCGGCTCCGGCCAGCGCCAGGGAGCGGGCCCGCCGACCCTGACCGTCGGGGAAGGTGAGACCGGGGCGCAGGCGGATCCCCTCGCGCCACAGCGGCGGGACCAGCGGGAGCACGAGCATGACCACACCGGCCGTGGTGCCCCACCCCAGCCACGCGACGGCGGCACTCGACAGGTCGGCCGGGGCCACGCCGTCGGCGGTCAGGGTGCCGAAGAGGTAGTAGCTCGTCATCACCACGAGTGAGCTGAGCAGTGGTGCCAGCGCCGGCGCCACGAAGCGGCGGTGGGCCTGCAGTACCCCGGAGAGCACCACCGCCACGCCGTACAGCGGGATCTGCACGGCGAACATGCGCAGCAGCGCGACGGCGAGCTCGCGCTGATCAGCGGCGACCTCCTGGCCGGCGAGCAGGAAACCGATGAAGACCGGGGCCGCCAGCGCGGTCAGTGCACCGAGCGGCACGAGGACCAGCAGCGTCCAGCTCAGCAGCGCGGACGCCGCGCGGGAGGAGTCCAACCGGGTGCCGTGGGCGAGCGCCGCCGCCACCACGGGGACCACGGCACCGGCCAGGGCTCCGCCGGCGGCCACCTCGAACAGCACGTTGGGGATCGTGTTCGCGGTGCCGTAGGCGGTGCCGATCTCATTCGGGCCCACCCAGGCATTCAGCGCGAACCAGCGCAGGAAGCCGACGATCCGGGCCACCAGGGTGATCGCCGTGATCACCAGCGCGGCCCCCGCCACCGAGGAGGTCAGCGCGCGCAGTCGTCCGCCGCCCCCAGTGGCCGCGCCGCCCTCAGGGGGCACGGACGCCGAAGCGGTCGATCCGGTGCAACACCGTGTTCTCGGCGATCACCCGGGAGAAACTGATCCGCTCGCTGGCCAGGGTGGCTGCCACGGTGAGCGCGAGCACGCCGAGTCGCAGTTCCCGGCTGCGGTGCGTGGCGAGCGCGACCCCGAGTGCCGCCCCGAGGGCGTTGGCGCCGGTATCCCCCAGCATCGTGGTCTCGGCGAGGTCCGAGGGCGCGGCGGCAAGGCTGGTGCCGAGCACGCCCGCAGCCGTACCACCGGCCGCACCCGCGGCCATCGCGAGTGGCGCGGCTGCCGCCGCGGTGACCTTCAGGGCTCGTCCGGGGCGCAGGTCCAGCAGGTTGACGAGATTCGCGGTTCCCGCGATCAGACCTGCCGAGGTCACCGCGTCCAGCACCCGCCCGCGCGCGCTGCCGCCCCGGGCGGAGGCGATCAGGCACCCGGCGACGGCGGAGGCTGCGGTGATGCCGAGGAGCTTGGCGGCGCCGGTGGTCACCCGGCCCTGGGCGAGTGCTCGAAGGTGGCCCTTCAGGCCCTTGGTGCCGGAGTCCTGCGGTTGTTCGGTGAGGTCGTCCAGTGCCCCGAGTCCGCCCGCGGTGGCGACGGCGAGGCCCGCCGCCGCGCGCACGCGGGAGTCCTGCGTGGCCGCCAGGGTGCTCGCCAGGACCCCGGTGGCGGCGGCGATCCCCCCGCCGAGGCTGACGGTGCGGCCTGCGTAGTTGGTGCGTTCGAGCTGTGGGCGCGGCGCGCTGCGCACCTGGGCGAGCGCCGCCGTCGTCCAACTCGCCCCGACGAGGGCGGGGAACAGGCTGCTCACGGGGACTCCTCATCGGTCGGCTCGTCGGTCACGTCCGTGGCGGAGTCCTCGGGTTCACCGCCGTCGACGTCGGCCGGGTCGGGCAGCACCACGGTGGCCGGTGGGTCCAGGCGCACCACGGTGGGCACGTCCTGGGTGGCGCCGATGCCGTAGCCGTAGGCCTGGGGGTCCAGGCCAGACTGCGTCGCGGCGAGGGCGAGCGGCACGCTGATCCGCCCGACCGCGGAGGAGAGCCCGTCCACCGTGGTCACGGTCTCAGCGACGCGGATCGCGACCAGGACGTCGGCGTCGCTGCGGGCATACCCCGTCGCCACGGTGGTCGCCCGGTCCGCCACGGCTGCGGTGACCACACGCCAGGACTCGTTGCGCGCCGTCGTCTGGGCGATCTGCTCGTCGTCAGCGTCCTCGGCCAGGGTGGTCAACGGCGTCACCACCACCACCATGTCGGCTACTTCCTCGGAGGCCCAGTTCGCGACGAGCGGCTCCTCACCCTCGGTGAACGCGGTGCGGATGGCGGTCGCCTCCTCGGCGCCCGCGAGTGCGGCATCCTCCGTCAGCGCCTGAGCGAGGGCGTATCCGAGGACCACTTGGTCACCCGCCTCCTGCGGCTGCTGCGTGAGGTCGTCCCCGACGCGTGAGGCGAGCTGCGCACGGAAGGCGCCCTGACCGGCGTCCGCCCACATGTCGGTGAGCGCCACTGTGGCGGTCACCCGGCCACCGGCCTCGTCGATGCGCTCGGTGACGCCCTCCAGATCGTCCTCCGCCACACCCGGGAGGGTCACCACGGCCACCCGCCACTGCGGCATGACGTCGGAGAGGAGGGCGGGTGCGGTCGCCTCGATGTAGGTGGCGTTGCGGTCGAGCTGCACCCCGGCCTCCTCGACCTCGGCGCGCAGTTGGGAGCGTTCCTCGCGCAGGGTCTCCACCTGCACGGTCAGGGTGTCGGCGATGGCTCCCTGCAGCGGTCCGGCGCCGAGCACGATGCCGACGGCGAGGGCGAGCAACACCGAGATGAGTGAGACGACGTGGTAGCGGAAGTCGATCACGACTCAATCCCCCGAGAAGAGCTGGCTGATACTGGACGCGACATCGTCCCACCTCGCCAGGGCGAGTTCGACGAAGGTCTGCCCCACCGGGGTCGCCCACAACGCCACGAGCAGGGCGAGCAGGCCCGCGGCCACCAACAGCATGAGCTGCCCGGTGGACACGGTGGAGCGGTACAGGCGGGAGACGCCCTTGGCATCCACGAGCTTGCCGCCTACGCGCAGGCGGGTGAGGAAGGTAGAGGCCATGCCGGAGCGTCCCTTGTCGAGGAACTCCACGAGCGTGGCGTGCGTTCCCACCGCGACGATGAGGTCGGCGCCGAGGTCATCGGCGAGCAGCATCGCCACGTCCTCGCTGGTACCGGTGGCGGGGAACACCACGTGCTTCGCGCCGAGTCGCTCCACCCGAGCCTGCCCGGGCGCGCGGCCGTCGCGGTAGGCGTGCACCACGATCTCGGCGCCACAGGTTAGCGCGTCGTCGGAGACGGAGTCCATGTCCCCCACGATGAGGTCCGGGGTCCAACCGGCCTCGATGATGGCATCGGCCCCGCCGTCCACGCCGATGAGCACGGGCTTGCTCTCCCGGATGAAGGACCGCAGCATCGCGAGGTCCTCCTTGTAGTGGTAGCCGCGCACCACGATGAGAACGCTTCGCCCGTCGATCTCGGTGCTGATCTCGGGTGAGCCGATACCGTCCAGGAGCAGGTCGCGTTCGCGCACCATGTAGTCCAGGGTGTTCGCGGCGAACGCCTCGATCTGCTCCGACAGCCCCGCACGTGCCTCCTCGGTGGCGGCCGTGATCGTCTCCTGGTTCTGCAGGGCACCCGTGAACGTCTCCCCGCGCGCGGAGACGGTGGCTCCGGCCACCGCGACGGCGGAGCCCTCCTTGATCGCCATGACCTCCTCACCGACGTGGTCGATCAGGGGGATACCGGCGTCCAGCAGGATCTGCGGTCCGATGTTGGGATAGCGACCGGAGGTGGAGGCGGCCGCATTGATGACCGCAGCGGGCTTGCACGCCACCAGGGCCTCCGCGGAGACGCGGTCGATGTCGACGTGGTTGATGATCGCGATGTCGCCCTCGCGCAACCGCTTGGTCAGCGTCTTGGTGCGAGGGTCCACGCGGGCTGGGCCGCGCAGCGCCGCGTCGTCGGTGTGCTCCGGCTGCTTGCTCCGGAAAGGCAGGCGAGGTGTCATTGTGCGTCTATCGTCCCACGCGCGCCATGCAGCAGGGTGGCCGCGTGTTCCAGGGCGGTCGCGGTGGACTCGCCGGAGAGCATCCGGGCGATCTCGGCCACGCGCTCGGCTCCCGTCACCTGGCTGACCTCGGTGACCGTGTCGGTGGTGGACTGCCGCTTGTGCACCACGAGATGCCGGTCCCCGTACACGGCGACCTGCGCGAGGTGGGTGACGACCACCACCTGGCTGCGTCGCGCCAAGGTGGCCAGGCGCAGTCCGATCGAGCCGGCCGTGCGCCCGCCGATCCCGGCATCGACCTCGTCGAAGACGAAGGTGCCCGGCCCGGCTGCGCCCCGCTGCTGGGCGAGGGCGACCTCGAGCGCGAGCATGACGCGGGAGAGTTCACCGCCGGAGGCGCCCTGGCCCAGGGGGCGGGCCGAGGCCCCGGGGTGCGGGGCAAGGAGGATGGCCACGTCGTCGGCGCCCGTGGCGCCTGGCTGTGTGGGTTCGATGGACACCTCCACGGCCGCCGCGGGCATCGCGAGTTCCCGCAGCTCGGAGGTGACCGCCTGCGCGAGGTGTGCCCCCGCCGTGCGCCGGTTCGCGGTGACCTCGGCACACAGCCTCGTCAGTTCCTGGGTGAGTTCCTCCAGTCGCTCGGCCAACGCCCGCGGATCCGCCCCGGGGCCGGTGAGCTCCGCGAGTCGCTCGCGTGCGGCGCCCGCCCACGCCAGCACGGCATCCACGCTCCCGGCCGGCGGGTCCTCGGGCCTGCGCTCCCCGAAGGGCATGCCGTAGGAACGTGCCAGGGTGTTCAGCACCGCCCGTCGGGCGTGGATGGCGTCGAGCCGGTCGGGATCGGCATCCAGTTCCGTGGCGATGACGGCAAGCTCGGCGTCCAGATCGGCAGCGACGCGTGCCGCCTGCGTGGCACGTTCGGCGAGCGAGGCGAGCGCGGAGTCGTGCGAGGAGACCCGCGTCAACCAGCGCGCCGCCTCCTGCAGGTTCCCCGCGGCGCCGGGCGCCTCGGCATCCTGGCCCTGCAGGTTGCTGCGGGCGCTGAAGACGGCCTGGCGCAGGTCCTCGATGTTGTCCAGCCGGTCTGCCTCCTCCCGCAGTCGGTCGTCCTCGGCGGGTTGCGGGTCCACGTCGTCGATCTCCGCGAGCGCGGTGCGCAGCGACTCCAGTTCGATCCTGCGGGTGCGGGCGCCCGCCTCGAGCGCGTCGAGCGACTCCCGGGTGCGACGCGCCTCGTGGGCGGTCTCGGCGACCCGGGCCAGGAGGTCGGCGTGGCCGGCGGGGGCGAAGGCATCCACCAGGTCGCGCTGCCGGGCTGCGGAGCGCAGCCGCATCTGGTCGGCCTGCCCGTGCACGGTGATCAGGTCCTGGCCGATCTCGGCCAGCACCCCGGCGGGCACGCTGCGCCCGCCCAGGTGGGCACGGGAGCGCCCACCGTTGGTCAGGGTGCGCGCCACGATGAGGGTGTCCTCGTCGAGTTCAGCACCAGCCTCGCGTGCGCGCTCGGCGACGGCGGCGGGGACGGCGCGGAAGGTGCCCTCCACGCTGGAGCGGTCGGCACCCGCGCGGATCAGCGCGAGGTCCGCCTTGCCGCCCAGCAGGAGGTTCAGTGCGGTCAGCAGCATGGTCTTGCCGGCGCCGGTCTCCCCGGTGATCACGGTGAGCCCGGGGTGCAGCGCGAGATTGGCCTTCGCGATCACACCGAGGTCGGCGACCTCGATCTCCTCGATCACCGTTCGCGACCCCCCCGCCAGCCGTGCACCGGCAGGTCGAACTTGGCCACCAGTCGGGAGGAGAAGGGCCCGGGGCGCAGGCGTGCGATCGGGACGGCGTGCGATCCCCGGCGCACCGTGACGCGGCTGCCAGGGGCGAGGTCGAGGCTGCGGCGGCCATCGCACCACATCACCGCGGCGGTGCCGTTGCGCGCGAGGAGTTCCACCTCCAGCACGCTGTCGGGCCCCACCACCAGGGGCCGGGCGAACAGGGCGTGGGCGCTGAGCGGGACCAGGAGCATCGCCTCGACATCGGGCCACACCACCGGTCCTCCGGCGGAGAACGCATACGCGGTGGATCCGGTCGGGGTGGCCAGCACCACGCCGTCGGCCCCGAAACTCTCCAGGGCGCGCCCGTCGACCCCGACCGTCATCTCGATCATCCGCTCCCGGGCTGCCTTCTCGATGGCCGCCTCGTTCACAGCCCACGCGGTGCGGGTGGCGCCGTCGGGTCCGACGACCTCCACGTCCACGGTCATGCGGCGTTCCACGGTGTAGTCGCGGGCGGCGATCTGCTCGACCACCTGCTCCAGGTCCGTGTCGTCGAGTTCCGCGAGGAAGCCGATGTGACCGAGGTTGATCCCGATGATGGGCACGTCGGTGCCACGTACCGTCTCGGCGGCACGCAGGATCGTGCCGTCGCCGCCGAGCACGATGACCAGTTCGACACCCGGGGGCAGGGCGGCGGCGCCGTCGCTCGTGTGCGGCAGGTCTGACTCACTGACGGTGCGGAATCCGCGGGCGGCCAGGAGGTGGTTCACCTGTGCGCGGGCGCGCAGGGCTCGCTCATGGGTGTGCGAGACCACCAGAACGCAACGATTCACCACGTCTCCCATTCTGCGACGGCCAGCTCGCCGTTCGTGCCGCGCCGGGCCAGGTCACGCAGCATCTCCTCGACCCGATCCTCGGGCTCGAGCGTCGCATCCTGCGCTGCCGGTGCCTGCCACCATGCCAGATACTCCCGGTTGCCGTGGGTGCCGGGCAGGATCGAGGGAGCGACGGCACGCACCCGCCACCCGCCGGTGTGGGCGGCACGCAACACCCCTATCACCGCGTCGGTGCGGGCCCCGGCGTCCGTGACGATGCCCCCGGCACCGAGCCGCTCACGACCGACCTCGAACTGTGGTTTGACGAGGACGACGGCGTGGCCCCCCGGGCGCAGGCACGCGGCGAAGGCATCCAGCACCAGGCGCAGGGAGATGAAGGAGAGGTCGGCCACGAGGAGCTCCACCTGGCCGCCGATGTCGCCGGGGGTCAGAGTGCGCACGTTGGTGTGCTCCATGACAGCCACGCGTGGGTCGGCCCGCAGTGCCGGGTGGAGTTGGTCGGTGCCGACATCGACGGCCACGACCTGCTCGGCGCCACGCTCCAGCAACACCTGGGTGAATCCCCCGGTGGATGCGCCGGCGTCGAGGGCGCGCACCCCGGCCACGCGTGGCGCATCCGGCAGTGCGCCGAAGGTGTCCAGCGCGCCGAGCAGTTTGTGCGCGGACCGGGAGACGTAGTCCTCCTCACCGGCGACCGTCACGGCGTCGCCGTCCTGGACAGGGGTGGCGGCCCGGGTGACGACGGCGTCGTTGACCAGCACCCGGCTCTGCGCGATGAGACGCTGCGCACGGGTGCGTGAGGTGGCGAGGCCGCGCTGGACGAGCGCGGCGTCCAGACGTGCCATCAGGACGCCGAGGCGTCGAGACGTTCCGCGAGTCGCTGCTGCACCCGTTCCAGGAGGTCGGCCTGGTGATGCAGCGGGAGTGCGTCGAACTCCTCCGGCGTCGGCAGCGCCAGGTCCTGCGTGGCCTCGGTGGGCTCGCTCACGCGTGCACCGGCAGGTCGGCGGTCGGTAGGTCGCCGGCACTCTCACCGTCGTCGCTGAGGGTCCAGGCTGCTTCGCACAGGGCGCGCAACTCATCCATCGTGAGGTGGTCCACCGAGTGCGCGGCCATGGTCTGCTCACCGCGACGCAGGATGAGCTCGTCGGACCCCCGCTCCACGATCGCCGACCGGCAGCGCCAGCGGCCGCCGGACTCGGAGACCGCGGGGTGCTCCTGATGCAGACCGCGCAGGTCGAGGGCCAGCAGGTTCGGCCGCTCGGCCGGCGCTGCGCGCAGGAGGTGCGGCACCCGGCTCACACCCGTCAGGACGTGCATGCCGACGTAGCCTGCCGCCACGGCGCCGGCGAGATCGGTGTCGAGTCGATCACCCACGGCGATCGGGCGTTGGGAACCCACCAGCGCCGCGGCCTGGTGGAAGATACCCGGCTGCGGCTTCCCGGAGGAGACCGGGTCGACCCCTGTGGCGTTGCGCACCGCCGCGATGAGCGAACCGTTCCCGACCGCCATACCGCGCTCGGTCGGAAGGGTGGCATCAAGGTTGGTGGCCACGTAGGTTGCGCCGGCGTTGATGGCGTAGGCCGCCTCCGTGAGTTGCGGCCACCCGATGGTCGGGGCGAAACCCTGGATCACCGCCACAGGTTCATCGGTTGCGGAGTCCACTACCTGAAAGCCGTGGCCCTCGAGCGCCTCGATGAGGCCGGCGCCACCGACGGCGAGCACACGCGAGCCGGGTTCGATCATGGTGGCGAGCATTGCGGCACCCGCCAGGGACGCCGTCATGACGTGAGCCGGATCGGTCGGGATGCCGAGCGAGTCGAGCTGATCGGCCACCACGCTCGGGGGGCGGTTGGCGTTGTTGGTGACGTACACCGGGGTGGCCCCGGAATCGCTCAGGGCACCGATGGCCTCCGCCGCATGCTCGACGGGCTGTGCGCCGCGGTAGACGACCCCGTCGAGATCGAGCAGCACGGCATCGTGCACGGTGGAAGGGGCTGCGCTCTCGATCAACGTGGGCATGTCAGAACAGTGCTCCGTCCTCATCGGCGTCCGGGAGGTCCGCATTGAAGCCTACGGCAGGCTTCGTCGTCGGCTTGGACTTCGGCTCCGGCTCGGACTTCGGCTCGGGCTCGGACTTCGGCTCGGGCTCCGGCTCCGGCTCCGGCTCGACATCCGGCTCCGGCTCCGGCTCCGGCTCCGGCTCAACATCCGGCTCCGGCTCAGCCGCAACCTCCGGCTGCGCGTCGGCCTCGACGTCGTCCTCATCGGACTCGGCGAGGTCGAACACCTGGATGTCGTCCTCCTCGTCGTTCGATACGAGCGAGGAGTTCGACTCGATCGCGTCGGCCTCGTCGTCGCGACCGAGCGCCCGCAGTGCGGGCACCCGTGCGAGGTCGACGCGTGCCGCCAGCTCGGCGTGGCGCTTGGGCACCGAGAGCTCGTCCAGGCGAATCAACGCCATCTCGGGCTCGCCGAGGTCCACGCGTGCGCCGGCCTCGACGATGGCGAGTTCGATGCGCTCCGCCGTCGTCAGTGAGTCGGGCGCCTCCTTGACCAGTTCGAGCGCACGCTCCGGGCGCCCGAGGCCGCGTTCGGCGTCGGCCTCGATCGCCCGGTGCTCGTCCTGACCGCTGAGGCGGCGGACGGTCCGCAGCTCCCGAAGCGCCTCGGCGTAGCGACCTGTGGCGTAGGCCGTGAGTGCGACCGCCTCGCGCACCACGTCGATGCGTGCGCCACGACGGCCGGCCGCCTGGGCGTGTTCGTATGCGGCCTCGGGATCGCTGTCCATGAGACGGCCGGCCATCACCAGGTGCAGGCCGACGCGCTCGGCGTTGTCCTTGGTCAGACCGCGCAGAGAACGGCGCGTCTCGCGATCGAGCATGCTGAACTCGATGTCCTCGGGGAGGTCCGGCTCGGGCACGCGCTCGGCACGCCTCTCCTGGCCCGGGCGCAGGGACGGACCGCGACGGTCGTCCCGCCGGTCGTCCCGACGAGGACCGGAACCCCGGTAGCCGCCACCGCGGGAATCGCCGTACCGGCCACTTCCGCCACGCTCGCTGTTGCCGCGGTAGCCACCCTCGCGGCGGTCACTGTTGCCCCGGTAACCACCCTCACGGCGGTCACTGTTGCCCCGGTAACCACCCTCACGGCGGTCACTGTTGCCCCGGTAACCGCCCTCGCGGCGCTCACCCTCGCGGCGGGGGCCGCCCTCACGGGGACCGCTCCACTCGCGACGCTGACCGCCCTCACGGGGACCGCTCCACTCGCGACGCTGACCGCCCTCACGGCGGTCGCTGCTGCCGCGGTAGCCACCCTCGCGGCGCTCACCCTCGCGGCGGGGGCCGCCCTCACGGGGACCGCTCCACTCGCGACGCTGACCGCCCTCACGGCGGTCGCTGCTGCCGCGGTAGCCACCCTCGCGGCGCTCACCCTCGCGGCGGGGGCCGCCCTCACGGGACCCGCTCCACTCGCGACGCTGACCGCCCTCACGGCGGTCGCTGCTGCCGCGGTAGCCACCCTCGCGGCGCTCACCCTCGCGGCGGGGGCCGCCCTCACGGGACCCGCTCCACTCGCGACGCTGACCGCCCTCACGGCGGTCGCTGCTGCCGCGGTAGCCACCCTCGCGGCGCTCACCCTCGCGGCGGGGGCCGCCCTCACGGGACCCGCTCCACTCGCGACGCTGACCGCCCTCACGGCGGTCGCTGCTGCCGCGGTAGCCACCCTCGCGGCGCTCACCCTCGCGGCGGGGGCCGCCCTCACGGGACCCGCTCCACTCGCGACGCTGACCGCCCTCACGGCGGTCGCTGCTGCCGCGGTAGCCACCCTCGCGGCGCTCACCCTCGCGGCGGGGGCCGCCCTCACGGGACCCGCTCCACTCGCGACGCTGACCGCCCTCACGGCGGTCGCTGCTGCCGCGGTAGCCACCCTCACGGCGCTCACCACGGTCACTGTTGCCCCGGTAGCCACCCTCGCGGCGCTCACCCTCGCGGCGGGGGCCGCCCTCACGGGACCCGCTCCACTCGCGCCGCTGACCGCCCTCACGGCGGTCACTGTTGCCGCGGTAGCCACCCTCGCGGCGGTCACTGGCACGACCAGTGCTACTCGGTCGACCGTCGCTCCGGGAACCGGTAGAACGAGAGTCCCGCCAGTCGCGCCGACCACTACCGCTCCCCTGGGAGGAACTCGAGCGCGAATCGCGCTGACGGTCAGGATCAGTGGACATGGGTACTCCGGACTTGAGGGGCCTACAACGCCCAAGAACATGGGCCACCCCACGATACTCTCCACGCGCACCTCAGGCCGCGTGGAGCGACGTGCGTCGGGCCACAACTCATGGAAACCCCACCGCAACAGACTCCAAGACACCCCCTCACGAGGCCGGCCGGTGCGACGCGCTGGCAGCAGAGGAGGTGTCTCGCCGTGGGTGGGTGTGGGTGTGCGAGAGCCCCCAGACCCGGGTGGGTTGGGGGCTCTCGGCTTAATGGGTGTTCGGCGGTGTCCTACTCTCCCACCCCGTCTCCAGGGCAGTACCATCGGCGCTGAGGGGCTTAGCTTCCGGGTTCGGAATGGATGCCGGGCGTTTCCCGCCTCGCTATGGCCGCCGTAACTCGTGTGAACTTGTACCAGACCCTACCCGGAGGCTCCGGGTGGTGGGTGTGGTGGTTCGGGAACCGCACAGTGGACGCGTAGCACATTGTTTTTAGTGAGTGTGTTGGTGTTGAAGTGATCGGCTTATTAGTACCGGTCAGCTCCACAGGTCGTTAGTTCCTGCTTCCACTTCCGGCCTATCACCCAGTGGTCTACTGGGAGCCTCTCCACCAAATGGTGATGGAAACCTCATCTTGAAGCAGGCTTCCCGCTTAGATGCCTTCAGCGGTTATCCCTTCCCAACGTAGCTAACCAGCCGTGCTCCTGGCGGAACAACTGGCACACCAGAGGTTAGTCCGTCCCGGTCCTCTCGTACTAAGGACAGCCCTTCTCAAGTTTCCTGCGCGCGCAGCGGATAGGGACCGAACTGTCTCACGACGTTCTAAACCCAGCTCGCGTGCCGCTTTAATGGGCGAACAGCCCAACCCTTGGGACCGACTCCAGCCCCAGGATGCGACGAGCCGACATCGAGGTGCCAAACCATGCCGTCGATATGGACTCTTGGGCAAGATCAGCCTGTTATCCCCGGGGTACCTTTTATCCGATGAGCGACGGCGCTTCCACAAGCCACCGCCGGATCACTAGTCCCGACTTTCGTCCCTGTTCGACCTGTCGGTCTCACAGTCAAGCTCCCTTGTGCACTTACACTCAACACCTGATTGCCAACCAGGCTGAGGGAACCTTTGGGCGCCTCCGTTACATTTTGGGAGGCAACCGCCCCAGTTAAACTACCCACCAGGCACTGTCCCTGGTCCGGATCACGGACCGAAGTTAGATGTCCAAAGCGACCAGAGTGGTATTTCAAGGACGACTCCACACCAACTGGCGTTGATGTTTCACAGTCTCCCACCTATCCTACACAAGCCGCTCCGAACACCAATACCAAGCTATAGTAAAGGTCCCGGGGTCTTTCCGTCCTGCTGCGCGTAACGAGCATCTTTACTCGTAATGCAATTTCGCCGAGTTCGCGGTTGAGACAGCGGAGAAGTCGTTACGCCATTCGTGCAGGTCGGAACTTACCCGACAAGGAATTTCGCTACCTTAGGATGGTTATAGTTACCACCGCCGTTTACTGGGGCTTAAATTCTGAGCTTCGCCACTAGGTGACTAACCCGTCCTCTTAACCTTCCAGCACCGGGCAGGCGTCAGTCCGTATACATCGTCTTGCGACTTCGCACGGACCTGTGTTTTTAGTAAACAGTCGCTTCTCCCTGGTCTCTGCGGCCCTTACCCGCTCACCACCGCATGGGTGGGTCACGGTCCGGGCCCCCCTTCTCCCGAAGTTACGGGGGCATTTTGCCGAGTTCCTTAACCACGATTCTCTCGATCGCCTTAGTATTCTCTACCTGACCACCTGAGTCGGTTTGGGGTACGGGCGGCTCATACCATCGCGTCGAGGCTTTTCTAGGCACCGTAGGATCACCATATTCCCGCTAAAGCGGTCACCATCAGTTCTCAGACCTATGTGTGGCGGATTTGCCTACCACACGTCCTACAACCTTGGAAGGAGACAACCATCGCTCCAACTGGCTACCTTCATGCGTCACCCCTGTTAATACGCTTACCTACTACCCGTTAAGGTCCCACGCTCCCCACACCGGTGGAAGCCCGAAGGCTACCGGTGGTGTGGTTCGGATGGTTAGTATCACAAGGTTCGGTATGGGCGGTACTTCGCCGGTACGGGAATATCAACCCGTTGTCCATCGACTACGCCTGTCGGCCTCGCCTTAGGTCCCGACTTACCCAGGGCGGATTAACCTGGCCCTGGAACCCTTGGTCATTCGGCGGACGGGTTTCTCACCCGTCATTCGCTACTCATGCCTGCATTCTCACTCGTGTAGGCTCCACCACTGGATCACTCCGCAGCTTCACTGCCCACACGACGCTCCCCTACCCATCCACACACCTGAACCACAAAGGCTTAGTTATTGTGTGAATGCCACAGCTTCGGCGGTGTGCTTGAGCCCCGCTACATTGTCGGCGCGGAATCACTTGACCAGTGAGCTATTACGCACTCTTTCAAGGGTGGCTGCTTCTAAGCCAACCTCCTGGTTGTCTGTGCAACTCCACATCCTTTCCCACTTAGCACACGCTTAGGGGCCTTAGCTGGTGGTCTGGGCTGTTTCCCTCTCGACTATGAAGCTTATCCCCCACAGTCTCACTGCTACGCTCTCACTTACCGGCATTCGGAGTTTGGCTGACGTCAGTAACCTGGTGAGGCCCATCGGCCATCCAGTAGCTCTACCTCCGGCAAGAAACACGTAACGCTGCACCTATATGCATTTCGGGGAGAACCAGCTATCACGAAGTTTGATTGGCCTTTCACCCCTACCCACAGGTCATCCCCCAGGTTTTCAACCCTGGTGGGTTCGGTCCTCCACACGGTCTTACCCGCGCTTCAACCTGCCCATGGGTAGATCACTTCGCTTCGGGTCTAGAGCACGCGACTAACGCCGGTTAAGACTCGCTTTCGCTACGACTTCCCCACACGGGTTAACCTCGCCACGTACCACTAACTCGCAGGCTCATTCTTCAAAAGGCACGCCGTCACCCCAACCAAGGAGGCTCCGACGGATTGTAAGCAGCCGGTTTCAGGTACTATTTCACTCCCCTCCCGGGGTACTTTTCACCTTTCCCTCACGGTACTGTTCCGCTATCGGTCATCAGGTAGTATTTAGGCTTAGCAAGTGGTCTTGCCAGATTCACACGGGATTTCACGGGCCCCGTGCTACTCGGGAACACTCCCAGGAGGCCATGCCATTTCGTCTACGGGGGTCGCACCCTGTATCCCCACCCGTTCAAGAGTGTTCGACTATGACACGACTTTCTCACTCCTTCACCACTACGGCAGCGTGGCAAGGAAGGTCCCACAACCCCGCATACGCAACCCCTGCCGGGTATCACACGCACACGGTTTAGCCTCATCCGCTTTCGCTCGCCACTACTCACGGAATATCTCTTCCTGTCGGTACTGAGATGTTTCACTTCCCGACGTTCCCTCCACACACCCTATATATTCAGATGCGGGTCACACGACATGACTCGTGCGGGGTTTCCCCATTCGGACACCCTCGGATCAATGCTCGTTTGCCAACTCCCCGAGGCTTATCGCAGGCTACCACGTCCTTCTTCGGCTCCTGATGCCAAGGCATCCACCGACTGCTCTTAAACACTTCAACCACAAAGACTAAAGATGCTCGCGTCCACTGTGCAGTTCTCAAACAACCAACCCCACACACAAACCCCCACCCCTCCAACAAGAGAGACGAGAACCCGTGAGGGCCCAGCTTCGAAGTAACAACCCCACCCACACACCAAGCATGCGGGAGGCGTGTTGCCTCAAAACCCAACAGTGTGCCCCCACCACCAATCACCCGCATACAACGAGCAACCAACAGCAGGAGTGATGTAGACGTTCCACCCACGAAACACCAGGCACCCCCACCCACCACAAACTGGTAAGTGTTCGGCCACACCACCACACCACCACCACCACACCAACCCAAGCAGGGTCAGCGCGCCGGCGACGCGTGCAGCAGCATCAGTAGTGCTCCTTAGAAAGGAGGTGATCCAGCCGCACCTTCCGGTACGGCTACCTTGTTACGACTTAGTCCTAATCGCCGATCCCACCTTCGACAGCTCCCTCCCACAAGGGGTTGGGCCACCGGCTTCGGGTGTTACCGACTTTCATGACTTGACGGGCGGTGTGTACAAGGCCCGAGAACGTATTCACCGCAGCATTGCTGATCTGCGATTACTAGCGACTCCGACTTCATGGGGTCGAGTTGCAGACCCCAATCCGAACTGAGACCGGCTTTCTGGGATTCGCTCCACCTCACAGTATCGCAACCCTTTGTACCGGCCATTGTAGCATGCGTGAAGCCCAAGACATAAGGGGCATGATGATTTGACGTCATCCCCACCTTCCTCCGAGTTGACCCCGGCAGTCTCCTATGAGTCCCCACCATAACGTGCTGGCAACATAGGACGAGGGTTGCGCTCGTTGCGGGACTTAACCCAACATCTCACGACACGAGCTGACGACAACCATGCACCACCTGTACACGAGTGTCCAAAGAGACCACCATCTCTGGCGGCTTCCCGTGTATGTCAAGCCTTGGTAAGGTTCTTCGCGTTGCATCGAATTAATCCGCATGCTCCGCCGCTTGTGCGGGCCCCCGTCAATTCCTTTGAGTTTTAGCCTTGCGGCCGTACTCCCCAGGCGGGGCACTTAATGCGTTAGCTACGGCGCGGAACCCGTGGAATGGACCCCACACCTAGTGCCCAACGTTTACGGCATGGACTACCAGGGTATCTAATCCTGTTCGCTCCCCATGCTTTCGCTCCTCAGCGTCAGTAACGGCCCAGAGACCTGCCTTCGCCATCGGTGTTCCTCCTGATATCTGCGCATTCCACCGCTACACCAGGAATTCCAGTCTCCCCTACCGCACTCTAG
This sequence comes from Serinibacter salmoneus, assembly GCF_002563925.1. Taxonomy (NCBI): domain Bacteria; kingdom Bacillati; phylum Actinomycetota; class Actinomycetes; order Micrococcales; family Beutenbergiaceae; genus Serinibacter; species Serinibacter salmoneus. The sequence goes on along the minus strand of NZ_PDJD01000001.1, from coordinate 1,124,594 downwards.
CCTGCCCGTACCCACTGCACGCCCCAGGTTGAGCCTGAGGATTTCACAGCAGACGCGACAAGCCGCCTACGAGCTCTTTACGCCCAATAATTCCGGACAACGCTTGCGCCCTACGTATTACCGCGGCTGCTGGCACGTAGTTAGCCGGCGCTTCTTCTGCAGGTACCGTCACCCCGAAAGGCTTCTTCCCTACTGAAAGAGGTTTACAACCCGAAGGCCGTCATCCCTCACGCGGCGTCGCTGCATCAGGCTTGCGCCCATTGTGCAATATTCCCCACTGCTGCCTCCCGTAGGAGTCTGGGCCGTGTCTCAGTCCCAGTGTGGCCGGTCACCCTCTCAGGCCGGCTACCCGTCAAAGCCTTGGTAGGCCATCACCCCACCAACAAGCTGATAGGCCGCGAGCCCATCCCAAACCAGAAACCCTTTACACACCCACCCATGCAGGCAGGCGTCATATCCAGTATTAGCCCCGGTTTCCCGGAGTTATCCCAGAGTCTGGGGCAGGTTACTCACGTGTTACTCACCCGTTCGCCACTAATCCAGAGTGCAAGCACCCCTTCATCGTTCGACTTGCATGTGTAAAGCACGCCGCCAGCGTTCGTCCTGAGCCAGGATCAAACTCTCCGTCAAAACCAACACCCCACAAGGAGTGAAGATCCATACAAAGAAACCCTGACCCACCCACCACCACAGTGGCAGGCAAATCAAAACATAAACAAACAAGCAACAACCACCCACCAACACCCACCCCACAAACAGCAGGACAAGCAACGATGAGCAGCCATCACATGGCATCTACATCACAAAACACACTGTTGAGTTCTCAAACAACACACCCACACACACCAAACCCACCAACACCAGCCAGCAGACCCGATCCGGGGCAACTTCTCCACCCTACACCCCCCACACCCAAACCGCAAATCGCGATCCAGACCCAGAAAGAGGAAGGATGAGGAACCTCCGACCAACCACACAGGCTGTCCGTACCAGTCCCGCGTCACACACCCCCGGCCCTCACGGGCCCGTTCGGCGCAACAGGAGAAGAACTTACCCCCACACCACCCCACACGCAAATCGGGGCCCCCACCCCCATCGCTCGATGGAGGCAGAGGCCCCTGACCTGCGCAAACGCACCATCAGCCGGTCACGGACACCGCACCCAACACCCGCCGACCCCGCCGGAGCAGGATGTGACGACCACCACTGAGGAGGTCCTCGGCGCTCAGCACGCGGTCGCCGTCGTCCTGCTTCACGTTGTTCACGTACACCCCGCCCTCGGCGAGGGTGCGGCGTGCCTCGTTGCGTCCCTTCACCAGGCCGCTGGCGACGAAGGCGTCCAGTACGGTGGTGCTGCCCAGGGTCACCTCGGCGCGGGGGAGCTCGGAGACTGCGGCGTCCACTACCTCCGCCGGCAGGTCTCGCAGCTCGCCCCGCCCGAAGAGGGCCTGGCTCGCGGCCTGCACCGCGGTGGTCGCCGACTCACCGTGCACGAGCGTGGTCACGTCGCCGGCCAGGGTCCGCTGCGCCAGGCGCGCGGCGGGCTTCTCGGCGGACTCGGCCGTGATCGCCTCGATCTCCTCGCGGCTGCGGAAGGTGAAGGTCCGCAGCCACCGGGCGGCGTCCTCGTCCGAGGCGTTCACCCAGTACTGGTAGAAGGCGTAGGGCGTCATCATGTCGGGCGCGAGCCACACCGCCCCGCCCTCGGTCTTGCCGAACTTGGTGCCGTCCGCCTTGGTGATCAGCGGTGTGGTCAGGGCGTGCACGGCGGCGCCCTCGGCCTTGCGGATGAGTTCCACCCCTGCCAGCAGGTTCCCCCACTGGTCACTGCCGCCGGTCTGCAACGTGGCGCCGTAGCGGCGGTGCAGCTCGCGGAAGTCGTTGCCCTGCAGCAACTGGTAGGAGAACTCCGTGAAGGACAGGCCCTCCTCGGACTCCAGCCGCTTGGCCACGATCTCGCGGGTGAGCATGGTGCCCATCCGGAAGTGCTTGCCCACGTCGCGCAGCAACTCGATCGCGCTGAGCGGGCCGGTCCAGTCCAGGTTGTTGACCAGGAGCGCACCGCGCTCGCCGGAGAAGTCCAGGAACGGCTCGATCTGTCCGCGCAGCCGCTCGGTCCACTCCGCGACGGTGTCGGTGGAGTTCAGGACCCGCTCCCCCGACTGTCGCGGATCACCGATGAGCCCGGTGGCCCCGCCGACCAGCGCGATCGGGCGGTGTCCGGCCAGTTGGAGGTGGCGCAGCAGGATGAGCTGCACGAGGTGACCGTGGTGCAGGCTCGGCGCCGTGGGGTCGAAGCCCGCGTAGTAGGTGAGCGATCCCTGCGCCAGGGCGCGTCGCAGCGCGTCCTCATCGGTGCTCTGGGAGACGAGGCCGCGCCACCGCAGCTCCTCCAGGATGTCACTCACGAATCGGCTCTCTTCCGCTCGTGGCGGCGCGGGGCGCCGCCGGTTCTCGGGGCCGGCAACGGCCCCCGATGAAGCATACGCATCGGCCCTCGGCGCGCTCAGCCCATCCGGTATCGCGAGACGGTGGGCTCACCCTCGAGCCAGTACCGCCACGGGAACCGGCTTCCGTCGGCGCCTTCCCCCGAGACCCCCACTCGGGGTCCGTGCAGCCACGGCCCGGGTGCCACATCCGTCACCCGCAGCGAGGCGGTCACGCCGTCGCCGGTGCGGTGGCCCACCTCGGAGTCCAGCGCGAGGCCGTCCGCATGGCCGGTGATGCCCAGGGCCGTGGCCAGCCGCGCGGGCCCGCTGGCGAGGTCGTTCGCGGCGCGGGAGGTGGTGCGCCGGCGGCGTGCCAGCTCGCCCCCGGCCACGACCTCGCCGGCGCGCAGCAGCACGGCCGAGCCGGAGCCGTCGGCGCCGGTGACCACGTTGACGCACCAGTGCATCCCATAGGTGAAGTACACGTACAGCCGGCCCGGAGGGCCGAACATGCTCGCATTGCGGGCGGTGCGGCCGCGGTAGCCGTGGGAGGCGGGGTCGTCCTGCGCGCCGTAGGCCTCGACCTCGGTCAGTCTCACCGTCACGGTCCCCTCGCGGGAGGTGACCGACAGGTGCCCGCCGAGCAGATCGGTCGCGACCTCCTGGGGGCTGCGCGCGTACCAGGCGCGGCCGGGGGTTCGTGCCGGGGGGAGGGAGTTCACGGCCCCGATTGTCTCACTCGGCGCCCACCCCGGGGGCAACGGGGCTCGTCCGCACGATCCGGCCGACCTCGTCCAGCACCACGTCGGCGCGCTCGAGCGTGCGCTCCCGTCGCGTCACCGTGCGCTCATCGGCCATGAACGCGAGCCAGTGCTCCCGGGCGGACTCGCCGTCGCGCGCGAGGCCTCGGGCGAGGCGCACCTCGTCGGGTGCGGTGACGAAGACGATCAGGGAGGCGACGTCGTCCAACACCCGGGGTGCGCTCCCGCACCCCTCCAGCAGCACGACGGCGCGGCGGGGCACCTCGACCCGCTCGGCACGCCGGCCGCGGTGCCAGTCGTAGCGCCGGTAGGAACCCGACCCCCCGCGGGACATCGGGTCGATCAGGTCGGTCCGCAGCGTCTGGGCCGCCCCGGGCAGGCCGCCCCAGCCGTCGTAGAGGTCGTCCATGTGTACGACGGCGATCCCCGGCTCAGCCCGCTCGTCCCCACCCCGGCCGTCCCCTGCCAGGCGGGGCTGCAGCTCTCGGGCAAGATCGGCGGCCAGGGTGGTCTTCCCGGCGCCGGCGTACCCGTCCAGGCACACCAGGCGCACGCGCTCGCCCGCCGGGCCGAGGCGCGCGGGGGCGGTGAGCACCCGATCGGCCAGGGCCGTGACGACCTCGCGCGGGGCCCCGGCCCTCGCAGTGGCGCCCGAACTCGCCGTGGCGCCCGCAGTCGTCGGCGGCTCCTGTTGCATCACGACCCGCGGCTCACGCGGCCGGGGTGTCCCCGTCCGGCGCATCCCCCTCGGGCTCCGCCCAGGCGCGCAGGTCCGCGAGTTCCTCCCCCGCCCGGGCGAGCTGCTCGGCCACCCGGATCGGCGCCGTCCCGCCCTTGCCCGAACGCGAGGCGATCGACCCGGCCACCGTGAGCACCTCCCGCACGGCCGGCGTGAGGTGCTCGCTGATCCCGGCGAGTTCGGCATCGCTCAGCTCGGCGAGGTCGATCGCCGGGGTGTGGTTCTCGCACACGCGCACGCACTCCCCCGCGATCTCGTGGGCGTCCCGGAACGGCACGCCCTGGCGCACCAGCCACTCCGCCACATCGGTGGCCAGGGAGAAGCCCTGCGGGGCGAGCTCGGCCATCCGGTCGGCCTCGAAGGTGAGGGTGGCGACCATCCCCGCGACCGCGGGCAGCAGGGTCTCCAACTGCACGGTGGCGTCCAGCACCGGCTCCTTGTCCTCCTGCAGGTCCCGGTTGTAGGCCAGCGGCAGCCCCTTGAGGGTGGCGAGCAGCCCGGTCAGGTCCCCGATGAGCCGGCCGGCCTTCCCCCGCGCCAGCTCGGCGATGTCGGGGTTCTTCTTCTGCGGCATGATGCTCGAGCCGGTGGAGAAGGAGTCGTGCAGCCGCACGAAGCCGAACTCCTTGGTGGCCCACAGGATGACCTCCTCCGAGAGCCGGGAGAGGTCCACCGCGATCATCGCGGCCACGAAGGAGTACTCCGCGACCACATCGCGCGCGGCGGTGCCGTCGATGGAGTTCTCCACGGCGCCGTCGAACCCGAGCTCGGCGGCCACCGCCTCGGGGTCCAGGCCGAGGGAGGACCCGGCGAGCGCCCCGGAACCGTAGGGAGACAGGGCGGCGCGCGCGTCCCAGTCCCGCAGTCGGTCCACGTCGCGCAGCAGCGGCCAGGCGTGGGCGAGCAGGTGGTGGGCGAGCAGGACCGGCTGGGCGTGCTGCAGGTGGGTGCGCCCCGGCATCGGCGCGTCGGGGTGATCGGCGGCCTGGGCGATGAGCGCGTCCACCACGTCCAGGACCCCGGCGGCCACGGTGCGGGCGTGGTCGCGCAGGTACATCCGCACCATCGTGGCGATCTGGTCGTTGCGTGAGCGCCCCGCGCGCAGCCGCCCGCCCACCTCGGCGCCGACCCGCTCGATGAGCAGCCGCTCCAGCGCGCCGTGCACGTCCTCATCACTGGGGTCGGGATGCAGGGAGCCGGCGACGTAGTCGGCCTCCATGGCCTCCAGGCCCGCGATCAGGGTCGCGAGGTCGGCATCGGTGAGCATTCCCGCCCGGTGCAGGGCGCGCGCGTGCGCGCGGGAGCCGGCGAGGTCGAGCGGGGCGAGCACCCAGTCGAACTGGGTGCTGCGGGAGAGCTCGGCCATCGCCTCGGCGGGACCGGAGGCGAAGCGGCCGCCCCACAGGGCGCCGGTGTTGGTGCCGTGGTGGCCCTCGGGCCCGGGTGCGGTGGTGCTGGTCACGAGGGTGGTTCTCCTTGCCGATGGATGGTCTGCGGGCCGTCGCCCGCAGGCACGATACCGAGTCTGGTGATGCTCAGGGTCCTGTCCCGCTCAGCCCCGCTCGGGCTCCTGACGGGCGGCGAGCTCCAGGAGGCGGTCCACCACGTCGGCGGCGCCGTCCACGCTGCGGGAGATCAGCAGCACGGTGTCGTCGCCCGCGATGGTGCCCAGCACGTCCGGGAGGATCGACTGGTCGATCGCGGCCGCGAAGAACTGCGCCGCGCCCGGCGGGGTGCGCAGCACCGCCAGGTTGCCGCTGGCGTCCGCGGAGACCAGCAGTTCCGCGGTCAGCCGCTCCAACCGGCGTGCCAGGTACTCCTCCTGCTCCGCGCGGGGGTGGTCGTGATACGCGCCGCCCTCGGGCGGGATGGTGTAGATCAGGCCGTCCGGGGTGTGCACCTTCAGCGCACGCAGCTCCAGCAGGTCGCGGGAGAGGGTCGCCTGCGTGGCCGTGACGCCGTGCCCGGCCAGCACGCGGGAGAGCTCGGTCTGAGAGCGGATGGCGCCGCGGGCGATGACCTGCGCGATCAGAGCATGTCGGGCGGCCTTCGTGCCCGGGACACTCGTCTCGCTCACGCCGAGGCCAGGAAGGTCAGCACGGCCTTCTGCACGTGCAGCCGGTTCTCCGCCTCGTCCCAGACCACGCTGGCGGGCCCGTCGATGACCTCGGCGGCGATCTCCTTGCCGCGGTAGGCGGGCAGGCAGTGCATCGCGATCGCGTTCGGGTGCGCCAGAGCCAGCAGATCCTCGTCCAGCTGGTAGGGCACGAACACCGCCTCGCGGGCGGCCTGCTCCTCCTCCTGCCCCATGGAGACCCAGGTGTCGGTCGCCACCGCGTCGGCGCCCACCACCGCCAGGCGCGGGTCCTCCACCACCGAGAGCGCGGCGCCCGTCTCGGCGGCGATCGCCTGAGCGCGCGCCAGGATGTCCGGGCGCGGCTGGTAGTCCGCGGGTGCCGCGATGTGCACGTCCATGCCCGCCAGGGCGCCGGCGAGCAGGTAGGAGTGCGCCATGTTGTTGCTGCCGTCGCCCACGTAGGCGAAGGTGCGCCCCGCCAGCGCCGGGCCGGAGTTCGCCAGCCCGCCGGTGTGCTCGGCGATCGTCAGCAGGTCCGCGAGCGCCTGGCACGGGTGGTAGTCGTCCGTGAGGGCGTTGACCACCGGCACCCCGGACCACTGCGCCATGGCCTCGAGGTCGGACTGGAAGTAGGTACGCCACACGATGGCGTGCACCTGCCGGCCGATCACCCGCGCCACGTCCGCCACGGACTCCCGGGTGCCGATCTGGGCCATGGTGCCGTCCACGGCCATCGGGTACCCGCCGAGTTCGGCGATCCCGACGGCGAAGGACACCTGCGTGCGCAGGGTGGGCTTGTCGAAGATGATCGCCACGGACTGCGGCCCGGCGAACGGGGTGCGGGCATGCCGGTCGACCTTGAGCTCGGCGGCGAGCTCGAGGACCGCGCGCTGCTCGGCGCTGGTCAGGTCGTCATCGACGAGGAAGGAACGGGTCATGGCGTCTCCTGCTTGCTGGGGGCGGTGAGGATCTCCCGCAGCGCCCGGGTGAAGGTTCCCGCCTGCTCGGCGGTGAGGATCAGCGGCGGGACCAGGCGCAGGGCGCCGGGGGTGGGGGCGTTGATGATGAAGCCCGCCTCCAGCGCCTGTCGCTGGACCTCGGCGGCGATCGGGGCCTGGAGCTCCACGGCGATGAGCAGCCCCTCCCCGCGCACCTGCGCGACCCCGGGCAGCGCGGCCAGGTCGGCGCGCCACTGAGCGCCGACCGCGCGGACCTGCTCCAGCAGGCCGTCGCGTTCGATGACGGCGATGGTCGCCAGGGCCGCGGCGGCGGCCACCGGGTTGCCCCCGAAGGTGGTGCCGTGGTTACCGGGGGCGAACACCCCGGCCGCGTCCGGGCCGTAGGCCAGGACGGCGCCGATCGGGAACCCGCCGCCGAGACCCTTGGCGAGGGTCACGACGTCCGGGGTGATCCCCCCGATCGCGGGATCCTGGTGCGCCAGCCACCAGCCGGTGCGCCCCATGCCGGTCTGCACCTCGTCCAGCACGAGCAGCGCGCCGGACTCGGCGGTGAGCTCGCGGGCCAGGGCCAGGTAGTCCGGCCCGGGGGTGAGCACGCCCGCCTCCCCCTGGATCGGCTCGATGATCAGGCCGGCGACGTCCCCGGCCGCGAAGGCCTCCCGCAGCGCGGCCAGGTCGCCGAACGGCAGGTGCTCCACCCCACCGGGCAGCGGTTCGAACGGCTCGCGGTAGGCGGCCTTCGCGGTGAGCGCGAGGGCGCCCATGGTGCGGCCGTGGAAGGCGCCCTCGAGCGCCAGCACCCGGGAGGCGCCCCGGGCGCGGCCGTGCATCCGGATCATCTTGAAGGCGGCCTCGTTGGCCTCCGTGCCGGAGTTGGCGAAGAACACCCGGGAGCCCTCGGGTGCCTGCCCGATCTCCAGGAGGCGCTCGGCGAGGGTGACCTGGGTGGGGGTGGCGAAGAAGTTCGAGACGTGACCCAGGGTGCCCAGTTGGGCGCTGATCGCGCCGGTCAGGGTGGGGTGGCCGTGCCCGAGGGCGTTCACGGCGATGCCCGCGAGCAGGTCGAGGTAGCGGTGGCCGTCGGCGTCCCACACGTAGCAGCCCTCACCGCGCACGAGCACGCGCTGGGGGGCGCCGAAGGTGTTCATCAGCGAGGCGGAGTAGCGCTGCGCCATCGCGGCGGAGGCGCTCTGGCCCGCCGGGAGGTCCGCGGGGGTGGGCTGGGGCAGGATCTCGCTCACGCCGTCGTCCCCTTCTCCTTCTCCCCGGCCTTCTCCTCGTACTCGGCGGGGCGGTCCCCGGGGACCACCATGGTGCCGATCCCGGAGTCGGTGAAGACCTCCACGAGCAGGGCGTGCGGTTGGCGGCCGTCGATCACGTGGGCCTGACCCACCCCGCCGGTCACCGCCCGCAGGCAGGCCTCCATCTTGGGGACCATGCCGCTGGCCAGGCCCGGCAGGAGCTCGGCGAGCTGGTCGGTGCCGATGCGGCGCACCAGGGAGCCGCGGTCGGGCCAGGCGGCGTAGAGCCCCTCGACGTCGGTGAGCACCACGAGCTTGGTGGCCCCCAGGGCGGTGGCCAGGGCCGCGGCGGCGGTGTCGGCGTTGACGTTGAGGATCTGGCTGGGGTCGTCCTCGTCCACGGCCACGGTGGAGACCACCGGGATGCGGCGCGCCTCGAGGAGCTGCGCCACGGTGGTGGGGTCGACGGCGCTGACGTCGCCCACCTGGCCGACGTCGACCTCCTCGCCGTCCACGATCGCGGTGCGGCGCCGGCCGCGGAAGAGCCCCGCATCCTCCCCGGACAGGCCCACGGCGAGCGGTCCACGGTGGTTCATGAGGGTGACGAGGTGGCGCTGCACCTGGCCGGTCAGCACCATGCGGACCACGTCCATGGCCTCGGGCGTGGTGACGCGCAGTCCGCCGCGGAACTCCGAGTCGATGTCGAGGCGGTCCAGCATCTGGCTGATCTGCGGGCCGCCGCCGTGCACCACCACCGGGCGCATGCCGACCTGGCGCAGGAACGCGACGTCCTCGGCGAACGCCGCCTCCAGCTCGGGGTCGATCATGGCGTTCCCGCCGAACTTGATCACCACCACGGCGCCGGAGAACTTCTCCAGCCAGGGCAGCGCCTGGATGAGGACCTCGGCCTTCTGGTAGGGGAAGAGGTCCTTCTCGGTGTCGAAGTAGAAGTCCTCATTGGGCTCGGTGGCCACGTCGTTCTCGGGTTGCTGACTCATCGTCTCGGCTCGATCTCTCAGGTGGAGTAGGCGCTGTTCTCGTGGACGTAGTCGTGGGTGAGGTCGTTGGTCCAGACCGTGGCCTCGGCCTCCCCGGCGTTCAGGTCGAGCACCACCCGGACCTCCCGGGTGGCGGCCAGGTCCACGAGGGTGCGGTCCTCCCCCACGCCGGAGTCGCGGCAGACCTGCACCCCGTTGACGGTGACGTCCAGGTGCAGCGGGTCATACGGCGCCACGCTCTCCGGCACGGTCCCGGCGGCGGAGATGATCCGGCCCCAGTTCGGGTCGTTGCCGAAGATCGCGGTCTTGAACAGGTTGGAGCGGGTGATGGCACGGGCCACGGCCACGGCGGCGTCCTCGGAGCTGGCCCCGGTCACGGTGACCGCGATGTCGTGACTGGCGCCCTCGGCGTCGCCCACGAGCATGCGGGAGAGGTCGCCGCACACCGAGGCGAGGGCGTCCTCGAACTGCCCCGGGGCGGGGGTGGTGCCGCTGGCACCGGAGGCGAGCAGCAGCACGGTGTCGTTGGTGGACATGCAGCCGTCGGAGTCGACCCGGTCGAAGGTGGTGCGGGTGGCGGCGGCCAGGGCCGCGCGGGCGCGCTCGGCGTCGATGACGGCGTCGGTGGTGATCACCACGAGCATCGTGGCCAGGCCCGGGGCGAGCATGCCGGCGCCCTTGGCCATCCCGCCCACGGTGAAGCCCTCGCCCTGAGCGACGGACTGCTTGGCGTGGGTGTCGGTGGTCATGATCGCCGCGGCGGCGTCGTCCCCGCCGGTGACCGCGAGGGCCTGCGCGGCGCGGTCGATACCGGGCAGCAGGAGGTCCATGGGCAGGGGCACGCCGATCATGCCGGTGGAGCACACGAGCACGTCGCCCGGGTCCACCCCGAGGCGGGCGGCCGTGTGCTCGGCGCTGCGGTGGGTGTCGAGGAAACCCTGGGTGCCGGTGCAGGCGTTCGCGCCCCCGGAGTTGAGGATCACGGCGCGGGCCACGCCGTCGCCCACCGCGGTGCGCGACCAGGTGACCGGGGCGGCCTCGACGCGGTTGGTGGTGAACACGCCGGCGGCCACGGCCAGCGGGCCGTCGTTGACCACGAGGGCGAGGTCGCTCTTACCGGAGGGCTTCAGGCCGGCGGTCACGCCGGCGGCGCGGAATCCCTGGGCTGCGGTGACACTCACGGGGCGACTCCCGTCACGGGTAGGCCGAGGGTCTCGGGGAGACCCAGGGCGAGGTTGATGGACTGCACGGCGGCCCCGGCGGTGCCCTTGACGAGGTTGTCCAGGGCGCAGGTGACGATGACCTCGCGCCGGGCGGCATCGAGGGTGACCTGCAGCAGGGCGGTGTTGGCGCCTGTGGTGGCCGCGGTGGCGGGCTGGGTGCCCGGCGCGAGCAGGTGGATGAAGGCCTCCTCCTCGTAGCGTTCGGCCCAGCACTCCCGCACGGTCTCGGCGTCCACGTCGCCCACCAGGGGGGCGGTGATGGTGGCGTGGATGCCGCGGGAGGTGGGCACGAGCACGGGGGTGAAGACGACCTGCGGATCGCTTGCCCCGGCGGTGGTGAGGTTCTGGCGGATCTCCGGCACGTGGCGGTGCACACCGCCCACGGCGTAGGCGGTGGCGTTGCCCAGGCCCTCGCTGGCCAGCAGGTGCGGCTTGGCGGCCTTCCCGGCCCCGGAGTAGCCGACGGCGAGGGTCGCGGTGATCGCGGCCGGGTCGATCAGGCCGGTGTGGACACCGGCCTGGATGCCCAGGGTGACGGCGGTGACGTTGCAGCCGGGCACCGCGATCCGCTTGGTCTCGGCGAGCAGGTCGCGCTGCGCGGACGCGCGGCCCAGCTCCCCGGCGTGCACGAGTTCGGGCATGCCGTAGGTCCAGGTCCCGGGGTGCTCCCCGCCGTAGAAGGCCTCCCAGTCCGCGGCGCTCGCGAGGCGGTGATCGGCGCCGAGGTCCACGATGAGGGTCTCGGGGCTGGCCTGCTCGAGCTGGGCGGCGATCGCGCCGGAGGCGCCGTGCGGGAGGGCGAGGGCGACGACGTCGTGCCCGAGCAGTTGCTCCACGTCGGTGGGCGCGAACGTGCGCCCGGCGATGGCGGGGTGCGCGGCCAGGTGCGGCTGGGAGGCCGCGACGGGTTCACCGGCGTTGCTGTGCGCGGTGAGGGCGCCGAGCTCGAGGTCGGGGTGCGAAAGGACCAGGCGGGCGAACTCCCCGCCTGCGTATCCGCTCGCTCCTGCGATGGCTACCGAGAACGTCATCTGCATAACTATACACAGGGATGCATGAAACCTCGGGACTGGCGGCGTTGCCGCCCTCTACCCTCGCATGCCGCGTACGGTGGACGCATGCGCGCGATCCAGGCAGTCACCGCCGGCGGCCCCGAGGTCCTGACTCTCCACGAGGTCCCCGATCCCTCCCCCGGCCCCGGCGAGGTGCTGGTGGATGTGGCCGCCGCGGGCGTGAACTTCATCGACACCTACCGGCGCAGCGGCGTCTACCCGATGCCGTTCCCGCACATCGTGGGGTCCGAGGGCGCCGGGCGCGTCGCGGCGCTCGGCGAGGGCGTCACCACCCTGGCGGTGGGCGACCGGGTCGCCTGGTCCGATGCGGCCGGCTCCTACGCCCAGCGGGTGTGCGTGAGCGCGGAGCGCGCCCTGCCGGTGCCGGACGGCGTGAGCGACACCCAGGCGGCCGCGTTGCCGCTGCAGGGCCTCACCGCGCACTACCTGGCCACCTCCACCTTCCCGCTGCAGCCCGGCCAGTGGGCCCTGGTGCACGCGGGCGCCGGCGGCGTGGGCCTGCTGCTGATCCAGCTCGCGGTGGCGCGCGGCGCCCACGTGGTCACCACGGTGTCCACGCCGCAGAAGGCCGACCTGGCGCGCGCCGCCGGCGCCGAGGCCGTGATCCGCTACGACGAGCTCGCGGACCTCACCGCCGAGCTGCCCGCCCTGGTGCGCGAGGCCACCGGCGGTCAGGGCGTGGATGTGGTGTACGACGGCGTGGGCAAGGCCACCTTCGACGCCTCCCTGGCCTCGCTGCGCCCGCGCGGCATGATGGTGCTGTTCGGTGGCGCCAGCGGCCAGGTCCCGCCCTTCGACCTGCAGCGCCTGAACGCCGGCGGCTCCCTGTTCGTGACCCGCCCCACCCTGGTGCACTACACCGCAGACCCCGCCGAACTCCACCAGCGCGCCCGGGAGCTGTTCGACGCCGTGACCTCCGGGACCCTGGACGTGCGCGTCGGCGGCACCTACCCCCTCGCGGAGGCCGCGCAGGCGCACCGCGACCTGGAGGGCCGCCGCAGCACCGGCAAGCTCGTGCTGGAGATCTGAGGCCTCACTCCGCCGTACTACGCGCAGTTGGCCGCCGGACGAGAGTCACCACCGGCGGCACCAGCAGAAGCATCGGCGCGAGCACCAACGGGAGGTACCCGAGCGCCATTGACAGGGGCGCCGCCGGCGAGCCATCCACGAAGACCAGCAGTGCCCCGAGTGCGAACGGCACGATCCACGCCGCCGAGTTCAGCACGTGCACGGCGAGCGCCCCGCTCGTGAACACCATGGCGGCCATGAACGCCTCGGCACCGAGAACGGGCCCGGGTATCGACGTCCCCACCCACGCGAGAGCGAACCAAGCGGTGAGGGTCAGGCCTACCCCCAGCCGCACCGAGCCGCCACGCACAAACGTGGCACCCAGGTCAGGAACCGGCTCGAGCAGAGCAACGGTTCCCACCGTGGAGAGCACGATCGCCACGAGCAGGCGCACCGGGATGTCACGTTCCGCGAGCGGCACCCCGAGCGAATCTCCGGCGGCGAGCAGTCCGGCGACCGTGACGCACGCATAGACCGCGACCACCCCCGTGGCCCGGTGCGCGCGGACGAGGACGCCGAGCATGCTCACGGGAGGTACGTCCACGCCGGGGCACCCGCCGGCGAACACGACGCGAGCCACCTCATGGTCTCGCTCGCCGCCCGGTCGTCGCCCGGCTCGGTCGGCACACCACCCAGGACGTCGTAGACCCAGGCGGCCAGAGTTGCTTGAACGTCGAGGTGCTCCGCCGGCGGTTCCTCGTCGTACAGGAACGGGCAGGCGCGCGGGGCCACGAGCGCAGCAACGACATCGTCCACCCCGATGTCGGCGGCCGAGACCGCGACCGTATCTACGGCAAGGATCCCCACCTCCGGGTCGAGAACGCGCCCGTTGCCAGCCTCTTCGTACCGCGACGCCGCCACGACCCCCCGCTCAGCCAGTTGCTGGATGGCCCCATCGAGAGACTCGGCCGCCACCGAGTAGAGAGCGCGCGTCTCGGGCGCACCGCAGACCTCTACCGCGCCAGAGGAACTCACCTCGCACACGTTCGCGCTCGGTGTATTCACGCGTGCGGACTTCACTGGCTCGGCTGCGAGGTAGGCACCTAGGGCAACAGCAACCAGGATCACACTGCCCACCACCACGCTGGATCGAGCCGCTGAACGCGGACGGCACTGCACCCAGATCACGAGCAGCGCCATCAGGGAGATGGCGCCATGGACCAACAGATGCGTAGCGGTCACAACCGGGTTGGGAGCCGTACCGGCGAGCGTCCCGGTTGCTCCTCCCGCGAGAAACAGGTCACGCACCTCAATCACTTGCCCGAGCGTCAACGGGAGGAGGTAGACAGCAAGCGCGACGAGGGGTGCGACGACGACATGGTCCCAGAGGATTCCGGCCACCGCGCCGAGCGAGGCGGCAGCGAGAAGCGTCGTGAGTGCTGTCGCCGCGAGGGCAGGCTCAAGGCTGAAGCCGTCGGCCCTCTGGGCAGTGACGACGATCGCTGCGACGACACCCGCGAGCCAGGCGACAACGGCACCGAACCAGACAATGACTGTTCCGAGATACACTCCCCAGAATCCGTTGACAGATGATGAGGCAATACTTCCGAGTATCCCCCGTCCGAACTTTCGCGCGTCAAGGGCCGCAAGGCCTGCGGCTATCGGCGCGAGCAAGAGAGTCGATGACGTTGCCCAACTGATAGCCCGCCCCCACTCCCAGGACCATCCATCTCGACTAAACACGACGACGATGGCGACGACGGCGAGCAATGGCAATGCACCAAATGCGTGAGAGCGCCTGACCCTCAGCGAGAGCACGCTCATCGTGGGCCGTCGTTGATCACTGCGAGGAACCCTTCTTCGGTAGCCCGATTGTTGCCGTCGGAGCCATACCGTTCGAGCTCGGCCACAGTACCGTCAAACCGAATGGAACCCCGGTGCAGCACCAGGACGCGGTCGGCAAGGTCCCGCACGTCCTCCATTACATGAGAACTCAGGAGTACGGTGCCGCCCAGTTGCCTCACCAGCGCCACCATGCCGTGGCGTTGCTCCGGGTCGAGACCAGTGCTGGGTTCATCCAGAAGAAGGAGCGATGGCGACGAGACGATCGCCTGCGCCAAGGCGACTCGTCGACGCATGCCACCCGACATCCGACGGATCTTTCGCGAGGACTCGGCAGCAAGACCCACACGATCGAGCGCATCGGTCGCGGCACCGGCCGTCACGTGCGGCGGCATGCCACGCATCCACGCAATGTAGCGGACGGTCTCATGCGCCGTGAGATTCCCCGGAAACGAAGAGCCTTGCGGCATCATGGCGACGTGGCGCAACGCTCTTCGGCGGGAACGGCTGCGGTAGACGGCCTGTCCGACGACGGCGGCGAGCCCGCGGTCAGGCCGAAGGGATCCAGCTGCAATGTTCATCAGCGTCGTCTTGCCGGCCCCATTGACGCCAAGCAGTGCGGTGATTCCGGGGCGAAGTTCAAGGTCCACACCATTGAGAACAGAGACCTCCCGATAAGAAAGGTGAATACCCTCCAAGACCAACGGGGGCGCCGCAATCGAATCATGACTCAACTGAACCCTCGTTCCACTTCGCCCGGGAACCAATCATCGGTGACAATGAATCGGACTAGTATCCACTCTTGCTCTTGGAGCAGATATCTGGTCGCCAAGCCAGATCCTCACATGTCTTTCCGGTCTTGTAGGTGCCCGCTGAACCAGCCGAAAACCAGAGGTCACCGATCGCGACGTATCCCCAATACCGTGACGTCCTATTGGCGGATCGGGACTGCATATGCACGTTCCCCTTGCTGGCGCGCATGTGCATGTACGCGGCACCCGAGTTGGCAACAGGATCCTTGACGCGAGCACTTGTAGCCACGTAATTGTAGCCGGACCCGTACATCGATCCCGCCCCGTCCGCATAGGACACCCCATTGTACATTGCACGCTGAGGACTGGATGTCGATCCGATCGTCAGCGCGGATGCGGATGTTACTGCGCCAAATCACAATACCAGCGCGCAGGCAAGCCCCAGACCCCGTAGTCGAACACTCATGTTCTTGCTCACAGCCCCTCCTGATCTCCGTGGTTGCGTCGTCGCAACAGAACGGAACATAGCACCCTCTGCACCGCAGAGTCGGATCGGGTTCCGATAGTCAAACATTAAATCATGTCCGGACATCCTGTCCGAGGACGGTCGATTACTGACCGACCTGCGCTGGACCGCGTTTCACGCCCCCGGGGCACGGCAAGGCCCGACTATGGGCCCAGCCAGCGCTCGCCGACTACATCGGAACCCGCGGACCGCCCTCAAACGAGCAATCCGCCCACGCCCCGTGTCCACGCACCGACGGCATCCCAGTCGATGTGTTCGCCCGGCTCGGCGCGCACCATCGCCAGGACAGCGCGCTCCTTGAGGCTCCGGCCCTCGGTGGGGACGGTGTCGGCGAGAGTCACGCGCTCGTGGGCGCTCCGGGGCGGCAGCGCCACTCCAACCATCAGCTCGGGCACGTCGATCCCGACCTCGTCCGCCGCGCCGAACGACCGGCGCACCACGTCCAGGCCGTCCTCGCGCAGGGACTCGGCGATCTCATCGCCGACCGCCGCCCTCGTGCCTCGCATACTGAAGGTCACGAGCGGCACGATCATGCGACCACCATGCATTCAACCTCGCCACATGTTCCGGGGATAATGTACCGGTCAAGCCTCAGCGCGCCGGCGGAGTTCCCGGCGGGTCGTTCTCTCCCCACGGCAGCACCACTAGGCGCCGCGCGGCCGCCGGCAGCCATCCGCGCGCGCAGGGATGTCGGCGAGTGCGTGACCCGCAGGTAGCAGCCGGACCACTCGTCGACCTCACCGACGGCGACCGCGCGGGATGATGGTGCTGTTCGGTGGCGCACCGCGACCTGGAGTGCCGCCGCAGCACCGGCAAGCTCGTGCTGGAGATCTGAGGCGTCTCAGACACCCGGGACCGCGGCGGCCACGTCGCGGGCCCACGCCCGCACCGCGTCCCAGTCCGTGTGCTCCCCCGGTGCGGCTCGCACCATCTTCACGATGGCGCGCTCCTTCAGCGAGAGCCCGGAACTCGGGATCGTGCCACCGAACTTCACCCGTTCATCGGCCGTCGACCCCTGACGTGGCGCACTCCACTGCGCGCTCTCGGGCTCGTCGGTGACGTCCTGGAGTCCGAGGGCGAACGCAAAGACGGGAACGTCCGCGGCCAGCAGCGCCTGCTGCGCCGCGAGGGCACCCGGAGCCCACGCGTTCATGTACACGGCCGCGCCGAGCACCACCGCGCTGACACGATCGCGTACGCACGCGGTCACGAGGTCGTCCGTGACCCGGCCGGGCGGGTCCAGGGGGAGCGTGCGCGTGATCACCTCGTGGCCGGCCTCGCTCAGCACCTGCGCGACGACCTCACCCGCTCGGGAGGTGGACCCGTGCTTGCTGAATGTGACGAGCATCACCGACATGGCTCCAGCCTGACCGACTCCCCTACCCCGCACCCGGGACGTTGGTCCCGGGAGGGTCGGTGCCGAGTGGTCAGCGCACGGGGGTGAACCCGTCGCCGTGCGGGTCATCGGATCCCCACGGCGCGATCAGCAACCGACGAGCGCTCGGCGGAAGCGCTCCCTTCTCCAGGCGCGCGCGCAGCGAGGCGGGCGAGTCGTAGGTGACGCGCAGGTAGCACCCGGAGAAGGCGTCCAGCTCACCGGTCGCGATCGCGCGGATCATCTCGCAGGTGCGCTCCACCGGCGTGAAGTCGGTGCGTCCCTCGTGTTGCCGCATCGAGGAGGTCATGTCCGTCACGACCACGCCCGGGGCGAGGCCGAAGGCACGCAGCCCGAGGTCGAACCCGGCCTCGTGCAGGTGCCCGACCTGGCGCAGCAGCGCCGCCTTGGAGTCGGTGTAGGCGCTGGTCACCACCGTGTCGCGGGCGCCGGCGCCGGAGGCGAGCTCCACCACGCGGCCCGCGCCGCGCGCCACCATGCCGGGCACGACGGCGCGGGAGACGTGGAAGGAGCCGATCAGGTTGGTCTCGATCACCGCGCGCCACTGCTCGACGTCGGCCTCCCACAGCGGCACCTCGGCGTCGATCCGCCCGGCGTTGTTCACCAGCAGGGTCGTGGGGCCGAGCGCGCCCTCGAGGTGGGTCACGGCGTCGGCAGCGCCACCGGCGTCGGTGACATCCGCCGTCGCGACGGCGCACTCACCGCCCGCCGCGCGGATCTCGGCCGCCACCTGCGCCAGGCGCTCGCCGTTGCGGGCCAGCAGTCCGACGCCGAAGCCGGCGGCGGCCAGGTCCAGCGCGATCGCGCGGCCGATGCCGCGCGAGGCGCCCGTGACGATCGCAACCATCCCGGTCTCAGGCACGCAGTTCACCCCCGACTCGCTCGGAGGCCAGGGTCACGATCCGCTGCCGCACGTCCTCGGTCTCCTGCGCCGTCAGGGTGCGGTCCGCGGCGCGCAGCCGCAGCGCGAACGCGAGCGACTTGCGGCCCTCGGCGAGCTGGTCGCCGGTGTACACGTCGAACAGCTCCACAGACTCGGCGAGGTCACCCGCGGCCTCGGCCACGAGCAGACGCACGGTCTCGGCGGGCACCTCGGCATCCACCACGAGCGCCACATCCTCCTTCGCCAGCGGGAACGTGGAGAGCTTGCCCACCCGCGGGGCGCTGCCCGCGGCCTCCACCAGCACCTGCAGGTCCAGCTCGAACGCGGCGGCCCGGTGCGGCAGCGAGAACACCGAGGCGACCGTCGGGGCCAACTCGCCCGCATAGCCGACGACGGCGCCCGAGCGGGTGCGCAGCACGGCGCAGCGCCCGGGGTGGAAGGGGGCGTGCGGCTGCGCGACGGGCTGGGCGACGACCTCCAGGTCGGCACCGAGGGTCTCGGCCAGCCGCAGCACGGTCGCGATCACGGTGTGGGCGTTCTGCTCGCTCGCACCCTTGACCGTGGGATCGGCCAGCACCCCGGCCACGTGCTGCTCCTGGACCGGGATCGCCTGGTGGATCGCCGCGATGACCTCCTCGCCCGGGTGCGCGCCGCCCGGAGGCAGCGGGCTCGGTCCGCCGGGACGCACGAACGTCACCGACCCCACCTCGAACACCGCCACCTGGGCGGCGCCGCGGGCGAGGTTGCGCGCCGCGACCGGGAGCAGGGAGGCCAGCACGCTGGAGCGCAGCTCCGGCGCATCGTCCGCGAGCGGGTTCGCCAGGCGCTCCGCGGCGCGCCGCTCGTCGTCGGCGGCCTCGCCCAGCGCGTCGTGCACGCCCGTGCCCACGAACGGGAAGGAGAGCACCTGCACGTACCCGGACTCCGCCAGCGTGCGCTCGGCCGAGCGGCGCAGTCGCTGCGCGGGGGTCAGGCCCGAACCGGACCCGGCGCGGGGCGCCACCGAGGGGACCCGGTCGTACCCGAGCAGGCGGGCGACCTCCTCGGTCAGGTCGATCGGCTCGGTGAGGTCGGGACGCCAGCTCGGCGGGGTCACCAGCAGCTCGCGGTGGTCGCCGTCGGCGATGTCGGTGACGCTCGCCCCCAGCTCCTCCACGGCGTCGTGCACCTCGTCGTAGCTGTAGTCCACGCCCACCAGGGCCGCCACGCGCTGCGGGTCCAGCGTGATGGTGCCGCGCGGGTGGGTGGCGTCCAGGTCGGTCACCGCCGCATCGTCCGCGGTGCCGCCGCCGTAGGTGACCAGAAGGTCCACTACGCGCTGCGCGGCGATGGCCTGGAGCTTGGTGTCCACGCCACGCTCGAAGCGGCGCGAGGCCTCGCTCGGCAGCTTGTGCCGGCGGGCGGAGCGGGCGATGGAGATCGGATCGAAGTGGGCGGCCTCGATGAGCACGTCCTGCGTGGCGGCGGAGACCTCCGTGTCCGCACCACCCATGACGCCCGCGATGCCGATCGCGCGGGACCCGGATTCCCCGCCCGGGGAGTCGGTGATGAGCAGGTCCTCGGGGTGCAGGGCGCGATCGACGTCGTCCAGCGTCCGCAGCCGCTCACCCTCCTGGGCGCGGCGCACCACGATCGGCGCCGCCAGGGTGCCCAGGTCGTAGGCGTGCAGCGGCTGGCCCAGGTCGAGCATCACGTAGTTCGTGGCGTCCACCGCCAGGGAGATGGGACGCATCCCGGCCTGGCGCAGTCGGCGCTGCAGCCACTCCGGGGAGGGCGCCGCGGGGTCGATGCCGCGCACGATGCGCGCCACGAACCGGTCGCAGCCGACCTCGCCGTTGATCGGGGCGGTATCGGCCACCTCGATCGCGAACCCGTCCTCCGTGGGCGCCGGCACGGCCGGGGCGCTGCCACGCGGCGCGGGCAGGCCCGGGTCGGTGAAGGTGGCACCGGTGGCGTGCGCGTACTCGCGGGCCACGCCGCGCATGCTGAAGCAGTACCCCCGGTCCGGGGTGATGTTGATCTCCAGGACCTCCTCGGCGAGCCCGAGCAGCTCCAGCGCATCGGTGCCGGGTGCGGGGACGGTGCACTCCGCCGTCGCGCCGCCCGACGGGTCCTCGGCCCCGGCCTCGCCGGCGCGGGCGAGCACGAGGATCCCGTGCTCGGGGTCGGGACCCATCCCGAGCTCCTCGGTGGAGCAGATCATGCCGTCGGAGACGTGACCGTAGGTCTTGCGCGAGGCGATCGCGAAGTCCCCCGGCAGCACGGCACCGGGCAGGGCGACCACCACGGAGTCACCGACGCCAAAGTTGTGCGCCCCGCACACGATGCCCCGCGGGGCGTCCTCACCGACCTCCACCTGGCACCAGTTGATGGTCTTGCCGTTCTTCTGCGGCTCGGGTGTGAGCTCCAGCACCCGGCCGACCACCAGCGGACCGGTGATGCCGGAGGTGTGGATCTCCTCCTCCTCCAGGCCCACGGAGACCAGCGCGGCGGCGATGCTCTCGGCGGTGGCGTCCTCGGCCACCGCCACGTGCTCGGCGAGCCACGGCTTGATGACGTACGGCATCAGTTGTTCCCTCCAGACTCACCGGCGATCGCGAACGCCCGCGACAGGCGCACGTCACCCTCGATCAGGTCACGCATGTCCTCGATGCCGTACCGCAGCATCACGGCCCGCTCGATGCCCATGCCGAACGCGAACCCGGAGTAGACCTCCGGGTCCACGCCCACGCTGCGCAGCACGTTCGGGTTGACCATCCCGCAGCCACCCCACTCGATCCAGCCTGCGCCGCCCTTCTTCTGCGGGAACCACAGGTCCATCTCGGCGCTGGGCTCGGTGAAGGGGAAATAGCTCGGGCGCAGCCGGGTGCGCGCCTCCGGGCCGAACATCGCGCGAGCGAAGTGGTCCAGGGTGCCCTTGAGGTGCGCCATGGTCAGGCCCTTGTCGATCGCGATGCCCTCGACCTGGTGGAAGACCGGGGAGTGCGTGGCGTCCAGCTCATCGGTGCGGAACACCTTGCCCGGGCACGCCACGTACAGCGGGAGCTCGCGCTCCAGCAGGGCGCGCGCCTGCACCGGGGAGGTGTGGGTGCGCAGCACGAGGTGGTCCTCCTCCTCGCCGTCGGCAAGGAAGAAGGTGTCCTGCATCTGACGTGCGGGGTGGTCCGGGGTGAAGTTCAGCGCGTCGAAGTTGAACCACTCGTGCTCCACCTCGGGGCCCTCGGCGATCTCCCAGCCCATCGCCACGAAGATGTCCGCGATCTCCTCGGAGATCCGCGCAATCGGGTGGCGGGCGCCGGCCTGACCCGTGGTGGCGGCGGCGATCGCGCTCTGCGCCCGGGTGAGGGTGACGTCCATGGTCTCGGTGCGCAGCACCTCCTGCGCGTGCTCGGCCTCCAGCACGGCCTCGCGCTCCTTGATGGCGCCGGTGAGGCGGCCGCGGGAGCGTCCGACGATCTTCCCGGCGGTGGCCTTCTCCTCCTTCGCCAGGCCGCCGATCGCGCGGTTGGCCAGGGCGAGGGGGCTTCGGTCGCCGGTGTGGGCGATCCGCGCCTCCTTCAGCTCCTCCAGGGTGGCGGCGGCCGCGACGGCGGCCAGCGCCTGATCGAGGACGGCCTGGACGGCCTGCTCATCAGTGGGGGCAGGCACGGCGACGTCGGGCAGCGTGGTGTCGCTGGTCATGCGGGTCCTTCCGGTTGTCTCCCGGGGCGGTCCGGGCGGGGCTGTCGGGTTGATGCGGCCCCGGGCTCTGGCGCGGTGGTGCTCAGGCGCGCGTGGGCCCGGGGCGACTAAATCGCTCCGGGCGCGCGAAGGCACGGGCCATGCTCATGCGCCCATCCTGCCAGATGGCGGCGCCGCCGGGCGCAGGCGCAGCACCAGATCGGCTCGTTCCCGGCTCGCGGCCACGGCGCGCGCGTTGTGCTCGTCCGAGCCGTAGGCGAACGCGCGGGCCCGTTCGGGGTCCTTGCCGTGCGCGAGGTGGCGCGCCAGGAGCCGCTCCTGGCGCACCTGGGACGCGAGTTCCAGGAACCAGGCGGCGTCCAGCTCACCACGCACCCCGGCCCAGGCGCCCTCCGGCAGCAGCAGGTAGTTGCCCTCGGTGATCACGAGATCGACGGCGGGGTCGACCTCGACCGCATTGGCGATCGGGTTCCCGGCCCCGCGCTCGTACCGGGGGGCGTACACCCGCTCACCCGCGCGGATCCGGCGCAGCAGGTGCACGTACCCGGCGGCGTCGAAGGTGGCCGGGGCGCCCTTGATCTCGGTCTGCCCGCGCGCGATCAGCAGCTCCTGCGCGAGGTGATAACCGTCCATCCCCACCTCCGCGACCCGGAGGCCCTCGGCACGCGCCGCCGCCACGAGGGTGGCGGTCAGGGTGGACTTGCCCGCCCCGGGTGCACCCGCGATCCCCAGCACGGCCGGGTGGGCCGCGCCGCGGCGAGGCACCCGGGGCAGGAGTGCGGCGACCTCGCCCTCGGGCAGGTCCAGGAGCGCCGGCGACGCGGACGCCCCGGTGACTCCGGAGACTCCGGTCACCGGCGCACGCGCGCCGCGAGCGGCGCCTGGGCCCGCGAGGAGGCGTACAGGCACAGCGTGGCGGCCATCGCCACATTCAGGCTCTCGGCGTTGCCCCGCATCGGGATCCGCAGCACACGGTCGGCCTGCGCGCGGGCCAGGTCGCTCAATCCGGCGGCCTCCGTGCCGAACACCCACGCGCTGGGGCGGTGCAGCATCCCGAAACTCTCCAGGTCACCCTCCCCGGCGCCGTCGGCCGCCAGGATCGCCAGGCCCCGCTCCCGCAGGGCCGTGAGGATCTCCGTCAGGCTGCGTCCGCGCACCACAGGGAGATGGAACATCGATCCAGCGGTGGACCGGATCACCTTCGGTGAGGTGATGTCCACGCTGCCCTCGCTGAGCACCACCAGATCGGCGCCCACGGCATCGGCGGCGCGGATGATCGTGCCCGCGTTCCCCGGATCGGAGAGTTGCTCGCACACGGCCACCAGGCGCGGCGTGGTGATCCGTTCCAGCACCTGGGCCAGGGTGGGGCTGGCGTCCTCCAGGACGGCGAGGACCCCCTGGGCGTCGGTGGACATCCGGGCCATCACCGCATCGTCCGTGGGGTGCACGTACAGGCCGGCGGCCAGCGCGACCTCTTCGATCTCCGGCCAGCGCTCCCGCGCGCGGTGGGTCAGGTAGACATCCCGCACCCGGGGTGCCACGTGCCGCACCGCCTCTCGCACCGATTGCGGCCCCTCCACCAGGATGCGCCCGTACCGACGGCGCGCCGAGACCCGCTCCAGCGCACGGATGGCGCTGACGCGGTCGGCGCGTGGGTTGGTCAGGACGGCAGCGATCGGCACGGGACCAGTCTGGCACCTCTGAGGGGCGCCGGGCAGGTCGAGGTCACGACTCGGTGGCGTTGCCGGTGGGCGTCAGCGCGCCGCAGCGCGCTCACGGTAGGCCTCCAGGAGAGCGGCACCCTGCCCGGCGCCGTTCACCACCACCACCTCCCGGCGCCCCGACCGGGTGGTGACCACGATCCCCTCACCGGAGTGCAGCACGAACCCGCGTGCGCCCTTGAGGCTGCCGGCGATGCCCACTCGGTAGCCCCACCCGCCGAACTGACGGAAGGCGCTGACCTGCTCGGTGGCCACAGCCGTGATCTCCTCGGCCGGGATGTGGACACGGGGCCAACCCAGGCGGCCGGTCACCGTCAGACCGCCGGGCCCCACCGCCACGCGGATCGAGAGCAACGCGGCCATCACCAGCGCGAGCACGGCCGCCAGCGCGAGCAGCCACCACATCCGGCTGACCAGCGCCACGATGAGAACGAGGGCGACCCCGAGGATCGCGGCCACGCTCCCGGCGCTGCCCGAGGTCGCCGGCACAGCCCACACCACGTTCTCGCCCGCGGCCAACGGCATGGCCTCGGCCCGCACCCCCGCGGCCTGCCAGGGCGCGCGCCAGGTCGGCACGAGCAGCGCCGCCAAGGCCGCCAGGGCCAGCGCGGCAGCCGCGGCGATGACGAACCACCAGCCGGAGAAGGCGACGCCGGTGGCCTCCGTGAGGCCGCGCTGCGCGGCGATGCTCGCCAGCAGCAGGGCGTCGATGAACGCCACGGTGCCCACGGTGGTCGCCAGGAGGGTGCGGGCAAGACTGGGCGTGGAGGTCAGCGCGGACCAGACGGCGAGGGCCAGCCCGAGCACGCCGGTGATCACCACCGCCCACACCATCGCGCCCACGGAGGCGAAGCCGTCGGCGGACCCTCCGGTGCCCCAATGGGTCGCGACCGGGTCGGGCAGCGCGCTGCTCCAGGCACCGAGCAGGGCCACGGTCACGCCGGTGGCCACGGCAACGAGGAGGACTCCGGTGGCGGCGATGCGCACCGTGGGACGGGTGGTCATGGCTGGTATCCCTTTCGGATGGTCGCGGCGAGGTCGTCGGCGGTCAGGCCCAGGCGCCGGGCGGTGAGGTGAACGGTGGCGACAGCGTCCCGGAAGGCGGCGCGATCGGCGGAGGTGGCACCCTCGGCACCTGCGGTCACCACGGCCCCTCTGCCCCGGCGCACCTCCAGCAGGCCCTCCTCGCGCAGGATCGCGTATCCCCGCAGCACGGTGTGCACGTTGACGCCGAGGGTGGTGGCGAGCTCGCGGGCGGGCGGGAGTTTCTCCCCCGCCGCGATCTGCCCTGCGGCCACCCCGGAGCGCACCGCGGTGGCGAGCTGTTCGTACAGCGGGGTGCCCAGACTCGAGTCCAGTCGGATCAGCACACTGTCCTCCCCTCGCGTTGCGACACTCGCCTACTGCCTGTGGGCGACGGCAACCGCACCACGTCGGGGTGCGCTACGCCGTCGAGCACCAGCATATAGTTCTAGTTTCACTAGAACAAATGGCGCATCACCCGGTCCTCCTCACGAGAGAGTCTCCTTCACCCGAGAGAGTCCCACTGCGGGGCTCTCTCGACTCAATCAGGCTCTCTCACCGGCCGAGGGTCTCGACTCTCCCCGGAGACGCAACGAGGCCCGCCCCCGGAACGGGAGCGGGCCTCGTGAGTGCCTCAGCCTCAGGCGGCGGAGTCGGCCTTCGGCGCGTTGACGTCCTCCGGCAGAGCAGCCTTCGCGAGCTCGACCAGCGCGGTGAACGCGGCCGGGTCGTTGACGGCGAGCTCGGCGAGCATCCGACGGTCGACCTCGATCTCCGCGGCCTTCAGGCCCTGGATGAACCGGTTGTAGGTCAGGCCGTTGGCGCGGGCCGCGGCGTTGACGCGCTGGATCCACAGGCGACGGAAGTCACCCTTCTTGGCGCGACGGTCGCGGTAGCTGTAGGTGAGGGAGTGGGTGACCTGCTCCTTCGCCTTCCGGTACAGGCGGGAACGCTGCCCGCGGTAGCCGGAGGCGCGCTCGAGGGTAACCCGGCGCTTCTTCTGGGCGTTGACCGCCCGCTTCACGCGTGCCACGTGAGTCTCCTAACGTTGTTGACCCGGCTCAGCGGCCGAGAAGCTTCTTGGCCTTGCGGACGTCGGCCGGAGCCACGACCGCGTCCGAGCCGAGACGACGCTTGCGGGTGGACGTCTTGTGCTCGAGCAGGTGACGCACACCCGTGCGCTCGCGCATGATCTTGCCGCTGCCGGTCACCCGGAAGCGCTTCTTGGCACCGGAGTGCGTCTTGTTCTTCGGCATCTCGCCATCCTGTCGTCGGCCGCACGGGGTGCGGGGCTTGCTGGTCGTACATATCCGGTGCGGGGCGCCGCTCCGGGAGTTCGGTCCGCCTGGGTCAGGCGGGCTTGCGCGGCCCGGGGCGCGGTGCACGCGCCGCAGGCTTGGGCTTGGCAGCCGCGGGCTTCGCGACCGGCTTGGGTGCCGGGCGCGGGGTCGCGGGCCGAGGCTTCGCCGGGGCGGCCGGCGCGGCATCGGTCGGTGCCTCGGCGGCCGGTGCGGGCTCGGCGGCCGCTGCGGGCTCGGCGGGAACCTCGGCAGCGACAGGCGCGGGGGCCTGCTGCGGTGCCGGAGCAGCCTCGGTCTGCCTGGGCTCCTGCACCTGCTCGTTCGCCTCCGGCTGCTCAGGTGCGGTCTGCTGGCGGTCGCGGCCACGGGCGTTCGGACGGGCCTTGCCACGCTTCTCGTCGCGTGCCTCGGACTTCCGCTTGGTCGGCGCGAGCACCATGGTCATGTTGCGGCCGTCCTGCCGCGGCGAGGACTCCACCGTGCCCAGCTCGATCACGTCCTCCGCGAGCCGCTGCAGCAGCCGGATGCCCATCTCGGGGCGTGACTGCTCGCGTCCGCGGAACATGATCATGACCTTGACCTTGTCCCCCGCCCCGAGGAAGCGCTCCACGTGACCCTTCTTGGTCTCGTAGTCGTGCGCGTCGATCTTGAGGCGGAAACGGATCTCCTTCAGCACGGTGTTCGCCTGGTTGCGACGCGCATCGCGCGCCTTCTGGGCGGCCTCGTACTTGAACTTGCCGTAGTCCATGAGCTTGCAAACCGGGGGACGTGCGCTCGGTGCCACCTCGACGAGGTCGAGGTCCGCCTCCTCTGCCAGACGCAGGGCGTCCTCGACGCGAACGATGCCGACCTGCTCACCGTTCGGGCCGACGAGACGCACCTCGGGCACGCGAATACGCTCGTTGATGCGAGTCTCGCTGATGCTGTGCTCCTTGGTCTCGTGTGTCGTTGCGACCTCACACACGGGAAAGGCCCCCGGGTGCGGTGCACGCGGAGGCCATCAGGTCGGCGCCGCCACCTGGCGATGCCGTGGAACGCCACCGACGCCCGAGGGCGCGGCGTGGCGCTCCGACCTGGAACCTGACCCGGTCGGACCCGGGACGAGGTGGGATGGACTCCGCTTGCACATCGACCTCGCTCACACGCCCCCGGAAGAGGCGCACGGCGAAGCCGATCGGTCGACGTGTAAGACTACCAGATGTGACCGAGCAGCACAGCCGCGGCGCCCGCGGCGCCGACGCCACCTTCCGAGCAACGCCCGAGACCGACGCCACTGACGGGACCGACGCCACTGACGACACCGACCATGCCCTGGTCGGCGAGGCGGTGATCGACATCGCCCAGGCGACCGCCGTGGAGATCATCGGCTCTGCCGCCGTCCACCTGATGAGCGCCGCCGCCGTGAAGTGCGGGCTCGCGCCCGATGAGGACGGTGTGCGCGGCGTGGACATGATGGACCTCGCCGAGGCCCGCAAGCTCATCACCGCGTTGGCCGGGCTCGTCACCGCCGGCGCACCCGAGATCGGGGACCGCCACGCACGACCGCTGCGCGACGGCCTGCGCTCGCTGCAGCTGGCCTTCCGTGAGGCCTCCACCTACCCCGATGCCCCCGGTGAGGGTCCCGGGGAGAAGTTCACCGGTCCCGTGCGCTGATCCGCACCTGCACGCCGGTGCGCTCGGGCCGGCGACCCACATCCCGGCCCCTCCCGAACTGGAGCACCGATGAGCGCCACCCCGACCACCACTCGACGCACCCTGTGGATCGCGGGGGCGAGCATCGCCGTCGTACTCCTCGCGATCCTCGCCTACCTCTTCCAGCCCTGGCGAGCCTTCACCACGACCGTGGTGGACGAGGACCTGCCGCCGGTGGCGATCGCCTCCACCGCCGAGCCGAGCACCGAGCCCAGCGCATCCGCCGCGGAGGCGACCACCGCCGCGGAGGCCGGCCCCACGCCGTCGCCCACCACACCGAGCCCCACGCCGTCGCCCACCACACCGAGCCCGGAACCCACCTACACCACGCTCGCCGAGGGCTCGTTCATCACCCATGAGCACGCCACCACCGGCGCCGCGAGCCTGGTGGAACAGCCCGACGGCAGCGTGGTGCTCGCGATCGCGGCCCTGGAGACCAGCGACGGACCGGACCTGCACGTGTGGCTCACCGACCAGCCGGTGATCGAGGGCACCGCCGGCTGGCACGTGTTCGACGACGGCGAGTACGTGGAGCTGGGCGCGCTGAAGGGGAACGTCGGGGACCAGGTGTACGAGATCCCCGAGGGTGTGGACGTCAGCAAGTTCCAGAGCGTGTCGATCTGGTGCGCCCGGTTCGCGGTCTCCTTCGGCGCAGCCGAACTCCTCGCCGCGTAGCGCCCGTAACGCCCCTCAACCCCGGGTCGGGAGTCCGCGCACCTGACGCAACCACACCAGCACGTCCTGGATGCGCTGGTCCCAGTACTCCCACACGTGCTGTCCCGGTCCCAGGTGGGTGGTCAGGGCAATCCCGCGTTCGGCGGCCAGCGCCAGGAAGCGCTCGTTGCTCGGGCGCAGGTCGTCATCGTCCCCACACGCCAGGAACAGGGCGGGCAGGGCGGCCGGATCGGCCTGACGCAGCAGCGTGAGGAGATCCGCCTCGCTGCCGGCCACCTCGTGCTCGCCCCAGACGGTGGCGTAGAGTTCCGGCCGCCCGGCGCGCATCACGGGGTCGGCCACGTCCAGGGCCCCCGACAGGCTCGCGGCCGCCGCGAAGGCCTCCGGCTTGCGCAGCGCCCACCGGAACGCGCCGTAGCCGCCCATCGACAGTCCCGCCACGAAGGTGTCCTCGCGGCGGGCGGAGAGACGGAAGAACTGGTGCATCAGCGCCGGGAGTTCCTCCGAGAGGTAGGTCCAGTACCGCTCGCCGTGCGCCATGTCGTGGTAGAAGCTGCGCTCGACCCGGGGCATCACGACCGCGAGGCCCTCCTCGGCCGCGTACCGCTCGATCGAGGTGCGCCGACCCCAGATGGTGTCGTCGTCCGACAGCCCGTGCAGGAGGTACAGCACCGGGGGTTCCCCCGCGCCGCGCTCCCCCACCATGCCGATCTGGTTGTGGGTCTCCTGCGGGAGGATCACCGAGACCGAGGTGCTCATCCCGAGGGCGTCGGAGTAGAGGTATACGCGTGCGAGGGCCATGCCCCCATCCTGCCCCGTGGCCGCGGGCGCCGGGTGCCACCGCCTGCGCGATCGCCCGCGCCGCGTCGCACCGTGTCGCACCGTGTCGCACCGGGCGAGTGCCGCGTCGCGTTGCTAGCCTGCCAGTGAGTACCCGCATCCAGCACCCCGCCCCCAGGGAGCCCGTCATGTCGATCGCCTCCGTCCTGACCAACCTCACCGATGCCGCCAAGAACTCCCTCGGGATCTCCCGGGTGTACGGCGAGCCCGTGACCGCCGAGGGCGTCACCCTCATCCCCGTCGCCACCGTCATCGGCGTGCACGGCGTCGGCATGGGCGAGGGCCCGGTCCCGACCGATGCGATCGAGGTGACCGACGCCGACGGCGAGGTGGTCGAGGAGATCGCCTCCGACGGCGAGGGTTCCGGTGGCGGCGGCGGGTTCACCAGCGTCGGGTGGCCCGCGGGCGCCTACGTGATGAGCAACGGTGAGGCCACCTGGCGACCCGCGGTGGACGCGAACATCGTGATCCTCGCGGGCGCGAGCCTCGCCGGGTGCGTGGTGGCCTCGCTCGCCTCGGTGGCGGCGATCCGCGCGATCTCCTCGGGCACCGAGGCCGTGGTGCGCACCGGCGCCGAGGCGTTCGGCTCGGTCACCCAGACGGTGGCGCAGTCCGTCACCGGCGTGGCCTCCCACGCCGCTGGCGCGTTCACGCACGCCGCCTCGCACGCCGCGGGGGCCTTCACCCGGGCGGCAGAGCTGGCCTCGGGCGCCTTCGGGCACGCCACCGATGCCGCGACCCACACCGCCGTGACCGGCGCGGAGACCGCCGCCCGCACGGCGCTCGGCCTCGGTGAACTCGGTGCCTCCGCACTGGAGGCGACCACCCACGCCGTCGGCGGCGCGATCGCCGCGGCACGCCGCACCTCCTGACCCGCTCCGCGGACCTCGGCACCGCGAATCCGTGGCTTCGGCGGCGGGTACGTGGCCTGCGGCCACGTACCCGCCGCGTGCGCCACGGCCTCGCGGTCCTCAGGCGGTCGTGAGCGCCAGCTCCACGGAGTCCACCCGCTCGGCCACGAGCGCGCTCTCCCCCAACGCTGTGGCGGCCGCCCCGGCGACCTGCTGAACCTGCTCCCGGGTCAGTCCTGCCACGACGGCGAGGGCCACCTTCACCTCGGCGCGACCGCCCGGCTGCACCTGGACGGCGCGCACCCCCTCGACGGCGCCGACCACCCGCTGGATCTCCTCGACCACGGCGGGGTCGCGCGGCGAGGGCGTCCACTGCTCACCGCGTGCCAGCGCCCACACCGCGGGGCGGGGCACGAAGGCGGGCGCGGGGTCACCGGCGTCCAGCACCATGACGCCACCGGCCTCGTCCACCGCGGCCATCGCGGCCCGCACCGCCTGGTGCGGGACCGGCCGGGCGTCGGCGCGCCAGCGGCGCATCGCGTCCACGCTGGAGAAGATCGGCAGTGCCTCCCGGCCGTCGGGTGACTTCACCGTCACCATCGAGGCGGAGGCGTGCCGCTCCTCCTCGAACGCGGCATCGGCCTCCTCCAGCCCGCTCGCACCGCTGGCACCGGGGTCCGCATGCGAGTTCCCACCGGAGAACTTCTTGCGGATCGCCTCCTCGTGGTCGGTCTCCTCGTGCGCCACCACCGGCACGAGCACGCGCGAGGTCGCCAGCGCTGCCACCACCGCGTCGATGCGCTCGGGTCCCTCGGTGGCCAGCGCCTGCGCGAGGGCGGGCGGGCAGGAGCCGTCGTCACCCGCGAACGGGGAGGCCGGCGGCAGTTCGCGGCCGCGTTGCTGCCCGGAGCGGGGAAGGAAGTCCGCGGCGCCCATGCTCAGGCCCGCCCGGCCACGTCGAGCGCCTCATCGATGGTGAAGGCACCGGAGTACAGGGCGGTTCCGACGATCGCCCCTTCCACGCCCTCGCCCACCAGTGCGCGCAGCGCACGCAGGTCCTCCAGCGTGGAGATCCCGCCGGAGGCGATGACGGGCGAGTCGGTGGCGGCGCACACGTGCCGCAGCAGGTCGATGTTCGGGCCGCGCAGGGTGCCGTCCTTGGTCACATCGGTGACCACGTACCGCGCGCACCCGGCCGCCTCGAGAGTGGCCAGCACGTCGTCCAGCTCCCCGCCCTCCTGGGTCCAGCCGCGGGCCGCCAGGCGGGTGCCGCGCACATCCAGGCCGATCGCGATCCGGTCGCCGTGCTCGGCGATGGCCTCGGCGGTCCAGGCGGGGTTCTCCAGGGCGGCGGTGCCGATGTTCACGCGGCGCACGCCGGTGGCCAGCGCGCGGCGCAGGGAGGCGTCGTCGCGGATCCCGCCGGAGAGCTCCACCTGGATCCGGCCGGCGACCCGCTCCACGATCGAGGCGAGCAGCTCGTGGTTGGAGCCGCGACCGAAGGCGGCATCCAGGTCCACCAGGTGCAGCCACGGCGCCCCGGCGTCCACCCAGCGCATCGCGGCCTCGTACGGGTCGCCGTACTGGCCGCCGGAGCCCGCCACGCCCTGCACGAGCTGCACGGCCTGCCCCTCGGTCACGTCCACGGCGGGCAGGAGCTGGAGCACAGGCTGATCGGTCACGTCATTCCTTCGTTCGGTGCCCGACGATCGCCGTCGGGAGGGGTCTCAGAGCGTGTCCACCCAGTTGCGCAGGAGGCGCGCACCGGCGTCGCCGGACTTCTCGGGGTGGAACTGGGTGGCGGTCAGGGGGCCGTTCTCCACGGCCGCCACGAACGGGGCACCGTGGTCGGCGAAGGTGACCCGGGGCGGCGCGAACGGGGTGTCCCCACCGCCGAGCACCTGTGAGGGGTCGGTGAGCACGCCGTAGGAGTGCACGAAGTAGAACCGCTCCGCCTCCACCCCGGCGAACAGCGCGGAGTCCTGCGGCGCTCGCACGGTGGACCAGCCCATGTGGGGCACGATCTCGGCGGGCAGACGCTCCACCACGCCGGGCCACTGCCCCAGGCCCTCGGTCTCCTCGCCGTGCTCCACACCGCGATCGAACATCACCTGCAGGCCCACGCAGATCCCGAGCACTGGCCGCCCACCGGACAGGCGCCGGTCGATCATGCGGTCCCCGCCCACCGCGAGCAGTTGCTCCATCACGGCGGCGAAGGCTCCCACCCCGGGCACCACGAGACCGTCGGCGCGCGCCACGGCCTCGTGATCGGCGGTCAGGGCGACGCGGGCGCCGGCGCGCTCCAGGGCGCGCACGGCCGAGTGTGTGTTCCCGGAGCCGTAGTCCAGCACCACCACGTTGGGCGCAGTCACATCGGACGCGCTCACGAGTCCTCCTCGCGGCGACGGCGGAACAGGCCCCGGCCACGCTGCTGCTTCCCGAGGTCTGCCGAGGAGATGTACCCGGTGACCTCCGGTGCCTGGACGAGGCCGATGAGGAGCCGCTCCGCGACCGGATCGGCCTGCGCCAGCACCAGCCCGGGCGGCGGCTCGCCCGCCTTCTGACCGCCGCGGTAGCGACGGGCGCGGACCTGGCCGGTGACCTCGCCGCCGACCTCGTCCACCCGCGCGGCCAGCAGCACCACCTCGCTGCGGGTGGCGACCGAGAGCGCGGCGCCGAGCGCCTCGGCGTCCCGGGGCACGCCGTCGAGCAACTCGGCGGGATCGGTCTCGGACTCCAGTTGTTCCACGTACCGCACCGCCAGCGCGCCGCGGGTGCTGGGCACCACGGCCGCCTCGATGCCGGTCAGCGCGAGCAGACCGGCGAGCATCTTGGCCTGTCGCACCGCCGTGAGGACCACCGCCGTGGTGCGGATGACCTTGGGCTCGGCCGGCTGCTCATCACCCGCGCCTGCGCCCGCCCCGGCGGCGTCGGCGGGGGCAGCGTCGGCGGCCGTGGTGGCCTCGCCGTCGGGCCCCCCGCCTGCTTCCGCCTCGGGCTCGGCCGGTGCACCCGGCTGCGCCGCGTCGTCGTCGGCGAAGAGGGAGGAGAGATCATCGGGCACGACGACGTCGCCCAGGTCTCCCAGGTCGTCGCCGTCCTCGGGGCGGTCGGTGCTCATAGCGCCCCCTTGGTGCTGGGCACCCCGATGACGCGATCGTCCGGGGCGATCGCGGCGCGCAGGGCGCGGGCGAGGGCCTTGAACTGGGCCTCCACGATGTGGTGCGGGTCGCGCCCGGCGAGCACCCGCACGTGCAGGCAGATGCCCGCGTGCAGGGCGAGCGACTCCAGCACGTGCCGGGTCAGGGAGCCGGTGAAGTGGCCGCCGATGAGGTGGTACTCCTGCCCCTCGGGTTCACCGCTGTGCACGCAGTAGGGCCGGCCGGAGATGTCGACCACCGCCTGGGCCAGGGCCTCGTCCAGCGGCACCATCGCATCACCGAAGCGGGCGATACCGGTCTTGTCGCCCAGGGCCTGGCGCAGCGCCTCGCCGAGCACGATCGCGGTGTCCTCCACGGTGTGGTGCACGTCGATGTGGGTGTCGCCGCTGGCGCGCACCGTCAGGTCGAACCGGGCGTGGGTGCCCAGCGCGGTCAGCATGTGGTCCCAGAAGCCGACCGAGGTGTCGATGTCGACCACACCCGTGCCGTCGAGGTCGAGCTCGACCATCACGGTGGATTCCTTGGTGGTGCGTTCGATGCGCGCGGTGCGCCGCGTCAGCTCGCTCATGCCTGCCGTACCTCTCCTAGTGCGGTGCGGAACCGGGCCATCTCCTGCGGCGTGCCGACCGAGACGCGCAACCAACCCTCCGGGCCGGTCTGGCGGATCAGCACCCCGCGGTCCAGCAGGCCCTGCCAGATCGCGTTCCTGTCCTCAAACCTACCGAACAAGACGAAGTTCGCGTCGCTGGTGACGACCTGCAGTCCCTGCTCGGTCAGCCAGGTCGCCAGGGCGTCGCGCTCGGTGCGCAGGGAGGCGATCTGCGCCATGAGCTCGGCGCGGTGGGTCAGCGCGGCGCGTGCGACCGCCTGGGTCACGGCGGAGAGGTGGTAGGGCAGCCGGACCACCCGCAGGCGGTCCACGAGGTCGGTGGAGGCCGCGAGGTACCCCACCCGCGCGCCCGCCATCCCGAAGGCCTTGGACAGGGTGCGGGTGACGGCCAGGTGCGGGTTGTCCGCGAGGAGGTCCAGGGCGCTGCGGGTGCCGGTGCGGCGGAACTCGGCATAGGCCTCATCCACCACGACCACGCTCGCGGCGCCGTCGGGCCCGCTGGTGCGGGCGGCGGCCAGGATCGGGTTCAGTTCCTCCGGCCGCAGCGCGGTGCCGGTGGGGTTGTTCGGGCTGGGCAGGAGCACGACGGCGGGGCGCACCTCCTGGATGAGGCTCACCGCCCGCTCGGGATCGATGGTGAAGTCCTGCTCGCGGTTCCCCGTGACCCAGGCGGTGTGGGTGTCGCGGGCGTACTCCGGGTACATGGAGTAGGTGGGCGCGAAGGACAGCGCGGTGCGGCCCGGTCCGCCGAAGGCCTGCAGGAGGTGCAACATCACCTCGTTGGAGCCGTTGGCGACCCACACCTGCTCGGGAGCGAGGTGCGCGCCGGACTCCTCGAGCAGGTAGTCCGCGAGGTCGGCCCGCAGGTCGAGGAACTCCCGGTCCGGGTAGCGGTTGAGGCCGGACGCGGCCTCGGCGGCGGCGCGGGCGATCGAGTCGATCACGGCCGGGCTCGGCGGGTAGGGGTTCTCGTTGACGTTGAGCAGCACCGGCACATCGAGCTGCGGGGCGCCGTAGGGCTGCTCGTCGGCCAGTTCGGGGCGCACGGGCAGGCGCACGTCGGGCTCGGGCAGGGCGGGGCTCGTCACGGCGCCCGAGTCTATCGGCCGGGGTGTCGGCGGGGTCGGGGTGTCCACGGCGGGCGGGCCGCTGCTATATTAGGCAGATCGGTCTACCTAGGAGCCCCATGGCCCGCACACCCGCCCGCGAGCGCCTGCTGCGCGCCGCCGCGGAACTGTTCTACGAGAACGGCATGACGGCCACCGGCATCGATGCGGTCACCGCACGCGCCGGCGTCGCCCGCATGAGCCTGTACAACAACTTCGCCTCCAAGGACGCCCTCGTGCTCGCCTACCTCGCCGAACGTCACGAGGAATGGCTCGCCCTGTACCGCGAGCGCCTCGCGACGGCGCGAGGACCACGGGAGGGGGTCCTCGCCGTCGTGGACGCCTACCTCGACCACGCGCACCTGCCGCAGGCCGCCGGGTCGCCCTATCGGGGCTGCGGACTGTTGAACGCCGCCGCGGAGCTCGGGCCGCAGGATCCGGGCCGGGAGGCGGTGCGCACCCACAAGGAGGAGGTGGAGGCGATCCTGTGCGGCCACCTCGCCGAGGACCTCGCACCGGCGCGCGCCGCCGAGGTCGCCGAGCACATCGCCTTCCTGCTGGAGGGCGCCACCACCCGCGCCGGCCTGGAGGGCGACTCCGCGCGGCTGCGGCGCGCACGCACCCTCATCGCCGCGATCCTGGATAACGAGCTCGGCCCCACGGATGCCGCTCGCGCCGAGAGCGCCCGCGCGTGAGGGGCTCGGCGGGTGCCATCGGCGCCCTGCTGCTCACCTCCGTGCTGTGGGGCACCACCGGCACGGCGGCCACGTTCGTGCCGCAGGCCGGGCCGCTGGCGATCGGTGCGGCGTCCCTGGGCATCGGGGGGATCCTGCTCGGCCTGGTGGGCCTCGGCGCGATCCGTCGCGAGCGGGCGGCGCTGCGGGCCCGCTCGCGCACCATCGTGCTCGGCGCGTTCGCGGTGGCGATCTACCCGCTGGCGTTCTACGCCTCGATGGACCTGGCGGGGGTCGCGATCGGCACGGTGGTCTCGCTGGCGAGCGCCCCCGTGTTCGCGGGAATCGCGGAATGGGTGCGCGGCACTCCCCCGACCGGCCGGTGGCTGGCCGCCGCCTCCCTGGGCATCGTGGGCAGCGCGCTGCTGAGCCTGACCGGGCACGGCGAGGGCGGCGGCCAGCGATTGCTCGGGGTGGGGCTCGGCCTCCTCGCCGGCGCCACCTATGCGGCGTACTCCGCGAGTGCCCGCAGGCTCATGGCGGCGGGAATCAGCCGGGGCGCCTCGATGGGGTCGGTGTTCGGCCTCGGCGGCCTGGCGCTCATGCCGGTGCTGCTGCTCACCGGCGCACCCCTGCTGGACTCCCCCGGCACCCTCGCGGTGGCCGCATACATGGCGCTCGTGCCGATGTTCGCCGGGTACCTGCTGTTCGGCTACGGACTCGCCCGCACCAGCGCCTCGACCGCCACCACCGTCACCCTCGCCGAACCCGCTGTCGCGGCGCTGCTGGCCGTGGCAGTCGTCGGTGAACGGCTCGCGCCGCTGGGCTGGCTCGGGCTGGGGATCATCGCCCTCGCGCTCGTGCTGCTCGCCGTGGGCTCGAGCGAGGAGGCCCAGCACCTCGCTGCGGACGGAGAATCCGCGAGCGCCACGGGCACGCCGACGCTCCAGAATGCGCGTGACCTGGGCGAATGCATGGACGGTGCTGTCACCGCGACGGATTCTCCGTCCTGAGCGAGGCCGGTAGGTCCGTCGGTGGACAATCCACAGGGCAAGCGCGCCCGGTCCTGGATGTCGGGGGCTCGCCCTAGCCTGAGGACATGAGCACCACACCCACCGGCGAGACGGCCACGAGCGACCAGACGGCCCGCGCGCTGGAGCATGAGTCGCTGAGGGACCAGTCGCTGAAGGACCAGGCGCAGCAGGTGCTGCGCCGCCTCGTCGGGCGGGAGGATGCCGCCCTACGCGAGGACCAGTGGCGGGCCATCGAGGCGCTGGTCGCCCAGCAGCGCCGGGCCCTGGTGGTGCAGCGCACCGGGTGGGGCAAGTCCGCGGTCTACTTCGTGGCCACCGCCCTGCTGCGGGAGCGCGGCGAGGGACCCACGGTCATCATCTCCCCGCTGCTCGCGCTGATGCGCGACCAGATCGCCGCGGCCTCCCGGGCCGGGATCCGCGCGGAGACCATCAACTCCGCGAACACCACACAGTGGGAGGAGATCTACCAGCGCATCGCCGAGGGCGAGGTGGACGTGCTGCTGTGCTCCCCCGAGCGCCTGAACAATCCCGCCTTCCGCGCCGAGGTCCTTCCCCACCTCGCCGACACCGCCGGACTGGTGGTGGTGGACGAGGCGCACTGCATCTCCGACTGGGGCCACGACTTCCGGCCGGACTACCGCCGGATCCGCACCCTGCTGACCGACCTGCCCGAGGGCACCCCGGTACTGGCCACCACCGCGACCGCGAACGACCGGGTCGTCACGGACGTGGCCGAACAGCTCGGGGTGCGTGCCGAGCAGAGCGTTGAGAGCAGTGACGTACTGGTGCTGCGCGGCAGCCTGGACCGAGAGTCGCTGCGCCTGGCCGTCACGCCCCGCGCCGATGCGGCGGTGCGCCTGGCCTGGCTGCAGCGCTACCTCGCCTCCCGTGAGGAGGGCACCGGGTCCGGGATCGTCTACACCCTCACGGTGGCCATGGCCGAGCAGGTCGCGAGCCAACTGCGCGCCGCTGGCGTCAACGTGGCCTCCTACACCGGCGCCACCGACCCCGCCGAACGCGAACGCCTCGAGGCGGACCTGCTCGCCAACCGCGTGACGGCGCTCATCGCCACCTCCGCGCTCGGGATGGGCTTCGACAAGCCGGACCTGGGGTTCGTGGTGCACCTGGGGGCCCCGAGCTCGCCCATCGCCTACTACCAGCAGATCGGCCGTGCCGGGCGTGGCGTGGCTCGGGCCGAGGTGGTCCTCGTGCCGGGCGAGGAGGACCGCGCGATCTGGGACTACTTCGGCTCCCTCGCCTTCCCCGGCGAGGAGACCGTGCGCGCCGTACTCGCCGCCCTGGCCGACGCCCCGGACCGCACCGCTTCCCTGCCCGCCCTGGAGACCGCGGTCGACCTGCGCCGCTCCCGGCTGGAGATGATGCTCACCGTCCTGGACGTGGACGGCGCCGTGGAGCGGGTGCGCGGCGGCTGGCGCCTGACGGGGCAGGAGTGGGAGTACGACGCCACCCGCTACGAGCGGGTGGAGCGCGCCCGCCGGGACGAGCAGCGCGCGATGCTCGACTACGAGGCGCTGGAGACATCCGCCTGCCGGTTGGCGTTCCTGCGAGCGGACCTGGACGACCCGGAGCTCACCCCCGGGTGGCGCTGTGGGCGCTGCGACCTGTGCGCCGGCACCTTCGTGCCGCCGCTCCCCCAGGGCGAGGAGGTCGAGGAGGCCCGCACGGCCCTCGCGCGCGCCGGCGTGGACATCACCCCCCGGCGGCAGTGGCCCTCGGGGATGCCCACGCTCGGCATCGAACTCGCGGGCCGACTGGGCGTGGAGGAGCGCGCCGAACCCGGCATGGGCGTGGCGCGGATGGACGGCATCGGCCTGGCCGGCCGGGTGCGGTCGTGCCTATCGGAGCAGGCGGCCGACGACGTGGTGCCACCGGACCTGCGCGCGGCGGTGCGCGCGGTGCTCACCCGGTGGCGCGAGTCCGGGTTGGAGGTCGCGGGCGTGGTCGTGGTGGAGTCCGCGACCCGCCCGAGGTTGGGCTCCCATCTCGCACACGGCGCGGCGAGCGTGCTCGGTGTCCCAATGGTGGGGCGGATCGCCCCGCGCAAGCACATCCCACCGGGGCGGCACGACGTGAACTCGGCTCAGCGCCTGAGCACGGTGGCGCACCGCCTGGTGCTCGACCTCAGCCCGGCCGCACGCGAGGGCCTACCCGGGCGGCGCGTGCTGCTCGTGGACGACTACACCGACTCCGGGTGGACCCTCACCGTGGCAGCACGCGAACTGCGACTCGCGGGCGCCGCGGCGGTGCTGCCGTTCGTGCTCGGCGTCCGGTAGCGCCAGCCGCGCACCGCACCAGTGCTCGGGCACTGCGGAGACACTGCTCAGACGCTGGGCGGGGCGTCCTGGGTCGAGCCGCCCTGGCTCGACCCACCCGAGGGCCCACCCAGCCATCGCTGCAGCGGGATCGAGCCGTCCTGCCACGGCAGCAGGATCCACACGATCGCATAGACCACCCAGCTCAGCACCGGCAGGAGCATGAGCAGCAGAACCAGCGCCCGCACGAGCCACACGTCCACCCCGGTCTTCACGGCGATGCCCGCGCAGACGCCGCCGAGCAGACGATCGGGGCCGCGGGTGAGGCCGAGGGAACGAAGAGCGTTGAAGACGTTGTCCATGGTCACCACGGTAGGCGCCGCGTGGCGCCCGGCGCATCGGGGAGCACCCGGAGGCGTCCCCTGAGATTCCCGCGGTGCTCAGCGCTCCTGCTCAGCCCTCGCGTCGGGCGAGCGCGGCCTCCCCGTGGGCGGGCAGGTCCTCGATGCCGGCGAGCGCCACGAGGGGGTCGGTGACCTCCGCGAGCGCTGCGGCGTCGTAGCTGATGACCTGCATGGACTTCATGAAGCTCATCACGCCCAGACCCGAGGAGTAGTGCGCGCAGCCGCCGGTCGGCAGCACGTGGTTGGACCCGGCCAGGTAGTCCCCCAGCGAGACCGGGGAGTACGCACCCACGAACACCGCACCCGCGGAGGTGATGCGGGCGGCGTCCGCCTCGGCGTTCGCCGTCTGGATCTCCAGGTGCTCGGCCGCGTAGGCGTTGACGACCGCCAGGCCCTGCTCCACGTCGTCGACCAGCACGATCGCCGACTGCGGCCCACCCAGCGCCGTGCGCACCCGCTCGGTGTGCTTGGTGGCGGCGGCGCGCGCCTCCAGTCGCTCGGTGACGGCCGCGGCCAGGTCGGGGGAATCGGTCACCAGCACGCTGGCGGCGTTCGGGTCGTGCTCGGCCTGGGAGACCAGGTCCGCGGCCACGTGATCGGGATTCGCGGTGGCGTCAGCGAGGATCGCGATCTCGGTGGGGCCCGCCTCGGAGTCGATGCCGACGATGCCGCGCACCGCACGCTTGGCGGCGGCCACGTACACGTTCCCGGGCCCGGTGATCACATCGACCGGGGCGCACAGCTCGGAACCGGCGCCGCCGTCGGCGTCGTTCTCCCCGCTCGCGCCGTAGGCGAACATCGCCACCGCCTGCGCACCACCCACCGCGTAGACCTCCTCCACACCCAGCAGGGCGCAGGCGGCCAGCACGGTCGCATCCGGCAGTCCGCCATTGTCCCGCTGCGGGGGGCTCGCCACGGCGAGCCCGCGCACCCCGGCGACCTGCGCGGCGACGACGTTCATCACCACGCTGGAGGGGTAGAGCGCCAGCCCGCCCGGCACGTACAGGCCGACCCGGTTCACCGGCACCCAGCGCTGGCGGACGTAGCCCCCGGCCGAGAGCCGGGTCTCGGTGTCGGTGGGCAGCTGCGCCTCGTGGCCCGCGCGCACCCGCGTGGCAGCGAGGTCCAGCGCCTCACGCAGCGTGGGGTCCAGCCCCTCCAGGGCGCGCTGCAACTCCTCAGCCGGCACCCGCAGGTGGGTCGGCCGCACGCCGTCGAACCGCTCCGCGAGGTCACGCAACGCGGCCGCGCCCCGCTCATGCACCTCGGCGAGGATCGGCGTCACCGCATCGGTCGCGGCGGCCACATCCAGCTCGGCGCGCGGGATGGCGCGGCGCAGCTCGGCGGCGGTGAGCTCACGCCCACGCAGGTCGATCTCACTGATGAGGGCCATGCCTCCAGTCTAGGAGGCGGCGCGTGGGACTCCCGGCCCCTGCGCCATAGACAATGGGTGGCATGGAGATCGAGATCCGGGACGAGACCATCCGGCTCGGCCAGCTGCTCAAGCTCGCCGGGATCGTCGAGGACGGCGCGGCGGTCAAGGAGCTGCTCGCCGACGAGGCGGTGCGGGTGGACGGCGCCCTGGAGACCCGCCGGGGCGCGCAGGTGCGCCGCGGATCCGTGGTCGAGGTGGACCTGCCGGGCGGCGTGGAGCGCGTGACCGTCGCCGGGGATTAGGGCCGGCACGACGGCGCGGCACGCCCGGGCACCGCGACGTGAGACCCACCACATGGCCCGGAACGTCCCACCCTTGCGCGGCCGCCGGCGTCTAGCCTGAGTCGACGTGAGAGCGAACGCGGCCACCGACC
This sequence comes from Serinibacter salmoneus, assembly GCF_002563925.1. NCBI lineage: Bacteria > Bacillati > Actinomycetota > Actinomycetes > Micrococcales > Beutenbergiaceae > Serinibacter > Serinibacter salmoneus. Next base: position 1,083,833 of record NZ_PDJD01000001.1, on the reverse strand, counting down.
CGTTCGCCCCGCGCGCGCAGTTCCTCTACTTCGTCTTCGCCTCCGTCCTGGCCGGCGTCCTCATCGGTCTGGTCGGGGGCGCCTTCCGGTGGGTGCTCGAGCGCGCGGAGGCCCTGCGCCACGTGCTGGCCGAGGACAGCCACGGCCTGCCCGGGTGGGGCTGGCTGCTCCCCGTGACCGCGGTGGCGCTGTGCTCCTTGGCGGGCTACGCCGTCGTCCAACTCTCCCCCCGCGCCGCCGGTAGCGGCATCCACGACCTGCAGCTGGTCTGGCACGCCGACCACACCCTTCCCGAGCCGAGCGTGGTCCCCACCCGGTTCGTGGGCGGCATCCTGTCCATCGGCTCGGGACTGGTGGTCGGGCAGGCCGGCCCCACCGTGCATCTCGGCTCCGGGATCGGCTCCGAGGTCGGGCGCTGGTTCCGACTCTCGGACTACCACCGCAAGCTGCTGTACACCACGGTCGGGGGCGCGGGCCTGGCCGTCGCGTTCAACACCCCCTTGGGCGGCGCGATGTTCACGCTGGAGGAGGTCACCAAGTCCCTCCGGCTGCGCTTCATCCTCATCGTGCTGGTCACCACGTCGGTGGCGGTGGGCGTCTCCCACCTGTTCATCCCCGACCGGCCCGAGTTCCAGGTGCCCGAGCCGCCCTCGCCCAACGCGCAGTCGCTGCTGATCTACCTCGCCTTCGGCCTGGTGACCGGCCTGCTCGGAGTGGGGTACAACCGCCTCGTCATGGGTGCGCTGCGCCGGGCCGATGCCAGCCGTCTCAGCCCGAGCCTGCGCGCCACCCTCATCGGCGCCGTCGTGGGCCTGCTGCTGTGGGTCGACCCCCTCATGGTGGGCGGCGGCACCGAGGTCACCCAGGTGGTGTTGGCCACCGGGAACCTGACGCTGTGGTCGCTGCTCGCGCTCATCGCGGTGCGCATCCTCGTGGGTCCCCTCTCCTACGCCGCCGGGACGGCGGGCGGGCTGTTCGCACCGGCGCTCGCGATCGGCGCCCTGTGGGGCGCGCTCGTGCAGTCCCTCGCCGGGCCCCTGCTGGGCGCCGTCGGCGCCACCCCGGTGATCCTCGCCATCGTCGGGATGACGGCGTTCTTCGCCGCGACCATCCGCGCCCCGCTGACCGGGATCGTGCTGGTGATGGAGATGACCGGCACCACCTCCCTGGCCGTGGGGATGTTCGCGGCGAGCGCCGCGGCCGTGCTGGCCGCCTCCCTGGCCGGCGCTCCCCCGATATACGAGAGCCTGCGGGAGCGGATGCTCCAGAACGCGAGCGCCGGGCGCGCTGAGTAGGCTCGGCGGGTGACCTCCCCCGCCCCTCACGACGGCCCCGCGCACCCCGAGCACGCCCCCCGGGGGCTGTTGACCCTGGCCCTGGCGACCCTCATCGCGGCGGCCGCCATCGGGTTCATCGGGGGCGCGTTCCGGTGGTGCCTGCAGCAGGCGATCACGCTGCGCGCTGACCTGGTGGAGTGGGCGCACGGGGTGCCGGTCGGCTGGCTGGTGCCGGTCGCCGTCGCCGCCCTGGGCGGTCTGATCGGGCGCCTGATCGTCAAGGGTTCCCCCCGCAGCTCCGGTTCCGGCATCCAGGACGTGGAGGCCGTGTGGCGAGGCGAGAAGGAACTGCCGGGGCCGAGCATCGTGCCGGGGAAGTTCGTGGGTGGCCTCGCCTCGATCGGCACCGGGATGGTGCTGGGGCGCGAGGGACCCACGGTGCACATGGGCTCCACCCTCGGTTCGGAGGCCGGCCGGCTACTGCGGGTCAGCACCGCGGACCGCAAACTGCTCTACACCACGCTGGGGGGCGCGGGCCTGGCGGTGGCGTTCAACGCCCCCATCGGGGGGGCGATGTTCGCCCTGGAGGAGGTCACCAAGTCCTTCCGGCTGCGGATCGTGCTGCTCACGCTGATGGCCACCGCCGTGGCCGTGGCCTGCTCACGCGTGGTGCTCGGGGACTCCCCCGACTTCGCGGTGCCGGCGATCCCCACCCCGGGCATCGAGACGCTGTGGGTGTTCGCCCTCTTCGGGGTGCTGACCGGGCTGGTCGGGGTGCTCTACAACCGCGTGGTGATGCGGATGCTCTACACCGCGGACGGGATGCGCCGGCTCTCCCCCGTGGCGCGCGCGACCCTCATCGGCGCGATCGTGGGCGCCCTGCTGTACGTGGACCCGAACCTCGTGGGCGGCGGGGACTCCCTCACCCAGGACCTCATCACCGGCATGTCGCTGAGCGTGTGGGGGCTGCTGGGGTTCTTCGCGGTGCGGTTCCTCATGGGGCCGCTCTCCTACGCCGCCGGCACCCCCGGCGGGTTGTTCGCGCCGCTGCTGGCGCTCGGGGCGCTGTGGGGTGCGCTGGTACACAGCGTGGCCGGTCCGCTGCTGGGCGAGGTGGCCGACTCCCGGCTGCCGCTGGCGCTGGTGGGGATGACGGCGCTGTTCGCCGCCACGGTGCGCGCCCCGGTGACCGGGATCGTGCTCATCGTGGAGATGACGGCGATCACCTCCCTCACGGTGCCGATGCTGGCGGCCTGCGCCTGCGCGGTGCTGACCGCCACGCTGCTGCGCTCCGCGCCGATCTACGATTCCCTGCGCGAGCGGATGCTCAACGCCCGCGCTGCCAGTCCCGGCGCAGCAGGGCCATGAGCACCGAGTCCTCCCGCTCGCCGTCGAAGATCACATCGTCCACCAGCACGCCCTCCTGGATGAACCCGACCCGCTCGTAGGCGCGGCGGGCGCGCGGGTTGGAGGCCAGCACGTCCAGGGAGATCCGGTTCATCGAGGTCGTCGCGAATGCGTGGTCCACGATCAGGCGCACCGCCTCGGTCCCCAGGCCCCGCCCGCGCCCGGCCGGTCCGATGAGGATGCGCAGGTTGCACGCCTCCTCGGCGGCGCGCACGTCGTTGAGCACCACCTCGCCCACGCAGGCGCCCGCCTCGCGGTCGATGATCGCCAGATCCAGCCGATCGGCCTGGTCGGCGCGGGTCTCATACCACTCCCGCACCCGGTCACCGAGCTCCGGGCGGGCCTCCTCGAGCTCGCGCGAGGTGGTGACCGACCCGGTCAGGCGCAACACCTCGGGGTCGGCGAGGATCGGCCCCATGGCCTCGATGTCGGCCGCCTCGAAAGGCCGCAGCACCACCCGCTGACCGATGAGCATCGGCTTCGCCGCGAACACGTCATCGGGCAGCATCAGACCGTCTCCGCTCGGATGCCGGAGTGCCGGGGGCACGACGGGCAGAGCGGCCCCCATCGCCCCAGGCGCACGGAAGCCAGCATCACACCAGGGCGCTCGGCCCGAGCAGCGCCTTGAGGTCCCCGAACAGCGGGGAGGAGCGCTCCACCCGCAGCTGGTCCTCCAGCCGCACCACGGTGGCGCGCCCGGGCCGGGTGACCCGCATGTGCACCTCGCTGGACCCGGGGTGGGCCTCCAGCACCTCCCGCAGCCGGCTGAGCACCGGGGCGGTGCAGCGCACTTCGGGGAGCTTCAGCACCAGGGGGGCGCCCTCGGCGGTGCTGGTGACATCGGGCAGGGTGAGGTCCATCGCCATGAGGGACATCTCCTCATCCCGGCGGCGCAGCCGCCCCTTGACCACCACGACCGCGTCCTCGGCCAGCACCGTGGAGTAGGCCATGTACGTCTCGCCGAAGAACATCACCTCGATGGCGCCCTCGAGGTCCTCGATGGTGGCGATCGCCCAGGCCTTCCCGGCCTTGGAGATCTTCATCTGCACCCCGGTGACCAGTCCGGCGATGGTGACGGTGGCGCCGTCGGGCCGGTGCTCGTCCTGCAGCAGGCTCGCGATCCCGACGTCGGCGGCGGCGTTCAGCACGTGCTCCACGCCGGCCAGGGGGTGGTCGGAGACGTACAGGCCGAGCATCTGCCGCTCGAAGGTGAGTTTCTGCTTCTTGTCCCATTCGGGCAGGTCCGGGACGGTCACCTGGAAGGAGGTGCCGCCCGCCTCCTCGGCCCCCAGGTCGGCGAACAGGTCGAACTGCCCCACGGCCTCCTTGCGCTTGACGTCGATCACGGAGTCCACCGCCTGCTCGTGCACCAGCAGCAGTGAGCGCCGGGTGTGGCCCAGGGAGTCGAAGGCGCCCGCCTTGATGAGGGACTCGATGGTGCGCTTGTTGCAGACCGTGGAGGGGACCTTGTCCAGGAAGTCGGTGAAGGAGGTGAACTCCCCCTTCGCCTCCCGGGCCGCGACGATCGCGTCCACCACGTTCTGCCCCACGTTGCGCACGGCGGCCATCCCGAACCGGATGTCCTCACCCACGGCCGTGAAGGTCCCCACGGAGGCGTTCACGTCCGGCGGGAGCACCGTGATGCCCAGGTGGCGGCATTCGTTGAGGTAGATCGCCGACTTGTCCTTGTCCCCGCGCGTGGAGGTCAGCAGCGCGGCCATGTACTCGGTCGGGTAGTTCGCCTTGAGGTAGGCCGTCCAGTAGGAGACCAGACCGTAGGCCGCGGAGTGCGCCTTGTTGAAGGCGTAGCCGGAGAAGGGCACGAGCACGTTCCACAGCGTCTGGATCGCGATGTCGGAGTAGCCGTTCTTCAGCATGCCCTCGCGGAAGCCCTCGAACTGCTCGTCGAGGATCTCCTTCTTCTTCTTGCCCATCGCGCGGCGCAGCAGGTCGGCCTGTCCGAGCGTGTACCCGGCGACCTTCTGCGCGATCGCCATCACCTGCTCCTGATAGATGATCAGGCCGTAGCTGGTACCGAGGATGTCCTCCAGCGGCTCCGCGAGCTCGGGGTGGATCGGCTGGATCTCCTGCAGCCCGTTCTTGCGCAGCGCGTATTTGGTGTGGGAGTCCGCGCCCATCGGGCCCGGCCGGTACAGCGCGATGACGGCGGAGATGTCCTCGAAGTTGTCCGGCTTCATCAGCTTCAGCAGCTGCCGCAACCCGCCGCCGTCCAGCTGGAACACCCCGAGGGTCTCGGCGCGCTGCAGCAACTCGTAGGCGGGACGGTCGTCCATCGGAACGTCCTCGATGAGCACCGGCTCCTTGCCGTTCATCGTGATGTTCTGCAGCGCGTCGTCGAGGATGGTGAGGTTGCGCAGCCCCAGGAAGTCCATCTTCACCAGGCCGAGGTCCTCCCCGGCGGGGAAGTCGACCTGGGTGATGATCGCGCCGTCGGACTCGCGCCGCATGATCGGGATGATGTCCAGCAGCGGCTCGGAGGAGATGATGATCCCGGCCGCGTGCACCCCCCACTGCCGCTTCAGGCCCTCGATGCCGCGGGCGGTGTCGGTGATCCGCTTGGCGTCCGGATCGGACTCGTACAGGGTGCGGAACTCCCCCGCCTCCGCGTACCGCGGGTCCTCCGGGTCGAAGATCCCCGACAGGGAGATGTCCTTACCCATCACGGCCGGCGGCATCGCCTTGGTGAGCCGCTCCCCCATCGCGAACGGGTAGTCCAGTACCCGCCCGGCGTCCTTGAGCGCCTGCTTGGCCTTGATCGTGCCGTAGGTGACGATCGAGGCCACGTTCTCCTCGCCGTAGCGGCGGGTCACGTAGTCGATGACCTCCCCGCGCCGGCGCTCGTCGAAGTCGATGTCGAAGTCCGGCAGGCTCATCCGCTCGGGGTTGAGGAACCGCTCGAAGATCAGGCCGTTCTTCAGCGGGTCCAGTTCGGTGATGCTCATCGCGTAGGCGGCGATCGAACCGGCACCGGAGCCGCGGCCCGGGCCCACCCGGATGCCGTTGTCCTTGGCCCAGTTGATGAAGTCCGCCACCACGAGGTAGTACCCGGCATACCCCTTGGAGGTGATGACCTCCACCTCGTACTTCGCCTGGTCCCGGGCGTCCTGCGGCACGTTGCCGTTGAACCGCTTCTCCAGCCCGGCCTCCACCTCCTTGACGAACAGGGAGATCTCGTCCTCACCCTCGGGCACGGGGAAGTGCGGCATGTACTTGCCGACCTGTTCGGTGAACTCCACATTGCAGCGTTCGGCGATCTCCAGGGTCGCCGAGAGCGCCTCGGGCAGTTCCTTGAAGAGCTCACGCATCTGCATCGCCGAGCGCACGAAGTAGCCCTCGCCGCTCAGCGCGAACCGGCTGCCGCCCTGCTCGTAGGTGGGTTCGGTGAGTTTGGAGCCGGACTGCACCGCCAGCAACACCTCGTGGGCGGACTCGTCCTCCTCGCGGGTGTAGTGCAGGTCGTTGGTGGCCACCAGCGGCGCCCCGATCTCCTTCGACAGCCGCAGCAGGTCCTTCGCCACGCGACGCTCGAGCTCGAGGTTGTGCTCCATCAGCTCGATGTAGAAGTTCTCCTTGCCGAAGATGTCCTGGAACTCTCCGGCGGCGCGCACGGCCTCGGCGTACTGCCCCAGCCGGATGCGGGTCTGGATCTCCCCCGAGGGGCAGCCGGAGAACGCGATCAGACCGTCGGAGTACCGGTTCAGCAGCTCCCGGTCGATGCGGGGCTTGAAGTAGTGCCCCTCCAGACTCGCCAGCGAACCCATCCGGAACAGGTTGTGCATGCCGGGTGTGGTCTCCGACAGCAGCGTCAGGTGCGTGAAGGCGCCACCACCGGAGACGTCGTCGGCCTTCTGGTGCGGCTCGCCCCAGCGCACCCGGGTCTTGTCGCCGCGGGCCGTGCCGGGGGTGAGGTAGGCCTCCAGGCCGATGATCGGCTTCACGCCGGCCTTGCGGGCCTTGCTCCAGAACTCGTACGCCCCCAGCAGGTACCCGTGGTCGGTGATGGCCATGGCCTTCTGACCCAGCCGAGCGGCCTCGGCCACCAGCTCCGGGACCTTCGCGGCGCCGTCCAGCATCGAGTAGTCCGAGTGGACGTGCAGGTGGACGAAGTCTGAACCGGGTGCCGCATCTGCCATACCCCGGAGTGTAGTTCGCCGCACGGGCCCGTCCCGGGCTCGACCTCCGTAGCCTGGGGGGATGCCGACCTCCCTGCTGTGGCTGCGCCGCGACCTGCGCATCGCCGACAATCCGGCCCTGCTGGCCGCCGCCGGGCAGCTCGGTGGCACGGGCGGGCCCGCGACGGCGCAGCCCGACTCCGCCCCCGACGTGCTGCCGGTCTACGTGCTGGATCCGCGCCTGTGGTCGCCATCCGGGGACCGCCGCCGCGCGCACCTGGTGGCCTCGCTGCGGCTCCTGGGTGAGCGCCTGGGCGGGATGCTGCTGCTGGCCGGGGACCCGGTCGTGCTCCTCCCGCAGCTCGCGCGCGAGGTGGCGGCCGATCAGGTGCACGCCGCGGCCGACGTCGGGCCCTACGGGCGGGACCGGGACGAGCGACTCGCGGCTGCCCTGGCCGCGGACGGACGCGTGCTGATGCGCACGGGATCGCCGTATGCCGTCGCCCCCGGCCGGGTGCGCAAGGGCGACGGCGAGCCCTACCGGGTCTTCACCCCGTTCCGGCGCGCGTGGCTGGACCACGGGTGGCGCGCGCCCGCACCCGAGCCGCAGGGCCTGCGCGTGATGGTGCCGCGAGCCTCGGGTGCGCTGCGGGCCGCGCAGCGGGAGGCCGAGGCGATGCTCGAGGCCGCGGCCGCCACGGGCGAGGTCTCCGGCGCCGGTGAGCTCGCCGCGCTGGAGCGCTGGGCGCAGTTCCTGGACGGGCCGATCGCGCGGTACGAGGAAGACCGCAACCGTCCCGACCGCGACGGCACCTCCCAGCTCTCGGTCGCCCTGAAGTGGGGTGAGGTGCATCCGCGCACCCTGTTGGCGGACCTGGCCCCGCTAGCGCAGCAGGCCGAGACGACCGAGGGCGCCGCCTCGCTGCGCAGCGAGCTGGGGTGGCGGGAGTTCCTCGCCGACGTGCTGTGGCATCAGCCGGACTCGGCCCGCACCTCGATGAAGCCGGCCGTCCCGGAGTCCTCCTGGGTCACCGGCCGCGCCGAGCAGGAGGCGCTGGAGGCGTGGCAGGCCGGGCGCACCGGGTACCCGATCGTGGACGCCGGGATGCGCCAACTCGCCCGGACGGGGTGGATGCACGGCCGGGTGCGCATGATCGTCGCCTCGTTCCTGGTCAAGGACCTGCACGTGCGCTGGCAGCGCGGCGCGCGGTACTTCATGACGCAGTTGCACGACGCCGACCTCGCCTCCAACCAGCACAACTGGCAGTGGGTGGCGGGCAGCGGCACCGATGCCGCGCCGTTCTTCCGGGTGTTCAACCCGGTGCGGCAGGGTGAGCGGTTCGACCCGGACGGGGCGTACGTGCGCCGGTGGGTGCCCGAACTCGCCGAGGTGCAGGGCAAGGCCGCGCACCAGCCGTGGCCTCAGGGCGGTCCGCGGGGCTACCCGGCGCCGATCGTGGATCACGACGTGGAGCGGAAGGTGGCGCTCGCGGCGCACCAGGAGCGGCCGCGGTGAGCCCACGCCGGCGATGGCTCAGGCGCCGCGCAGGGTCTCCAGCGCCGCGGCGAGGTCGTCGGGGTAGGAGGAGGTGACCTCGACCCACTCCCCCGAACCCGGGTGGGTGAAGCCGAGCCGCATGGCGTGCAGCCACTGCCTGCTCAGGCCCACCTCGCGGGCGAGGACCGGGTCCGCGCCGTAGGTGAGGTCACCCACGCACGGGTGGCGCAGCGCGGAGGTGTGCACCCGGATCTGATGGGTGCGGCCGGTCTCCAGGTGCACCTCGAGCAGGCTCGCGGCACGCATCGCCTCGATCACCTCGTAGTGGGTGACCGAGGGCTTGCCCGAGGAGAGGACAGCGAACTTCCAGTCGTGCTTGGGGTGGCGCCCGATGGGGGCATCGATCGTGCCGGTGGAGGGATCCGGGTGCCCCTGCACCAGCGCGTGGTAGACCTTCTCCACCGTGCGCTCCTTGAAGGCGCGCTTGAGGTCGGTGTAGGCGCGCTCGCTCTTGGCCACCACCATCAGGCCCGAGGTGCCCACGTCCAGGCGGTGCACGATCCCCTGCCGCTCGGCGGCGCCGGAGGTCGCCACGGCGATGCCCGCGGCGGCGAGGCCACCCACCACGGTGGGGCCGCTCCAGCCGGGGGCGGGGTGCGCGGCCACGCCGATCGGCTTGTCCACCACGACCACGTCCTCGTCCTGCAGCACGATCCGCATACCCTCGACCAGTTCCGCAACCGCCGCGGGGGCGGCCGCAGGCTCGGGTCGCTGCACCTCGAGCCAGGCGCCGGCCCGCAGCCTGTCGGATCGGCGCAGCGCCACGCCGTCCAGCGCCGCCCCTCCGGCATCGATGAGGTCCGCGGCGCGGGAGCGCGAGAGGCCCATCATGCGGGCCAGCGCGACGTCGGCGCGCTCACCGGCGAGGCCGTCGGGCACGGGCAGCGACAGGTCGCTCATGCGTGTTCCTCGTGCGTGGTGGCGAGGTCGGTGGCGGCCCCGCCTCGCGGATCGATCCCCAGCAGCGAGAGGCCCACCAGCGCGAATGCGGCGAGCACGATCCCGATATCTGCCACGTTGCCGATGAACGGGCCGTAGTCGATGAAGTCCACCACATGCCCCACGCCGAATCCTGGCTCTCGGGCGAGGCGGTCCACCAGGTTGCCCAGTGCGCCGCCCACCAGGGCGCCGAGGGTGATGGCCCACCACCGATTGCGCACACGCACACCGTAGGCGAGCACACCGATGCTCACGGCCGCGAGCAGGATCGTGAAGACCCACGTCACACCCGTGCCGAAGGAGAACGCGGCGCCCGGGTTGAACACGAGGGTCCAGCCGAGGAGATCGCCGATGGCCGGCACGCGCGCCCCGGGAGTGAGCTCGGCCAGCGCGATGGTCTTGGTGATCTGGTCGAGCAGGAGCACGACGACGGCGGTCACCGCGAGCGTCGCCATCCGCCGGGTGCCTGCGGACTTCTCGCGCGCCTGGGTCATGGGGTCCATCCTGCCTGGTTGCCCGGGGCACGCGCACACGAGGTGCGGACATGCGTGTGCCCGGGACGCCGCTGCGACGTCCCGGGCACACGCCCCGGGTGACGGTCCGTCAGGGACGGGTCAGAGCTGCGGGGTACCGCCGTCGACGCCGACGACGCTGGCCTGGGCGTCCAGGGTCTCCACGAGGGAGCCCAGGAAGCTCTTCAGGCGCATGCGGTAGTCGCGCTCGAAGCTGCGCAGCTGGCTGATCTTGTGCTCGAGGGTGGCCTGCTCGCTCTCGAGCTGCTTGAGCGTGCGCGCACGCTGGCCCTCCGCCTCGGAGACGAGACGCTCGGCCTCGGACTTCGCCTCGGAGACGAGTCGGTCGCCCTCGTCCTTGCCGTTGCGGACGTACTCGTCGTGCAGCCGCTGAGCGAGCTGAAGCATGCCGGTGGCGGACTCCGGGTCGCTGGTCACCGCGGCAGCGGCCACGGGAGCAGTCGGCTCGGGCTCGGGGGTGGCCTCGGGCTCGGGGGCGGCCTCAGGCTCGGGCTCGGGGGTGGCCTCGGACTCCGGCTCGTTCTCGACGGTCGCGTCCTGGACCGGGGTGATCAGACCCGTCTCATCAGAGGCGGCACCGCCGGCCTCGAGCTTCGCCTTGAGCTCCGCGTTCTCGCTGGAGAGCACGCGCAGGGTGTTGACGATCTCGTCGAGGAAGTCATCGACCTCGTCCTGGTCGTATCCCTCGCGGAACTTCGTCTGCTGGAACGTCTTCTGGAGAACGTCGTCAGCTGTCAGCAGCGTCATTTCGTCACCTCGGTTCGTCGGGGTCGCACGCAGGTACACATGCGGTCAATCGCGGACTACGTTAGCGGATGCCGGCTCCCGGCGCGTGCCGCCCGCGCCATCGTGTCAGGGGCAGAGACAGCAGCCCGGGGTCGCCGCGCGCTGGTCCCACCGCGGGCACGGACCCATGCCGTCAGATCGAGAGCCCGCCCAGGATCCCCATGAGGATCCACGCCAGGATCATGATGATGATGAACGCCAGGTCGAGCGCGATCCCCCCGAGCCGCAGCGGCGGGATAAAACGGCGCACCAGGCGTAGCGGCGGATCGGTCGTGGTGTAGACCGCCTCGGCGGCCACGAGCGCGATGCCGCTCGGGCGCCACTGGCGCGCCACCATCTGCACCACGTCGAACACGATGCGCACGAGCATCGCGACGACGAAGAGCAGGACGATGACATACCCGACGAGGGCAACGACTCCGATCACCGGATCAGTCTACGTGGCGCCGCGCGCCCTCAGCCCTGGTTGAACAGTCGTGCGCCACCCTCGGGCGCCGCGGACTCGCTCGTGACCTCGACCGTGGCCGGCGAGAGGAGGAAGACCTTGTTGGTGACACGCTCGATCGAACCGTGCAGTCCGAAGACGATGCCGGCCGAGAAGTCCACCAACCGCTTGGCGTCGGCGTCGGACAACTCGGTCAGGTTCATGATGACCGGCGTGCCGGAGCGGAATGCCTCACCGATCAGCTTGGCGTCGTTGTACGCACGCGGGTGCACCGTGGTGATGCGGCGCAGGTCCCCGCCCGGCACGGCAGAGCGCGCGGTCGAGATCGGGGTCACCGGCGCGGTGTGACCGGCCACCTCCCGGAAAGCCGGGGTCGGCAGCGGCGCATCGTCGTGGCCGGCGTCGTACGCGTCATCATCTGTCACGACATACTCCAGGTCGTCGTTGCGCTCGGGCTCAGACAGCCCGAGGTATTCCATCGTCTTGCGCAGCGCTCCCATGAGCGTCCCTTCCGGTGCCGAGATCAGGGTGTTCCTTGGGGAAACTATCCCGGTGCACTCGGGCAAATCCCCGCACGTCCCGCGGCGTGTCGCGCTAGAGCATCCCGATGACGGAGCCGAAGCGCCCTGAGCGGCCGTCGCCACGATGGGAGAAGAGGCGGGCGTCCTCCCGGGTGCACAGCCCACACTCGATCACCGAGGCACCCGCCGCTCGCGCCTGCTCGGCAGCAGCCCGCGGAAGGTCGAGCGCGGGCGTCCCCCACGCCGTCGTGGCCCACGCCTGCGGCACCACGGCGCTGACCTCGGAGCGCATCGCGTCCGGGACCTCATAGCACCGCCCGCAGATCGCCGGGCCGATCAGGGCCACCACGTGCGCCTCCGGCCGCGATCCGGCCACCTCGCGCAGCCGCTCGATCGCAGCCGTGACCACGCCGGCCTGTACGCCGCGACGCCCCGCGTGCACGGCACCGACGGCGAGCGGCGGCCCCTCCTGCTCCTGGCGCGCCACGAGCAGGAGCGGCACGCAGTCCGCGGCGAGCGCCGCGAGCGCCACACCCCGGCGGTTCGTGACGATCGCGTCCACATGCGGATCCGCGTCCATCGGGGCGTCGACCTGCAGAGCCTCCCGCCCGTGCACGGCGCGCAGCCAGGTGACGGGCATGCCCACCGCCTGCGCCACGCGCTCGCGGTTGGCTACCACATCCTCCGGTTCGTCGCCGACGGCGAAGGACAGGTTGAGGCTGTCATAGGGCGCCGCGGAGCGACCCCCCGCACGCGTCGTGATGAACGCACGCACCCCGGGGCCGAGTCCGAGCGAGAGGAGATCGGCCTCGGCCAGGGCGTCGCCCTCCGCAGCGACCGGCTCCACGGTCAGCGCAGGAAGTCCGGGACGTCCAGTTCCTCCGGCGCGCGGCGCAGCGGACGCTCCACCGCCGGCGCAGCCGGGGGCGTCGTCCGCACGGACTCCTCCCGCCCGATGCGCTCGGCCTGGGCCGGCTCGGGTGCACGCGGCGCAGCGCCCGCCGCCTCGGAGTCCGAGGGCTCCTCCTCCAGGGTCGGGACCTGCAGGCGCGGCGCCGCGGGCGCCTCCGCCCGGGACGCCACCTGGCCGATCCGGCGCTCACCGCGCCCGATCGGCTCCGGTTCCCCGCCGTCGAATCCGGCGGCGATCACCGTCACGCGCACCTCGTCACCGAGCGTGTCGTCGATCACGGTGCCGAAGATGATGTTCGCCTCCGCGTGCGCGGCCTCCTGGACCAGGCGGGCCGCCTCGGTGATCTCGAACATCCCCAGGTCGCTGCCGCCCTGGATCGACAGCAGCACCCCGTGGGCACCGTCGATGCTCGCCTCCAGGAGCGGTGAGGAGATGGCGAGCTCGGCGGCCTGCAGGGCGCGGTCCTCCCCGACTGCGGAGCCGATACCCATGAGCGCGCTGCCGGCGTTCTGCATCACCGACTTCACATCGGCGAAGTCGAGGTTGATCAGGCCGGGGGTGGTGATCAGGTCGGTGATGCCCTGGACACCGGAGAGCAGGACCTGGTCGGCGGACTTGAAGGCGTCCAGCACCGAGACGTTGCGGTCGCTGATCGAGAGCAGGCGGTCGTTCGGGATCACGATGAGGGTGTCGACCTCGGCGCGCAGGGCGTCGATACCGCTCTCCGCCTGCGTGGAGCGACGGCGCCCTTCGAAGGTGAACGGGCGGGTGACCACACCGATCGTGAGCGCGCCGAGCGAGCGCGCGATCCGTGCCACCACGGGCGCGCCACCGGTCCCGGTGCCACCACCTTCCCCTGCGGTGACGAAGACCATGTCAGCGCCGCGCAGCACGTCCTCGAGTTCCTCGGCGTGGTCCTCCGCGGCCTTCTTGCCCACCTCCGGGTCGGCGCCTGCGCCGAGACCGCGGGTGAGCTCACGGCCGACGTCCAGCTTCACGTCGGCGTCGCTCATCAGGAGCGCCTGGGCGTCGGTGTTCACGGCGATGAACTCCACGCCCTTCAGCCCGGCGTCGATCATGCGGTTCACGGCGTTGACGCCGCCGCCACCGATCCCGACGACCTTGATGACCGCCAGGTAGTTCTGCGGTGTCGTCACGTTGATCCCTCTCGTTCACGCCGACCACGGCCGACTGGGAAACTCTCACCCTCAGGTTGAGGCTGATACTTATGTCAGATTCCGATTGCCACTGACGTTAGGTGCTCCCTGCAGGGGGATCAACGATGTCGTGGGGTGTGTCTGGCGTGTCGCGCGATTCCCGCACCGGGTGCCGCGCGCCGCGTCGCATCAGGACGTGGTCGGTGCCAGCGGTGCACTGACGTCGTACTCCTGCGCCCCCACCTGGAGCAGTGTCTCCAGGACCGCCGCCTTGAGTTCCGGCTCGCTCCCGTCGCCCCACAACACCTGGGCGCCGTCGTCGAGCACCAGTGTGATCGAACGCGGTGAGGTCGCGGACGCCGATTCCACCCGCGCGCCCAGTGAGTCCGGGAGCGCGGCGAGCACCTCCAGGACACCCACAGCGGTCTGCGCTGCGTCCTCGGCGCTCATATCGATGGCGAGTTCAGCGAGTCCCCCCGGGGACTGCGCCGCCGGGACCGTCGCGATCACCACGCCGTCATCGCCCAGCAGGTCCACCGTGTCGGCACCCGTCACGCGAGCAACGGGCTCGCGCGGCTCGATCGTCACGCTCACCCCATGGGGCCAGGCACGGCTCATCGTGGCGTCCTGCACCCCCGGCAGTGCCAGGACCGGCTCGAGCACCGTTGCGCTGTCCAGTCGCGCCAACGGGGTACCGACCCACTCCCCCACCGCGTCGGCCACCTCGGTGGCATCGACCCAGGCACCCTCGCCGCGCACCGCCACGGCGTCGGCGCGCAGCGCCAGCAACGAGGAGAACATCACCGTCCACACCAGGAGTCCCACGAGCACCGCCGCCGTGAGACCCACGCTCGCCCGGACCGCCCAGCGGCGCCGGGATGCACGCTGGCGCTCGGAGAGCCTGCGGTGCAGGCTCGAGACCGGCGCCTGATAGGCACCGGCCGCGGACGGCGATGAACCAGACGCCCCGGACGTGCTCGAGGGGACATCGGCGGCGAGGGTCGCATCGAGGTCGGTCTCGCTCAGGACGAGGTCGGAGCCGTCACTGGGGTGCTGCGTGGAGCGGCCGGCGCGCGGCGCGTTCGGTCGCTTCACCGCGCCGATTGACCTGGCTCGGGATCGCGCGCCGACAACGCCCGAAGGATCTGCGGAGCGAGCAGGGTCACGTCGCCCGAGCCGACCGTCATCACCAGGTCGCCGGGTTCGGCGCGCTCCAGCACCCAGGCCACGGCGTCCTCCCGCTCCGGCACGAGCGCGAACGGCGAGGCTCCCCGCTCCGCGCGCTCCGCGGGCTGCGCATCCACGATCAGTGCGCTGGTCACGCCCGGGATCGGGTCCTCGCGGGACCCGAACACGTCGATCACCACGGCCTCGTCGGCGCCGTCGAGCGCGCGGGCGAACTCCGCGTAGAAGTCGCGGGTTCGGGTGAACAGCGCCGGTTGGAACAGCACGATCAGACGGCCCTCTCCCACCGCCAGGCGACCCGCCGCCAGCGCGTTCGCGACCTTGGTGGGGTTGTGGGCGTAGTCGTCGACCACGCGGACACCGGCCGCCTCACCGACCTCCTCGAAACGGCGCCCGGCGCCCCCGAATGCCCCCAGCGCCTGCGCCAGTCGGGCAGCACTGTGCGCATCGGTGCCCGTGGCCTCCAGCCCGGCGGCCCAGGCCGCTGCTGCGTCCAGCACGGTGTGCAGCCCCGGGGCCGCCATCCGCAGCGGTGTGATGCCGGCGGACTCGATCCCACCCAGCGGGTGCAGCATCGCCGCAGCGTGACCGGCGGTCAGCTCCACCTCCCGCACCGAGACGTGCTCGACGCCGAGCGGCTCACCCTGCGCCGTGACCGGGTCCGCCTGCCCGTAGGTGCGCACCCGCAGCCCCGCGGCGTGCGCCCGGCGCGCGACCTCGAGCGATCCCGGGTCGTCGCTACAGGCGACCAGCAGCCCACCGGGAACCAGGCAGTTGGCGAACGCGGTGAAGCCGTCGAGGATCTGCGCCAACCCGCTGTAGTAGGCGAGGTGGTCCTCCTCCACGTTGGTCACGATCGCCACCGCGGGGGTGTAGCGCAGGAAGGAGCCATCCGATTCGTCCGCCTCCGCCACGAAGGGCCCGCTGCCCACCCGGGAGCCCTTCGACCAACTCGTCACCGTGCCGCCGATGGCCGCACCCGGGTCGCAGCCCGCTCCCTCGAGCGCGACGGCGAGCATCGCGGAGGTGGTCGTCTTACCGTGGGTGCCGGCAACGGCGTAGAACGGGCGACCCGCCGTGAGCCTGGTCATCGCCTCGGAGCGGTGGATCACCTCGATGCCGAGCTCGCGGGCTCGCACCACCTCGACGTTCTCCTCGCGGATCGCCGTGGACACCACGACCACGTCGGCTCCCTCGACCTGTGCGGCAGCGTGCCCGATGTCCACCCGCGCGCCGCGCTCCCGCAGCCGCACGACCTCCTCGCCGGCCACCTGGTCCGAACCCGTCACCCGGTGTCCGAGTTCGAGGGCGATCTCCGCGAGCACGCTCATCCCGTGGCCGCCGATCGCGATGAAGTGCCAGTGCTGGCCTGTGCCGTGATCTGGGTGGTGAGTACTCATCTGCTCCGTGTTCAACGCTCGACTCCGCTCCGACCGGCCACGGCGCGCACGAGGTCGGCGAGTTGTGTGGCGGCATCCACCACACCGAAGGACCGGGAGGCCGCGGCCATGCGCTCGAGTCGGGCCCGGTCGGTGACGAGCTCGGGCACGTGCCCCAGGATCCACTCCGCGGTCATCTCGGAGTCGGCCACCACGATCGCACCGCCGGCGGATTCCAGGGAGCGGACGTTCAGCCGCTGCTCACCGTTGCCGATCGGGAGTGGTACGTAGATGCCCGGGAGCCCGACGGCGGCCTGCTCGCACACGGTCCCGGCGCCCGCGCGACCGATCACCAGGTCGGCGCAGGCATAGGCCTGAGCCATGTCGTCGAGGTACTCCTGCAGGTGGTAGTCCGCACCGGCGGCCTGCGCCGAGGGCGCCACCGCGGCGGCCTTGCCCTTGCCCGCCGAGTGCAGCACCTGCACCCCTGCCTCGGTGAGGCGCTGCGCCGCGCCGGCCATCGCCGTGTTCAGGCGCAGGGCGCCCAGGGAGCCGCCGGTGACCAGCAGGATCGGGCGGGCCGGGTCGAGGCCGAGCGCTCGCGCGCCGGACTCGCGCGCCGCGGCACGGGTGGCCTCATCCGCGGCCGCAAGCGCGGCAATGTCCGGCCGCAGGGGCAGGCCCGTGCGCACGGTCCGACCACGGCGAGCCCGCAGGGAGGTCTCCGGAAAGGTCAGGGCGACCGCATCGGCGCGGCGCGCCCCGAGCCGGTTGGCCAGCCCCGCACGCACGTTCTGTTCGTGAATCACCACGGGCACCCGCCGCCGGGCGGCGGCGCGGTAGGCGGGCGTGGCCACGTACCCGCCGAAACCCACCACCACGTCCGCCCGCATCTCGCGCACCGCATCCTCGGCGAGGGCGACCGCGCGGCGGAACTGGCCGGGGAAGCGCACAGCCGCCGCGTTCGGACGGCGCGGGAAGGGCACGCGCGGAATGGTCACGAGTTCGTATCCGCGCTCGGGCACGAGTCGGCTCTCCAGGCCCTCCGCGGTGCCGAGCACGCGGATCTCGGTCGCGGGATCGGCGGCCCGCAGCTCGTCGGCGAGCGCGAGCAACGGATTGGTGTGCCCCGCGGTTCCCCCTCCGGCCAGGAGCACGCGCAGGGGCGCGCTCATCGGCCGACCCCCGTGACGCGACCGGACCGGGAGGTCAGAACCGAGAACGAGCGGCGCACGGCGCCCCTGCGAGCGGCCAGCGCCTCGGCGGCGCCCGGCTCGCTGCGCGCGAACGCAAGCACCACGCCCAGCGCCAGGAGGGTGGCGATGAGGGAGGACCCGCCGGCGGAGACCAGCGGCAGAGGGATCCCGATCACGGGCAGCACGTTGATGACGACTCCGATGTTGACGAGGGCTTGGGCGAGGATCCACGACGCGATCGCACCGGTGGCGATCTTCGCGAAGGGGTCGGTGTGTCGCATCACGACCCGGGTCATCCCGACCGCGAGAAGAGCGAAGAGCACGAGCATCAGGAGGGTGCCGAGCAGCCCGAGCTCCTCCCCCACGATCGCCAGGATGAAGTCGTTGTGGGCCTCCGGCAGGTAGTTCCACTTGGTGCGCGATGCCCCGAGACCGACGCCGCTGACGCCTCCGGTACCCAGGGCCTGCAGCGCCATCTTGCTCTGGTAGCCCAGTCCCTGGGAGTCCAGCGCATCCGGTTGCAGCAGCGCCAGGATCCGCGCCGACCGAGTGGTGCCCTGCGTGGCGAAGAACGCCAGCACCGCCAGTGCCGGTACCCCGAAGGCCGCGAAGATCCGCAGCGGGAGTCCCGCCACGAAGAGCGCACCGGCAACGAGCGCACCGAGCACCAGCGTGGTCCCCAGGTCTTGCGTGAACCAGAACTGCAGGCCGACCAGGAGCACGCTTCCGCCGACCGGCAGCGCCACGTGCTTCAGCGAGGCGAGGTCCTGCCGCCGTGCCGCGAGCACCAGGCCGAGCCAGAGGGCGAGCCCCAGCTTCCCGAACTCACTGGGCGCGAAGGTGAACCCCGCGATGCCGACTCCCACCACGTTCCCGCCCACGGTGATCGCCAGGCCCGGCACGAGCGGCAGGAGTTGCAGACCGAGGGCGAACAGGAAGCCCGGCCACGCGAGCCGGCGCAGCCATCGCACGCTGACCCGCGAGGCGAGGAACGCCAACGGCAGCCCGATCAGCGCGTAGCGGGCCTGCCCGAGGAACGTGGTCAGCGGCGAGCCGGAGGCCGAACTGAGATCGTCGACCGTGGAACTGGACAGCACGAAGACCAACCCGAGGCAGGTCAGCACGAGCGTGACACCGCCGATGAGGTAGTAGGACGCGACCGGCGAGTCCCAGGCCGAGCGCAGCGCGCGGGCCGCGGGCCGGGTGGTCTCGCGGGGCACGCTGGGCGCGCTCACGAGACCTCCGGCGGTCCCTGGGCGTCGGAGAGTCGTGCGAGTACCGCCTGCGCGAACGCCTCACCGCGGTGGGCGTAACTGCGGAACTGGTCCCACGAGGCGCCTGCGGGCGCCAACAGCACGGTGTCACCCGGGCGCGCGTGCGCATGCGCCGCCGCCACCGCTGCCCTCATCACCTCTGTAGTGTCACCGTCGGGGACCTCGATCACGGGGATTGCGCTCGCGTGTCGCGACAATGGACCGCTCCAGGGCGAGGGGTCCTTCCCGATGAGCACGACGGCGCGCAACCGGTCCGCCTGGCGGCGCACCAGGTCCTCCAGGTCGGCACCCTTCGCGTCGCCCCCGGCGACCCACACGCAGGTACCGGCGGCAAGTTGCCGCATGGAGGCCTCGGCGGCGTGCGCGTTGGTGGCCTTGGAGTCATCGACCCAGCTGACGCCCTGGTGGCTGGCGACCGTGGCGATGCGGTGGGCATCGAGCCGGAACCCGCGCAGCCCTGCGGTGATCGCCTCGGGCTCCAGGTCGACCGAGCGCACCAGGGCTGCCGCGGCCATCGCGTTGGTGAGCACGTGGGGTGGGACGGTGTCACCGATCGCGAGATGCCGCAGATCCTCCACCCCGAACAACTCCAGCGCCTCGCGCTGTCGGCGCGCGTAGTACGCGCGATCGACCACGAGACCCTCCACGACCCCGATCTGGCCGATCCGCGGCGCGGCTAGGGAGAGGCCGACGGCGATCGCCCCCTCCGTCACATCCGCCTCCTCCACCATCGCGCGCGCACCGTCCTCCCACTCGGGGTAGACGCACGCACCGCGGGCGTGCTGGTAGACCTTGGCCTTCGCGGCCCGGTAGGCCGCCATCGTGCCGAAGTGGTCCAGGTGGTCCTCGGCGACGTTGAGGCAGATCCCCGCCTGGGGTTCGGGGTAGGTGGTGTCGTGCAACTGCAGCGCGGCGATCTCCACCGGCCACGCCTGCGGGGGGCGCACCGTGCCGGCCTCGTCCGCGATCCCCTCGAGCGCCACGGTTGTCATCGCGACGCCCATGTTGCCCAGGGGCGGGGCGTGCAGACCGGCGGCCTGCAGCAGGGCACTGGTCATCTGCGCGGTCGTCGTCTTGCCGTTGGTCCCGGTGACGAAGAACCACGGGGCGTTGTCCGCCCGGATCAGCCACGCGAGGTCGAACTCGGTCAGGATCGCCAGGCCCGCAGCGCGGGGGGCCGCCACGAGCGGTGAGCGAGGCGGGATACCCGGGGAGACGATGGCCACGCGAGGACCACGTGCGAGGGCCTCGGCGATCAGGGACTGCTCGTCCTGGCGCGCCGCGAGCACCCGCGCCGCCGCACCGAGTTCGGCGGCCGCGGCCTCGGCCACGTGCGGGCGGGTGTCGATCCCGGTGACACGCGCACCGAGCGCCACGAGGCTGCGTGCCGCAGCGAGGCCGGACAGGCCCAGGCCCACCACCAGGACGTGGGCGTCTCGCCACTGCTCGCGGCGCTCGTTCACCCCGCCATCGGTCTGTGGCCTCATCCGGTGATCCACTCGGCGTAGAAGATGCCGAGCCCGGCCGCCGCGAACACGGCAGCGATCAGCCAGAACCGGATCACGATGGTGACCTCGTTCCACCCCGCGAGCTCGAAGTGGTGGTGCAGGGGCGCCATGCGGAACACGCGTTTGCCGCCACTGATCTTGAAGAAGCCGATCTGGATCACGCTGGATGCCACGATCACCACGAACATCCCGCCGATGATCACGGCGAGCAGCTCGGTGCGGGTCAGGATCGACAGGCCGGCGAGGGCACCACCGAGGGCCAGGGAGCCGGTGTCACCCATGAAGATCTGAGCGGGTGAGGCGTTCCACCACAGGAACCCCGCACAGGCGCCCACGATCGCCCCGGTCACCATCGCCAGGTCGAGCGGATCGCGTGCCTCGTAGCACCCGGTACCGGGGCAGGCCTGGTTGAACTGCCACATCGTCACCAGCACGTAGGCGCCGAAGGTGAAGATGCTGACGCCCGTCGCCAGGCCGTCCAGCCCATCGGTCAGGTTCACCGCGTTCGACCAGGCGGTGACAAGGAAGTTCGCCCAGATCACGAACAGCACCAACCCCAGCGCCGGGGCGAGGGCGGCCATCGTCAGGGAGGTGTCCCGGATGAAGGAGATCGACATCGATGCCGGGGTCACGCCGTTCTCGTTCGGGAACTGCAGGACGAGGATCGAGAAGACGATGCCCACCCCGCCCTGTCCCAGGATCTTCGCCATCGGCGAGAGTCCGAGCGAGCGTTGCCGGGAGATCTTGGTGAAGTCGTCGGCGAACCCGACGGCGCCGAGCCCCACCATCAGGAAGAGCAGCAGCAGCGCGGAGGCGCTGGGCAGGGAGCCCGTGCGCGAGAAGGAGACGATCGCCGCGGCGAGATAGCCCACGAGGGTGGCCACGATGATCACCACCCCACCCATGGTGGGTGTGCCGCGCTTGGTGTGGTGCGTCGTCGGCCCGTCCTGGCGGATGAACTGCCCGTACTGCTTGCGCACGAGGTAACGGATGAACAGGGGTGTGCCCAGCAGCGAGACGAACAGCGCCACCGATCCTGCTACGGCGACCGGGATCATGCCCCACCCCCCACGAGCCGATCCGCCAGGGCGTGCAGCCCGGCGCCGTTGGAGGCCTTCAGGAGCACCACGTCACCCGGTTCGAGGGTGTCACGGAGCCACGCCTCCGCCTGGTCGGGATCGGTCACGAAGTGCGCCTCCTCGCCGAAGGAGCCCTCCAGCAGGGCCCCGGTGTACAGCGGACGGGCGCCCTGCCCCACCACGAGGAGCTTGTCGACGTCCAGCCGCACGGCCAACCTACCCAAGGCATCGTGCTCATCGCGCGAGGACTCCCCCAGTTCACGCATCTCCCCGAGCACCGCCACGCTGCGCCGACCGCGGGCGAGGGCGACCAGGGCGCGCAGTGCCGCCCGCATGGACTCGGGATTGGCGTTGTAGGAGTCGTCGATCAGGGTCACGCCGCCGGCGAGGTCGTGCCGGGCCATACGATGCGGGCTGCGGGGACCGGCCACGGCCAGCGCCTCGGCCACCTGCTGCACACTCATGCCGAGTTCGAGCGCCACCGCGGCGGCCGCCAGCGCGTTGGCCACGTGGTGCCCGCCGATGAGCGCGAGAGTGACCGACGCCCGCCCCTGCGGGGTGCACAGGTCGAACGAGGCCTGCCCTGTGTCCAGGACGCGCGTGTTCTCGGCGCGCACCTGCGCCTCCGGACGGCCGCTGGCGGAGTAGGTCACCACGCCGGCACCCACCAGCTCGGCGTCCGCTCGCATCGCCAGCACCCGGGCGTCGTCGTGGTTGAGCACGGCAAGCCCGCCGGGCCGCAGCGCCTGCACCAGTTCGGCCTTGGCGCGCTGCACCCCCTCGATGCTGCCGAAACCCTCCAGGTGCGCCCGGCCCACCGCGAGGACGACGGCCACGCGGGGTGGGGCGATGCTGGTGAGGTAGGTGAGGTTCCCTGGCGCGTCGGCACCCATCTCGGCCACGAGGACCCGAGTGTCCTGCGGGGAGTCGAGCACGGTGCGGGGCAGCCCGATCTCGTTGTTGAGGCTGCCGCGGGTGGCGTAGACGTGGCCGAGCGCACCGAGCACGTCCTGCACCAGGTCCTTGGTGGTGGTCTTGCCGACCGAGCCGGTGATGGCCACCACGTCCGGCGTGCCACCCTGCGCCTGCCGGCGCAGCAGGTCCGCGCGGGCCAGGTCCCCGAGGGCCGTCTGCGCGTCCTCGACCACCACGTGCGGACCTGCCTGCTCGCCGAGGTCGCGGGTGGTGAGCGATCCCGTGGCACCGGCGGCGCGTGCGGCGTCGACGAAGGCATGGCCGTCCACCCGCGCACCGGGCAGGGCCACGTACAGGTCGCCCGCACGCACGGCGCGCGAGTCGATGGCCACGGCCGTCACCTCCGCGCCGCCCTCGCCCACCAGGCGTCCACCGGTGGCCTGGGCCACCTGCTCCATCGAGAACTTCACGCGTCGGGTCCCTTCCTGCGGGTCAGTGCCACCCGCACCTCATGACGATCGTCGAGGTCGAGATCCACCCCCGCGACCTCCTGGATCGTCTCGTGCCCGCGTCCCGCGATCAGCACGGTGTCCTCGGGCGCAGCCTGGATCACGGCATGCTCGATCGCCGCGGCCCGGGGCGCGATCTCCAGGACCTGCGCCGCCCGAGCCGCATCCGACTCGGCCTCGCCGCGAGCGCCCCGCAGCACCGCGGCGCGGATGCGCGCGGCGTCCTCACCGTGCGGATCGTCGTCGGTCACCACCACGACGTCCGCCTCACGCGCAGCCGTGCGGCCCATCTCCTCGCGCTTGCTCGGGTCGCGGTCTCCCGTGGCGCCGAAGACCACCCACAGCCGACCGGCCGTGGTCTGGCGCAGGGTGCGGATCGCGCGGGTGAGAGCATCGGCGTTGTGCGCGAAGTCCACCACGCACCGGGGGCTGGTGCCGACCACCTCCATGCGGCCGGGAACGCCACCCGTCAGGTGCGCCGCAGCCCCACGGACCGCCTCGAGGTCCGCACCGGCGGTCAGCGCGAGCACCACCGCGAGCGCGGCGTTGGACACGTTGAAGTCGCCCGGCAGGCTGAGGTCCACCTCGATCCGCTCGCCACGAGGGCCCAGCAGGGCGAAACGGGAGCCCTGGTCCCGCAGCGACCGCTCGGCCACCCGCCAGTCCGGGTCGATCGCGCCATCGGAGCCGGTCGCGTCCGGGTGCTCGAGCGTGGCGAGCGTGACCACCGGGATGGTCGCCTCGGCCGCCAGTCGCCGTCCCCACTCCTCGTCCACGCAGACCACGCCGCGCCGCGCGTGCGCCGGGGTGAACAGCTGCGCCTTCACACCGAAGTAGCTCTCCAGGTCACCGTGGAAGTCCAGGTGGTCGGCGGTCAGGTGGGTGAACCCGACGACGTCGAACGGCAGGGCGTCCACCCGGTGCAGCGCAATGGCGTGGGAGGAGACCTCCATCACCAGGTCGGTGTCGCCCGCCGCCCGCATGGCCGCGAGCATCCCGATCACATCGGGCGCCTCCGGTGTGGTCAGCCGCGAGGGCTCCGCCACACCGCCCACCCGGGTCTCCACCGTGCCGATCAGACCCGCGCGCCGCCCGAGGTTCGCGAGGATCTCCGCGAGCAGGAAGGTGGTGGTGGTCTTGCCGTTGGTCCCCGTCACCCCCGTGGTCGTCATCTCCCGCCACGGCTCGCGATACACATCCGCGGCCAGGGCCGCGGCGATGGCGCGCGGTTCGGGGTGACACAGCACGGGGATCGCGAGCCCGCCGTCCTGCGCGATGAGGTCGGCACCGGCCTGGTCGGTGACGATCGCGACGACGCCCGCGTGCCGGGCCTGGTCGGCGTACCGGGCGCCGTGGGAACGCAAGCCCGGCACCGCCACGAACAGATCACCCGGGTGCGCCGAGGCCGTGGCGAGGGTCACGCCGCTCACCTGCACGCCCTGCGGCGACGGGCTGCGCTCATCACGCACGAGGGCGTGCGCGTCGGCCAGGTCGCTCAGCGCCCGGGGAGGGAGGTCAGCCGGCCTGGGATGCGTCGGGGTCGTGGTCACGGGGGGCCAATCTACCCGTCGGTCTCGTCGAGATAGGGATCGTCCGCGCCGTAGACCGGATACAACTCGGCGTCGGAGGCGGACGGCGCGATCCCGAGGCGTTCGACGGCGAAACTCGCGATCTCGTTGAACGCGGGGGCCGCGACGAGCCCGCCGTACTCGTTGATCTGGGCACGGTAGACGACCACACCGATGGCCAACTTCGGGTCGTCCGCGGGGATGGTCCCGACGAAACTCGCGGCCGTCTCGGTGAGCGCGCCGGTGTCGTCGGGTACCTCCGCGGTGCCGGTCTTCCCCGCCACCCGGTAGCCGGGGACGGCCGCCTTGGTCCCGGTGGCGCCGTCGTTGGCGACGACACCCTCGAGGATCGTGACCATCTCCTGCGCGGTCTGCGGGGTGACCACCTCCACACCCTCTGCGATCTCGGCGGGTTCGAGCACGCCGTCGCTTCCGGAGTAGCCGTCCACCAGGTGCAGCGGCATGCGCACGCCGTCGTTGGCGAGGGTGGCGATCACGCCGACGTTCTGCAGCAGGTTCACCCCGATGCCCTGACCGAACATCGTGGCGTAGCGGGTACGGCCGTCCCAGTTGGCGGGGTCCATGTTCAGCCCGCCGGACTCCCCCGCGAGCTCCACCCCGGTCGGCTCGTGCCAACCGAACGCCTCCATGTACTCGGCGCGGGTCTCATCGCTCATCAGGTCACCGATCTGCACGGTCCCGGTATTGGAGGAGACCGCGAGGATGCCCGCCGCCGTCATCTCCCGGTCCGGGTGCGGCGCGAAGTCCTTGAACGTCTGCCCGTTGGGGGTGGTGAACTGGTACGGGATGTCGAACACCGTCTCCGGCGTGACCACACCCTCGTTCAGCGCCGCGGCCATGGTGAGGATCTTCCCCGTCGACCCCGGTTCGTAGGAGTACTGCACGGAGTTGATGGTGGCGTAGCCCTCCGGGTCGTTGGGGTCGATCTGCGCGGAATCGCACAGCGCGATGATGCGGCCCGTGTCGACCTCGACCACGACCGCCGCGCTCCAACTCGCCTGCGACTCCTTCGTGTACCGGTCCATGACCTCCTGGCACTGGTACTGCACATCGGAGTTGATGGAGGTGTGGACGGTCAGACCGTCCTGGGCTGCCGTGGTGGACTGTGCGGCCGAGGGGATGATCTCGCCGCGGCGTCCGATCTCGACCGTGCGCTCGCCGTCGGTCCCGGTGAGTTGCTCGTTCAGGCTGTACTCCAGGCCGGCCGCACCCTCGTCGTCGGCGTTGAGCCACCCGATGATGCTGCCGGCCGTGGTACCCGCCGGATAGACCCGGGTGGTCGACTCACGCGTGGTCAGGCCGTTGATGCCGAGCGCCTCGATGCTCTCGCGCACCTCCGGCGTGACCTCGGAGGCCAGCAGCAGGTAGCCGCGGTCCCCCGTCAGTTGCGCACCGAGCTCGTGCGGGTCGCGGTCCAACAGGGGCGCCAGGAGATCGGCCGCCGCGACGGCACCGCGCGAGGCGATCTCGCCGTCCTCATCGAGCACCACGAAGGCGGGGATCTGGCGCTGGTCCACCTCGACGTCGTAGCGGATCTGGGAGGTCGCGAAGGTCACGCCGGTCGAGTCCACGATGTCGCCGCGCTGCGCCGCCAGGGTGTAGGTGCGCTCGCGGGTCGCGCGGGCCTCGGCGGCGAGCGCCTCGCTCTGGATCACCTGCACCTGCACGAGCCGGGCGCCGAAGAGCGCGAGCACGATCAGCACGCCCCAGAGCATCGCGCGCTGGCGGGTGTGCGGGGAGCCGACGCGGGGTGCGGTACCTCTGGCGCTGCGGCTCATGGCTCAGATGCTCCCAACTCGATCACAGGAAGGACGGGCGGACACGCCGCCCTGGGCGCTACTCGCCCCCGACCACGCGTCCGTCGGCGAGCCGCACGTACTGGATCCCCTCGCTCGGGGTCAGGCCCAGGCGCTCCGCACGGGCCATCACCGAGGCAGGTGCCCGCACCAGTTCCAGTTCCGAGCGCAGCGCGTCCACCTCGGCGGTGAGCTCGGTGACCTGGGCCTGCTTCGCGCTCATCGCGTGCGAGGTCGCGGCCATCACCGTGTTGATGGCAAGGGCCCCGAGCAGCGCGGCGATGAGGATCGCCGCACACAGCCCGAGGAACGGTGCCCGGGACCCCTCGTGCTTGGCCCCCCGCACCACCTGGAGGGGAGGTCGACGGCGCACGGTCGGCCTCGGCGCTGCGGTGCGCAGGGGTGCCACGCTCATGACTGCCTCCTCGGGTCGCTCTTCATGTGATCGGGGGTGGGACGGATGCGTTCGGCGGCGCGCAGGCGCACGGACGCCGATCGCGGGTTGCGGGCGACCTCGGCGTCATCGGCCTTCTCGGCGCCCCGCACCAGCAGCTCCAGGTAGGGGCGATGGGTGGGTGGCTCGATCGGCCACTCCCGCGGTGCGCTGCTGAGTGCGCCGCGGGCGAGTTCGCGCTTGACGAGGCGGTCCTCGAGGGAGTGGTAGGCCTCCACGACGATGCGGCCACCCACCGCGAGCGACTCCACGGCGCGCGGCAGCGCGTCGGCGAGGATGTCCAGCTCCCGGTTGACCGCGATCCGCAGCGCCTGGAAGGTCCGCTTGGCGGGGTGCCCCCCGGACTTCTGCTGGGCGTACGGGACTGAACGCTTCACGATCTCAGCGAGCTGATCGGAGGTGGTGATCGGCGTCGCCTGGCGGGCCGAGACGATCGCGCGAGCAATCCGGTGCGCCGAGCGCTCCTCACCGTAGGTGCGCAGGATGTGTACCAGCTCTCGTTCCTCGGACTCGGCGAGGAGATCGGCCGCCGTCGGGCCCGTCGTGGCGTCCATCCGCATGTCCAGCAGGGCAGGCCGCGAGTAGGAGAAGCCGCGCTCGTCGTCGTCCAACTGCAGCGAGGAGACGCCCAGGTCCATCAGGACTCCCTGCACCCCGCCCGGGGCATGCTCGGCGGCAACCTCGTCGATCTCGTCGTAGGTGGCATGCACGGGCACGAACCGGTCACCGAACGGCGCGAGGCGGCGCGAGGCGAGGTCGAGGGCGTCGGTGTCCCGATCGATCCCGATCACGGTGAGGCCGGGCACCTGACTCAGCGCTGCCTCGGTGTGCCCGCCCATGCCGAGGGTGGCATCGATCATGATCGCGCCGGGATCGCCGAGCGCGGGAGCCAGCAGGTCCACGCAACGCTGAGCGAGCACGGGGACGTGGAGGTCCTCGGCGGAGCGCTCAGTCATACGGGGTCCGTTCGTCGGTAGTGCCGGCAGTGGTGTCGGTGCCTGTCGGTGGCCTGTGGCTGGTGGACGGGTGGTGGGTGGTTGTCGGTCGTGGACTCCCTCCGGTTCTGGCACCGGGGAAGTGCGCCAGACGCGTCGGCGGGAGACCACGGACGACAACCCAGACATGGTTGCGACGGGCGTCAGTAGCCCGGGACCACCTCCTCGGCCGCATCCTCGAACGCCTCGGAGGCCCCGACGAGGTAGTCCTCCCAGGCGGCGGAGTCCCAGACCTCGAGCTTGTTGCCCGTCCCGACGACAGCCAGGTCGCGCCCCAGGCTCGCCCACTGCCGCAGCACAGGAGGGATCGTGATCCGCCCCTGCTTGTCCGGGATCTCGTCATGCGCCCCGGAGAGCAGCACACGGTTGAAGTCACGCGCCTGACGGGAGGTGAGCGGAGCATCGGCCAACTTGCTGTGCAAGGAGGCGAACTCCGCCATCGGGAAGACGAACAGGCAGCGCTCGTGCCCACGTGTCACGACGAGCCCTCCCGCCATCTGCTCACGGAACTTGGCTGGAAGGATCAGCCGCCCCTTGTCGTCGAGCTTGGGGGTGAAGGTGCCGATGAGCATTGGCGACCTCCTCCCAGGCCCGCGGAGACCCCTGTTCGCTCCGCCTTCCTCCACGATACTCCACTTTCCTCCACGATAGCCATACCCTCGGGCCATCGCACCCCTGAGAGGAGACATCGCCGCAGGTCAGAGGCGCTTCAGCAGAGTGGAGGGATTCGGCACGGCACTGTGTGGGGAGCGGCCCGTGGAGTCGGTTCGGACGCGGCACGGGGCCCGGGGCCGCCACGGACCGCACGGTGGCGGGCATGCGAGAGCCCGCCGGTCCACCATGGGGAGGGAAGCGGAGAGGGATCTGGGGAGGGATGTGGGGTGAAGCGGAGCGCAGAGCGCGATGGCGGCGCCGGCCCGCCCGCGTCAGCGCGTGTGGATGACGGCGTCGGTCACCTCACGTGCGAGGCGAACGCTCGGCGCCGGTCCGTGAGGAGAGAACGCGTGAGGCGCGCACCTCGATCGAGGTACGCGCCTCACGCGTGATGGAACCAGTCGGGGACGGGCGTCAGCGACCCTCGTCGCGACGGCGATCCCACCGCTCGTCCAACTTGGTCATGAAACTACTGCGCTGGGCCTTGGCGGCAGGCGCGGCCTCACCGCCCTTGGTGACACCCTTGCCGCGGCCACCGGACGACAGCGCGATCAGCGCCCCGGCGAACATCAACAGGAATCCCACGAGCCCCAGCCAGGTCCAGTGCTGGGACACCCCCACCAGCAGCACGCCAAGACCCGCAGCGAGCCCCAGCACCCCCAGCACCACGCGTGAGGTCTGGCGACCCTTGCCCGCGAAACTCTGCGCAAGCTTGGGGTCGTCAGAACTGAGCTGCTGCTCCATCTGAGCGAGCACTCGCTGCTCGTACTCCGAAAGCGGCATGACGTCCTCCTCGGCACATCCGATACCCCTAGGATATGTCCCCACGGGCCGTGCTGGTACCCGAACGGGACAGCAGACTTGCCGGCCCCGCTGAGCCGGCACCGAAACGACGCGACAAACCGTCCAACACCGCCTCAACATCCCGATGCGCCACGGGATCCTCCCCGAGCGCTCCCTGCACCGCGTGCCCACGGGCGGGTACGAGGTCATCGGCCCGCACCCCGACCAGGCGCACCCCGCTGGGAGGCATCCCGACCGAGGCCAGGAGGGCGCGCGCGGCGGCATGCACCTGCGTCGCCACGTCCGTGGCCACCTCCAGCCGGCGGCTGCGGGTGAGCGTGGTGAAGTCGCCGGCGCGCACCTTCACCGTCACGCCCTGCGCCAGCAGACCACCCTCGCGCAGCCGCCGCGCGACCTCATGGCTCTGCTGCAGCACCGTTCGTGCGACGCCCTCCAGGTCACGCAGGTCCCGGGGGAAGGTGTGCTCGGAGGAGATCGAACGCTCCACACGCGAGGTCACCAGACGGCGGTCATCCTGCCCCCAGGCCAGCGCATGCAGGCGCATGCCCTGTGCCCTTCCCAGCCTCGAGGTGAGCATCTCCCGCGGTGTGTGGGCCAGTTCCTCCACGGTGCGCACGCCGAGTTCCGCCAGAGCGCGCCGGGTCGCCTCACCCACCCCCCACAGCGAGGTGACCTCCAGGGAGTGCAGGAACGGGACGGTCGCCTCGGCCGGGACCAGGAGCACACCGTCCGGCTTCGCCCGGGCCGAGGCGATCTTCGCGACGACAGGTGAGGCCGCGAGCCCCACCGACGCCACCAACCCGAGCTCACGCCTGATCCGCTCCCGCAGCGCTCGCGCGATCTCCAACGGGGACCCGAGACGACGGCGCGCGCCGGAGACGTCCAGGAATGCCTCGTCCACCGAGAGCTGTTCGAGCTCGGGCGTCACATCGGCAAGGACCCCCATGACGCGAGCCGAGGCGCGACGATAGGCCTCGCGGCGCGGCTGCACGACGATCGCCTGGCGGCACCGCGCCCGAGCCGTGGCCATCGGCATACCGGAGCGGATACCGAAGGCACGCGCCTCATAGGTCGCGGCGAGCACCACGCCACGCTCCCCACCGCCCACGATCACGGGCCGACCTCGCAGCTCGGGTCGCTCGATCAACTCCACGGACGCGAAGAACGCATCCATGTCGAGGTGAAGGATCGGGGCTCCGGCGTCGTCCGAGCCCCACGGCGTCTCGGGCACACCCCATGATCGAACAGTCGTTCGATCGCCGTCAAGCCCGTGACCACACACGCACCTCGGCGCCTCCGGCAGGGTTCGTATGATGGCGGGGTGAGACGCCGTTCGCTGCCCGGCTCCCTTCCGCTCGATCCCGTCGAGATCGACACCGGCACGCTCGAACTCCTCCCGGATCCGGACCGCCCCAGCGCCTTCATGGTGTACGTCAACGGGGTGGAGTCCAGCTTCGTCGACCTCGAGGATCCAGGGCACCTGGAGTTCGAGTACATGCAGCAGATGCGCCTGGCGATTCGCGAGCGCCTGCGGGAGAAGCCCGCCTCGCGCATCCTTCACCTGGGCGGTGCCGCGTGTGCGTTCGCCCGCGCGCTGGCCACGGAGGAGCCACGCTCACGCCAGGTGGTGGTCGAGCTCGACGGCGAACTGGCGCGGCTCGCACGCGAGTGGTTCGACGTCCCGCGCTCCCCACTGGTGCGAATCCGCGTGGACGAGGCCAGGGCCGCGGTCAGCGCCATGCGCGAGGACGCGGTCGACATCATCATCCGGGACGCGTTCGCCGGGGCTCGCGTGCCGCGGTCCCTGACGACGAGCGGGTTCCTCGGCGAGGTGCGTCGGGTGCTGCAGCCCGGGGGCCTCTACCTGGGCAACCTCGTGGACTCCCCACCGTTGCCAGTCGCACGGCGGGAGGTCGCGACCGCCCTGGCGACCTTCCGGCACGTCATGCTCGCGGTGGAGCCCCCGATCCTCAAGGGCCGGCGGTTCGGGAACCTGGTCGTCCTGGCATCCGACGCCCCCATCGACTCCCAGCGCCTGCAGCGTGACCTGCTCGCACTGCCCGCCCCGGTTCGGCTGCTCGAGGGCAGGGCGTGCCGCGAGTTCGCCGGAACGGCGCTCCCGCTCCAGGACGAGCCGGATCCCCTGGCGCTCCCCGAGGAGTTCGTGGCCGAGTCGCCCTCGGACCACCGCACCGGCACGAGGTAGGGGGCACCCGGACCCGATGCGGTACCGGCGGCGGGGATCCGGTGCCGGCACAGCAGTGCGGCCCACCCCGCGAAGGGATGGGCCGCACCGATGAGAGACCTATCGGTCAGAGAGGACGAACGCTCTCCGCCTGCGGGCCCTTGGGGCCCTGCGTGATCTCGAACTCGACCCGCTGCGCCTCTTCGAGGCTGCGGTAGCCATCCGACTGGATTGCCGAGTAGTGGACGAAGACGTCGGCCCCGCCGCCGTCCTGGGCGATGAACCCGTATCCCTTCTCAGCGTTGAACCACTTAACGGTTCCCTGTGCCATCTTTGTCCTTCCGGGGACTCGTACTTCCCGGCCGTGTGCCGGGCTGCGGTGCTGCCATGATCCCCACGCCGTGCCCGAAGAACATTCGACAGAGAGAAGCCGTGCAACGCCTCTATTGTGGCAGAGGACCCAGGTTCGTCGCCACTGTGGCGATGCGTGTGTGTACGGGAGCCGGCACCTCACCTCGCGCCGCTCTCACCCCTCGTCGCCCTTTCGGTCCACCTCGGCCAGAAACGCCTCGAACTGCGCCCCGAGCTCGTCTGCGCTGGGCATCTCGCCCGGGTCCAGCAGGCTGCGACCCTGGGCCTGCACGAACGCGTCGTACTGGTTCTCCAGCGCCTGCACCACGGCCGCTACCTCCGAGGAGTCCTCGATCTGCTTCGTGATCTCTGCCAGCACCGACGCCGCGGACTCCTCCAGGGCACGGGTGTCCAGGTCCACGCCCGAGACCGCCGAGACCCGCCGCAACAACTCCACCGCTGCCGCGGGGTACTCGCTCTGCGCGAGATAGTGCGGCACGTGGACGGCGTAGCCGAGTGCGTCCTTCCCCCACTGGCCGAACCGGTACTCCAGCAGCGAGGCGGCGCTTCCCGGCACCTGCACCGTGCCGAACACGTCGGGCTCGGCCTCGATCAGGTGGGGTGAGGTCGCGTGGGAGGTCACCGAGATCGGGCGGGTGTGCGGTACCCCCATCGGGATGCCGTGGACCCCCACGGTGGTGGTCACGCCCAAGGTGGTGGTGATGTCGCGCACGGCTCGGGTGAATGCCTCCCAGTGCAGGTCCGGCTCCGGACCGTGCAGCAGGAGCAGATCCCCCGAGGGTGTGCCGACCAGGTCCAGCACGAGGGCCGGTTCGGAGTAGTCCGTGAAGGCACCCTTCTCGAAGGTCATGCTCGGGCGCCGCGAGCGGTAGTCCATCAGCCCGTCCATGTCGAAGGTCAGCACCCGGGTCGTGGGATGGGACTCCAGGAGGTGATGGGCCACCAGGGCCCCGGCGTGGCCGGCGTCCACCGAGCCCCGCAGAGCGTGCACCATCACGGTGGCGCTGATCTCCTCCACGCTGCCAGGGCGGCGCCCCACGTCCTCGATGCCGCCCACGACTCCCGCCACCACGTCCGGCGCGCCCGCGGGCGGGGTGTCCGACTGGGCCGATGGCGCCGGCGCCTCCTCGGCCAGGTGCGCGCCCTCGGACTCCGGCCGTGGCTCGGCGCCCGGGCGCCCCGCGAGGTCCCACCGGTACAACTGCTGCGGATCCATTGCACTTCCTCCTACCGCATCCATGTCTCTGATCATCTCAACGAGGCGCTCGACCACCTCATTCCCGCGCCGCGGAAGCCTCACGCACGAGTGCAGGACGTCGGTGGAATAATGGTCAGCCTGCCTGACACGCCACGAGGGAGGATGCGGGTGGAGTCGAGCACTCACACGGACACCGACAGCACACTGCACGCCGGGCACGGTACCGGCGCCGATTCCGCGTCAGCCACGTTCCCGGTCGAGCAGGCTGCCGTGAGCGCCATCTACTCGCGCCTGGACGAGTTGACCGAGCAAGCCGAGTCGAGCCTGCGGGAGGTCCGTGCCACGCGGGCCTCCGGCACCCATCAGGCACGCTCCGAGCGGGACTCCTTCGCCACGATGTACGCCGACCGGCTCGCCACCTATCGGGCGGTCCAGGACCGTCTGGTCTTCGGACGGTTGGACCTGCGCACCGACTCCTCCCCCCGCTACGTGGGCCGTATCGGCGTCTCGGACGTCGACCACTCCCCCATCCTGACCGATTGGCGCGCGCCCGCCGCGCGGCCCTTCTACCAGGCCACAGCGGCCCGCCCGGGAGACGTGGTGCGACGGCGCCACCTCGCGACCCGCGGCCGCAGCGTCGTGGGGGTCGAGGACGATCTGCTCGATGCCGACGCGCTCGACGACGACGCGCGCGCTCAGCTCGCGGGCGAGGGAGCGCTCCTGGCCTCGCTCAACGCCCACCGCACCGGCCGGATGCACGACATCGTCGCCACGATCCAGTCCGAACAGGACGAGGCCATCCGGGCGGATGCCGAGGGGATCCTCGTGGTCCAGGGCGGCCCGGGCACGGGGAAGACGGCTGTGGCGCTGCACCGCGCCGCCTACCTGCTCTACGCCAAGCGGGAGCGTCTGGCCCGCTCCGGTGTGCTGCTGATCGGCCCGTCCCGCACGTTCCTGCGTTACATCGAGCGCGTCCTTCCTGCGCTCGGAGAGACCGGGGTGGTCTCCACCACGATGTCCGCGCTGCTCCCGGGAATCCGGGCGACCGCACTCGAGGACGACGCCGTCGCTCAGGTCAAGGGGCGCCTGGAGATGGCCGACGTGGTCGCCCGTGCGGTGCGCGCTCGCCAGCGCGTGCCGCAGACGGAGACGACCGTGCGGATCGGGTCGGTCGACCTGGTGATCCGCCCGGAGGACATCCTCTCCGCCCGGACGCGGGCTCGGCGCTCGCATCAGGTCCACAACGAGGCCAGGGTGGTCTTCGTCCGCACCATGCTGTCCACGCTGACGACGCAGTACGAGCGCGCCGTGGGCAGCGAACTCACTGCCCCGGAACGCGCCGAGGTCTCCGAGGAGATCCGTGCCGACCGCGAGGTGCGCATCGCCCTGAACCTCGCGTGGATGCCGTTGAGCGCCAAGCGCCTGATCGCCGACCTGTGGGCTCGGCCCGATCGGCTGGCGCAGGCCGCGCCGGGGATGTCCCAGGCGGATCGCGACCTGTTGTACCGGGAGCGTTCGGCGCCCTGGACCGAGGCCGACGTACCCCTGCTGGACGAGGCCGCGGAGCTCATCGGCGAGGACATCGACCCGCAGGCGCAGCAGCGCGCGGACCGACAGGCCGCGGACCGCGCCGCCGAGTTGGCCTATGCACGCGACACCCTCTCGCAGACCCTCGCCGGCTCCGATGCCTCGGCCATGGTCTCGGCCGAGACGCTCGCCGAACGGATGGGTGAGGAGGGCGCCTGGATGACGACGGCGGAACGCGCCGCCGCGGACCGCAGCTGGACCTACGGGCATGTGGTGGTGGACGAGGCACAGGAACTCTCCCCGATGGCCTGGCGCGCCCTGGTGCGCCGTTGCCCGAGCCACTCCTTCACGGTGGTGGGCGATACCGGGCAGACGTCCTCGGCGGCCGGGGCCTCCACCTGGGGGGAGGTCTTCGACCGCATCGGCACGTGGCGCCTGGCCGAACTCACCATCAACTACCGCACCCCGCGCAGCGTGATGGACGCCGCTGGGGTTGTCCTGGAGGCGATGGCGCCCCGGCGCGCCGCTGCACGGGCCGCGGTGACCTCGGCGAGAGACGTCGCCGGCGCCCTGCGGATCACCGCGGGCACGTTGGAGGAGGAGATCGCTGCGGCGGCCACGCGAGGAGGCACGTGTGCGGTCATCGCCCCGAGCGACCAGCTCCAGGCCTTGCGGGCGCGCCTCGCGGTGCCCGCCCACGCCGACCTCACCGACGCGTTGCTCGTACTGGATCCACGAGGCAGCAAGGGGCTGGAGTTCGACTCGGTGGTGGCGATCGACGTCGCCACGATGTCGCCCGGCGATGCCTACGTCACGATGACCCGTCCCACGCGAAGCCTCTCCCTGCTCGGAGCCGTTCCCGAGGCGCTGCGCACCGCCGTGCCGTAACCGCGGTGCGGTGATCGGGCCCGCCGCGAGCACACAACCCTCGCGTGACACATCGTGGGAACGATTTGGGCGGCGCCCGCATCGGGGACACAATGCAGGGGTGCCCCGAGCCCTACTGCTGGAGAACATCCACCCGCTGGCGACCGAGATCCTCACGGACGCCGGTTACGAGGTGACCACACGCACCGCAGCCCTGGACGAGGACGATCTGATCGCGGCGCTCGACGGCGTCTCGGTACTGGGCATCCGGTCCAAGACGCAGGTCACCGAGCGGGTACTCGCGAACAGCACCCTGGACGCCGTGGGGGCCTTCTGCATCGGCACCAACCAGATCGATCTCGCCGCTGCTGCGCGCCGCGGCGTGGCCGTCTTCAATGCGCCGTTCTCCAACACCCGGTCCGTGGTGGAGCTCGCGGTGGGCGAGATCATCGCGCTCACCCGGCGCCTGACCGTTCAGAACTCCTCCCTGCACGCGGGCCTGTGGAACAAGTCCGCGACCGGGGCGCACGAGGTGCGCGGACGAACCCTGGGCATCGTCGGGTACGGGAACATCGGCACGCAGCTCTCCGTGGTGGCCGAGGCCCTGGGTATGCACGTGGTGTTCTACGACACCGCGGAGAAGCTCGCACTGGGCAATGCCCGGCGCATGTCCTCGCTCGAGGAGCTGCTCGAGCAGGCAGACATCGTGACGTTGCACGTGGACGGCCGTCCGGGCAATGCGGGAATGTTCGGCGCCCAGCAGTTCGCCGCGATGCGCACCGGCGCGATCTTCCTCAACCTCTCACGCGGCTTCCTCGTGGACTACTCGGTGCTGCGCGAGCGGGTCCTGGACGGCTCGCTCGCGGGAGCGGCCGTCGATGTCTTCCCGGAGGAGCCCCGTTCGAAGGGTGATCCGTTCGACAGCGAACTGCGCGGGCTCGCGAACGTGATCCTCACGCCGCACATCGGCGGATCCACCGAGGAGGCCCAGCACGACATCGGCGTGTTCGTGGCCGGCAAGCTGCGGGACTACGCCCGCGCGGGCGCCACCTACCTCTCGGTGAACGTGCCGGGCCTGGTGCTCGACCACCCCCGGGTGGGTACGCACCGGATCGCGCTGTTGCACTCCAACGTCCCCGGCGTCATGGCGTCGCTGAACGACGCACTTGCCAAGCACGGAGCGAATGTGGAGTACCAGGTTCTGGGAACCTGGGGGGAGATCGGGTACGCCGTCACGGACATCGCCGGCGAGGAGCCCGCCGCGATCGTCGCCGAGCTGGAAGCGCTGCCCACCACGATCCGCGCCGTCGTCCACCGCGGTTGAGCGCCGGACGGCCGGGCCGCGTCAGCCGCGGCCCTCGGCCCGTAGGGTAGCGATCGCCGCCTCGAAATCGGCGAGCGAACCGAAGTCCTGGTAGACGGAGGCAAAGCGCAGGTAGGCGACCTCATCGAGTTCGCGCAGCGGACCGAGGATCGCCAGGCCGATATCGTGCGCATCGATCTCCGCGGCTCCCGAGGCACGCAGGGACTCCTCCACGCGCTGGGCCAGCAACGCGAGACTGTCCTCCCCGACGGGACGGCCCTGACACGCCTTACGGACCCCGGAGACGACCTTCTCCCGGCTGAACGGCTCCACGACTCCCGAGCGCTTCACCACCGACAGGCTCGTGGCCTCCACGGTGCTGAAGCGTCGATGACACTGCGGACACTGCCGGCGCCGCCGAATGGACGAACCGTCCTCGCTCGCGCGCGAGTCCACCACCCGCGTGTCCGTGTGACGACAGAAAGGGCAGTGCACGTGGGTCTCCGTCCGGCTGGTCGGCCGCGATGCCGCGACCGGCGCCCATTCTGACACGCGCACCCGGCCGCTCAGGGAGCCGGTACCTGCAGTTGCTGGCCTGCCATCAGGTCCACGCTCGCCAGGTCGTTCAGCTCCGTCAGCATCGAGATCGTCTCGCGCACATCCTGCCCGGGCTGAGTGTGCCCCGCGGCGATGCTCCACAGGGACTCCCCGGCGCTGACCGTGTGAACCTGGGTGACCATCGCATCGCCGTCCGTGGCCGCCACGGCAACCCCCGCGACCGCACCGACGGCCAGGGCGAGCGCCACGCCCAACGAGGCGAAGACCGCACGGCCACGCCGGGTCAGGCGCATGGCTGCCGGGGCCGAGGCTCCCGGACGACTTGCCCGTGCACCATGCCGGATGCTCGCCCCGGCGCCGCGCGCCGGAGCGGGGGGCACCGCGGTGACCGTCGCCATCGTCATCGTCGTCATGTCCCGACTCCCTTCGAACGTCTGTACGTCGTACGGTTGTTCGATACCGTACCGCGCGACCCGCCGAATGTCGACACCCCGATTCGAACAGGTGTCGCACCAATTCACCCTCGAGGCCGTAGGCTGTGAGCAGTGGGTCACAGGGACACCACAGCACCGAGGACTGACATCCAGCCTTCGAGGGCGCCGTTGCCGCCGGAACCGGGAGACGAGACCATGTCGATACGCGAGACGCGAGTGCTGACCGTCCGCCAACGTGCGGTACTCGATGTCATCTCCGCCAGCATCACCGAGCGCGGGTATCCCCCGAGCATGCGGGAGATCGGCGAGGCGGTCGGCCTGACCTCACCCTCGAGCGTGAAGCATCAGCTCCAGCAGTTGGAGACGAAGGGCTACCTCCGGCGTGACCCGCACCGGCCGCGGGCCATGGAGGTGGTGGCGCTGCCCGAGACGGTCTCCGCCGCTCCGGGCATCACCCCCCGCTCGGACGCCGCCGCGGCGGCCGCGGCCACGGCCCGCACCATTCCCCTGCGCAAGAACCAGGACCAGGCCGGCGCTCAGGTCGCCCCCGTGGTGCTGCCCGAACCGCCCTCCTCCGACACCTCCTACGTGCCCTTGGTGGGCCGCATCGCCGCGGGCGGGCCGATCCTGGCCGAGCAGAGCGTGGAGGATGTGGTGGCCCTCCCCCGCCGCATCGTGGGCGACGGCACGCTCTTCCTGCTCCAGGTGGTCGGCGAGTCGATGATCGAGGCCGCGATCTGCGACGGCGACTGGGTGGTGATCCGCGAGCAACGCGATGCCGAGAACGGCGAGATCGTGGCCGCGATGATCGACGGTGAGGCCACCGTGAAGACGCTCAGGCGCACGTCGGACGAACTTTGGCTGATGCCCGCGAACCCCGCGTTCTCCCCGATCGACGGCCGCAACGCCCAGATCCTGGGGCGCGTGGTCGCCGTGCTGCGCAGCCTCTGATCGAACAGCGAAGGGCCGCCGCATCTCCTGGATGCGGCGGCCCTTCGCGTGACAGGCGGACGTTCAGAACCCGAGGCTACGCGCCGCCTCACGGATGCTGCGGCCGCTCGCCTGCACACGTGCC
The DNA here is from genome assembly GCF_002563925.1 of Serinibacter salmoneus. Classification (NCBI taxonomy): domain Bacteria; kingdom Bacillati; phylum Actinomycetota; class Actinomycetes; order Micrococcales; family Beutenbergiaceae; genus Serinibacter; species Serinibacter salmoneus. Next base: position 1,045,308 of record NZ_PDJD01000001.1, on the reverse strand, counting down.
ATCTCGTGCTGGCTCATCGGGATGCCCAGGCGCCGCACGGCGCCACCGGCGTCGACCACGGTGGGCATCGACAGGCACACGTCATGGATCCCGAGGAAGTCGTCGTCGATGCGGGTGGAGACCGGGAGCACGCGGTGCTCGTTGCGCAGCACTGCCTCGATGATGCGGGTGACGGCGAGGCCCACCGCGTAGTTCGTCGCCCCCTTGCCCTCGATGATCTGGTAGGCAGCGTGCACCACGTCACGACCGATGCGGCTGCGCACAGCGTCGGTGAACAAGGGCTCGCCGTCCTCCCCGAGCCAGTCCAGCAGCGGCACACCGCCGATGGACGCCGAGCTCCACATCGGCACCTCGCTGTCGCCGTGCTCACCGAGCACGTAGGCGTGCACGCTCTGGACGGCCACCTTGCACTCCCGGGCGATCAGGTAGCGCAATCGGGAGGAGTCCAGCACGGTGCCGGAACCGAAGACGTGGCTCGGTGGGAGCCCGGTGATCTGCTGTGCCGCGTAGGTGACCACGTCCACGGGGTTGGTCACCATCATGTGCATCGCGTTCGGCGCCACCTCCATCACCGAGGGCAGCACCTTCTTCACCAGTCCCACGGTGTTGGCCGCGAGATCCATCCGGCTCTGGCCGGGATGCTGCTTGGCGCCGGCGGTGAACACGACGAGGTCCGCATCCCGGCAGATCTCGATGTCATCACTGCCCTCGATGGTGGCCTGGGAGATGAACTCGATGCCGTGGCCGATGTCGGCGGCCTCGGCCTCGACCTTCGCCTTGTTGATGTCGTAGAGCACCACGTTGCGGGCAGCGCCGCGCACGAGTGCCGCGTAGGCGAGGGTGGCGCCCACGGAGCCTGCGCCGATGATGGCGACGGTGGAGGATGGCCGGGCGGTGGGGACTGGCGTCTCGGTCATACCCCGATCCTAGGGCCAGGGGGCCCTCACACGGGGGTGGTCTCACCCGCTAGACGCGCCAGCGCGGAGCGCACCAGCGCCGGATCGGTCGTCGGCCACATGTCCGGCAAGGAACGCAGGAGGAACGGCGCGTAGCGGGCACGTGCGAGGCGCGAGTCCAGGATCGCCACCACGCCGCGGTCACTGGTCGCGCGGATCAGGCGCCCGACGCCCTGCGCGAGCAGCAGCGCCGCATGGGTCGCCGAGACCGCCATGAAGTCGTTGGCTCCCCGTGCCGTGGCGGCCTCCGAGAGAGCCTGGATGATCGGGTCGTCCGGTCTCGGGAACGGGATCCGGTCGATGATCACGAGGCGATTGCTCGGCCCCGGCACGTCCACGCCCTGCCACAGCGAGAGCGTGCCGAACAGGCTCACGGCAGGGTCCGCGGCGAACCGGGAGACCAGGGTGGGCAGCACGTCCTCGCCCTGGCAGAGCACCTCGAGGTCAGTGGTGGCTCGCACGTGCTCGGCGGCGCGCTCCGCCGCTCGCCGCGAGGAGAACAATCCGAGCGCGCCCCCACCGCCGGCGACGAGGAGTTCGGTGAGTTCCGCCAGCGCCGCATCGGAGATCCCCGACGCCGGCGGCGGGAGGTGCCCGGCGATGTACCGGATGGCCTGCTTGCGGTAGTCGAACGGGGCGGGGACCTCGAGGCTGGCGTAGTCCTGGCCCTGGTGGAGGCCGATGTCGTGGGCGAAGGAGGTGAACTCACCCCCCACGCGCAGGGTCGCGGAGGTGAGCACGGCGTGATGGTCGGCGAGCAGGTTCTCGGCCACCAGGGGCGCCACCTCCAGGGGCGCGATCCACAGTCTCCGGGAGCCGTCCTCCCGCTCGGTGCACCACAGCACGTCGCGTCGGGTGGCCACGGAATCCGACAGCAGGCGGTCACAGACCTCCACGAGCGCGGTGAGCGCACTGCGCGCAGCGGTCAGACCTCCGGAAGGTGGCGCGCCCTCCCCCGGTTTGGTGGCGCGCAGGCCCTCGCGGCACGCCGCGCCCAGCTGGGTCACCACGCCGAGCAGGATCTCGTCCGCGCCGTCCTTCAGCCGGCCGGGCGGCACCTCCCGCATCACCTGGGCGAGCGCGACGGCGGCCGCGTCCAGGTCCTCCAGCACCACCCCCGCGCCGCGGCGCGCGGAGCGCGCCACCCGCTCCACGGCGGCCGCGGAGAGCTCCGCGGTGGCGGCGGCACGGGACCGGGCGACCAACTCGTGCGCCTCGTCGACCACGAGGACGTCGTGCTCGGGCAGCACCCCGGTCGAGCCGGAGGCCGCGATCCCGAGCATGGCGTGGTTGGTGACCACCACGTCGGCCTCCCGGGAGGCACGGCGTGCGGCCTCCGGGAAGCACTCCTCCAGCAGCGGGCAGCGGGTGCCGAGGCAGTCCATGGCCGGCACGGACACCTGACGCCAGGCGCGGTCGGTGACGCCGGGCACGAGCTCGTCACGGTCACCGGTCTCAGTGGTCTCGGCCCACTCCCGGACCCGCACCACCTGGTCCCCCAGGCCCTCACCGGGCTCGGCCCCGGGGTGCTCGGCGCCCCGCTCGAGCGCGAACAACGCGTCGTCCTCGGTGGGATACCCGCCGGCGAGTTTGTGGCGGCAGACGTAGTTGTGCCACCCCTTCAGCAGCGCCACCTGCGGCTCGCGCGGCAGGTCCGCGGCCAGGGCATCGACCACCCGCGGGAGGTCCTTCGCGAGCACCTGTCGCTGGAGCGCGAGGGTGGCGGTGGAGACCACCACCCGCTCCTGGTGCACGACGGCGTGGCGCAGCGCCGGAGCGAGGTAGGCGAAGGACTTCCCGGTGCCGGTCCCGGCCTCCACGAGCAGGGGCCGCTCACCGTCCAGAGCACGCGCCACGGCCCGCGCCATCGTGCGCTGGCCGGGTCGCTGCTGCCCCCCGGTCGCGGCGACCACCGCGTCCAGCGCACGCAGCGCCTCGCGCTCCTCGGTGCTCGCTCCCTCCGCGCCCTCGGCCTCGGGGGACTCGCCCTCGCCATGAGGTTCCCCGGGGCCCGCGCGCCCCTCCGCGGTGTCGGGACGGTCGCGGCGTGCGGAGTCCTGCTCGAGCGTCACGATGCCGCGGAGGTCTCCCCGCGCAGCGCGGCGGCGAGCGCGTGATCGACCCGCGCGTGCAGGCGCGTGCCCTCGGCGGTGTGCTCCTCGTGCAGGATCTGGCCGCCCTCGTGCACCCGGCTGACCAGGTCGCCGCGGGTGTAGGGGACCACGAGGTCCACCTCCACCGCCGGCAACGGGAGGAGGTCGGCGATGAGGTCGCGCAGTTCAGCGACGCCCCGGCCGGTGTGTGCGGAGACCGCCACCACGTGGGGGGCGATGGCGTGCAGTCGCGCGAGCACGCCGGGATCGGCGATGTCTGCCTTGTTCAGCACGATGATCTCGGGGATCTGCGCGAGGGTCTCGATCTCGGCGAGCACGGTGCGCACCGCGGTGATCTGCCCCTCCGGGTCCGGGTGGGCCGCGTCCACCACGTGCAGCAGCAAATCCGCGTCGCCCACCTCCTCCAGGGTGGAGCGGAAGGCCTCGACGAGCTGGTGCGGCAGGGCGCGCACGAACCCGACGGTGTCGGCGATCGTGAACGGCCGGCCATCGGGGGTGCTCGCCCGGCGCACCGTGGGGTCCAGGGTGGCGAACAGAGCGTTCTCCACGAGGGCGCCGGCCCCGGTGAGCCGGTTCAGCAGCGAGGACTTCCCGGCGTTGGTGTAGCCGGCGATGGCGACGGCGGGCACCGAGGAGGCGTTGCGCTGGGCGCGCTTGGCGGCGCGCGAGGGTGCCATGGCGGCGATCTCGCGGCGCAGCTTCGCCATCCGGTTGCGGATGCGACGGCGGTCCAGCTCGATCTTGGTCTCACCGGGGCCGCGTGAGCCCATCCCGGCGCCGGCGCCGCCGACCTGACCACCCGCCTGCCGGGACATCGACTCACCCCAGCCGCGCAGCCGCGGCAGCAGGTACTCCAGCTGCGCCAGCTCCACCTGCGCCTTGCCCTCCCGGGACTTGGCGTGCTGGGCGAAGATGTCCAGGATCAGGGCGGTGCGGTCGACCACCTTCACCTTCACCACGTCCTCCAGGGCGCGGCGTTGGGAGGGGGCGAGTTCGCCGTCGATCACCACGGTGTCGGCGCCGGTGGAGGCAACGATCCCGGCGAGTTCGCTCGCCTTGCCGGAGCCCAGGTAGGTGCCAGGGTCGGGGGTCCGGCGGCGTTGCAGCAGGCCGTCCAGCACCTGGGAGCCGGCGGTCTCGGCGAGCGCCGCGAGCTCGCGCAGCGAGATCTCCGCCATCTCGGCGTCGTCGGAATACATGCCGACCAGCACCACGCGCTCCAGGCGCAGGCTGCGGTACTCGACCTCGGTGACGTCCTGCAGTTCCGTCGAGAGCCCGGCCACGCGGCGCAGCGCCGCGCGCTCCTCGCGATCGAACTGCTCGCCGTCGGCGTCGGAGGCGGAGACGTCGCCCGACATGACGGCGGTGCCCGCCCGGGCAAGGATGCGCTCGACGACGCGTGCCGCCTCGTCGCGGTCGGAGCGCTTGGTGGTGTCTGGTTCCATGAGGCCGCTATCGTCCCACGCCACGCCGCGCAGTTCCACGGATTTCCCCAGGAGCGCAACCCCTAGGCTGAGGGCGATGACCGGAGACCACTACTTCACCGCACAGCCAGCCTCCCCCGCCGAGCTGCGCACCGTCGAGGTGACCCTGCGCGGCCACGCCCTGGAGGTGGTGACCGCCGGCGGGGTGTTCTCCCCCCAGCACCTGGACACCGGGACCCGGGTACTCCTGGACCACGTGCCCGAGCCACCCACGGGCGATCTGCTGGACCTGGGGTGCGGCTGGGGGCCGATCACCCTGGCCATGGCCCAGGCCTCGCCGGCCTCCCGGGTGTGGGCGATGGATGTGAACGAGCGGGCACTGGACCTGACCGCGCGCAACGCCGCCGCCCATGGGCTGAGCGGGGTGCGCACGGTGACGCCGGATGCGATGCCCCGCGACGTCACCTTCGCCGCGATCTGGTCGAATCCGCCGGTGCGGGTGGGCAAGCAGGTGCTGCACGGCATGCTCAAGGGGTGGCTCGCCCGGTTGCGGCCCGACGGCGAGGCGCACCTCGTGGTGGCCCGGAACCTGGGCTCGGACTCCCTCGCCCGGTGGATCCAGGAGTCGCTGGCGATGCCCTGTGAGCGGGTGGCCAGCGAGAAGGGCTTCCGGGTGCTGCGCGTGCGGCCACGGACTCATCCCGCCGCCTGAGGCACGGCCCGCTCGGGCGCGGCGCACCCTGCCCGATCAGCGCAGCGTGACGTCGGCGACCAGCTCGGCGGGGCCCGCGAGCTCGACCTGCGCATCCGGCCAGATCCGCACCCGCACCGTGCCACCAGGCACGTGCACGATCCAGCGCTCCGGCGCACCCTCGCCCATCCACACCCGGGCCGCGATGGCGGCGGCACACGCCCCGGTGCCGCAGGACTGCGTCTCACCGGACCCCCGCTCGTGGACCCGCATCCGCAGCACCCCGACCAGGCCGTCGGGCGTCTCGGTCTCGCCCATCGGGTGCACGATCTCCACGTTGGTCCCATCGGTGGGGACGGGCTGCACCCGAGGCGTGCGCAGCAGGTTCGCCGCAGCGACCTCCTCCTCGCTCGCGACCGCCAGCACCACGTGCGGATTGGGCATCGCGATCGACAGCCCCGGGCGTGCGCCCTCGATGCCGTCGACCTCGACCGCGGCGTCGGCCCCCAGGCGCAGCGCCTCCTCGCCCCCGGGCGCGCTCCACAGCCCCATCGCCACGGCGAACTCCTCGCCGTCGCGCTTGACCCACTTCACCCCGGCGCGGGTGCCGATCGCGAGGATCTCCCCGTCGCCGAGTGTCACGAGGCCCTCGGCGATCAGGTAGCGCACGAAGACCCGCACGCCGTTGCCGCACATCTCCGCGAGCGAGCCATCGGCATTGCGGTAGTCCATGAACCACTCCGCCTCGGGGTGGTCGGTCGCCAGGCGCGCCGCGACGCTCTCGCCGGCCGCGAGCGCCGCGGTGCGCGCCACCCGGATCACGCCGTCGGCCCCCACGCCGTGGTGCCGCGAGCACAGCGCCGCCACCTCCTGCGCGTTCACGGCGATCTCGGCGTCGGGGTCGGTGAACAGCAGGAAGTCGTTGCCGGTTCCGTGTCCCTTGGTCAGGCGCTGGCCGCGAAGCGTCATGACGTCCAGCCTACGGCGCGCTCGATCCCGGCGACTTGGGCGTCCAGGCCCGCCGTGCCCTCCAGCCAGGTGATGCGCGGGTCCCGCCCGAACCAACTGACCTGGCGGCGTGCCACCTGGCGGGTGGCGATGCTGGTCTGCTCGATGCCCTCCGCGCGGGTGAGTCGGCCGTCCAGGACCGCGAGGGCCTGCGCGTAGCCGACGGCGCGCGAGGCAGTCACGCCGCGCTCCAGGCCGAGTTCGCGCAGGTGCTCGGTCTCGGCCAGCAGACCCGAGTCGAACATGGCCTCGGCCCGCGAGGCGATGCGCTCCAGCAGCTGCTCGCGCGGCACCCGCAGGCCGACCTGCACGACGGCGTCGACGCCCAGGTCCGCGTAGGTATAGGTCGGCAGCGTGGCCGAGTACGGCCGACCGGTGAGCTCGATGACCTCCAGGGCGCGCACCAGGCGCCTGGTGTTGCGGCTGCCGATCCGCTCGGCGGAGGCGGGATCGAGACGTTCCAGCTCGGCGTGCAGCATGCCGGGCCCCTCGCGCTCGCCGCGTTCCTCCCACCGGGCCCGCACGGCCGGGTCGGTCGCCGGGAACTCCAGGTGGTCCAGGGTGGCGCGCAGGTACAGGCCGGAGCCGCCCACGAGCACCGGGGTGCGCCCGCGGGCGATCACCTCGGCGATGCACCGCCGAGCCAGCACCTGATAGTCCGCCACGGCGGCCTCCTGCGTCACCTCCAGGATGTCCAGGAGGTGGTGCGGCACGCCCGCCCGCTGCGCGGGGGGCGTCTTGGCGGTCCCGATGTCCATGCCGCGGTAGAGCTGCATGGCGTCGGCATTGATCACCTCGAGGTCGTGACGCTGCGCGAGGGCGAGGGCCGCGGCACTCTTGCCGGTGGCGGTGGCGCCCACGAGGGCGAGTACGACTGACACGGGCACCGACGCTACCCGCCGTAGACTGGGTGCGTGGTCCGAGGCTGGAGCAGGTTCCGTCGCGCGATCCAGGGTGCCCGCGGCGCACCCGAGCATGTCCCGCCCGGGCAGCACGCACCTGCCGGGTCCGGCGAGCCGCCCTCCCGCAACGCCATCGTCCGGCCCATGACGACCGAGCGCATCGCACAGGCACTCACGCGCCTGGACTACCGATACCTGCGCGACGAGCAGGGCGAACTCTGTGGCCTGTGGGGGTATCGACTCTTCACCTTCACCCTCGTCCACGAGCGGTTGCTGCTGGTCCGTGGCCGGTGGGCACGGCAGGGCGGGATCCCCCGCCGTACGGACCTGCTGGAGTTCGCCAACCGCTGGAACGCCACGAACGTGCGGCCGAAGTGCTACCTACGCGTCGGGGACGACGGCCGGGTTCACGTGCTGGCCGAGACGGCGCTCCCGGTCACCGCCGGCCTGAGCGACGCCCAACTCGACAACCATCTGAGCCTGAGCCTGAGTTCCGGGAGCCTGGTGTTCGACTCCCTGGACGAGCACTTCCCCGACCCGATCCTGGCGGACGAGGCGTGAACGGGGACCCCACGCGCGCGATCACGCTGGAGCACGTGCGTGCCGTGGCCTCGGCGCGCGGGGAGTACGTCCGAGACGAACCGGACGGTGTCAAGGGTCAAGTCGAGGGGCACGCCTACCGCATCGCGGTGACGCCGACCGACCTGGTGGTCTCGACCCGGTGGTCCCGGACCCTGCCGGCCTCAGCGGGTGCGGCCCTCGCCCACCTGGTCAATGACTGGAATCGCGACCGAGCGATCCCCACCCTCGCGGTCGTTCGCAGCCACGACAGCGAGCAGACGGGCGTCACCGTGCGCGCGCACATGGCGATACCGATCGCGGAGGGCATGACCACCACGCAGTTGGACGAGCACGTGGAGATCGCGGTGGAGGTGACCCGCACCGCGCTGCGAGCCCTGGCGAGCTCTGTCCCAGCGCCCTGAGACAGGGGCGGTGCAGTCGGTGGCGTCGGCGGAGGTCAGACGCCCCGGCGCACGGGGATCCCGAGGGAGACCGGTCCGGTTGGCGCCGCAGTGCTCGCTGCCCCGGGGCTGGGTGTGCACGAGTCGCCGCCCTCTTCCCGGCGCTGCCACGCGTCCCCGGCGGCCGTGCGCCGGATCCTGATCGGCGCGCCGTCCGCAATGAGGTGGTGCGGCGCCGAGGCGGTGACCCGCGTGGTGACCACATCACCCGGGCGGGGTCGCTCGGCCAGGTGCGCGGCGCCGTCGGGCACGGCCCCCAGACCCATGTGCACCAGGCGGTTGTCCCGCGCGCGGCCGGAGATCCGGCCGGAGGCGGAGTCCTTGCGACCGTCCTGCTCCGCGACGAGCACCTCGATCTCGCGGCCGATGAGGGCGGCGTTCTCCTCCGCGCTGATGCGCTCCTGCAGCGCGATCAGCCGTCCGTACCGCTCCGCCACCACCTCGGCGGGCACCTGGTCGGGCAGGTCGGCGGCCGGGGTGCCGGGGCGCGGGGAGTACTGGAAGGTGAAGGCGGCGGAGAACCGCGAGGCCTCCACCACCCGCAGCGTCTCGGCGAAGTCCTCCTCGGTCTCCCCGGGGAAGCCGACGATGATGTCGGTGGTGATGGCGGCGTCGGGCATGACGGCCCGCACCTTCTCCAGGATGCCCAGGAACTTCGCGCTGCGGTAGGAGCGGCGCATGGCGCGCAGGATCCGATCGGAACCGGACTGCAGCGGCATGTGCAGGCTCGGCATCACGTTCGGCGTCTCGGCCATGGCCGCGATGACGTCATCGGTGAAGGCGGCCGGGTGTGGGCTGGTGAACCGGACGCGCTCCAGGCCCTCGACCTGGCCGCAGGCGCGCAGCAGACGAGCGAACGCGTCCCGCTCCCCGAAGGAGACGCCGTAGGAGTTGACGTTCTGCCCCAGCAGGGTCACCTCCAGGGCCCCGGCGTCCACGAGCGAGCGGACCTCGGCGAGCACATCCCCCGGGCGGCGGTCGCGTTCCTTGCCGCGCAGGTGCGGCACGATGCAGAACGTGCAGGTGTTGTTGCAGCCCACCGAGATGGAGACCCATCCGGCGTAGACGCTCTCGCGGCGCGTGGGCAGGGTGGAGGGGAAGACCTGCAGGGACTCGTGGATCTCGACCTGCGCCTCCTCGTTGTGGCGGGCACGCTCCAGCAGCACCGGCAGGGCGTCGATGTTGTGGGTGCCGAACACGACGTCGACCCAGGGCGCCTTCTCCACGATCCGGTCCCGGTCCTGCTGCGCCATGCAGCCGCCGACGGCGATCTGCAGGCCTGGGCGTTCGCGCTTGAGCGCGGCGAGCCTGCCGAGGTTGCCGTACAGGCGGGTGGCAGCGTTCTCCCGCACCGCGCAGGTGTTGATCACCACGACGTCGGCGTGCTTGGCCTCCGCGACGACGTCGCTGCCGACGGTCCCCTGGTGGGCGGGGACCATGCCCATGCCGTCCAGGAGGCCGGCCATGCGCTCGGAGTCGTGCACGTTCATCTGGCACCCCAGGGTGCGGATGACGTAGCGGCGCGGGTGGGCGTCGGCATCGCCTAGCGCGCCCGCGGCGGGGTCGGGTGCGGCAGGGCTCGCAGCGGTGGGCGCGGCGTCGGGCGCGGGGAGGGTGGTGCTCACGGCGACCCATCCTACGAAACCGCCCTTCGGGCGCGGCGGTGCCCGTGCACGAGGGTCGTCGTGACGGTCGTACACGACTCATCGAACGGCCCGTTACCGCTGGTCACCGCCCGATATCGTCCGGTCGTGACCGAATCGTTGTGAAGCTGTGACACGCCCGCTAACCAACGCGCAACAATTGCGGACTACGTTCCTGGGATGACACACCAGCCAGTGCCTGCTTCGGGCACCGACTCAGGGGGAACACGATGAGCGATACGCAACCTCTGGTGCGCCTGGCCGCCGTCAACAAGCATTTCGGCGAGTTGCACGTGCTCCAGGACATCAACCTCGAGGTCGACCGCGGCGAGGTGATCGTCGTCATCGGACCGTCCGGCTCCGGGAAGTCGACCCTGTGCCGGGCCATCAACCGCCTGGAGACGATCGATGACGGGGTCATCGAGTTGGACGGGCAGCCGCTCCCGCAGGAGGGCAAGGCGCTCGCGCGGCTGCGCTCCGACGTCGGCATGGTCTTCCAGTCCTTCAACCTGTTCGCGCACAAGACGATCCTGGAGAACGTCACCCTCGGGCCGATCAAGGTGCGCAAGCTGAAGAAGGCCGCCGCGAACGAGGAGGCCATGGCGCTCCTGGACCGGGTGGGCGTGGCGAACCAGGCCCACAAGATGCCCGCGCAGCTCTCCGGTGGCCAGCAGCAGCGCGTGGCGATCGCCCGCGCCCTGGCGATGAAGCCCAAGGTGATCCTGTTCGACGAGCCGACCTCCGCCCTCGACCCCGAGATGGTCAACGAGGTGCTCGACGTCATGGTCTCCCTCGCCAAGGAGGGCATGACGATGATCGTGGTCACCCACGAGATGGGCTTCGCTCGCAAGGCGGCGGACCGCGTCGTGTTCATGGCCGACGGGCAGATCGTGGAGGAGGCCGACCCGGAGTCCTTCTTCACCAACCCGCAGTCCGAGCGCGCACGCGACTTCCTCGGCAAGATCCTGACCCACTGACCACCTCGATGGGGTCCCGAACCGGGAGCCCATGGACGCGGGTGCCGTACCTCGGCCTCCGCAGGCGTCACCGACGCCGAACCCGTTCGGGGGACCTCCCCGATTGGCACACGAAGGAGCACACACCATGCGCAACACCCGAGTGACGATCGCAGCGGTCGCAGCGGCGGCCGCGCTGACGCTCGCCGCCTGCTCGAGCGACAGCAGCGACACCGACACGGACGCCGGTGGCGACGCCGACACGACCTCGGAGGAGAGCGAGGACACCGGCGGCGAGGGCGGCGGCGACACGATCCGCATCGGCATCAAGTTCGACCAGCCCGGCCTCGGCTACCAGGAGGGCAGCGAGTACACCGGCTTCGACGTGGACGTGGCCACCTACGTGGCGGAGTCCCTGGGCTACACCCCCGACCAGATCGAGTGGGTCTCCGCGCCGTCCGCGCAGCGCGAGAACCTGCTGCAGACCGGCCAGGTCGACATGATCTTCGCGACCTACTCGATCACGGACGACCGCGACGAGGTCGTCGACTTCGCCGGCCCGTACTACGTGGCCGGCCAGGACCTGCTCGTGCGCGCGGACGACGACTCGATCACCGGCCCGGAGGACCTCAACGGGAAGAACCTCTGCTCGGTGACCGGCTCCACCTCCGCCGAGCGCATCAAGGAGGACTACGCCGAGGACGTCCAGCTCGTGGAGCAGGCCGGCTACGCCGACTGTGTGACCGTGCTGGAGTCCGGGCAGGTCGACGCCGTCACCACCGACGACATCATCCTCGCCGGCCTGGCCGCCACACCGGCGAACCAGGGCAAGTTCAAGGTGGTCGGCAACCCGTTCTCCGAGGAGAACTACGGCATCGGCATCCCCGAGGGCTCCGACCAGTGCGAGGCCATCAACGAGGCCGTCACCGCGATGATCGACTCCGGTGACTGGGAGTCGTTCGTCTCCGCCAACACCGAGGGCACCGGGTACACCCCGAACGCCGACCTCAACCCGCCGACGCTGCGCGGCTGCTGAGTCGATGACGGCCGGTCCGCGCCGCAACGCGCGGACCGGCCGTCGTTTCCACCGGCCCATTCGCTCTCGGGGGGAGACCATATGAACCTGTTCGAACAGATCGGGTACCTCTTCAGCAATTACGACGTCGTCGGATCGTTCTGGGTGAACATCCAACTGACCTTCTGGGCTGCCATCGGCGCCATGATCCTGGGCACCGTGCTCGCCCTCATGCGGGTCTCCCCCGCGCCCTCCCTGCAGTGGGCCGGCCTGACCTACGTGACCCTGGTGCGTAATACCCCACTGACGATCATCATCACGATGGGTGTGCTCGGTGTGTGGGGACAGCTCCAGATCACATTCGCGGACAACTTCGACCTCAACTTCTTCATCTTCGCCTGCATCGGGCTGGCCGTGTACCACGCGGCCTTCGTGTGCGAGGCCCTGCGCTCCGGGGTCAACACGGTCCCCCTGGGTCAGGCCGAGGCCGCGCGAGCCATCGGGCTCCCGTTCCTCACGGCCGCCCGTCTGGTGATCTTCCCGCAGGCATTCCGCGGCGCTGTGGCACCCCTGGGCAACACCCTCATCGCACTGATCAAGAACTCGACCGTGGCCGCCGTCGGCAGTGTCGCGACCGAGACCTCCAGTGTGATGCGCACGATGATCGAGTTCAACGGCAACATGGTGGTCCTGATCTTCATGATCTTCGCGGTCGGCTACGTGATCCTCGTGGTCCCGGTCGGCGTGGTCACCACCACCCTGTCCCGGAAGCTGGCGGTGGCACGATGAGCGCACAGGTCCTCTTCGACGCGCCGGGCCCCAAGGGCCGGCGCAACATGGTCATCGTCAACATCGTCGGGGCGATCGTGGTCATCGGGATCGCCGTCCTGGTGCTGATCCGCTTCGGGCAGACCGGTCAGCTCGAGGCCGATCGGTGGACCTCGATGTTCACCGCGAACGCCTGGATGAACTTCCTCATCCCCGGCCTGCGCAACACGTTGATCGCGGCGGCGTTGTCCATCGTGTTCTCGATGCTCTTCGGGATCGTGTTCGGGCTGGGTCGCCTCACGACCATCGCGCCACTGCGCTGGATCAGCGGCATCGTGGTGGAGTTCTTCCGCGCCGTGCCCGTGCTGATCATGATGGTGGCCTTCTGGCTCGGCTTCGGGTACGCGCAGACCTTCGACCCCAACACGGTGCCGCTGGTGGCCGTGGTGCTGGCGCTGACCCTGTACAACGGTTCCGTGATCGCCGAGCTCGTGCGCTCCGGCGTGTTCGGGCTCCCGAAGGGACAGCGGGAGGCCGCGGCAGCGATCGGGATGACGCACTCCAAGTCGCTGCGGCTGGTGGAACTCCCCCAGGCACTGATCGCCATGCTGCCCTCCCTCGTCTCCCAGTTCGTCGTGATCCTCAAGGACTCGGCGCTGGGCTCCTGGGTGACCTACAACGAGTTGCTGTTCATGTCCCGCCTGTACGGCTCGGGCAACGGCAACATGCTGCAGGCGCTCATCGTGGCGGCGCTGATCTTCATCCTGCTGAACTGGATGCTGACGAAGCTCGCAGACTACGTGGCGAAGCGGCTGTCCTCGCGGACCGCGGCCCCGGTGCACGCACCGGATGCGGACGTCCAGGAGGAGATCGAGGAGAAGGCGAAGGCCTGAGCCCCGACTCCTCGAGACGCACCGGAGGGCCGGGCACCGCTGGGTGCCCGGCCCTTCGCGTGCGCAGCCCACCCGGTGCGCCGAACGTGCCGTTGCGCCGACCCGCGCGCACCGAGCGTGCCGTTGCGCCGCAGCGCGCCAGCATCCCCCCGCCGAGCGTGCTGTTGCGCCGAGTTCACGCAAGCCGACGCTGCGCAAGCACCCGCTCGACGAAGACTCGCGTGCGCAACCGCACGTTCGGCGAACTGACCGACGCTATCCCTGCGCCGAGCGTGCTGTTGCGCCGCCGCGCGCCAGCATCTCCCCGCCGAGCGTGCTGTTGCGCCGAGTTCACGCAAGCCGACGCTGCGCAAGCACCCACTCGACGAAGACTCGCGTGCGCAACCGCACGTTCGGCGAAGACTCGCGTGCGCAAGCACCCACTCGACGACGGTCGGCGAGATTCAGGTAGACGCGATGCCAGCCAGTGGGATCGATCAATCGAAGGGGTCCAGCGGCATGTCGGCCGCCTCCGGTGCCTCCGCTGACAACTCCTCCGACACCAACCGGTAGGCAAGCCCGGCACCGTAGCCCTTGCGCGCGAGCATCCCAACGATGCGACGCACACGTTTGTCATGCTCGAGGCCGATGGTGGCGCGGACGCGCTTGCGCACCAGTTCTCGCGCAACTCGCTCCTCCTCCTCCGGCCCCACGCTCGCCAGCGCCTCCTGGGCGACCTCCTGGTCGATGCCCTTGCGCTGCAGTTCGTGCGCCAGCGCACGACGGCCGAGCCCCCGGTCGGCATGCTTGCTGCGCACCAGCATCGCGGCGTACTCGGCGTCGTCCACCAGGCCGACGTCCTCGAGTCTGTCCAGCACCTTCTCGGTGACGTCCTCGGGCACGTCCTTGCGCGCCATCGCCTCGGCGAGTTGAGCGCGGGAGCGCGGCATCCCCGCCAACTGGCGCAGTGCAATCGTGCGGGCGACCTGCTCCTGGTCGGCTTCGGCGTCCTGAGCGGCGGCGCCCGACGCCGGGGGTTCGGGTGCGTACCCTCTCCCCCGGCGTCGAGTGCGGCGGCGAGCGCGATCATCAGCGCTCGTCTCATCAGCGCTCGCCTTGTCAGCGATCACCCGGCCCGGGCTCGCCTGGTCAGCGATCACCTGGTCCGCGCCGTCTCGGTCGGTCCCGAGGTCGTCTGACCCCGGTCCCGACGCGCCGATCTCCCGGTCATGATCGTCCGCGCGGTTACCGCGCGCAGAGAATCTCCGAGCGCCGGCCATCGATCAGAAGTCGACGGGGGCCTCGTCGAGCTCCGAGGCGTCTGCCGGGACCGCGATGCCGATGCCCAGCTTCTCCTTGATGCGGGTCTCGATCTCGTCGGCCAGTTCGGGGTTGTCGATGAGGAACTTGCGGGCGTTCTCCTTACCCTGACCGAGTTGGTCACCCTCGTAGGTGAACCAAGCGCCGGACTTGCGCACGAAGCCCTCCTCGACACCGAGGTCGATCAGGCCGCCCTCCCGGGAGATGCCGTGGCCGTAGAGGATGTCAAACTCCGCCTGCTTGAAAGGCGGCGCCATCTTGTTCTTGACGACCTTCACCCGGGTGCGGTTGCCGACCGGCTGCGTGCCCTCCTTGAGGGTCTCGATGCGGCGCACGTCCAGACGCACGGAGGCGTAGAACTTCAGCGCCTTACCGCCGGTCGTGGTCTCCGGGCTGCCGAAGAACACGCCGATCTTCTCTCGCAGCTGGTTGATGAAGATCGCGGTGGTGCCGGAGGCCGAGAGTGCGCCGGTGAGCTTGCGCAGCGCCTGCGACATCAGGCGTGCCTGCAGGCCGACGTGGCTGTCCCCCATCTCGCCCTCGATCTCCGCCTTCGGCACGAGCGCCGCGACCGAGTCGATCACGATGATGTCGAGCGCCCCGGAGCGGATGAGGGAGTCGGCGATCTCGAGTGCCTGCTCGCCGGTGTCCGGCTGGGAGACGTACAGCACATCGGTGTCGACACCGAGCTTCTTGGCGTACTCCGGGTCGAGTGCGTGCTCGGCGTCGATGAACGCGGCGATCCCGCCGGCCTTCTGGGCGTTCGCGACGGCGTGCAGTGCCACCGTGGTCTTACCCGAGCTCTCCGGCCCGTAGACCTCGATGATGCGGCCGCGCGGCAGTCCACCGATCCCGAGCGCGATGTCCAGCGCGATGGAGCTGGTGGGGATGACCTCCACCGGGGGGCGGGTGTCCTGCCCCAGCTGCATCACCGAGCCCTTGCCGTACTGCCGCTCGATCTGACCGACCGCGGCCTCGAGCGCCTTCGCCTTGTCCGGCTTCTTCCCTGACTGAACCGCCATCGCGGGCCTCCTGTGGTGCGCATCCCCAGTGCGGGGACGGGTATCGGATAGTGCTGGCCTGTGCAGGCACTCCCTCTCCGAGAGAACCTGGGGCGAGAGTATGTCCGGCCACTGACATCGCGTCCCGACCGTGCTTTCCTGTGGAGAACCCGGCCACGGACGCTCACCCGTGGACAACTCTAGATCGTACGCGTGTTCGATACCGACATCGACACGCCGCCCGGGTCACATTGACCTCACCGCGCACCTGCGCCCAGGGCCCCGGCCGCCGACTCACCGCGTCAGACCGCCCACCGCACCTGGCGCTAGCGTGATCGGCGGCGACGCGGCGCCCGAGGCGATCGAGCCCCTGCTCGAACGCCTGCTCGAGCCCGTGCGACGAGCTCAGCCCCGGGGGCGGGAACGGCCCGGGCGCCGCCCCTGCGGGTCCTGACGGTGCAGGTAGCGCACGGCCTCGTCCTGGCCGGTGGCCTCGCAGACCGCCTCCCACACGGCGCGCGGCGGCTCACCGCCGTCCAGGGCCTGCTGCGCGGTACGTCCGTCGAGGCCACCGATCACGAGGTCGGAGGCGAGGCTGCGCGCATAGACAGGCCCGAACACGTCGTCCATCACCGACCAGAACTCCGAGTGCCGCACCCCGGCAGCCTAACGATGTCAGGGGGCCACGCCACAATGGGCGCATGACCTCACCGACGCCGCAGAGACCCGACCCGAGGGGGTCGGCGAGCGCCGCGGACGTGCTCGGTCTCTTCAGCGAGTCGACCGCCACGTGGTTCGCGGAGAGCTTCGCCGCACCGACAGCGGCGCAGGCCGGTGCCTGGCGGGCCGTGGCCGGGGGCGGCCATGCCCTGGTCGTGGCGCCGACCGGGTCGGGCAAGACGCTCGCCGCGTTCCTCTGGGCCCTGGACCGACTGCGCACCGACCCCACGACGGAGGACCGGCCGCGCTGCCGCGTGCTGTACATCTCGCCGCTCAAGGCCCTGGCCGCGGACGTGGAACGCAACCTGCGCTCACCCCTGATCGGCATCTCCCGCACGGCCGCGCGCCTCGGACTGCCCTCCCCGGAGATCCGGGTGGGCATGCGCACCGGCGACACCCCCGCCTCGCAGCGTCGGGCCCTGGTGGCCCATCCCCCGGACATCCTCATCACCACGCCGGAGTCGCTGTTCCTCATGCTGACCTCGGCGGCGCGCGAGAGCCTCGCCGGGGTGGAGACGGTGATCCTGGACGAGGTGCACGTGATGGCCGGCAGCAAGCGTGGCGCACACCTCGCCCTCAGCCTGGAACGTCTGGACGCGCTCCTGCCCGCCCCGGCCCAGCGCGTCGGGCTCTCCGCGACCGTGCGCCCCCTGGAGACGGTCGGGCGGTTCCTGACGGGCACCCGACCGCTGCCGGAGGGCGGCAGGCACCTGGAGATCGTCGCACCGCGGATCGCCAAGGAGATCCGCATCGACCTGGAGACCTCCGTCCCGGACCTGACCCGGCTCGCCGACGACGCCCCGGCTCCGGCGGCGCAGGAGGCGGTCGATGCCCCACCCGGACCGTGGCTGGCCGGATCGGCCGCGGGCCGGTTGCCCAGCGAGCCGGAGACGGGCGGCGCCATCCCGTCGCCATCCTCCGGCCTTGACGGCGGGTCACGCTCGGAGTCGACGCCCTCGATCTGGCCACACGTCACCCGCCAGGTGGTCGACATCATCGCCGCGCACCGCACCACGCTGGTCTTCACCGACTCCCGTCGGGGAGCCGAGCGGCTGACCGCCCGGTTGAACGAGGAGTGGGAGCGCCGCACCGCAGCGCCTTCCTCGGGTGGGGACCCGCCTGCCCAGGCACACACGCCCGGGCAGTCACCGGCACTCGAGCAGGCAACGCCGCTGAACGACGGCGCAACCTGGGCCGCGCAGGCACCCGGGCAGTCCGGTACCTCCCTGGGCGTTCCCGGTCGGATCGCCCGCGCCCACCACGGCTCGGTGTCGCTGGAGGAGCGGCGCGCCATCGAGGAGGAGCTCAAGAGCGGCCTGCTGCCGGCGGTGGTGGCGACCTCCTCGCTCGAGCTCGGGATCGATATGGGGTCGATCGACGTGGTGGTGCAGGTCGGCGCCCCGCACGCGGTCTCGAGCCTGGTGCAACGCCTCGGCCGCGCCGGGCACCAGGTCGGCGCCGTCTCGCGAGCCGTGGTCATCCCCGTGCACCGTGGCGAGCTCCTGCCCGCCGCGGTACTGGCCGAACGGGCTCGCTCCGGTCAGATCGAGGAGGTGCACCCGCCCGAGCAGCCGCTGGACGTGCTGGCGCAGCAGATCGTGGCCATGTGCGCCGACCGCGAGTGGACCCTCGGCGAGCTCGCTGCCCTCATCCGGCGCGCGAGCCCGTACCAGGGCCTGGGGACAGCCACCCTCGAGGCGGTCCTGGACATGCTGGCCGGCCGGTACCCGAGCGAGGACTTCGCCTCCCTGCGCCCCCGCCTCGTGTGGGACCGGGTGACCGACACCCTCACCGCCCGCCCGGGCGCCCAGCGTCTGGCCGTCACGTCCGGTGGGACCATCCCCGACCGCGGCCTGTACGGGGTGTTCCTGGCCGCGGGATCGCAGGAGGCAGCGGCGCGAGGCGGCCGTCGCGTCGGTGAGCTCGACGAGGAGATGGTGTTCGAGTCCCGCGTCGGGGACACCTTCACCCTCGGCACGAGCACGTGGCGGATCGAGCAGATCACACCCGACCGGGTGCTGGTCTCCCCCGCCCCCGGGCTTCCGGGCAGGCTGCCGTTCTGGAAGGGTGATGCCCCCGGCCGGGACGCCGAGCTCGGGGAGCACCTCGGGCGGCGGATCCGGGAGACCCTCCAGGACCCACGGGGGATCACCGCCGCCGTCGCCGAGTGGGAGGCGAGCGCGTGGACGCGGGACAACACGGCCGCCTACCTGCGTGAGCAGCTCACGGCGACCGACCTGCTGCCCACCGACGAGACCATCGTCATCGAGCGCTTCAAGGACGATCTCGGGGACTGGCGGGTGGTCATCCACTCCCCCTACGGCGCCAAGGTCCACGCGCCGTGGGCCCTGGTCATCGCCGAGAGGTTGCGCGAGCGCCTGGGCACGCAGATCGGGGTGATGCCCGCCGACGACGGGATCGTGCTGCGGCTGCCGGACACCGGCGACGTGCTGGAGACCTGGGAGCCGATCCCGGCACCCGAACCCTCCGCCCGCGGTCGGGACGGCGTGGTCTCCGCCCACATCGACCTGGCCGACCTCCTGCTCGACCCGGGCGAGGTGCGCGACGCCGTGGTGGCCGGGATCGGTTCCTCCGCGCACTTCGCGGGACGGTTCCGCGAGGCCGCCGCGCGTGCGCTGCTGCTCCCCCGCCGCCGGGCCCAGGGCCGCTCGCCGCTGTGGCAGCAACGACAGCGCGCGAGCCAGCTGCTCGCCGTCGCCGCGCAGTACCCCGACTTCCCGATCGTGCTCGAGGCCGTCCGGGAGAGCATCCAGGACGACTTCGACACCGATGCGCTCGCCGATCTGATGGCGCGCATCTCCCGGCGCGAGATCCGCGTGGTCGAGGTCACCACGCCCGCGCCCTCGCCGTTCGCTCGGTCCTTGCTGATGCGCTACGTGGGCGCCTACCTGTACGACGGCGACGCCCCCCTGGCCGATCGCCGTGCCGCCGCGCTCACATTGGACCCCGAACTCCTGGCGGAATTGCTGGGCGCGCAGGCGAGCGATCTCGCCGATCTCCTCGACCCCGAGGCGGTCGACCAGGTGGAGCGCCAGGTCGCTCTCCTGACCGCCGGCATCCGCGACGTCGAGGGCGTCGCCGACGCGGTGCGCAGGCTCGGGCCGATCACGACCCGCGAGGTCGCCCGCCGCCTCGCGGCCACCGACGACCCAGAGACCGGCACCGACACCGACACCGACGCCGAGAACGAGGGATCAGGGGATGAGCCCGGTCCGGCCCGCGCCGCCGCCCCCGCTGCCGCTGCCGAGCCTGCTGACCAACCTGCTGCGGAGGTCGTGGCACGAGCACAGGCCTGGCTGAGCGAACTCGAGGCGCAGCGACGGATCATGGCGGTGCGGGTGGCCGGCGTGGAGCAGTGGGCGGTGGTCGAGGATGCCGCGAGGCTGCGGGATGCGCTCGGCATCGCCCTCCCGATGGGCCTGCCGGGCGCGGTGCTCGAGGCCGTCACCGATCCCCTGGGGGACCTGGTGCGGCGTCACGCGCGCAGTCACGGGCCGTTCCTGCTGACCGACCTCGCCGAGCGGTTCGCGCTCGCGCCCGGGGCGCTGACCTCCGCGGTACGAGCCCTCCTGGAGGACGGCACCCTGCAGGCCGGCCGGATCCGACCCGGGACCCCGGCGCCGGACCACCCCGTGCCGTGGTACTCGGGACGGCCCGGCTCCCAGCAGTTGTGCGACGTCGAGGTGGTGCGACGCATGCGCCGCCGATCCCTCACGGCCGCGCGCGCCGAGGTGGAGGCCGTCCCCGCCGAGGCCCTCGGGACCTTCGCGCCGCGATGGCACCGGTTCGGCGCTCTGCGGGGGGTCGACGGCGTACTCGAGGCCGTCGATCAACTCGCCGGGGTCGCGTTCGACCTCGCCGACCTGGAGTCCTCGGTGCTACCGGCCCGCGTGGTGGACTACCGCGGCGACCTCCTGGACGACCTGACGACCTCCGGTGAGGTCGTGTGGGTCGCCGACCCGCAGGCCACCTCGGCCTCACCCGCGCCGGCCGTCACCCTGCTCCCCTCCGATGCGGTCGCCGCCCTCGCGCCCGAGCCGCGCGAGGTGACCGACCCGCTCGCCGTGGCGGTGCTGGATGCGCTGAACGGTGGCGGACGATTCTTCCGCGACATCGTTCAGGCGGTTCGCCAGGAGGCGCCTGATACCAGTGCCCCCGACGTGGAGCGTGCCCTATGGGAACTCGTGGAGGCGGGGCAGGTCAGCAACGACTCGCTCGCCCCGCTGCGCGCCCGCGCCTCCGCCACGCGCGCGCCCACCCGTAGCGCCCCGGCGCGCCGGCGGCTCTCCCGCCGGGCGTTGCTCGCCCCGAGCGCGCTGGATGGCGGGCGCACACCGGGACATGGCAGGCCGGAGCGGATCGCGACGCCGCCGACCGCCGCCGGGAGGTGGAGCGCGGTGGAACGCGATCAGATCGACCCCGCCACCGCGCTCGCGGCCCGTGTCGCCACGATGGTGCAGCGCCACGGTGTGCTGCTGCGCGGTGCGGCCGGGGCCGAAGGCGTGCCGGGTGGCTACAGCGCCCTCTACCCCTCACTCGTGCGCCTGGAGGAAGCCGGTGGTCTGCGCCGCGGCTACCTCGTGGAGGGCCAGGGCGCCTCCCAGTTCGCCCTGCCGGAGTGCATCGATCGGCTGCGCGCCGACGCCCAGCGCTCCACGGGTGCGGTGGTGATCGCCGCCCAGGACCCCGCCAACCCCTACGGCTCCCTGCTGCCGTGGCCCGAACACGGGTCGGGGCGCGCTCGCCGGGTGGCGGGTGCGGACGTGGTGCTGGTGGACGGCCGACTCGTGCTCTTCCTGGAACGCGGCGGCGGGAGTCTCCTCACCTTCACCCACGAGGAGGAGGTGATCACCGCCGCGGCCACGCAGCTCGGGCGGTCGCTGGCCTCGCGCGCCGTCCGCGTCACCATCCGGCGGATGGACGGCGACTCCGCCGCGGCGAGCACCGGCACCGCGCGTCGCGCGCTCGTCTCCGCCGGGTTCGTGCCGGGCCCGTCCGGGCTGCGGGCACCTCGCTCCCAGGACACCGGCTCGCAGGACACCGGCGGACAGGGCGGCGGCGGACAGGGCGGCGGCGGGCAGGCCCGTGCCACAGACGGCGGTGCCTGATGCCCGAGGGTGATGTGGTGCTCCGGGTCGCCCGGCGCCTGACCCTCGCCCTTAGCGGGGAGGAGATCACCAGATCCGACCTGCGCTGGCCGAGCATCGCCGGGGTGGATCTCGTCGGTCTGCACAGTCTCGGAACCGTGACCTACGGCAAGCACCTCCTGACCCGCCTCTCGGACGGACGCACCCTGCACTCCCACCTGCGCATGGAGGGGATGTGGCGCATCGAGCGCACCGGGAGCCCCGCCGCGCGAGGAGACCGAGGCGATGTGCGGGCGTTGCTCGCCACCCGCCACTGGACCTGCCTCGGGATGCGGCTGGGCATGATGGACCTGCTGGCGACCCGCGATGAACCACGGCTGCTCGCCGACCTCGGCCCGGACGTTCTCGCCCCGAGGTTTCCCGAGCACGCTGACCGGGTTCGGCAGCGCGCTCGGTCCGACCCCGACCGCGCGATCGGCGCAGTGCTGCTCGACCAGCGCGTGCTCGCGGGACTCGGGACCATCTACATGGCGGAGACGCTCTTCCGGCACCGGATCTCCCCGTGGCGCCCGGTCCAGGAGGTGCCCGACGTCGTGGACCTGGCGACCACCGCCCGTCACCTCATGCAGAGCGCGGCGGATGCCACCGCGGCGCCCGGCGAACCAGGTGCGCGCCCGGTCGCCGTGCACGGGCGCCTCGGGCTCCCGTGCCGACGATGCGGCGAGAGGATCCGGGTGGGCGAGGTCGGGGCAGCCCCGATGCAACGTCCGGCCTTCTACTGCCCGAGGTGCCAACCCTCCTGACCATGCAGAACGCGCGGGCCGTGCACCACACGAGGTGGCGACGGCCCGCGCGCTGCGAGCGGGTGTCAGTGGCTGCCGGCAACCAGGGTGCGGCGGCGGACGGCGGCCTCGAGTTCCACGGGCACGGTGTCCGGGATCCGGGCGCCCTCGGCGACCGCGATCCGATCGCTGATCTCACGCAGCACCGACCACAGTGGCACATCCAGGGCCTCGCACACGGAACTCAGCAGTTCCGAACTGGCTTCCTTCTGCCCGCGCTCGATCTCGGAGAGGTACCCGAGGGAGACCCGGGCCTGTGCGGAGACCTCGCGCAACGTCTTTCCCTGAGACAGGCGCACGCCCCGAAGGACATCGCCGAGCTCACGTCGTAGTAGCACCATCGGCTGTCCCTCCCGCTTCCCGTCATCTCCGGTCCCGCCGGCCGATGCCACGGAGGCTGTGCTCCGAGACTTCGTCGCGACACCATCACCGTACCTTCCCGGTGTGACAACCATGGGTCGCCGGTGTGACATGGGGCGTACGCCCCCCACCGCCGCACCACGAGTGGGCCGGGTCGGATCACCGCTGTTCTTTGTCATCGCATGGTGTAACGCCCATCGGGCGGTGGTTGTTCCCGAGGGCCCCCAGTGCCAGGGCGAGCGCAAGATCCCGCGCCGCGCGCCGCGTGCATTCCCGGGTTCCAGCCACCCGCCACGACCGCACCCACTGCCCCGCCGGTGTCACCGCGGCCACCGTGACGGTTCCCGCGGGCACGCCCTGCTCCGGACCGGGCCCGGCCACCCCGGTGGTGGCGATGCCGACGTCGCTCGCGGTCAATGCCACGACACCGTGCGCCATCGCGAGGGCCACCTCGCGGGAGGTGACCCCGCGCCGAGCGATCACCTCGGCGGGAACCCCGAGCACGTTCGTCTTCACCTCGGCGTGATAGGCGGCAACGCCGCCCCGCACCACCGCGGACGCCCCGGGCACCCGCACCAGCGCGTCCACCACGAGCCCCGCGGTCAGCGACTCCGCCGTGGCGATCGTCCACGCCCGCTGGTGCGCGTGCGCCACCAGAGCACGGGCCACCGGGGATGCCGCATGTCCTCCCATGAGCGACGTGGGTCAGCGGCTGCGGGCGATACGGATGCCCCGCACCACGTAGTCGATGCCCGTGGCGAGGGTGACGACCAGGGCGGCGTACAGCACCACGAGACCCACCGTCGTCATCCACGCCAGGGACTCGCTGAGCGAGGACCACGGCACCAGCAGGATCACGATCGCGAGCATCTGCAGCACCGTCTTCACCTTGCCGCCCATGGAGGCGGGGATGATGCTGCGGCGCGCGAGCACACTGCGCAATGCGGTGATCCCGAGCTCACGGATCGCGATCAGCACCGTGACCCACCACGGGATCACCCCCGCCACCGACAGCATGAGGAAGGCGCTCAGCGTGAGCGCCTTGTCCGCGATCGGATCCGCGATCGTGCCGAACGCCGTCACCAGGCCGCGCGAACGGGCGATGTGGCCGTCCAACTGATCGGTGATCGAGGCGACGACGAAGACCACCAGGGCCCACCAGCGGGACGCGGTCGAGTCCCCCAGCAGCAGCACGACGAAGACCGGGACCAGCGCGATCCGGCCCATCGTCAGCGCATTGGGCAGGTTCCACACCTGTGTGCTGAGCCTCGCGCCGTCGTCGTTCACCTGAGCCACCCTAGGCCACCGGGGGCCGAGCGGCTCGGCCGACCACCCGACACCTGGCCTCCGGTGGTCCTCATCGGCCCGTCAAACTCCAGGCGTCCTCGTCCTGGTCGTCCTCGTCGTCGTCCCACGGCTCGGCCTGCGGCCGGGAGGCGAGGTCCTCGGCCACCAGGTCCCGCGGGCCCTCGGCGGCGCCATTGTTCGCTCCCGAGGACGCCGGCCGGCTCGGCGCGTCCTCACCGCGCAGCATCGCCAGCGTGGCGGGCAGGTCGTCCGGCTGCACGAGCACATCACGGGCCTTGGAGCCCTCCGAGGGGCCCACGATCTCGCGGGACTCCAGCAGGTCCATCAGCCGGCCCGCCTTCGCGAACCCGACCCGCAGCTTGCGCTGCAGCATCGAGGTGGACCCGAACTGCGTGGTCACCACGAGCTCGGCGGCCTGCAGCAGCACGTCGAGGTCGTCACCGATGTCCTCGTCGATCTGCTTCTTCGTGGCCTCCACGGCCACGTCCTCGCGGTAGGTCGGTTCGAGCTGGCCCTTGACGTGGGCCACGACCTGCTCCACCTCGGACTCGGTGACCCAGGCGCCCTGCACGCGCATCGGCTTCGCGGCACCCATCGGCAGGAAGAGTGCGTCGCCCTGCCCGATGAGCTTCTCGGCGCCCGGCTGGTCCAGCACCACACGGGAGTCCGCGAGCGAGGAGGTCGCGAACGCCAGTCGGCTGGGCACGTTGGCCTTGATCAGGCCGGTCACGACGTCGACGCTCGGGCGCTGGGTGGCGAGCACCAGGTGGATACCGGCGGCACGGGCGAGCTGCGTGATGCGTTGGATCGAGGCCTCCACGTCCCGCGGGGCCACCATCATCAGGTCGGCGAGCTCGTCGACCACCACCAGGAGGTAGGGGTAAGGCACCAGCACCCGCTCGCTGCCCGGGGGCGGCTGCACCTTGCCGGAGCGGATGGCGCGGTTGAAGTCGTCGACATGCTTGTAGCCGTAGTTCGCCAGGTCGTCGTACCGGGCGTCCATCTCCCGCACCACCCAGTCCAGGGCCTCGGCGGCCTTCTTCGGGTTGGTGATGATCGGGGTGATCAGGTGCGGGATGCCCTCGTACATCGTCAGCTCGACCCGCTTGGGGTCCACGAGGATCATCCGGACCTGCTCCGGCGTGGAGCGCATCATGATCGAGACGATCATGGAGTTCACGAAGCTGGACTTCCCGGCCCCGGTGGCGCCGGCGACCAGGAGGTGGGGCATCTTGGCGAGGTTGGCGACCACGTAGCCACCCTCCACGTCCTTCCCGACGCCCATGATCATCGGGTGCTCGTCACGGCGCGCGACGGCGGAGCGCAGCACGTCCCCGAGCACCACCACCTCGCGGTCGGAGTTCGGGATCTCGATCCCGATCGCGGACTTGCCGGGGATCGGCGAGAGGATGCGGACATCCGCGCTCGCGACCGCATAGGAGATGTTCTTGCTGAGCGCGGTGACCCGCTCCACCTTGGTGCCGGCGCCCAGTTCCACCTCGTAGCGGGTCACCGTGGGCCCCCGGGTGAAGCCCGTGACCGTGGCCGAGACGCCGAACTGCTCCAGCACGTCGGTCAACGCCTCGACCACGCGGTCGTTGGCAGCGCTGCGGGTCTTGTGCGGAGCGCCCTCCACGAGCATCTCCGCGTTCGGCAACACGTAGCTCAAGGCCGGGTCCAACTCGTCCTGCTGACCTGCCCCGAGCATCGCGCCGTGCGCGGGTGCCGCGAGCGCGATCGGTTCGGTGTCCGCGTCGTGCTCACCGGGCACGGCGACGTCCTCGCTGAAGGCCACGGCCTGTGCGACGGGGTCGACGATCGGCGGGTTCGCCGGGTCCGCGGCCGCGGAGTGGGAGCGACCCGGGGTCGGCATCGCGGTCCCGCCCGCTGTGCTGGGACGCTGCGGGCCATGGTCCGCGTCGTACTCCACGGACGCGGAGCCCTCGTACGCCCCCTCCACCGAGTCCAGGGTCGGCATCCCGCGCGGGCGAGTCGTCTCCTCGGAGGGCTCATCCTGCGAGGGCGGGTCCTCACGCTTGCCGCGCCGCTTCTTCCGGCCGCGCCGTGCCCCCTCCAGGGCCTCCCGCGCCGCCAGGTCGTAGGGGTCCTCGGGGTTCGACCGGGACCGGTCCGACCGCGGCTCGTCGTCCACGTCGAACACGTCCGTCGCCGCATCGTCCTTGCCGGAGCGGGCACCGGAGCGGGCACCGGAGCGCCGGCCCGGTGGCGGCGTGGCCAGGCCCTGGCTGCGGTGGTCCTCGTCCTCCTCCTGTGACCAGTCCTCCGCGTCGCGCTCCTCGTCCACGCTCGCCCGACCGGTCAGTTCCCGCAGTCGGTCCGGGATCGCGCGTACCGGGGTCGCGGTGATCACCAGGATCCCGAAGAACGCCACCAGTACGAGCACGGGCACTGCCACCCACACCGAGAGCGCGCTGGAGAGCGGGTTGGCCGCGACCCATCCCAGGAGCCCGCCCGCACCGCGCAGGCCGGCCCACCCGTCGGTGATCTCAGGCAGGTCGAATGCGACCGCGAGCAGTCCGCTGGCGGCGAAGGCAAGGAAGCCCCACCCGATCGAGACGCGACCGTTGTCGGCGCCGCGGTCGGGGTGGCGCATCAGCCGCACGGCCAGGACCACCAGCAGGACGGGCACCACCACCGCGAGGTAACCCACGGCACCGGCCGCGATCATGTGGATCACGTCCGCGCCCGACCCGCTCAGAGCGAACCACTCGGTTGCCGCGACCGCGATCGCGAGGCCCACCAGGAGCAGGGCAAGCCCGTCGCGTCGCACCGCCGGGTCGATCCCGCGGGCGCCGGAGCCGATGGAGCGTGCCAGACCGCCGATGCCGTGCGCCACGCCCATCCACACCCCGCGCACGGCGCGGATGGGCCACGGCGGGCGGGTCGGCTGGGTCGTGGTGCGCGAGGAGGAACGGCCGGACGAGGACTTCCCCGCACCGGCCTTGTTCGCACCCGTGCGCGTCGAGGTGGAGGACCCGGTCTTCTTCGCGGTCGTCTTGGTGGTCGCCGCGGCCCGCGTCGTGGTCGCCGTGCGTGAGGTCGAGCCGGACGAGCGCTGTGATGCACGAGCCGCCGACGCGGTCCGCCCGGGGGACGGTCGCTTGTCGGCCATGGTTCCTCCTGGTGAGTGCGTGGCGCCCGCGGCTGTGCGCCGCGGGCACACGGGTCAACGCCACTCAATCACAGCGAACCACGCACCCCCGGGAGTGACACACGCGTGGCCTCAGGTGACGACCACCACAGGGATGATCATCGGGCGACGCTTCAGCCGTGTCCCGGCCCACCGGCCCACGACCCGACGCAGCACCTGCTGCAACTGGTGGGAGTCGACCGAGCCCTCGCCGAGCGCCTGCGCGAGGGCATCACGTGCCTGCGGCACCACGTTGCTGAGCACCTCGTCGCTCTCGGCCAACCCGCGGGCGTGGATCTGGGGCCCGGCCACGATGGTGCCCGAGGAGGAGTCCACCACCGCGAACACGGAGATGAAGCCCTCCTCGGACAGGATGCGCCGGTCCTTCAGGTCCGACTCGTCGATCTCACCGATCGAGGACCCGTCCACGTACACGTACCCGCACGGCACGGCGCCCACGATCTTGGCGCGCCCGTCCACGAGGTCCACCACCACGCCGTCCTCGGCGAGCACCACACGGTTGGCCTCGACCCCGGTCTTGACCGCCAGCGCGCCGTTGGCCACGAGATGGCGGATCTCACCGTGCACCGGCATCACGTTGCGCGGCCGCAGGATGTTGTAGCAGTACAGGAGCTCGCCGGCGCTGGCATGCCCGGACACGTGCACCCGGGCGTTGCCCTGGTGCACCACCTGGGCGCCCAGGCGCATCAGGCCGTTGATCACGCGGTAGACCGCGTTCTCGTTGCCGGGGATCAGCGAGGAGGCCAACACGACGGTGTCGCCGGGGCCCACCTCGACCCGGTGGTCCTTGTTCGCGATCCGGGACAGGGCGGCCATCGGCTCACCCTGGGAGCCGGTGCACATCAGCACGACCTCGTGCGGCGGGTAGTTGTCGATGCGCTTGACGTCCACCAGCACGCCCTCGGGCACCGTCAGGTAGCCCAACTCGGCGGCGATCGTCATGTTGCGCACCATCGAGCGGCCCACCAGCGCGACCTTGCGGTCATTCGCCCAGGCGGCGTCGATGACCTGCTGCACGCGGTGCACATGGGAGGAGAAACTGGCCACGACCAGGCGACCGGTCGCCGCGGCGAACACGTTCTCCAGCACGGGGCCGATCTCGGCCTCGGCGGTGGTGAACCCGGGGACCTCGGCGTTGGTGGAGTCGACCATGAACAGGTCGACGCCCTTCTCCCCCAGCCGGGCGAAGGCCCGCAGGTCGGTGATCCGGCCGTCCAGCGGGAGCTGGTCCATCTTGAAGTCACCGGTGTGCAGCACCGTGCCGGCGCCGGTGGTCACGGCCACCGCGAGCGCGTCCGGGATGGAGTGGTTGACGGCCACGAACTCCAGGTCGAAGTTGCCGACCTTGAGGGTGTCGTCCTCCGCGACCTGGCGGAGCACCGGCGTGATGCGGTGCTCCCTCAGCTTCGCCGAGAGGAAGGCCAGCGTGAGCCGGGAGCCGATCACGGGGATGTCCCCGCGGAGCTTCAGCAGATAGGGGACGGCCCCGATGTGGTCCTCGTGACCGTGGGTGAGGACGAGTGCGTCGATGTCGTCGAGCCGGTCCTCGATCGCGGAGAAGTCCGGGAGGATCAGGTCCACCCCGGGCTGGTGGTCCTCCGGGAAGAGCACGCCGCAGTCGATGATCAGGAGGCGGCCGTCGTACTCCAGCACGGCCATGTTGCGACCGACCTCCCCGAGGCCGCCGAGCGGGATGATCCGCAGGCCGCCCGCGGGCAGCGGCGGCGGGAGCGGGAGATCGGGATGTGGGTGGGACATGATTCCTTCTTCCGGGCCGTACGGCCCCAGCCGGGCGTCGCTAGGACGCGAGGAGCCCCGCGGTGCGCAACTGGTCGGCGAGGAGGGCCATTTCGCCCTCGGTTGCCTCCACCAGCGGTGAGCGCACGCTGCGGTGCGGGATGACGCCCTGGAGTTCCAGGGCTGCCTTGGCGAGCACGGCCCCCTGGCCGGTGCCCATGATGGCTTGCACGATCGGGTCGAGCTCGACCGCGAGGTCCTGCGCGCGGCCGAGGTCGCCCTCGCGGATGCGCTGGACCATCTCGGCGTACGCGCCAGCGACGACGTGACCCACCACGCTGACCACGCCCACCGCTCCGTGGGTCAGCCAGGCGAGGTTGAGGCTGTCGTCGCCCGAGTAGAAGGCGAGCCCGGTGCGTCGCATCCGCGCGAAGCCGGCGGGCACGTCCCCGGTGGCGTCCTTGACGGCCAGCACGTGCGGGTTCTGCGCGAGTCGATCCAGGGTGTCGTCGCTGATCGCGACGCCGGTGCGACCCGGGATGTCGTAGATCATCGCGGGGAGTTCGGCCGCGTTCACGACCGCGTCGATGTGACGGTAGACGCCCTCCTGGGAGGGCCGGTTGTAGTACGGGGAGACCACGAGGATGCCGTGCGCGCCGGAGGCACGCGCCCCGGCCGCGATCCGCTCGGCGTGCTTGGTGTCGTTCGAGCCGGCGCCCGCCACGATGCGGGCGCGGTCACCGACCGCCTCCACGACGGCGCGCACCACCTCGTCCTTCTCCGGTTGGTGGGTGGTGGGGGACTCCCCCGTGGTGCCGGACAGGACCAGGCCGTCGGCGCCGTCGGCCACCAATTTCTCGGCGAGGGTCACGGTGGCGTCGATATCGACCCTGCCGCGGGGGTCCATCGGGGTCACCATCGCCACCAGGACGGAGCCG
The DNA here is from genome assembly GCF_002563925.1 of Serinibacter salmoneus. Taxonomy (NCBI): domain Bacteria; kingdom Bacillati; phylum Actinomycetota; class Actinomycetes; order Micrococcales; family Beutenbergiaceae; genus Serinibacter; species Serinibacter salmoneus. The sequence continues at coordinate 1,015,431 of NZ_PDJD01000001.1, read as the reverse complement.
AAGGCCTCGATCGCCGAGGAGTTGCGCACGCTCATGCCCCCGAACCTACCGCGATCCCCGCCCCCGAGCGCCAGCGGCCACCCCGTGGACCTGACAGACTGCCGGTATGAGTTCCTCCCACGCCACCAGCCCGACCGCCGACGTCAGTGTGCGCCCCGCGGTGGTGACCGACGCCGCGCGCATCGCCGAGGTGCAGCGCACGGCCTGGGCGGGGTCGCTGGGCGAGGAGGTGGCCGCTGCGGTGGATCCCGAGCGGGCGAGCGAGGCCTGGGCGGGCGCGATCGCCGCGGCGGATGCGCGCACGCGGGTGCTGGTCGCCATGGCCGGGCCGCACCTGGTCGGATTCGCCGCGGTGACACCGGCCCGCCGGGCGGACGACCCCACCGTGGTCGCCGAGACCGACGGCGGCTGGACGGCGGAGATCACCGCCCTGGAGGTGGATCCGGCCACTCGACGCGAGGGGCACGGCTCCCGGCTGCTGGCCGCCGTCGTGGACCTCTCGCGTGAGGCCGGCGCGCATCACGTGGCGGCCTGGACGCTGCAGGGCGACGAACCGCGCCTGGCGTTCCTGCGCGGCGCCGGGCTGGAGGAGGCCGGGCTGCGACGCACCCTGCCCCTGCCGACCGGCGAGGCCACCGAGGTCCTCCTGACGGCGCTGCTCGGCGAGGCGTAGCTCAGCGGGTGCGGCGCTCCAACTGCACCGCGGTGCGCAGGCTGGAGCGGGCCCGGCGCCGGTCCCCGGCGTCGTTGTAGGCCCACGCGAGGCGGAACCAGCCGCGCCATGCCTGCGGATCCGCCTCCACATCGGCGCGAACGGACGCGAACGCCTCGGTGGCCGCGGCACGGTCGATCCTGCCCCCGGGGCTGCGCGGGAGGTCGTCGGGGTCGAGGGAGCCCTCCTGCTCCATGATCCCCGCGAGGCGGTCCACCGCGCGCGCCATGGCGATCTCGCGCACGAGGAACCACACCGTCAGCACGGGGATCGCCAGCGCCGCCACGCCGATGCCGACCCCGAGTGCCTCACCAGAGATCAGCAGCCCGTAGGCGCTGCGCGCCACGAGCGCCACGTACAGCAGCAGCAGGGCGACCAGGGCGCCCGCGATCCAGCGCGAGCGCATCCTCACAGGTCCAGGTAGCCGTCCAGCCCGAGCGTGAGGCCCGGGCGGCCGGCGACCGTGCGCACCGCGAGCAGCACACCGGGCATGAAGGAGGAGCGGTCGAAGGAGTCGGTGCGGATCGTGAGCAGTTCGCCCGGATTGGACAGGAACACCTGCTCGTGGGCCACCAGGCCGGTCATCCGCAGGGCGTGGACGTGGACGCCGTCCATGTCCGCGCCGCGCGCGCCACCGGGATCGATCTCGGTGGCGTCCGGCATCGGACCCAGGCCCGCTCGCGCGCGCGCCGCGGCGATCCCGCGCGCGGTGTGCGCGGCGGTGCCCGACGGCGCATCCACCTTGCGGGGATGGTGCAGCTCGACGACCTCGGCCGAGGCGAACAGCGGGGCCGCCATCTCAGCGAACTTCATCGCGAGCACGGCGGAGAGGGCGAAGTTCGGGGCGATCAGCGCGCCCACGTCGGCGCGGCGGGACAGGTGCTCGCGCACCCGGCCCAGGGCGTCCTCGTCCCAACCGGTGGTGCCCACCACGGCGTGCACCCCCGCGTCGATGAGCGCATGTACGTTGGCCTCGGTGGCGCTGGGGACCGTGAAGTCCACGGCGACGTCCGCCACCCCGGCCAGGGCCGCGACGTCGTCGCCCATGTCGAGCGAGGCGACCAGTTCCAGGTCCTCGGCCGCCTCGATGGCGGCCACGGTGGTCTGACCCATGCGTCCTGCCGCGCCCAGCACGGCCACTGCGATACTCACGGGCCCAGCCTACGGGTGCAGGTCGGCCAGCACCTCGCCGGCCACATCGTGACCGTACGGCCCGACCACCACCAACGAGGTGGGCTCCGCGAGCAGGTCCGCGGCGAGGTCGCGCACGCGCTGCACGCTGACCGCCCGCAACTGCTCGAAGGTCTCCTCGAGGCTGAGATAGTGACCCACGCTGGTCTCCGAGCGCACCAACCGCGACATCCGCGACCCCGGGTCCTCCAGGCCCAGCACGATCGAGCCCCGCAGCTGTCCGACGGCGCGGCGCAGCTCCTCGGGCGAGATCCCTCGCTCGGCCACGTCCCGCCACTCCTGCATCACGACCTGGGTCACCTCGGCGACCCGGGCTGGGCTGCAACCGACGTAGGTTCCCACCAGGCCGGACTCGGTGTACCCGGAGGTGAAGGTGTAGACGGTGTAGGCCAGGCCGCGCTGCTCACGCACCTCCTGGAAGAGCCGGGAGGACATGCCGCCCCCGAGCGCGGCGCTGAGGACCGCGAGCACGAACCGGCGCTCGTCACCCGCCGAGAGCGCGCGCCCGCCGAGGATGAGGTGCGCTTGTTCGCTCTCGCGGCGCACGGTGCGCGCGACGGCCGGCGCGGTGGGGATCCGCGCCCCGGTGCGGCGGGGCGCGGGCCGCTCGGGTCGCGCCCCGGGCATCGCCGCCCAGGGTGAGGACTCGATGCCGGCGCGCACCTGGGCCACCAGGGCGTCGTGGTCCACGTTCCCGGCGGCGGCCACCACGAGCTCGTCGCTGCGGTAGGTGCGCCGGTAGTGCTCCACCACGGCCTCGTGCGGCACCTGGCGGATGGTCTCGGGGGTGCCCCCGATGGGGCGGCCCAGCGGGTGGGGGTCGAACACGGCGGCGTGGAAGGCCTCGTGGACCACATCGGCCGGGTCGTCCTCGGCGGCGGCGAGCTCCTCGAGGATGACGCCGCGCTCCATCTCGGTGTCCTCCTCGCGCAGCGAGGCGGAGGTGACCATGTCCAGCAGCACGTCGCCGGCCATCGCGGCGTCGGCGTCCAGGACCCGCGCGTAGTAGGAGGTGGACTCCTTGCCGGTGGCGGCGTTGGCCTCGCCACCGACCTCGTCGAAGGCCTCGGCGATCTCCCGGGCGCTGCGGCGGGGGGTGCCCTTGAAGAGCAGGTGCTCCAGGAAGTGGGTGGAGCCGTGGTGGCCGTCGTGCTCATCGCGCGAGCCGACGGCGAGGGTGGCGCTGAGGGACACCGACCGGGTTCCCGGCTGGGTCTCGCTCAGCACCCGGACCCCGCCCGGCAGCACGCTGCGTCGCAGCAGCGCCCCGCCGGGGAGGTTGACCTCCAACTCGCTCCCGGCCGGGTCGAGCGGGAGGTCATGGGGCATGGCTCAGGCCTCCGCGCCTGCGGGCTCGGCGGAGTCCTTCTCGTCCTCGTCGATGACCGCGTGCAGCGAGAGCTTGCCGCGGTTGTCGATCTCGGCGAGCTCGACCTGCACCTTCTGACCCACGGAGAGCACGTCCTCCACGCTCTCCACGCGCTTGCCGCCCACGAGTCGACGGATCTGGCTGATGTGCAGCAGACCGTCCTTGCCCGGCGTGAGGGAGATGAACGCCCCGAAACTGGTGGTCTTGACGACCGTGCCGATGAAACGCTCACCCACCTCGGGCATGTGCGGGTTGGCGATCGCGTTGATCGCCTGCCGCGCGGCCTCCGCCGACGGGCCGTCGGTGGCGCCGATGAACACGGTGCCGTCGTCCTCGATGGAGATGTCGGCGCCCGTGTCCTCCTGGATCTGGTTGATCATCTTGCCCTTCGGGCCGATGACCTCGCCGATCTTGTCGACCGGGACCTGCACCGTGATCACGCGCGGGGCGGTGGCGGCCATCTCGTCCGGGGTGTCGATGGCCTCGGCCATGACGTCCAGGATGGTCAGACGCGCCTCCTTGGCCTGCGAGAGCGCACCGGCCAGCACCGAGGCGGGGATGCCGTCGAGCTTGGTGTCCAACTGGATGGCGGTGACGAACTCGCGGGTACCGGCGACCTTGAAGTCCATGTCGCCGAAGGCGTCCTCGGCGCCGAGGATGTCGGTCAGCGCGGCGTAGCGCATCTGCCCGTCCACGTTGTCCGAGACCAGGCCCATCGCGATGCCGGCGACCGGGGCGCGCAGCGGCACACCGGCGTTCAGCATGGACAGGGTCGAGGCGCACACCGAACCCATCGAGGTGGAGCCGTTGGACCCGAGGGCCTCGGAGACCTGACGGATCGCGTAGGGGAACTCCTCGCGGCCCGGCAGCACCGGCACCAGGGCCCGCTCGGCGAGCGCGCCGTGGCCGATCTCGCGGCGCTTGGGGCTGCCCACGCGACCGGTCTCACCGGTGGAGTAGGGCGGGAAGTTGTAGTTGTGCATGTAGCGCTTGCGGGTCACCGGGCTCAGGGTGTCCAGCTGCTGCTCCATCTTGAGCATGTTCAGCGTGGTGACGCCCATGATCTGGGTCTCGCCACGCTCGAACAGGGCGGAGCCGTGCACGCGGGGCAGCACCTCGACCTCGGCGGACAGCGGGCGGATGTCGCGCAGCCCGCGGCCGTCGATGCGGAAGCCGTCGGTGAGGATGCGACGGCGGATGGCGGCCTTGGTCAGAGCGCGGTAGGCGGCGTGCAGCTCCTTCTCGCGACCGTCGAAGCCGGCCTGCAGGGCGCCGATGGCGGCGTCGCGGACCTCGTCCAGGCGCGTCTCGCGCTCCTGCTTGTCGGCGATCGAGAGGGCGGACTCCAGGCCCTCGGCGACCTGGGCGCGCATGGCCTCCAGGGCGTCGTCCTCGTAGTCGGGGAAGAGCGGGAAGCTGCGCACCTCCTTGGCGGCCTTCGAGGCGAGTTCGGCCTGCGCGTCCACGAGGGCGGCGATGAACGGCTTCGCGGCCTCCAGGCCCTGTGCCACGATCTCCTCGGTGGGCGCGGTGGCACCCTGCTCCTTGATGAGGCTCCAGGCGTTGACGGTGGCCTCGGCCTCGATCATGGCGATCGCGACGTCGTCGTTGCCCTGCTCGTCCTTGACGCGGCGGCCGGCCACGACCATCTCGAAGACGGCCTTCGCGGACTCGCTGTAACGCGGGAAGGCGACCCACTCACCCTCGATGTAGGAGATGCGCACCCCGCCGACCGGGCCGGAGAACGGCAGACCGGAGATCTGGGTGGAGGCGGAGGCGGCGTTGATCGCCAGCACGTCGTAGGCGTCGTCCGGGTGGATCGCCAGGACGGTCTCGACGACCTGGACCTCGTTGCGCAGGCCCTTGACGAACAGCGGGCGCAGCGGACGGTCGATCAGGCGGCAGGCCAGGATCGCCTCGGTGGAGGGGCGACCCTCGCGGCGGAAGAAGGAGCCGGGGATCTTCCCGGCGGCGTACTGGCGCTCCTCGACGTCCACGGTGAGCGGGAAGAAGTCGAAGCCCTCGCGCGGGTGCTTGCCGGCGGTCGTGGTGGACAGCACCACGGTCTCCTCGTCCAGCGTGGCCAGCACGGCACCGGCGGCCTGCTTGGCCAGGCGGCCGGTCTCGAAGCGGACGGTGCGGGTGCCGAAGCGGCCGTTGTCGATGACGGCCTCGGCGAACGTGATCTCGGGACCCTCCATGGGTGCCCTCCTTCGTGTCGGTGCACGCCGAGCGACGGAGGTCTTCGATCGAGGCCCACGCCCGGCTGCCCTCCCGCGGGAGGACCGGCCCGGAGGCCACTACCGAGGACCGACGGCGGAGACGGCGTGCGGTGTTCGGTGACTATTCCTCAGTGCCCGCGGCCGGGCCGCGGACGCACATGCGGACGGTGCCCGCATGCATGTGTGCCCGGACCCTGAGCGGATCCGGGCACACGATGGTCGTCAGCGACGGATGCCGACCCGCTCGATGATCGAGCGGTAGCGGTCGATGTCGACCTTGGTCAGGTAGGTGAGCAGACGGCGGCGCTGACCGACCAGCAGCATCAGCCCACGGCGGCTGTGGTGGTCGTGCTTGTGCGCCTTCATGTGCTCGGTGAGGTCGCTGATGCGGCGCGTGAGGAGCGCGATCTGGACCTCGGGCGAACCGGTGTCACCCTCGTGCGTCGCGTACTCGTTGATGATGGACTGCTTCACGGCGGCGTCGAGAGCCACGGTTCTCCTTAGGGTCGTTGCGCGGCGCACCCGGGCTTGTCCACCGGGGCAGTCGATCCGCGGCCGTTCTGACGGCGCAGCCATCCTATCGCACTGCGCGGGGTCAGGACACCGTGGCGACCTCGAGCGCGGCGAGCGCATCGGCACAGTCCCGGTGCATCTGCTCCACGAGCGCCTCCACCCCGGTGTAGCGCAGCGTCGGCCGCAGCCGCGTGACGAACTCCACCACGACCTCCTCACCGTACAGGTCCAGGTCGGTGCGGCCGATCACGTGCGCCTCGACCTGACGCACCTCGCCGTCGAAGGTGGGGTTGGTGCCCACCGAGATGGCGGCCGGCAGCCGCTCCCCCGCGCCGCCGTCCCGGCGCAGCCAGCCGGCATAGACGCCGTCGGCGGGCACCGCACCGGAGGAGGCCGGGTCGAGGTTGGCCGTGGGGAAGCCGAGTTCCCGGCCGCGCGCCTCGCCGTGCACCACGGCGCCCCGCATGGCATGCCAGCGGCCCAGCACGTGGGTGAGTTCCTCCAGACGCCCGGCGGCGAGCAGGTCGCGTGCCCAGGTGGAGGACCAGCGGCGTTCCTCGAGCACCCCGTGGGTCAGGGCAGCCGGATGGTGCTCCGCCCCGGCGAGCACGTCCTCGACCAGCACCACCTCGAACCCGTACCGCTCCCCCAGCTCGGCCATCGTCGCGCCGTCGCCGGCGTTGTCCGCCCCGAACCGCACGTCGGAGCCCACCACGACCACCCGGGGGTGCAGCGCCTCCACCAGGTAGCGACGGACGAACTGCTCCGGGCCCTGGGCGGCGAAGTCGGTGGTGTAGGCCACCACGAGCACGCCGTCCAGGCCGGTGGCGGCCATCAGGTCCAGCCGATCGGCGAGGCCGGTGATCTGCTCGGGCGCCTGCGCCGGGCGGTGCACCTGAGCGGGGTGGGGGTCGAACGTCATCGCCACGGCGCACAGCCCGCGTTCGTGCGCCCGGGCCACGACCTCCCGCAGCACCGCCTGGTGGCCGCGGTGGACGCCGTCGAAGTTGCCGATCGTCACCGCGGTTGCGCCGATGTCGGTGGGGACCCTGCCGATTCCGTGCCAGACCTTCACGCCCCCATTCTCACGCGTGCACGGCGATGCCCGTGCACCGGCCCGTCCCGAGAAGCGCCCACGCCGCGGGTCCGTGCCCCGCGCGCCGAGACCGTGCCCGCAGAGCACGGGCTGGGCGCAGGCGGTACGGCCTCGGCGGTCAGCCGAGGAGTCCGCGCACGAGGGCGGCCAACTCGCCCGGCGCCTCGCGCGGGATCATGTGGCCCACACCGGGGATCTCCACCAGGTCCCCGCGGGCCAGGGAGTCGGCGATGAGGCGGCTGTGCTCGGGCCGGATCACGTCCCGCTCCCCCACCACCACGAGCGCGGGCACCGCGATCCGCCCGAGCGCCGCCGGGTCGATGTTCGGGTCGGTCACCATGAGACCGAGCCGCTGCGAGAGGGTGCGCAGCCCGGGCAGCACGCGCGCCGTGGTGTGCGCCACGGCGTGCGCGACGTCGGTGGTCACCTTCGAGACCGGCTTCAGTCCGCCGGGGAACAGGTTCGCGCCGACCAGCACCAGGGCGCCGACGAGGTCCGGGTGGCGCAGCGCCAGTTCGAGCGCGATGTTGCCACCGTCGGAGAATCCGAGCACCGGCACCCCCGCCAGCCCGAGGCCCTGCAGGGTGGCGGCCACATCGTCGGCCATGTCCGCGATGCGCAGGTCCACGCCACCGCGCGGGGAGAGTCCGTGACCGCGGGAGTCCAGGCCGATGAGGGTGTAGCGGGACGCCAGCATCGGCACCAGGGCGTCGAAGACGTGGTGGTCCTCGGAGTTGCCGTGCAGGAGGACCAGGGGCGGTCCCTCCCCCGTCGCCACGGCCCACAGGTCGCCGATGCGGGCGCCCGGGAAGCGGATCGGCAGGAGGGGTGGATGATCGCTCACCGTGTCATTCTCGCGCCGGATCCTGGAGATCGCCTGGGCGGGCGCTGAACGACGTCGCGGGGGTGAGGAGAGCAGCCCGCTCAGGCAAAGACGATGACGGGGCGCGCGCGCAGCCCGCCCCGGCGCTCCTCGTCGCGCAGGATCGCGAGCAGCTCACCCCCGGGCCCGAGAGCGGCCACGGGCTCGGGGCTCCCGGTGGGCGCCAGCCAACGACCGTGACCGAGGTCGGCGGCCTCCTCGGGCCCCACGCGCCGCACCGGCAGGATGTGCTCGGCGGCCACGGCGCTGGGCACGACGGCGTCGCGCACCCGCGGCGAGGGCGCCTGGTCCGCCTCGGTGATGGCCTCCTGCGGCAGGGCGCCGGCGATCGGGAACCCGCCCACGCGGGTGCGGCGCAGCGCCGTGAGATGGCCGCCGCAGCCCAGGTGGGCACCGAGGTCGCGCGCCAGCGCGCGGATGTAGGTGCCGGAGGAGCAGGTGACGGTGGCGGTCACGTCGAGCACCGCGGTGCCGTCGGCGGCCGCGCCGGGAGTGATCGTGTGGATCGCGAACTGGGCGATGTGCACGGGCCTGGCGGCGAGCGCGACCTCCTCGCCGGCCCGCACCCGGGCGTAGCTGCGCTTGCCCTGGATCTTGATGGCGCTCACCGCGGAGGGCACCTGCTGGATGTCCCCGCGAAGCCGGGCCACGCCGTCGTGCACCGCCTGCGGCGCCACGTCGCAGGCACCGCGCGCGGCGGTGATCTCGCCCTCCGCGTCATCGGTCAGGGTGTCCTGGCCGAGACGGATCGTGGCCTCGTAGGTCTTGTCGGCTCCCACCACGTAGGTGAGCAACCGGGTGGCGCGGCCCACGCCGAGCACCAGCACCCCGGTGGCCATCGGGTCCAGGGTCCCGGCGTGGCCGACCTTCTTGGTGCCCAGCAGCCGACGGCAGCGGGCCACCACGTCGTGCGAGGTCCACCCGGCGGGCTTGTCCAGCACGAGGAGGCCGTCCGGGGGATCCCCGGACGGCCTCTCGTGCTCGTGCGTGCTCAGCTCAGGCCTCGCCGGCCTGCGCTGTGTCGGCCTGTGCTGCGTCGGCCTGCGAATCGCCGGCCTGCTTGTACGGGTCGGCCTCGCCGGCGTACTGGGCACCCTCGGCACTCTTGCGCAGCTCGGCGTCGCGGGCCGCGGCCACCCGCAGCGCCTCGGCGATGTCCGCGGCGGACTGCGGCGCGGAGTCGAGCCGGAAGGTGAGCGACGGCGTGAACCGCACCCCCGTCCGCTTCCCGACCTCGCTGCGCAGCAGTCCCTTCGCGGACTCCAGCGCCGCCTGCGTGGCGGTCACCTCCTCCGGTGAGCCGAGCACCGTGTAGAACACGGTGGCGTGCTGCAGGTCGCGGGTGACCTCCACGTCGGTGACCGTGACGAACCCGAGTCGCGGGTCCTTGACCCGCTTCTCGAGCATCGTCGCGACGATCGTCTTGATCGACTCACCCAGGCGGATGGCCCGAGTGTTCCCGGTCATGCCGAGCGCTCCTTCTCCCGGTTCTCGAAGGTCTCGATGACGTCACCCTCCCGCAGGTCGTTGAACGACCCGAGGCTGATGCCGCACTCGAAGCCCTCGCGGACCTCGGTGACATCGTCCTTCTCCCGGCGCAGCGACTCGATCTTGACGCCCTCCCCGATGACGACACCGTTGCGCAGCACGCGCGCGGAGGCGTTGCGGCGGATGAGACCCGACCGCACGATCGACCCGGCGATGTTGCCGAACTTGGAGCTGCGGAAGATCTGACGGATCTCCGCCGTCCCGAGCTGCACCTCCTCGTAGATCGGCTTGAGCATGCCCTTGAGGGAGCTCTCCACGTCCTCGATCGCCTGGTAGATGACCGAGTAGTACCGGATGTCGACACCCTCACGATCGGCGAGCTCGGAGACCCGCACATCCGGCCGCACGTTGAACCCGATCACCACGGCGTTGTCGACCGTGGCCAGGTTGACGTCGTTCTGCGTGATGGCACCCACACCGCGGTGGATGATCCGCAGGTCGACCTCGTCGCCCACGTCGATCTTGAGCAGCGCGTCCTCGAGCGCCTCCACGGCACCGGACACGTCACCCTTGATGACCAGGTTGAGCGTGGTGACCTTGCCGGCCTCCACGGCCTGGGTGAAGTCCTCCAGGCTCATGCGCTTACGGCGCTTGGCCAGCAGGGCGGCACGGTCGGCGGCATCGCGCTTGTCGGCGATCTGACGGGCGGTGCGGTCATCCGGCGCCACCAGGAAGGTGTCACCGGCGCGCGGCACCGAGGACAGCCCGAGCACCTGCACCGGCGTGGACGGGATGGCCTCGCTGAGGCTCTCGCCGTGGTCACCGAACATGGCACGCACGCGTCCGTAGGCGGTACCGGCCACGATCGCGTCACCCACGTGCAGGGTCCCGGACTGCACCAGCACCGTCGCAACGGCGCCGCGACCCTTGTCCAGGTTCGCCTCGATGGCGATACCGCGGGCGTCCTTGTCGGGGTTGGCCCGCAGGTCCAGGGCGGCGTCGGCGGTGAGCAGCACGGCCTCGAGGAGCTCGTCCAGGCCCTGGCGGCGCAGCGCCGAGACGTTGACGAACATCGTGTCGCCGCCGTAGGCCTCGGCCACAAGGTTGTACTCGGTGAGCTGCTGCATCACCTTGTCGGGGTTCGCCCCCTCCTTGTCGACCTTGTTCACGGCCACGACGATCGGCACACCGGCCGCCTGGGCGTGGTTGAGGGCCTCCACGGTCTGGGGCATCACGCCGTCGTCCGCGGCGACCACGAGGATCGCGATGTCGGTGACGTCGGCACCACGGGCACGCATGGCGGTGAACGCCTCGTGACCCGGGGTGTCGATGAAGGTGATCTTGCGCGGCTCACCCTCGTGCTCCACCGAGACCTGGTAGGCGCCGATGTGCTGGGTGATGCCACCGGCCTCGCCCGCGACCACATCGGTGGAGCGGACGGCGTCCAGCAGCTTCGTCTTACCGTGGTCGACGTGACCCATCACGGTCACGACCGGTGCACGCGGGCTCAGGTCCTCGTCGCCCTCGGCCTCGGCCTCGGCGTCCAGGTCGATGTCGAACTGGCCGAGCAGCTCGCGCTCCTCGTCCTCGGGCGAGACGATCTTGATGACGTAGCCGAGCTCGGCGCCCAGGGCCTCGAAGGTGCCCTCGTCCAGCGCCTGGGTGACGGTGGCCATCTCACCGAGGTGGAACAGCACGGTCACCAGGCTCGCGGGGTTCGCATCGATCCGGTCGGCGAAGTCCGACAGGCTCGCTCCGCGGCGAATACGCACCTCGGTGGTGCCGTCGCCACGGGGGACCTGGACACCGCCGACCGACGGCGCGGACATCTGCTCGAACTCCTGGCGCTTCGCGCGGCGCGACTTGCGTGCGCGCACCGGCTTGCCGCCGGCGCGACCGAACGCACCCTGCGTCCCACCGCGACCACCGCGACCGCCGCCGCCACCGGGACGACCGCCGAAGCCGCCGCCACCGCCGGGTCCACCGGGACCGCCACCCTGACCGCCACGACCACGACCGCCACCGCCGCCACCACCACGGGCGGGTGCGCCGGGGCGACCGACCGCACTGCGGCCGGGCATCGCGGCGGGCGAGGGGCGGGGACCGCCGGGACGGGGGCCGCCACCGGAGCGCTGACCGTCACGCTGACCCTCGCGCTGGCCGCCGCCGCCACCCGGGCGGGGTCCGGCTGCGCCGGGTCCGGGACGCGGTCCACCAGGACCGGCCTGCGCGCCCGGGCGCTGCCCGGGGCGGGGACCGCCACTGCCACCGCTGCCACCGGGGCGCGGCATGCCCTGCGAGGACGCAAACGGGTTGTTACCCGGACGCGCGGAGCCGCCGCGGCGTCCTTCGCCACCCCCACCACCGGGGCGCGGCATGCCCTGCGAGGACGCGAACGGGTTGTTACCCGGCCGGTTCGAGCCACCCGAGCGCTGGCCGCCCGGCTTGGGGCCGGGGGTCGGGGGCTTGGGGCCACCGGGCTTCGGGGCGCGGCGAGCATCGCCGGCCTCGGCCGCGGGGGCGTCTGCTGCGGGTGCCGACGGGGCCGGGGCCTCGGCCGGGCCCTGCGAGCTCGGCGCAGGCGTCGCCTCGGCGGCGGGCTCCTGTGCCGCCTTCGGCTCCCGGGTTACGGGAGCCTCGGCGGCGGGTTCGGGTGCCGGCTTCGGCGCGGGCTTCTTGGCCGGCTTCTGCTCCGTCTCGGCGGCCGGCTTCTTGGCCGTCTGTGCGGCCGACTTCTTCTCCGTCTCGGCGACGGGGTACTTCTCGCGGACACGACGCACGACCGGTGCCTCGATGGTCGAGGACGCCGCCTTGGCGTACTCCCCCATCTCCTGCAGCCGGGCCAGCATCGTCTTGCTGTCGATCCCTAGCTCGCGCGCGAGCTCGTGGACTCGGACCTTTGCCACAACTCTCCTTCTCCGGTCCGCCCGGAGAGGGAGGACCGCGTTCAGTGGTTCGAGCTCATTACTGAGTACTCATCGGGTGCCCATCGGCGTGTCAACCCGCTCTCACTACTCGACTCGATGCTCGGCGCGCTCGATCGCGCCGAACCATGTCCACACCGCGTGATCATCGATCGGACCCTGCATTCGCAGTGCCCGTCCGATCGCGCGGCGCCGTACCGCCTGCTCGAGGCAGGCAGATCGACAGTGCAACCACGCTCCCCTCCCGGGGGCGCTGGCGCGCTCATCGACCACGACGCGCTCTCCCCGGGCGATCAGACGCACGAGGTCGGCACGACGTCCGCGTTCCCTGCACCCGATGCACGTACGCACCCCGGCACCACCGAGACCGTCCTGGGACGGGTTGAGGTGGGCAGAAGAGCGCAGTGGACGCGGTGTCCGGAACGCGGACCCGCCCATCAGTGTACCCCCGCCTCAGGACCGCTCGGAGCCGCCACGCTGGTCGGCCTCGCCCTCGGCGTCGGAGTGGATGTCGATCTTCCAGCCGGTCAGGCGCGCGGCGAGACGGGCATTCTGACCCTCCTTGCCGATGGCGAGCGAGAGCTGATAGTCCGGCACCACCACGCGCGCGGTCCGCGCCTCGGGGTCCACCACCGTGACCGAGGACACGCGGGACGGCGAGAGCGCCGCCGCGACGAAGCGTGCCGGGTCCTCGACGTAGTCGACGATGTCGATCTTCTCACCCCGTAGCTCGGCCATGACGGCGCGCACCCGCTGTCCCATTGGGCCGATGCAGGCCCCCTTCGCGCCGAGTCCGGCAACGTTCGAGCGCACGGCCACCTTGCTGCGGTGACCCGCCTCGCGGGCCAACGCCATGATCTCCACGCTGCCGTCGGCGACCTCGGGAACCTCGTGCTCGAAGAGCCGCTTGACGAAGTTCGGGTGCGTGCGCGAGAGGGTGATGTTCGGTCCGCGCATGCCGCGGGAGACATCCGTCACGTACGCCTTGATGCGGGTGCCGTGCGGGAGGTCCTCTCCGGGCACCTGCTCGTGTGGGGGCAGGGCGCCCTCGACCCCGCCGCCGAGGTCCACCAGGATGGTGCCGTGCCGACCTCCCTGCTGCACCACACCGGTGATCAACTGCATCTGGGAGCCCTTGAAGGTGCCGAGCACCTGCTCGTCCTCGGCGTCCCGAAGCCGCTGCACGATCACGCTGCGGGCGGTGGCGGTGGCCACCCGGCCGAACCCGGCCGGGGTGTCGTCCACCTCGTGGGTGACCGCCTCCTCTCCCTCACCGATCGTCTCGGAGACCAGAACGCTCACGTGCCCGCTCGACCTGTCGACCTCGACCCGGGCACCGGCGCGTGCGTCGGGGGTCTTCTCGTACGCGGTCAGCAGTGCCTGCTCGATCGCACCCACGAGCACGTCCAGCGGGATCTCCCGCTCGCGCTCGATCATGCGCAGCGTGGCCATGTCGATGTCCATCAGTCGTCCTCCTTCACCCGACGCAGCTCGACCTGGACGGTCGCGTCGGCAATGTCTGCATAGGCCACCGTGCGCGGCGAACCGGCGACCTCGAGCGTTACCGAGCCATCGGGCTGTGGCTCGGCGCCGCTGACACGCCCGAGGACCCGGGCGCCGTCGCGCAGGCGCGCCTCGATCAGGCGCCCCGTTGCCCGCGAGAAATGCCGCGGCTGTGTCAGTGGCCGCCCCACCCCGGGGGTCGTCACCTCGAGCGTGTAGGCGCCGGGGACGGCATCCGCCCCGTCCAGCGCGGCGGAGATCTCACGGGAGAGATCACCCAGCCGGTCCAGGTCGAGGCTGCCCGGCCCCTCACGCAGGTCGAGGGTGACCACGACCACGCGCGCGCCGGAGCGCCGCCGGACGTCGACCTTCTCCACCACGAGATCATGGGGAGCCACCACGGCCTGTGCCAGCGCGTCCACGCGTTGGGCGAGTGCTCGATCCGCTGCCATGTCCTGCTCGCTCCATCCGCTTCCGGCTCTGTTGTCCCTGCACGTCGCCGCGCGTGGGGTACGAACGCGGCGCGACGGATAAGACTACCGTTGCCGTGTGCCTCGTCCGACCTCCTCGACTCATGCCGTCACCCGCCGTCCGCGTTCCGCGGCCGCCCGCGCGGTGGTGGCGCTCGGCGCGGCCGTCCTCCTCGCCGGTTGCGGTGTGCGCCTGGACACGCCCCCGCAACCGCTGCCCACGGCCGATGCTGCCGAATCGGCGCGCGCCTCGCTGGTGGCACAGTCCTTGGCGACGGCGCAGCTCGCCGAGGCGCTCGGCGAGCTGACGGCCGACGAGGCCCTCGCCGATCAGGTCGCTCAGGTCGCGGACGCCGCGCTGGCCCAGGCCGACCTCCTGGGCGGGCAGTGGGAGCCGCCGGCACGGCCCGACACGCCGACCGATACCGGAGCGGATTCCGGCGCGGGACCGGACGGCGGCGAGACGGGCGAGGCAGTGGACGCCGACGAGGACATCTCGCCGCAGGCCCTCGTGGACGGGCTCTCCCGAGCCGCACAGGATGCCCGCGAGGCGATCGGGGCAGCGCCGAGCGCCGAGGTCGCGGACCTGTACACCGCCGTCGCGGTCTGGCGTGCCTGGGCCGCGCAGGTCCTCGCGCACAGCACGGGCGCCGAGGCCCCGGCGCCGCAGCAGCCGCAGGTCGTGGCCGCCACGTGGCGCCTGGCATCGGTGGCCGGGACCCAGGAGCTCATCCGCGGCCTGGACGCCGCCGGCTTCGCGTACGAGTACCTCGCGGCGCGGGCGGAGGAGGGCTCCGAGGACTACCTCGAGCGGGCCCGCGAACTGCGCGCTCTCGCGAGCGACCTGGCGGTGGCGAGCGGGCTCGCCGGAACCGCGCAGGATCCCCGTTCGGCGCTGTACGACACCGCCGGCGTGGCACAGTCCACCCCGGCGGCGGCCGCCGCCATCGAGTCGGACCTGGTGGCGCTGTGGGTGCAGGCACCGCTGCCCTCCGCGCTGCGCGCAACCGCGGTGGACGGCGCGTTGGCCAGTCTGCTGGAGATCCAGCGGGTGGCCCCGCGCGCCGCCCTCGACCTGACCGCCCTCCCCGGCTATCCCGCCGCGGCCACCGACTCCTGAACCGCCCCGAGCGCCTGAGCCACGGGAACCTCGCGGCGGTCGCCGGAGGCACGCTCGCGCACCTCGATCACCCCGGAGGCGAGCCCGCGCCCGATGACCACGACCACCGGCATGCCCAGCAGTTCCGCATCCGCGAACTTCACACCGGGTGAGACCTTGCGGCGGTCGTCCAGGAGCACCTCGAGCCCCGCCTCCTGAGCGGACCGCGCGAGATCCTCCGCAGCGGCGAACACCGTCTCGTCCTTGCCCGTCGCCACGATGTGCACCTGGGCGGGCGCCACGGCCACCGGCCAGGTCAGCCCGGCGTCGTCGTGGTAGATCTCGGCAAGTGCGGCCACGGCACGGGAGACCCCGATCCCGTAGGAGCCCATGTGCACCACACGCGCCTTGCCGTTCGCGTCCAGCACGGTCAGCCCCAGGGCCTGGGAGTACTTCGTCCCCAGGTCGAAGACGTGGCCCATCTCGATGCCGCGAGCCAGTTCCAGCGGGCCGGAGCCGTCCGGCGCCGCATCGCCTTCCCGCACCTGGGCCACGTCGATCGTGCCGTCGGCAGTGAAGTCCCGACCCGCCACCAGCCCGAACACGTGGTGATCGGCCCGATCCGCTCCGGTGATCCACGCCGTCCCGTCCACCACGCGCGGGTCGAGCAGGTAGCGCACCGCCCCGCCTTGACCCTCCGCGTCCCGCGGCGCACCGTTGGGGCCGATGACACCGGGGCCGATGTAGCCCTTGACCAACTCGGGGTGGCGCGCGAAGTCATCCGGACCAGCGGCCTCCACCTCGGCGGGCGCGAGTGCCGCCTCCAGGCGCTTCAGGTCCACGTCCCGGTCACCGGGCAGGCCCACCACGATCGTCTCGCGCTCCCCCGTGGGCGCCGTGACGGCGAGCACCACGTTCTTGAGGGTGTCGGCAGCGGTCCAGGGCCGATCGGGGCGCGGGAAGCGCTCGTTCGCCACGTCCACCAGCGAGGCGATGGTCGGGGTGTCGGGGGTCTGCTCCACGCTCGCGGGCGGCAGGTCCTGCCATGCCCGTGCGGGCGGCGCCGGCGTGGTGACCGCCTCCACGTTGGCCGCGTACCCACCCGGGGAGCGCACGAACGTGTCCTCCCCCACCTCGCACGGCACGAGGAACTCCTCCGAGCGCGATCCACCCATGGCCCCGGACGTGGCGGCCACGATCACGTACGGCAGCCCGAGCCGGGAGAACACCCGCTCGTACGCATCGCGCTGACGCTGGTAGGCCGCCGCGTGCGCTTCCTCGTCGATGTCGAAGGTGTAGGCGTCCTTCATGATGAACTCGCGGCCACGCAGCAGCCCCGCGCGAGGCCGGGCCTCGTCGCGGTACTTCGTCTGGATCTGGTAGAGCGCGAGCGGCAGGTCCTTGTAGGAGGAGTACAGGTCCTTCACCACGAGGGTGAACATCTCCTCGTGGGTGGGCGCGAGCAGGTAGTCGTTCTCGCGACGGTCCTGCAGGCGGAAGAGGTTGGGCCCGTACTCGCTCCAGCGCCCGGTCGCCTCGTACGGCTCGCGCGGCAGCAGCGCCGGGAAGTGGATCTCCTGGGCGCCGGCGGCGGCCATCTCCTCACGCACGATCTGCTCCACCTTGGCCAGCACCCGCAGGCCCAGCGGCAGCCAGGTGTAGATGCCCGGGGCGGCGCGGCGGATGTAGCCCGCACGCACCAGGAGCTTGTGGGAATCGACCTCGGCGTCGACCGGGTCGTCGCGCAGGGTACGAAGGAACAGGGAGGACATCCGCATCAACACGGCCCCAGCCTACTGGCCGCCCCGCGCTCGCTCCGTCACCCACCGCTGCGCTGGACGCTCTCGGGGCAGCTCACGCTCACAACACGATCGTGGCGTAGGAGCCCTCCTGGACGAACCCCACGGTGGCGTACATCCGACGTGCGGCGTCGTTGTAGTCGTTCACGTAGAGCGAGACCACCTCGGCGCCTCGAGCCCGCGCGAGGTCGACCACGGCGGCCATGCCGGCCGTCCCCAGTCCGCGACCGCGTAGGTGCGGGGCCACCCACACCCCCTGGATCTGCGCCACACCCATCGCCATCGCCCCGATGTCGGCCTTGAACGCCACCCGGGGCAGACCGGCCGCCTGCTCCATCAGCACGAACGTGCGCCCCCCGTCGATGAGCTGGCGCACCCGGGTGGCATACGCCCCCTGCGGTGAACTCATCGGTGAGTACCCGTACTCGTCCGCGAACATCGCCACGCTCGCGGGCAGGACCGCCTCGAACTCCTCGGGCCGCGCCTCGCGCACCCGGGGATGCGGCGGCACCAGGGCCCGTTCGCGCAGCACGAGGGAGGGTTGATCGCCCCGCACCTGGCGGGGCGCGGGCCACTGCCCCGCCACCTCGCCCCACAGCGTCTCGACACTGCCCCGCTCGCCGACGATCGAGGACAACCGCCCACGCGAGTGCAGCAGCCGGGGAGCGAGCTCGGCGAGCCCGTCGCCGCTGGGGCTGACCGGGATGACATTCGCACCCAGCCAGACGAAGGAACGCAACTCACCGTCCCGATAGGCGCCCCAGGTGCCCCCGGCCCCGGCGGCCACGCCGGACTCGTTCAGCCGGACGGCCGCGAGCACCGAGGAGACCGGGTCCTGGCGGCACAGCGCCAGGGCCTGGCGCAGGTCCTGCGGCGCGAGCACGCGAGTCTGCAGCCGCCCCACGGACGACGAACGACGGCTGAACACCCGCTACCCCGAGAGTGTGACGGGCGCGACGACGTCGGCAACCAGCAGGAGCACGAACATCGCCAACAGGGCGATCACCACCACGTAACTGACCGGCACGAACCGGGAGGTGTCCAGCAGCCCGGGGTCGGGGCGACCACGCCACCGGGCCAACCGGCGCCGTCCGCCTTCCACCAGCGCGCCGAGCACGTGCCCGCCGTCGAGAGGGAGCAGCGGGATGAGGTTGAAAGCGAACAGCGCGACGTTGAGGCTCGCCACCATCTGCAGCAGCACGATCACGTTGCCCATGACCCCCACGCTGGAGGTGGTGGAGGTGGCCTCCCCCGCAAGTCGACCGACACCGACCAGGCCGAGCACCCCCTCGGAGCGATCGGTCCCGGTGATCGTCGCGGCGGCCACGTCCCACAGCTGTGCCGGGAGCGTGACGACGACCCCGATGGTGCCGCCGATCATGGCGCCGAGATCACGTGCGAAGGTGCCCAGGTCGGCGCGCTGGAGCGCGGCGGTGGGGGTGATCCCGACCACCGGGACCTGGGTGAGGTCACCGTTCGCGTCCTCCCGCTCCACCAGGGTCGGGGTCACCGTCAGGGTGCGCGGCTGCCCCTCACGACGTACCACCACGTCCGCGCTCGCGCCCTGCCCCGCGAGGATCGCGGACTGCACCTCGCCCCAGGTCGTGGTGGCCTGGCCGTCCCAGGAGACCACCACGTCCCCGGGCTCGATCCCTGCCTGCTGGGCGGGTGAGGCCGGGTCGGCCGCGGTGCACTCGGTCGAGGTCACGCAGGGTGAGACCTGCGCAATGGTGGTGGTCGCCGTCGGCAGGCCGATGCCGAGGTAGACCACCGCGAGCAGCGCGACGGCGAGCACGAGGTTGGCGAGCGGTCCGCCCAGCATCACGATCACCTTGCGCGGCGCGCTCAGGCGCGCGTAGGTGCGGGGTTCATCCCCCGGGAGCATCTCCTCGGCGGAGTAGGAACGGGCATCGGCAGCGATCTGCCGCAGCGTGCGTCGGACCCCCGTGGCCGAGCCGGGATCGCGTGTGGCGGCCCCGGCGGGAGCGAGCATGGCGTCCGTGGGGTACATCCCGACCATACGGATGTATCCCCCCAGCGGGATTGCCTTCAGTCCGTACTCGGTCTCACCGTGTCGCCGGGAGAAGACCGTGGCACCGAAGCCCACCATGTACTGCGTCACCCGCACCCCGAAGGCCTTCGCCGGCACCAGGTGCCCGATCTCGTGCCACGCGATGGACACCAGCAGGCCGAGCACGAGCGCGAGGACGCCCAACCAGAACATCGGTCAGGTCACTCGACCGACATGAGCACGTCGACGGCGTGATCGAGGAAGGCGTCCACCGGTCCCTCGGCATACGCGCGAGAACGGGGCGCCGAGGAGAAGGTGGCGGTGCGCACCGCAGCGGCGCTCAGCGGGGTCCCGTGGTCGAAGTAGGCGGTCAGCTTCGCCATGAGTTCGTCCACCTCATCGGCCGCATAGCCGCGTCCGTGCTCCGGCGGGGCGAACTTCTCCCCCGCCGGCCGGGTCAGCCGGCCGTAGAGTTCGGTCGCACGCTCCACCACGCGCGACATCCAGGCGTCCTGCCCGTGCTCGCGGATGAACTCGGTGCGCGCGGCCGCCACGAATGCGGACTCCAGGCGGTCCAGTGCGGCATCGACCACGGCGGGTTGGTACCCGCCGCGCACCAGGTCGAAGGAGGTGGCACGGATCGCGTTCGCGTCGATCCGCTCCTGCGGGGCATCCTCCCGGTTCTCGTACTGGGCACGCGCCGCCGCGATGAACGCGTTGACCTGCTGGGTGTCGTAGCCACGGGTCATCCCCGAGACCCGGGGGAAGAGGTCCTTGGTGGTCTCGCTCACGGTGTCTCCTTCGCTCACGTCGCCCGCTCAGTCCTCGACGGCGGCGGCCAGCTGCCCGCAGGCACCGTCGATGTCGCTACCGCGGGTGTCACGAATGGTGGTGGGGATACCCGCATCACGCAAACGCCGCACGAACTCCGCCTCCACAGCCGGGTCGCTCGCCGTCCACTTCGACCCCGGGGTCGGGTTCAGCGGGATCGGGTTGACGTGCACCCACCCCCGGCCGCGTTTGATCAGCTCATCGGCCAGGAGGGAGGCGCGCCACCCGTGGTCGTTCATGTCCCGGATCAGGGCGTACTCGATCGAGACCCGCCGCCCGGTGACCTCGAAGTAGTGGCGCGCGGCGTCGAGGGTCTCCCCGACCTTCCAACGCGAGTTGATCGGGATCAGTTCGTCGCGCAGCGCATCGTCCGGGGCGTGCAGCGAGAGCGCGAGGGTCACCGGGATCCCCTCGTCCGCGAGCTTGCGCATGGCCGGCACCAGACCGACCGTGGAGACCGTGACGTTGCGAGCCGAGATACCGAAACCGGAGGGCGCGGGTTCCACCATGCGGCGCACCGCACCGATCACGGCCTTGTAGTTGGCGAGGGGCTCACCCATCCCCATGAACACGATGTTGGAGAGCCGGCACGGACCCCCGGGCAGGTCACCGTCCCGGCTGGCACGCGCGGCCTGCCGTACCTGCTCGATGATCTCGGCGGTGGAGAGGTTGCGGGTCAGTCCCAGTTGCCCCGTGGCGCAGAACGGGCAGGCCATGCCACAGCCTGCCTGGCTGGAGACACACAGGGTGGTGCGGTCGCTGTACCGCATCAGCACCGACTCGACCTTCGCGCCGTCGTGCATCCGCCACAGCGTCTTGACGGTGTCGCCGCCGTCGGCCTGCATGACGTGCGCGGGGGAGACCAGATCGGGCAGCAGCGCCTCGACGAGTTCCTCGCGCCCCTGGGCGGGCAAGTCCGTCATCTCCTCGGCCGTGCGGCTGAGGTGGGAGAAGTAGTGGCGCGAGAGCTGGTCACCCCTGAACCCGGGGAAACCGAGCTCCACGAGCGCCTCCTTGCGCTCGGCCAGTGTCAGGTCCGCGAGGTGCCGCGGCGGCTTACCCCGTCTCGGTGCGGCCATCTGCAGACGTGGGCGGCCCTGCGGCGCCGCGACGGCGGTGGCCACGGGTGCCCCCGGCGCGGCGGCGGCGTCCTGGGTACTGGCTGCGGGTGTCGGTGACTGACTCATCGTGTCCTCATTGTGCTGCCACAGGCGCCAGGAAAGCGAACGCGCTCACCAGCAGCGGCGCGGCGACCAGCAGGGCATCGACCCGATCCAGCACACCGCCGTGGCCCGGCAGCACCGAACCCATGTCCTTCAGGCCGAGGTCGCGCTTGATCAGGGACTCCCCGAGGTCGCCCACCACGGCGGCGATCGTCGCGAGGGCCCCGACCACCAGGCCGAACCACCAGGCGAGACCCAACGCGAGGGTGACCACAGCGGTGCTCGCGCCACAGGCCAGCGCGAGGGAGCCCGCGAACCCCTCCCAGGACTTCTTCGGACTGACCGTGGGGGCGAGGGGGTGGCGACCCCACAACACCCCCGCGATGTACCCGCCGGTGTCGCTAGCCACCACGGCGACCACGACGAGGAACACCCGCCAGGCGCCGTCCGGCTGCGTCAGTGCCAGCACGAGGAAGGAGGCCAGGAAGGGCACATAGGCCACGACGAACACGGCGGCACTGCCCGAGCGCAACGCGGGCAGGCCATTGTTGTCCAGCACGCACCAGACGAACACGGCGCCGCTGGTGGCCACGAAGGCGACCAGCAGTGCCGCGGCCCCACCGAGGTAGGCACTGACGAACATACCGGCCGAGCCGACCGCGATCGGCAGGACCGGGACCTGGAGGTCTCGGGTCGCCAGAGCGGAGCGCAACTCGATCACCACCGCCAGGATCAGGACGAAGGCGAACGCGATGAACAGTTCGCTGCGCCAGAACAGGCTCCCGACGAACACGGCCCCCAGACCGACGCCCACGCCGGTCGCCACCGGCAGGTTACGACCCGCGCGGGAGGGTTGGTCACTCTCCACCGCACTGGGAGTGGGCTCGGGCACCAGCGGGTCGCTCACCGCTGCCCGCACCACGTCCGGATCGGTGGTCACCGGGACCGCGACCGGCGGCGCCGGATCGGTCGGGCCGGCCGGGGCGGGCACCGCCGACGGCGCGGGGAGTGCGGACTCGGTCGTGGCCGCGGAGGTCAGTGCAGCCGCGTCCTGGGCCGGCTGCTCCTGGGACGCCGCCGCCTGGGGGGCCTGTTCCTGGGCGGCGGCCTCCCGCGCGCGGCGCTCACGCAACTCGCGTCGGGTGAGCGGCCGCGTCGGCTCTGGCGCGTCGTGCGACATCGCTCAGACTTCGAGGAGCTCGCGCTCCTTGTGCGAGAGCAGGTCGTCGATCGTCTCGACGTGTGCCTTCGTCACGGACTCGAGTTCCTTCTCGGCGCGGGTGACCTCGTCCTCGCCGACCTCGCCGTCCTTCACCAGCCGGTCCAGTTCGTCCTTCGCCTTGCGGCGCACCGCGCGCACGGAGACCCGCGCCTCCTCCGCCTTGGTCTTGGCGAGCTTGACGTACTCGCGGCGACGCTCCTCGGTCAGCTGGGGCAGCGTCACGCGGATCACATTGCCGTCGTCGGTGGGGTTCACGCCGAGGTCCGACTCGCGCAGCGCGCGGATGATGTCGTTGCTGGCCGTGCGGTCGTACGGCGAGATCAGCACCACGCGGGCCTCCGGGATGGTCACGCTCGCGAGTTGCTGCAGCGGGGTGGGCGCCCCGTAGTAGTCGACCTCGATCTTGGTGAACAGACCGGCGTTGGCGCGACCGGTACGGATGGCGGCGAAGTCACCACGGACGACCTCCACCGCCTTGTCCATCTTGTCCTCGGCCTCGAGGAGTGTGTCGTCGATCACCCGTGCTCCGTTCGTGCGAGCCGTGCTCGCGTCCAGGCCGCGGCCTCCCGCGGCAGTGGTGTGTGACTGGTGGATCCGGTCAGACCGTCACCAGCGTCCCGATGTTCTCACCTTGCAGTGCTCGTGTGACGTTACCCGGATCGTTCATCCCGAACACGCGCATCGCCAGCGCGTTGTCACGGCACAGGCTGAACGCCGTGCCGTCCACCACACGCAGGTCACGCTGAATGGCCTCGTCGAAGGTCAGCCGCTCGAGTCGACGAGCATCCGGGTCCAGTCGCGGATCGGCTGTGTAGACGCCGTCCACCCCGTTCTTCCCGACCAGGACCTCATCACAGTGCGTCTCCAGCGCCCGCTGGATCGCGACGGTGTCGGTGGAGAAGTACGGCATCCCCGCACCTGCCCCGAACACCACGACCCGCCCCTTCTCCATGTGCCGGATCGCGCGCAACGGGATGTAGGGCTCGGCGACCTGGCCCATGGTGATCGCGGTCTGCACCCGGGTGCTCACGCCGGCCTTCTCCAGGAAGTCCTGCAGAGCCAGGCAGTTCATGACCGTCCCGAGCATGCCCATGTAGTCCGCCCGTGAGCGGTCGATGCCCCGCTGGGACAGTTCCGCCCCCCGGAAGAAGTTGCCGCCCCCGACAACCACACCCACCTCGACGCCGGCATTGGCAGCAGCGGCGATCTCATGGGCCACCGAGGAGACGACGTCCGGGTCGAGGCCCACGGTCCCTCCACCGAACACCTCCCCCGACAACTTGAGCAGAACTCGACGACGACCGGCGGGGGTGGGGGTAGTCACGGCGTTTCCTCCAAAGCTGTGCGCGGGTGCAGTGGGCATGGGCGGGATGGGGGTGTGGGCGAGCGAGCGACGAGCACTCGACCCGGTGGTGTGCGGCGGCCCCGCCGGACGGTCTCTCTCCGTGCCGGCGGGGCCGTGCGCAGTGGTCGGTCAGGCGCCGACGCGGTAGCGGACGAATCCGGTGATCGTCCCGCCCGCCTCGGACACCACCGTGCCGACGGACTTCTTCGGCTCGCGCGCGAAGGCCTGGTCGAGGAGCACCTGGTCCTTGAAGAACCCGTTCAGGCGACCCTCGATGATCTTCGGCAGCGCGGCCTCGGGCTTGCCCTCGTTGCGGGCCGTCTCCTCGGCGATGCGGCGCTCGTCGGCGACGGTCGCCTCCGGGATCTCCTCACGCTGCAGGTACAGCGGGGAGAAGGCGGCCACGTGCATCGCGACCTCACCGGCGATCTCGGCACCGGGCACGTCGCTCGCGACCAGCACACCGACCTGCGGGGGCAGGTCCTTGGAGGTGCGGTGCAGGTAGGTGGCGATGCGCTCGCCACCCAGCCGCGCCACCCGGCGCACCACGATCTTCTCGCCGAGCGTGGCGGCGGACTCGTCGACGAGCTCGGAGACCGTACGCTCGCCGACCGTGGCGGTCAGCAGGGCGTCGGCGTCCGCGGCACCTGAAGCGACCGCAGCCCCGAGCACGGTGTCGGCCAACTCGATGAACTTCTCGTTCTTGGCGACGAAGTCGGTCTCCGCGTTCAACTCGACCAGGATGCCGATCTGACCGTCGGCGTCAGGCGCGTCGACGACCGCAGCCACGACGAGACCCTCCGAGGCCTGGCGGTCCTCGCGCTTGGCGACGCCCTTCAGGCCCTTGATGCGGATGATCTCCATCGCCTTGTCTGCATCGCCCTGAGCCTCGTCGAGGGCCTTCTTCACGTCCAGCATGCCGGCGCCGGACTTCTCCCGCAGGGCCTTGATGTCGGCAGCGGTGTACGTAGCCATGTGTGCGCTATCTCCTTGCTCGGTGCGGGTGACGCTCAGGCGTCGGTGGACTCGGCGGCGGGGGCCTCAGCGGCCTCGGCGGCAGGCGCCTCAGCAGCCTCAGCGGCGGGCGCCTCAGCAGCCTCAGCGGCGGGCGCCTCAGCAGCAGCCGCACCCTCGTTGGCCTCGAGCAGCTCGCGCTCCCACTCGGCCAGCGGCTCGGCGGTCTCGCCGTCCTTCTTCTCACCGCCGGTGTGGCGGGCGATGGTGCCCTCGGCCACGGCGTCGGCCACCACCCGGGTCAGCAGGGCGACAGCGCGAATGGCGTCGTCGTTGCCTGGGATCGGGAAGTCGACCTCGTCCGGGTCGCAGTTGGTGTCGAGGATGGCGACCACCGGGATGTTGAGCTTGCGCGCCTCGGCGATCGCGAGGTGCTCCTTCTTGGTGTCGACGATCCACACCGCGGAGGGGACCTTGCTCATGGTGCGGATACCGCCCAGGGTCCGCTCGAGCTTGTCCTTCTCACGGCGCATCATCAGCAGTTCCTTCTTGGTGCGGCCGGAGGCGGCCACGTCCTCGAAGTCCACGTCCTCGAGCTCGGCGAGGCGAGCCAGGCGCTTGCTGACGGTCTGGAAGTTGGTGAGCATGCCACCGAGCCAACGCTGGTTGACGTACGGCATGCCCACGCGCGCGGCCTGCTCGGCGATGGCCTCCTGCGCCTGCTTCTTGGTACCGACGAACAGGATCGTGCCGCCGTGCGCCACGGTCTCCTTCACGAAGGAGTAGGCGCGGTCGATGTCGGCCAGCGACTGCTGCAGGTCGATGATGTAGATGCCGTTGCGCTCGGTGAAGATGAAACGCTTCATCTTCGGGTTCCAGCGGCGGGTCTGGTGCCCGAAGTGGACGCCGCTCTCGAGGAGCTGGCGCATGGTGACGACGGCCATGGCTCGTCCTTTCCGGCGCGGCGTGTCGCCGCGCGTCGTGGGTCGCGGGGCGACCCGTTCCGGTTCCTCGGCCGTCCGGGTTCGGACGACCGCCTGGTGTCCGCGCCTCCCCGCGACCACAGAGGGACCGTGGCGGGGCGGCTCGATCAACGCACTCCCCCGCGCTGCGGCGAGGGCTGTCGATCGATGTGCGGGCACGCGATGTCAGTCGACCGCAGTCGACTGCGTCACCCATGGTACTCCACGCCCGTCCGTCCTCGTGCAGCAGCACGCGGGTGTGGCGCCGGCGCGGCGCCTCGTTCACCCCTGTCCCCACCGCCCCGTTCCTCCGTGGTTCTCCACAGCGTGGGGACCGCGGCCCCGCCGGGCCGTGATCCTCGGCAGGCTGCGGGCATGCCTGCACCCTCGGGGCGCGCCGCGCTCCTGCTCACCCTCCTTGCCCTCACCGTGACGACCGCACTCGCCGTCGACTCACGCCCAGCGGCGTTGCACGCCGCAGTCCCGCACGGTCAGGCCGAGCCGGGCGCGTGGCCGGCCGAGCGCGTGCGCTACGACTGGCCCGTTGCGCAGCCCGTCGTCCTGCGGGCGTTCGATCCACCGGATCAGCCGTGGCTGCCCGGCCACCGAGGGGTCGACCTGGCGCTGGCGGCAGGAGAGCCGGTCCGTGCGGCGGCCGACGGGGTGGTGGCGTTCGCCGGTCCGGTCGCCGGGCGCACGGTGGTCTCGATCGACCACGCCGACGGCGTACGGACCACCTACGAACCGCTGGCAGCGATCGTGAGCACCGGGGAGTCGGTGCAGCGAGGCGCCGTGATC
Organism: Serinibacter salmoneus; assembly: GCF_002563925.1. Lineage (NCBI taxonomy): Bacteria > Bacillati > Actinomycetota > Actinomycetes > Micrococcales > Beutenbergiaceae > Serinibacter > Serinibacter salmoneus. The sequence continues at coordinate 988,876 of NZ_PDJD01000001.1, read as the reverse complement.
GGCCTGCTCAGCCCGGTGGAGCGACCAGGTCACGCGGCGGACTCGGGCCTGCACTGGGGCGCGCGGCTGGGGTCGGACTACCTCGATCCGCTCTCCCTGGTACAGCCGGTGGCGATCCGCCTGCTCGAGTGAGCGAGCCGAGTCGGATGCTCACCCGAGGCGGCTCAGGCGTGGGGGTGCGCCTGGCGGTAGGCGGCCATCAGCCGCTCGGAACTGACGTGGGTGTAACGCTGGGTGGTGGCGAGCGAGGCGTGCCCGAGGTACTGCTGGATGGCGCGCAGGTCGGAGCCGCCGTCGAGCAGGTGAGTGGCGGCGCTGTGCCGCAGCCCGTGGGGCGCGAGGTCCGGCACCCCGGCCGCGGCGCTCGCCCGGTGCACGATCCGCCGCACCGTGCGAGGGTCGATGCGGCGGCCCCGGACGCCGAGGAACAGGGCGCGGGTCTGCGCCGATTGCGAGAACTCCTGGCGCAGCCGAAGCCATTCCTCCAGCGCCCGTGCCGCGGGGGCCCCGAAGGGCACCATGCGCTCCTTACCTCCCTTCCCGAGCACGCGCAGCAAGCGCTCGCCCAGGTCGGCGTCGGACACCTCCAGTCCGCACAGCTCCGAGACGCGCAGAGCACTGGAGTACAGGATCTCCAGCATCGCGCGGTCGCGGGCGTGCACACCGCGAGCGCGTGCCGCCTCGAGTTCGCCGTCCTCAGCGGGTGCGCGCACCCGGTGGTCCCGCTCCCCCGCGGTGTCATCAGCCGCCTGCGCGGACACGGCCGGCACACCCGGTGTGGTCACGAGTGCCGCTGACTGCGCCGCCGTGAGCACCACGGGCAGCGTGCGGTCGGCGCGCGGCGAGCGCAACAGCAGCGCCGGGTCCGTGGCCAGGTGCCCACACGCGTGCGCCCAGGCCGTGAACGTGCGGACGGAGGCACCTCGGCGCGCGATCGTCGAGCGCGCGAGTCCGCGCTCGTGCTGCCGGGCGAGCCAACGCCGCAGCACCGCCAGGTCCAGCCGAGTCAGATCGGCGCCGGTCGCGTCGCCCGGGGCCTGCGCCAGAAGATCGGCGACATCGCCCGCATAGGCCCGCACGGTGTGTGCGGAGCGCCCACGCTGCAGCCTCAAGTGATCGCTGAACTCCTCCACGAGGGCCGCATCGCGCGGGCGTGCACTCGCCGGCGTGGAGCCCTGGACCATGGCCCCATGGTGCGCCCCTGCGCGGCCCTTGGCAATGACACGGCCCGGCAAGTCCAGGGTCTCGACCGACCGCGTCACCGGGCGGGCGCCAGCCGCTGGAACATCAGGTGGTCACGCCACTGTCCGTCGATGCTCAGGTACTGCGGTGCCAGGCCGTACTGCACGAACGCGTTACGCCGCAGCACGGCACGCGAGGGCGCGTTCTCGGGGAGGGTCTCGGCCTGCACCCGGTGCAACCCCAGCTGCGAGAACGCGAACCCGATCGCGAGCGTCGCGGCGCGGGTGGCGTGCCCGACCCCGGTGTCCGCCGCGCCCACCCAGTACCCCAGGGAACAGGACTGCAAGGCGCCGCGGACGATGCCGGCGAGAGTCACCTGCCCGATGACGCGGCCCTGCGTGGTGATCGCGAACGGCACCCCGTCGCCGTTCTCGTAGGCCCTCAGCAACTGCTCGACGTACGCGGTCTGCCCCTGCCTGGTGACGAACCGGGCGGGTCGGGTGGGTTCCCACGGCCGAAGGTGATCGGCGTTACGCGCCCGGAGCTCGGCCAGGAGCGGGGCGTCGTCGAGGTCGAGCAGGCGAAGCGAGGTGCGTGCGTCGTCCACGGCCACTCCTCCCTCGCTCGCCGTCCGGACCGCCCGAATTCAGTCAACCACAGGACCGTGGGCGCTGGAACGGCGAGGGCGCCTCGATCGCCGCAGCCGAGCGCCGTCCCGCTCCAGGTGACCGCCGAGTTCCAGCCTGCCCAGTGCGGCATTCACCTCCCGCGGAGCAAGGCCGCTGGCACGGATCAGGGCGTCGGGGGTGGCGCTGCCCCGTGCCGGCAGGGCCTCCCAGACCGCGAGCTCGCGTGCCGCGAGCCCCGGGGGCGGCCCGACCTGATCGCCCTGTGGTGCGCCGGGCTCGACCGTGGAGACCGATACCTGCTCACGAGCCTCCGGCCGAGTCGCGTCAGCGGACTCGACCAGGCTCATGACCTCGGGCACGTCCGTGACGCAGATCGCGGCCTGGTCCCGCAGCAGGCGGTGGCAGCCGGCAGAGGCCGCGGAGGTGACCGGCCCGGGTACGGCCCCGACCGGGCGCAGCAGCCGCGCCGCGTGCCCCGCGGTCGAGAGCGTGCCGGAGCGCCACCCCGCCTCGACCACCACGCAGGCTGCCGCGAGCGCCGCGATCAGACGGTTGCGCGTGAGGAACCGAGCCCTGGTGGGCGAGGACCCCGGCCCCAGCTCCGCCACCACCGCACCCTCCCGGGTCACCCGGTCCAGGAGTTCGGCGTTCCCCGCCGGATAGAGGCGGTCCAGCCCACCCGCCATCACCGCGAGGGTGTCACCGCCACGAGCAAGGGCGGCCTGATGCGCCACGGCGTCGATCCCGTACGCGCCGCCGGAGACCACCACCCCGCCGGCCGCCACCACCCCGGCAGCGAACTCGGACGCCACGTGAGCGCCGTAGGCGGTACTGGCGCGCGCCCCGACGATCGCGACGCCCCCGGAGCGGCATCGACGGGGCAGGTCAGGATCGCCCCGCACCCACAGGCAGTGCGGTTCACCGAGGCCGAGGTCGGCGAGCGCCCGTGGCCAGCGCGGGTCCTGGCGTGTCAGCACCGTCCCGCCCAGCCGTTCGACCACGGCGAGCTCCCGCTCGGGGCGGACCACCTCCAGCCGAGGTGCCCAGCGCTCACGCGCCCGATGCCACACCCGCGGGTCCCAGGGCTCACACGGCGGCTCGAGGTTCCCCCCGGCGCCACCCAGGACCCACCGCAGGGCGGCGACGTGGCCCCGATCAGCCACCAAGGTGGCGGCGGCCAGGTCCCCCGGTTCGGCCATGCGTCCCCACGCCACCGCCGCGTGCCGTGGATCCTCGGGGTCCCACCCCCGCACGGCGCTGCGCACCGGCTCACTCATGGCGTCCCCGCATCCGCAGCGTCATCGCGGTGGCCACGTCATCGGGTCCCGGGCGTTCGGCACCCGAGAGGTCGGCGATGGTCCACGCGAGCCGCGTCACCCGGTCGGCGCCGCGCAGGCTGAGGTGACCCAGTTCGACGGCGCGCCGCACCTCGCGACCGGCGTCATGCGTCAGCGGGTGCTGGCTGCGCAGCCATGCGCCGGGCACCGCGGCGTTGGTCTGCCACGGGGTAGCCCGCCAGCGTGCCGCCATGGCACGGCGCGCACTCGCCACCCGCTCCGCGACACTCGCGGAGGCCTCGCCGGGTGCCGCGCCCAGTGCGCCGGGCGTGGACCGCGGCACCTCCACCTGGATGTCGACCCGGTCCAGGAGCGGGCCGGACAGTCGTGCGGCATAGCGGCGCCGCTGCAGCGAACTGCACACGCAGTCCACGGCCTTCCCCGAGCCACGGCCGCACGGGCACGGGTTCGCGGCGAGCACCAGTTGGAACCCGGCGGGATAGTCGGCGCTGCCCACCGCGCGGTCCAGTCTGATGCGTCCGCTCTCCAACGGCTGACGCAGGGTGTCCAGGACCCTCGCGGGGAACTCCGGTGCCTCGTCGAGCAGGAGCACGCCGCAGTGGGCACGCGAGGCCGCACCCGGGCGTGGCACCCCTGAACCACCCCCCACGATCGCGGCCGGCGAGGCCGTGTGATGGGGCGCCTCCAGCGGCGGGCGGCGCAGCAGTCCGTTGCTCGGTTCGAAGGTGCCGGCCACGGAGTGCACCGAGGTGACCTCCACGGCCTGTGCCTCGGTCAGGTCCGGCAGGATGCCGGGCAGCCTCGCGGCGAGCATCGTCTTCCCGGTTCCCGGCGGGCCCACCAGGTAGAGGTGGTGGCCCCCGGCGGCGGCGACCTCCAGCGCATACCGGGCGAACTCCTGGCCGGCGACGTCGGCGAGGTCGGGCTCGACACGAGGTGGGGCCGCTGCGACGGTGCGGCGCACCGGGTCGAGCGCGCCAACGCGCACGTCCGCGCCGTAGCGAGCGGCGAGCTCGGCGAGATGCGTCACACCGGTGACCTGGGCCCCCGGCACCAGCCGTGCCTCGGCCACGTCTGCTGACGGCACGACCACCCTCGTGAACCCCGCCGCTACACACGCGAGGACCATCGGGAGGATCCCCCGCACGGGGTGCACCCGCCCGTCGAGGCCGAGTTCCCCCAGGTGCACCACCTCGGGGGTCTGCGTGGCCAGGATGCCCGCGGCGCCGAGCACACACACCGCAACGGCGAGGTCGAATCCGGAACCCGCCTTCGGCTCGGAGGCGGGCAGGAGGTTCACGGTGATCCGACGCGGTGGGAAGGTCAGCCCGCAGGACTGCACGGCGGCGCGGACCCGCTCCCTGGCCTCCGCGAGGGCGGGGTCGGGTCGACCCACGAGGCTGAAGGCAGGCAGCCCGAGCGCGACGTGCGCCTCGACCTCCACCACGGTGCCCGCCATCCCGCGAAGGTTGACGGCGCGGGTGCGGTACACCATCACGCCACCCCCCGCAGGTGCGTGACCTCGGGTATCCGGCCCGGAGCGAGGGTCACGGCGATCACGTCGATGCGCACCTCGCCTGTCCGCACGGTCTGCTCCGCGAGCCAGTGCCCGAACAATCGGCGCAGGCGCGCCACCTTCGGCGGTGTCACGGCCGCCAGCGCCCCTCCGAAGGTGGCGCTGGTGCGCGTCTTCACCTCGATGGCGACGACCGTGTCACCCTCGCGTGCGATCAGGTCGATCTCGCCACGTGCGACTCGCCAGTTGCGGGCGAGCAACTCCCAGCCCTGATCGACCACCCACTGCGCTGCGAGTTGTTCCCCCGCGCGCCCGACCTCGTCCTTGTACGCCACGGCGCATCACCTCCGCGACCAGCGTGCGCCGCTCGCGCGGGAGACCGGGGTGCGCCTGGGGACAACCGCACCGGGTGTGGTCGTGGTGCTACCTGGGGACAGCCAGGATCGGCGTCACGGCGCGTCCGGCATCTGCAAGTCCGCCGGCGAGAGCTCCTCGACGTTGACGTCCTTGAACGTGACCACACGCACCTGCTTGATGAACCGGGCCGAGCGGTACACGTCCCAGACCCAGGCGTCGGCGAGCGTCAACTCGAAGAAGACCTCTCCGCCCGCCGAGCGCACCTGCAGGTCCACCGAGTTGGCCAGGTAGAACCGGCGTTCGGTCTCCACCACGTAGTTGAACAGGCCCACGACGTCGCGGTACTCGCGGTAGAGGGCGAGCTCCAGTTCCGTCTCGTAGTTCTCCAGGTCCTCTGCGCTCACGGGACCATCATGCCAACTCGACCCCCCGCGACGGGTCCGCGACGCCGGGCAGACTCCACGATCGTCGGTGCAGCCCACAGGCTCCGTGTCGCGCGAGGGCGGCGATGTGGCTCGGGGAGGCGTACCCCTTGTTGGCGGCCCAGTCATAGCGCGGGTCCCGTGCGTGTTCGGCGCGCATGATGGCGTCCCGTTCCACCTTGGCCAGCACGCTGGCAGCGGCCACGCTCGTGCACAGCCGGTCGGCCTTGACCCGCATCACCACCGAGGCCGGAGTCTGGTCCTGATCGTCGGCCTCCACGCGGTCGGTCTCGAGCGAGGTGAGCAGGTCCTGCGGCGCGGTGAGCCAGTCGTGGCTGCCGTCCAGCACGACCACCTGGGGCCGATGTGCGACCGGGAGAGCCCGCAGTGCCCGGTTCCCAGCGAGCCGGAGCGCCGCGATGATCCCGATGGCGTCGATCTCCTGCGCGCTCGCGTGCCCGACGGCGCTCGCGAGCGCCCACCGCGTGATCGCGGGGACCAGCCGCTCCCGCGCCGAGGCTGTGATGATCTTGGAGTCCCGGATCCCCGGGGGTTGGCGACGGCGCTCGGCGTCGACGACGACGACGCCCACGCTGACCGGGCCTGCGAGGCAGCCCCGCCCGACCTCGTCCATCCCCGCGACCACGTTCGCGCTGCGCAGCAACTCGCGCTCCACCGCCATGGTGGGCGCGGGTCCCGCGGCGGGGCTAGGACGCCTCGGGGACATCCGCGAAGGTCGTACCCGGATTGCGCAGGAGTCCGACCCTGTCCAGCGGCCAGATGGTGACCTGGGCGACTCCGACGACGTTCTCGATCGGCACCGTGCCGCCACCCGGCGCACCCTGGTGGTAGCGGGAGTCGGCGGAGTTGGACCGGTTGTCACCGAGCACGAACAGGTGCCCCTCGGGCACCGTGACCTCGAAGGGCACGTCGCTGGGTGCGGCTCCCTCGATCACGTACGGTTCGTCGATCGGCACACCGTTCACCGTGACGCGCCCGTCCTGCCCGCAACACGCCACGGTGTCGCCCGGCAGACCGATCACGCGCTTGATCAGGTGGGAGCCGGTGTTGGCGGGCAGGAGTCCCACGAACTCCCCCACGGTGATCAACCGCTGCTTCAGGGAGTCGGGATCGGCGTCGTCACGCAGCCACCCGCCCGGGTCCTCGAAGACCACGATGTCTCCGCGGTGGACCTCCAGCAGGCCGGGGGCGAGACGGGAGACCAGGACCCGGTCGCCCACCTCGAGGGTGTCCTCCATGGAGGAGGAGGGGATGTAGAACGCCTGGACCAGGAAGGTCTTGACGAGCAGGGAGATGACCAGCGCGATCGCGACGACCAGCACGGTCTCCTTGAGCGCGGAGAGGGATCGCCGGGACCGGCTCGGCTGCGCCTGAGGGCCATCGGGCCCGGGGACGTCAGAACCCGGCTGCCTCGAGTCGGTCATCACGTTCCTTTCGAGGTAGCCGGGTCCTGATGCGGTGCTGCGAGTCAGCGCTTCTCGCGGATCTTCGCGGCCTTGCCTCGCAGGTTACGCAGGTAGTAGAGCTTCGCGCGACGCACGTCACCACGGGTCACGACCTCGATGTGGTCGATCGTGGGGGTGTGGATCGGGAAGATGCGCTCCACACCCACACCGAAACTGACCTTGCGGATGGTGAAGGTCTCGCGGACCCCGCCCCCGGAGCGGGCGATGACGACGCCCTGGAAGACCTGGACGCGCGAGCGGCTGCCCTCGACGACCTTGACGTGGACCTTCAGGGTGTCGCCGGGACGGAAGTCGGGGACGTCGTCGCGCAGCGAGGCGGCGTCAACCGCATCGAGCTTCTGCATGGGTGCTCCTCATCGTGGGCCACAGGTCACACGGTGGTGTCGTGGCGCCGGTCGGCGCCGTCTGATGATCGATCGGGTGGTCCCGGGTGCCGACAGTGCTCGCCCCTGTGGCAGCGGCATGCGGCGGTCGTTGCGGGACCAGCGACCTATTCTGCCACACCCCGCGGGAGGGTCCGCAGCAGCACGTGGTCGTGGTGTTCGGCGGCGCCCACCTGATAGGTGCGCTCGCCCACCGGCTCGAACCCGTGCCGCCGGTAGTAGCGCAACGCGTTGACGTTCTGCGCGTTGACCCCGAGCCAGACCGCGTCCGCACCGGCGTCCGCGGCGGCCCGCAGCACCGCTCGCATGAGTTCGGCGGCGCACCCGGTGCCCTGCGCGCGCGGGAGGACGTAGCACTTGGAGAGTTCGGCGAGCCTCCCCTCGAACGCGGGGGCGTCCGCGCCACGCCCGTCCAGGTGCACGAGGGCGTATCCGAGGGCGGCGTGTGCGTCGTCGTATGCCAGGAGCACGACCTCGCCCGGGTCGCGCAGGTAGTCGGTGAACACCTGGACCGAGAGGTGCTCGGCGATGTGGCGGCGCACATCGGCGAGGGTGGCGGAGTCCGGGCAGGCGAGCGGGAACGTCATGGCCGCGAGATCGGCCACCAAGGCGGCATCGGCGGGTTCGGCGCGCCGCACCCGCACCGGCCCGATGAGTCGCCCGTGTCTGCCTGGTTCGACCCCCTCCACCGCGAGTGCGGCCAGGTCGCGGCGGGAGAGCTCGGTGACCGTGAGCGGTGGCAACAGATCCGGGCGCCGACGCGCGGTGCGCTCGAGCGCGCGCTCCCGCCGCCAGCGTTCCACCGCGCCGTGGTTGCCCGAGGTGAGCACCTCGGGCACCGCCAGGCCCTCCCACAGCGCCGGGCGCGTGTAGACGGGGTACTCCAGGATCCCGTCCCCCTCGAACGACTCCTCGGCGATGCTCTCGGGGTTGCCGAGCACCCCGGGCAACAGTCGGACCACGGCTTCCAGGAGCACGAGTGCGGCGACCTCCCCGCCGTTGAGCACGTAGTCCCCGATGGAGAACTCCTGGACGCGCCGGATCGTGGGATCGCCCGCAGCGCGCTCGGTGACCCGCGCGTCGATTCCCTCGTAGCGCCCGCAGGCGAGCACATACCGCACGTCGCCGGCGCTCGCCTCGCGGGCCAGCGCGTGCGCATCGGGCTGTGTCAGCCGCGCGCCACTGGGGGTCGGGACGAGGAGAACGACCTCGCGCGGGTCGGCATCGACACCCTCGGTGCTCGCGCCAGCCACCGTGGCCCCAGCGCGTGCGGGACGCCGGCCCGTGGCCTCGATCGCGGACCACCACACATCGGGGCGCATCACCATGCCGGCGCCGCCCCCGAACGGGGAGTCGTCCACCGTGCGGTGTCGGTCAGTGGTGACATCCCGCAGGTCATGGACGGCGATGTCCACCAGGCCGCTCTCCCTCGCCTTGCCGACCAGGGAGAGATCCAGAGCGTCCAGGTAGCCCGGGAAGATCGAGACGACGTCGATGCGGGGAGCCAGATCGCCGCGGGCACCTGGTGAGGCGCTCACTGCGGCTCTCCCGGCTCATCGACCAGCAGGCCTCCGGGCGGGTCCACCACCAGGTATCCCTCCGACACCCTGACCTCGGGCACGATCGCCGTCACGAACGGGACCGAGGTGCGCGCTCCGGAGGGTTCGCGGATCTCCAGGAGATGGTGGGCCGGCATCTCGCGCAGACCGAGCACCTCACCGAGCACCCGACCGCTGGGATGGCGCACCTGCAGACCCACCAGGTCGGCGGGGTACCACGCGTCGTCCTCGGCGAGGGCCTCCCCGATGAGATGCACCCCACGTAGCCGCTCGGCCGCCGTGCGATCGCTCACCTCGGCGAAGCCGATCAACTCGGCCGATCCGCTGCGGCGGCGGCTGCTCACCGACAGGTCACCCAGCGCCGGGTCATCGGTGCCGACCCGCTGCCCGACGGCGAGGCGCTCCGGTGTGTCGGTACGGATCTCGAGCTTCACCTCCCCGCGCAGACCGTTGGCTGCGCCCAGGCGGGCCAGGATGACCTGGCCCTCGGGGATGCTCTGGCGACTCACGATGGACTCCTCGCTGCTACCGACTGCTGTGATGACGAAACAGGTCGCCCACCCCGTGGGGTGAGCGACCTGTCTCCTGGGTGTTGCGGGGCCTAGCGGCGGTCGACGTCGATGACGTCGATGCGCACCGGGTGCCCGGAGATCGCGCCGACCACGGTGCGCAGCGCTCGCGCGGTGCGACCGGAGCGGCCGATCACGCGGCCGAGATCGGCGGGATTCACGCGCAGCTCGAGGAGCTCACCACGGCGCAGCGATCGCGGCGTGACCTCGACGTCGTCGGGGTTGTCCACGATGCCACGCACCAGGTGCTCCAGAGCGTCCGCGAGCATCTCAGGCCTCGGCGTCGGTCTCGTCGCCGGAGGCGTCCTCGGCCGCGGCCTGCGCGGCCGCCTTCTGCTCGGACGCCTTCGCCTTGCGCAGCTCCGCGTCGGCCTCGGCTGCGGCCACGGCCTCGGCCGTCGCCTCGGCGGTCACGCCACCCTTGGTGCGCAGGGTGCCCTCGGCACCCGGAAGGCCCTTGAACTTCTGCCAGTCGCCGGTCACGCGCAGGAGCGCCGCGACCTGCTCGGTCGGCTGGGCGCCGACGCCGAGCCAGTACTGGGCCCGCTCGGATGAGATCTCGATGAGCGAGGGCTCCTCGGTCGGGTGGTACTTCCCGATCTCCTCGATCACGCGACCGTCCCGACGGGTGCGGGAGTCGGCGACGACGACACGGTAGTAGGGAGCGCGGATCTTGCCCAGGCGCTTGAGACGAATCTTGACTGCCACGGTGGTGGTACTCCTGATGGTTTCGGGTCGACGCGCTCCGCCACCCGGGCGTGGGGCACCCTCGGAGGAGTCGTCACGGACACGGCAGGCACGGTGAGAGGGCCGTGACCGCCGGGTACAGCGGTCCATTGTGCCAGATCCCCGGCACGAGTGCGCACACCGACCGGCGGCGTGGCACTCAGCGATCGAGAAACTTCCCCAGGCCGTCGGGTAGATCGAGCTTCGGGGGTGCGCCGTCCTGCGGCTCGATCCCGAAGGCGGAACCCGCCGGCGAACGCTGCTCGGCCTTCTGCGCGGCCGCGCGCTCCTGCGCCGCACGCTTGGCGGGGTTACCGCTCTTACCCTTCTTGCGCTTGTTCTGCTGCGGCGCCATCCGGCCCTTGGACTTCTTGCCCATCCCCGGCATCGAGCCCAGGCCGGCGGGCATGCCGCCGCCCGCCATCGCACCGGCCATGCCACCACCGCCGCGCGCCATCGAGCGCATCATCGTCTTGGCCTGGTCGAAACGCTGCATGAGCTGATTGATCTCGGTGACCGTGGTGCCCGATCCCCGGGCGATGCGCGAGCGTCGCGACCCGTTGATGAGCTTGGGGTTGCGCCGCTCGGCCGGTGTCATCGACCGGACGATCGCCTCGACCCGGTCCACCTCGCGCTCGTCGAAGTTCTCCAGCTGCTCGCGGATCTGTCCCATGCCGGGGAGCATCCCCAGCATCTTCTTCATCGACCCGAGCTGCTTCATCTGCTGCATCTGCTGCAGGAAGTCCTCCAGGGTGAAGTCGCCGTCGCCCGCGATCTTGTTCGCGAGCTCGGCGGCCTGCTCCTCGTCGAAGGCGCGCTCGGCCTGCTCGATGAGCGTCATCACGTCGCCCATGTCCAGGATCCGCGAGGCCATCCGGTCGGCGTGGAAGCGCTCGAAGTCCCCGACCTTCTCCCCGGTGGAGGCGAACATCACCGGGGCACCGGTGACCGAGGCCACCGACAGCGCGGCACCACCACGGGCATCGCCGTCCAGCTTGGAGAGCACCACGCCGGTGAATCCGACCCCATCGGCGAATGCCTGTGCCGTGGTCACGGCGTCCTGACCGATCATCGCGTCGATGACGAACAGGATCTCGTTGGGCTGCACGGCGTCGCGGATGTCAGCCGCCTGCTGCATCAGTTCGGCGTCCACGCCGAGGCGGCCGGCGGTGTCCACCACGACCACGTCGTAGTACTGCTCCTTGGCGTGCGCCACACCGGTGCGCGCCACTTCGACCGGGTCTCCGACCCCGTTGCCCGGTTCGGGCGACCAGACCGCGACCCCCGCTCCCTTGCCGACGATCTCCAGCTGCTGCACGGCGTTGGGTCGCTGCAGGTCGCTGGCCACCAGGAGGGGCGAGTGACCCTGCTCCTTCATCCAGCGACCGAGCTTGCCCGCCAGGGTCGTCTTCCCCGCTCCCTGCAGGCCGGCGAGCATGATGACGGTCGGCCCCCGCTTGGCCATGTGCAGGTCACGCGTCTCGCCGCCCAGGATCCGGGTGAGTTCCTCGTGCACGATCTTGACGATCTGCTGCGCGGGATCGAGGACCTGCGAGAGTTCCGCGGCCGCGGCCTTCTCCCGCACCGAGGCGGTGAACTCGCGCACCACGGGCAGCGCGACGTCGGCGTCCAGGAGGGCGCGCCGGATCTCGGCGATCGAGGCGGAGATCTCCGCGTCGGACAGTCGCCCCCGGCCGCGCAGGTTGGCGACGGCGGAGGTGATGCGATCGGACAGGGTGGCGAACACGTGGAACCTTCTGGCTGGGACTGGAGGTGGTCCTCAGGGTATCGCGAGCTGTGCCCGGATCCGGTGCGTGAGGGTCTCCACGAGGGAAGCGCGCCACGGTGTCCACGCCTTCGGGCCCGCGGCGCGGGCGTCGGCCTCGGTGAGCACGCGCAGCATCTCGAAGGTCTCCGCGTCGCCGTCGACCGCATCGATCACGGCCTGCGCGGTCTCGGGGTCCTCGGGATCGGATCGGGTGGCCTGCTCCGCCAGCACCAGGTGGACCAGGACGAGCCGCTGCACCAGCGCCGTCTCCTGCGGGTTGAACCCGAGCCCCGGCAGCATCTCCCCCACGATCTCGGCACCGGTCACGCTGTGGTCGGCGGCCCCGGCGATCTTGCCGATGTCGTGGAACAGGGCGGTCACCAGGAGCAGGTCGCGGTGCGGGGTCTCCTTCGGCGCCTCGCCGGCGTTGATCGCGGTCTCCACCATGTGGCGGTCCACGGTGTGGATGTGGATCGGATTGCGCTGGGGTCGGTTGCGCACCGCCCGCCACGCGGGGAACCACTGCGTGACCACGCCCTCGAGGTCCAGCGCCTCCCACACGTCGGCCTGCGCCCGCCCGGCCCCGAGGAGGTGGATGAGGTGGTGACGCGCCGCGCTCGGCCATGGTGTGGGCAGCGGGGGCGCGGTGGCCAGGGAGGCGACGGTGACCGGGGAGAGCGGCAACCCGCCGCGCGCGGCCGTGGCCGCCGCACGCAGCGGCAGGACCGGGTCGTGGGACAGGTCGACATCCGCGGCCAGCACGATCTCGCCGTCGTGCTCCACGAGTCCCTCCGCCACGGCCCGCAGCCGAGGCGCCACGCGACGCCCCCGGATCAAGGTGGGCCCGCGGCGCGGGCTGGGCCGGCGCAGCGCCTGCCGGGCGCGACGCACGGTGACGTCCAGGGAGTAGGCCACGGTGCGCGCGGCCTCGGCCAGGGAGGCCAGCAGGTCGTCCCGATCGTGGTACCCGCAGCGGCGCGCGACGGCGTCGCTGTCGCCCTGCAGCAGCCGGTTGGTGTGGCGCCCGGTCTCCAGGGCGACGGCGTCGCGCACCGTGAGCAGGTGGTCGTGCGCCCGGTCGAATGCGCCGTGGGGCCGGTCCGTCAGCCAGGTCGCGGCGAGAGCATGGACGACGACCGCGTCGCGGATTCCGCCCCGTGCCTCCTTCAGATCGGGCTCGATGAGGTAGGCGAGGTCACCGGTGCGCTCGGCCCGGGTGCGGGTGGAGGTCAGGAGTTCGGGCAACCGCCGACGCGCGGCGCTGCGCCAGTCCTCCAGCACGGCGCTGCGCGCGCGGTGCACCACGGCGGCGTCGCCCGCCACGTGGCGCAGGTCCAGCAACCCGACCGCGGCCACCAGGTCACGCGAGGCGATCTGGCGGCACTGCGCGAGGGTGCGCACCGAGTGGTCCAGGTCCAGGCCCGCGTCCCAGATCGGGTACCACAGCGCCTCGGCGAGCGCACCGACCTGCTCCTGGGTGAGGGTCTTGCCGTCGTGGATCAGCAGGCAGTCCAGGTCGCTGGTGGGCCCGGCGTCACGGCGGGCCAGGGAACCCACCACGGCGAGCGCCACGCCGTGGTCCAGGTCGAACCCGAGGCGCGCCGCGGCGTCCTGCCACAGCAGCGAGAGCGCGCCGTCGACCAGGTCGGCGAGGCCGCGCCGGTAGTCGGCACCGCACAGCAGGCTCGGGGCCTCGCCCGCGGCGAAGGGTGGTGCATCGGGCGCCTGGATGTCGTCGGTGTGGGCCACAGGTCCGCCGGGGGCGTCGAGCAGAGCGCGGCGGAGGTCCCGCACCCCAGGGTGCGGGACCTCCTGTCCGTCGCCTGCTCGTGCGTCGGGCACGTGCGAGTCGATGACTACAGCGCTCCTGCCCCGTGCTCGCCGGTGCGGACGCGTGCCACGTCCTCGACGGGCACCACCCACACCTTGCCGTCGCCGATCTTGCCGGTCTGCGCGGCCTGCACGATGACGTCGGTGACGGTGGACGCGGTCTCGGAGTCCACGAGGACCTCGATGCGCACCTTGGGCACGAGGTCGACCGTGTACTCAGCGCCACGGTAGACCTCGGTGTGACCCCGCTGGCGGCCGTACCCGCTGGCCTCGGAGACGGTCATCCCACGGATGCCGGCGGCCTCCAGGGCTGCCTTCACGTCGTCCAGACGGTGCGGCTGAATGATTCCGGTGACAAGCTTCATCTCAGTTGCCCTCCTTGATCAGGCGTCCGGCGGTGATGCCCTCGTAGGCGGACTCACCGTGCTCGGCGAGGTCGATCCCGGCGGACTCGACGTCGTCGCTCACGCGCCAGCCCATCACGGCCTTGATGAATGCGGCAATCACCCAGGTGATGACACCGGAGAAGATCAGCGCGACCACCGCGATGACGACCTGGATGATGAGTTGGTCGAAGCCACCGAAGCCGAAGGCGCCCTCGGAGAAGAACACCGAGCCGTCCACGGCCAGGAAGCCGATGAGCACGGTACCGACGAGACCACCGACGAGGTGGACACCCACCACGTCGAGCGAGTCGTCGAAGCCGAACTTGTACTTCAGGCTCACGGCGAAGGCGCAGCAGACACCGGAGATGGCGCCCAGGAAGATCGCTCCCACCGGGTTGATGGACCCGGCTGCCGGGGTGACGGCGACCAGGCCCGCGACGATGCCGGACGCGGCACCCAGCGAGGTGGCGTGGCCATCGCGCAGCTTCTCCACGACCAGCCAGCCGAGCATGGCGGCCGCGGTCGCGGTGGTGGTGTTGACCCAGGCCCAGCCGGCGACGCCGTCGGCCGCGAACGCGGAACCGGCGTTGAAGCCGAACCAGCCGAACCACAGCAGCCCGGCGCCGAGCATGGTCAGCGTCAGGTTGTGCGGGCGCATCGGCACGGTGCCGAAGCCCTTGCGCTTGCCGATGATCAGGGCGAGCACCAGCGCGGCGATACCGGCGTTGATGTGGACCACGGTGCCGCCGGCGAAGTCGATCGGCGCCGTGTTGGCCTCACCGTCGGTGGTCCCGAAGATCCCGGCAGCGATGGAACCCTCCGCGCCGGAGAGCAGGCCACCACCCCACACCATGTGGGCCATCGGGAAGTAGCTCAGAGTCACCCAGATGGCCGTGAAGACCAGCCAGGCGGAGAACTTCACGCGCTCGGCCAGTGCGCCGGAGATCAGGGCGACGGTGATGATCGCGAAGGTCACCTGGAAGGCGATGTCGATGACCTGGGGGTAGGCCCCGAGACCCTCGATGAACTCACCCGTCTCGTCGAAGATCGCTCCCGACAGCCCGAACTGGGCGAACGGGTTCGCGAAGATCCCGCCGACGCTCGCGTCCGGGGCGTAGGACATCGACCAGCCCCACAGCACGTAGACGACCCCGACCACGCCCATGGCGCCGAAGGACATCATCATCATGTTCAGCACGGACTTGGCGCGCGACATACCGCCGTAGAACAGCGCAAGTCCGGGGGTCATGAGCAGCACCAGTGATGCCGAGGTCAGCATCCAGGCGGCGTTACCGCTGTCCCACTCCATACGAATCCTCTCCTCGTGGCGCGACCGCTATCGGTCGCCGTACCCACGAGGGTGGTCGCTCGCCGTTTCCGCGACTTGGTGATCGTGTTACGCCCACGTGACGGATGGCGGGTCTGGGTGAAATTCTCGTTGCTCGGGGCATCCTCGCCACGATCCGATGCCCACCGGGGCGATCGGAAGTGCTACGGACGCTCAGGCCGTCTTGTCACGCCGCCTTGTCACCCAGGAGGGCGTCGACGAAGCCCTCCGGGTCGAAGGGGGCCAGGTCATCGGCCCCCTCCCCCAGTCCCACCAACTTCACGGGGATCCCGAGCTCCTTCTGCACGGCCACCACGATGCCGCCCTTGGCACTGCCGTCCAGCTTGGTCAGCACGATTCCCGTCAGGTTCGCCACCTCGCTGAACACCCGCGCCTGGCGCAGCCCGTTCTGACCCGTGGTGGCATCGAGCACGAGCAGGGACTCGCTCAGCGGCGCCCTGCGCGAGGAGACCCGCACGATCTTGCCGAGTTCGTCCATCAGGCCCGCCTTGTTCTGCAGCCGCCCGGCGGTATCGATGATCACCACGTCCACGCCCTCGGCCCCGCCACGCGCCACCGCCTCGTGCGCCACACTCGCGGGGTCGGCGCCCTCACGCTCGGAGCGGACCACCTCCACGCCGACCCGCGAACCCCAGGTGGCGAGCTGGTCGGCCGCGGCGGCGCGGAAGGTGTCGGCGGCCCCGAGGAGCACCGTGCGTTCCTCGGCACGCAGCAGGCGCGCGAGTTTGCCCACGGTCGTGGTCTTGCCTGTGCCGTTCACGCCGACCATCAGGACCGTGGCCGGCACGTTCACCATGGCCTCGCCCGCCTCGCCCGCCTCGCCGGCGTCGGACGCGCGTCCGCCGGCGAGGGGGCGGGGATCCAGCGAGAGCGAGCGGTCCATCGTGGGGTCCACCTGCGCGAGGAGGAGTTCGCGCAGGATGGCGCGCACCCGCTGCGGGTCGCGGCTGCCCTCGACCCGGAGTCGGGTGCGCAGCTCCTCCAGGAGCTCGGTGGTGGGCGCAAGGCCGAGATCGGCCTGCAGGAGGGTCTCCTCGAGTTCCTCCCATGCCTCCTCGTCCAGGGTGTCGCGCCCGAGCACGGCCAGGAGTGCCTGCCCCAGGGCCCCGGATCGTGCGAGGCGACCACGCAACCGGACCAGGCGGGAGTCCACGCTCTCCGGCACCTGGATGGCGGGTGCCGCGGTGGTACCTGCGCCCGATGAGCCCGGCGTGGGTGCCACCTCGGTGGTGACCTCGCGGGGAGCCCCCGGGGTGGACGGCGACTCCTCGGATCGGCGTCGGGACCGGATGACCAGGATCGCCGTGACGATCGCCGCCACCAGGACGATCGCGACGGCGATGAGGACGATCTGCTGCGTGGTCATCGAACGGTGCCCTCCCGGGTGGTCGAGGGCGCGCTGGCCTGGAGGCCGGCGTGTGCCGAGTCGGCGTGCGCGGAGTCGGCGTGCCCTGCCTCGGCGCCGTCGTCCTCACCGGCGCGCGCTCGCTCGAGGTCACGCTCCCGAGCCTTCTGCCGCTGGCGGGCCACGAACTCCTCCAAGCGCGCGTCGAAACGTTCCTCGTACCGCTGCGGCACCGTCAGGTAGCCCGGTCCGCTCTCCGCGTCCGCCAAGATGTCGGCGAGAGTGGCCTCGTCCTGGAGTTCATCGAAGCGATCACCGCGTGCACCGGCCCCGCGTGCGCCGGCCCCGCGAGCCGGGGCCTGCGCTGATTGTGAGGCCGTCGCGTCGTCCACGAAGACGCCGCGCAGCATTGCCCACCAACCCTGTTCCGGGCGGTGTGCGGACATCATCACGACCAGGATGCCGATCGTGAGGGCGACAGCAAGGAACACCACAGCGAGCGCGGGAAGGCCAGACATGTCATTCAGTATCCCCGTCCCGTTCCCCGCTCGACCCGCAGGCGGGGCGGAGGAGATGTGAAGGTCTCGTGAGTTCTCTCACACCCGCCCGGAGATCTCGGGCGGGGACTCCCCCGCGCCCCTGGTCGAGGGCGGACCGGCCGCTGAATCCGAGGAACCCAGCCGTTGGGAGACCACCCGCGAGACACCATCGCCGCGCATCGTCACCCCATAGAGGGCATCGGCGATCTCCATCGTGCGTTTCTGGTGGGAGATCACGATGAGCTGGGAATCCGACCGCAGTTCCGTGAAGATCTCCAGGAGTCGGGAGAGATTCACGTCGTCCAGGGCTGCCTCGACCTCGTCCATCACGTAGAACGGGCTCGGTCGGGCCCGGAAGATCGCCACCAGGAGCGCCACGGCGGTCAGGGAACGCTCCCCACCGGACAGCAACGACAGCCGCTTGACATTCTTGCCCGGTGGTCGCGCCTCCACCTCGATGCCCGTGGTCAGCATGGATGTGGGATCGGTCAGCACGAGACGGCCCTCCCCGCCGGGGAACAGACGGTCGAAGACCCCGCGGAACTCCCGCTCGGTATCTGCCCACGCCTCGGTGAAGACCTCCTCGACCCGTGCATCGATCTCCGCCACGATGCGCATGAGGTCCGCGCGCGTCTTCTTCACGTCGGCGAGTTGCTCCACGAGGAAAGCGTGTCGCTCCTCCAACGCCGCGTGTTCCTCCAACGCCAGCGGGTTCACCTTCCCCAGCAACGTGAGCGCGCGTTCCGCCGCTTTCAAGCGCTTGGTCTGGGCGGCCCGGTCGTAGGGCACGGTGCGCGGCTCGGCCGGTCCGGTGCTCTCTTCGCCGTCGGTGGGCGGGACCTCCTCCAGGACAGGCACCGGCTGATCCGGCCCGTACTCCTCCACGAGGATGTCCCCCTCGAGCCCGAGTTCGTCGAGCGCGCGTTGTTCCAGGGTCTCCACCCGCAGCCGGTGCTCGGCCCGAGCGACCTCGTCCCGGTGCGCGGCGTCGCTTGCGAGCCGCAGTTCCTCCCGGATCGACTCCACCTCGGAGCGGGCAGCGGCCAGCAGGCCGGCGGTCTCATCGCGCCGTGCCGCAGCGCCCTCACGCGCCAGGCTTGCGGCGGCGAGGGAACGCTCCAGGAGGGCCAGTGCCTCCTCCCCCTCACGTACCACGTCAGCCGCTGTCCGGCTGCGCCGCCGCCGTGCCTCGCGCGCGATCTCCGCCTCGCGCCGCGACTGGCGCTCCGCCTGCGCGGCGGCCGCCAAGCGGTGCGCCCGGCCACCCGCCGCACGCTGCCGCTCCTGCGCGGTGCGGGCCAGAAGGCGGGCGTCCGTCTCCGCCGTCCGTGCCGCCGCCGCCTCCTGTTGGGCGGCGTCGCGGGACTGTGTGGCCTTCGCGACGTCCGCCGCCTCCCCGGAGCCGTCCGCGTCACCCGTGCGGGCGGCAGCGAGGCGGTCCTGCAAGTCGGCGCGTTCGGCCTCGCGCTGCCGGAGGGCGTCCTGCGCGGTCGCGATCGCGCCCTGGGAGCGCTCCGCCTCGGCCGCAGCGGCACGAATCTGCGAACCCAGGCGCCCGAGCTGGTCGGCCACGGCGGCCAACCGGGCATCCGAGGCGTTCAGCGCCGCCAGCGCGTCACGCACCTGCGCGGAGGCCTCGGTGACCTCCTCCTGCGCGCTCGTCAGGTCGAACCGGGCGCGGTCCGCACGGGCGCGGGCATCCTCGAGCCCGGCCTCGGCCTCCGCCCGGGCAGCGTTCAGTGCGATGAGGTTGCGTTCCCGCGGCTGGCCGACCTCCACCCGCCCACGGGTGTGCACCGCACCGTCCCGGGTCACCACCTCCCGGACGTCGGCGCGCGCCAGAGCGGCGTCCGCCGCCGCCAGGTCCTCCGCGAGTGCGACTCCCGCCAGTTCCAGCGCGACGACGTGGCTTGCCTGGTCCTCGCACCGCACCACCGCGGACGCCCACATCGGAGGCTCACCGTCGGCAGCGTCGGCAGCGTCGGCAGCGTCGGCAGCGTCAGCAGCGTCAGCAGCGTCAGCAGCGTCAGCAGCGTCAGCAGCAGCATCGCCGTCAGCCGCAGCGCCCGCCCCCGCGGGCACCAACGCGAGGGAGAGCCGGGGTTGGTCCTCCCGGAGGACCCAGTCGGAGACCGCGAGCGCCGCGTCGGTGTGCACCAGCACGCCCTCCAGGACGTGCCGCAGCGCGACGGCGATCGCCGCCTCCCAGCCCTGGCTCACGCTGAGGTGGTCGGCGAGCGGGCCGAGCACCCCCGGCAACCCGGTCTGCAGGACGGCCGCGGCGCCGTCGCCCCGCTCGCTGGAGAGGGTGAGTGCCTCCAGACGTGCCTGCCACCGCTCCGCCTCACCGCCTGCCGTACGCAGGGTCTCGGTGAGGTGCTCCACGCGCTCGCGGGCACGGTCCTGCCGCTGGATCGCGCGCTCGTGCTCGGCGTCCAGGTCCTCCTCGCCCCGTTCGTCGCCGGCGACCTGCTGTTCCAGGTGGGCGAACTCGGCGCGCGCTCTCTCGGCCCTCGCGGTGGCGTCGGCTCGCGCGGCGGTGAGTCGTTCGATCTCGGCGCGCTGGGCCTCGATCCGGCTGGTGGCCGCGGCCACCTGCCCCTCCAGACGGGCCAGCCCCTCGCGGCGCTCCGCCGCAGCGCGATGCACCCGTGCGAGTGCGCGCTCATGCTCGGCGGCAGCGGCCTCGGCGGCCTGACGGCGGGTGGTCGCCTCGGCCAACGCCTGTTCGGCTGCCTCGACCTCCGCGGCGATCTCCGCGTCCAGTTCGCGGGCGCGCGCGGCCTGCGCATCCAGTTCATCCGGGTCCGGGCCCGTGCGTGGCGCACCGGCCTGGGAGTCCAGCAGTGCCCGCCGCTCGGCGGCGAGCGACACGGTTCCCCGCAGTCGTTCGCGGATACCGCTGAGGCGGTACCACTGCTCGGTGGCCCGGGCCAGGGCTGGAGCGGCCTGCTCCGCCTCGGCCTCGCGCTCCGCATAGCGCCGCTGGGCGCCCGCGAGCGTCGCCTCGAGTTCGCTCTTGCGTGCCTCGATCGCCGCCAGGTCGGCCTGGCCCTCCTGCAACCCCTGGCGCGCGGCGGCGAGATCATCCGCCAGGAGCCGGGCCGCAGCGTCGCGCAGATCGGCCTGGATCACGGCCGCTCGCCGGGCCACGGCGGCCTGTTTGGCCAGGGGGCCGAGCTGGCGTCTGATCTCGGTGACCAGGTCGCTGATCCGGGCGAGGTTCCCGGCCGTGGACTCGAGCTTGCGCAGCGCCTTGTCCTTGCGGCGGCGGTGCTTGAGGATCCCGGCGGCCTCCTCGATGAAGCCACGCCGTTCCTCCGGGGTGGCGCGCAGGACCGCATCGAGTTGCCCTTGCCCGACGATGACGTGCATCTGGCGGCCGAGGCCGGAGTCGGAGAGCAGGTCCTGGATGTCCAGGAGCCGGCAGGTGGTGCCGTTGATCGCGTACTCGCTGCCGCCGGAGGCGAACATGGTGCGCGAGATCGTCACCTCGGTGTAGTCGATCGGCAGTGCGCCGTCGGCGTTGTCGATCGTGAGGGACACCTCCGCACGGCCGAGCGCCGGCCGCGAGGAGGTGCCCGCGAAGATCACATCGGCCATCTGGCCGCCGCGCAGCGACTTCGCGCCCTGTTCGCCCATGACCCAGGCGAGGGCGTCGACCACGTTGGACTTGCCGGAGCCGTTGGGCCCCACCACCACGGTGATGCCCGGCTCGAAGGTGAGGCTGGTGGCGGACGCGAAGGACTTGAAGCCCCGCAGCGTCAGCGACCTCAGGTACACGTGGGTCTCAGGCGGCGAACCAGAGCGCGATCTCGCGCTCGGCGGACTCCGGGGAGTCCGAGGCGTGCACGAGGTTGCGCTGGACCTTCTCGCCGGTGTCGCCGGCGAGGTCGCCGCGGATCGAGCCGGGGGCGGCGGCGGTGGGGTCGGTGGCGCCGATGAGGGTGCGGATGCCCTCGATCACCCGGTAGCCCTCGACGATCAGCGCCACGAGCGGGCCGGAGCTCATGAACTCCACCAGCGGCGGGTAGAAGGGCTTGCCGACGTGCTCGGCGTAGTGCTCGGCGAGCAGTGCCTCATCGGCGGTGCGCATCTGCAGGGCGGTGATGGTGTAGCCCTTCGCCTCGATGCGACGGAGCACTTCGCCGGTGAGGCGACGCGCCACGGCGTCTGGCTTGAGCAGGACAAGGGAGCGCTGGATCTCGGTCACGGCTCCGAGACTACCGCCCGGCACTGGCACCGAGCGGGAGGTGGGTGTGCCGGCGGGTGTGTGTGCTAGCGGCTGGGGCGTGGCAGACCGGCGTGGTCGAGCTCGTCCAGGTAGCGCTCCTGGCGTTCGGCGTCGATCCGGGCGCCGAGGTGCAGCCCGATCACCCACAGCAGCGCGAACACGACCGCCACGATCAGGAACTGCACCCGCATCTCGGGGATCATCAGGCCCGCCACGAGCAGGCCTGCCTGGATCACCCAGCCGAGCACGTACCCTGCAGTCCAGCGCAGTGCGCCGGCCGCCACGAGGCAGGCCAGCGCCGCCACCGAGCCCACCACGATCAGGTGCCTGGTGGGGACGGCAGCCAGACCGTAGGCGGCGAGGGCGGCGAAGAACACCACGAAGGCCTCCAACGACAGGACGGTGGCGGAGAACAGGCGGCGCGCGGAGCGGGGCGCCGCAGGTGCCGACTGCGGCACCTGCGGCGCTGGTGCGGAACTCACAGTTCCCCGAATCCGTCCTCGAACGCCTCCACGACGGCGCGCAACGCCTCGCTCCCGGCGGGTCCCTCGGCCACGACCGTGACCTCGCTGCCCGCCTTCAGGCCCAGGCCCATGAGGGAGAGCAGGCTGGCGGCGTTCACCCCGTTGAGGGTGACCTGCGCGTCGAATCCCGCGACCAGTTGGGCGAGCTGCGCGGCGGGGCGCGCGTGCAGGCCCTGGGGGTTGCGCACCGCGACGACGGCGGAGACCTCCTGCGCGGCGGCTTCCTCCAGGAGTTCCTCGGCCTCGTCCACGACCGCGGCCTCCTCCAGGAGTTCCTCGGCCTCCTCCTCGACCTCGGCCTCGGCCGCTGCCTCGGCGAGCTCGCTGGTGATCTGCCGTGCCGCAGCGGCGACAGCGCCCACCACCTGGGCGATGTCGCCGCCGGTCTGGGCGGCCACCGCGGCGGCGACGGCACCCTCGGCGAACGGGCCCGGTGCGAGCACCACCCGCTCGTCCTCGAGCATGTCGATCACCGCCTCGGCGGTCATCCGGGCGGAGCCGATGTCGGCGAGCAGCACCACCCCGGTGCAACCGGAGTCGAGCTCGGCGGCCACGGCCCGCTCGACCACGTCGAAGCTCGTGCCCAGGCGGGCGTCGTCGGTGCCTCCGGCGGGCTTGAGCACCACGTCCCGGGCCATCTGCGAGGCCAGTTCGCAGGCGCCCGCGGCCAGTAGAGCGGAGTGGGACACCAGCACGAGTCCCACCGTGGCGGTGCCCACCGCCGTGCGCGCGGTGGCGTCCGGCGTGGTCATGCGGAGTCCTCGGCCGCGGCGCGTGCAGCGGCGTCCAGCAGCAGTGCGCTGGACTCGGCACCGGGGTCGCGGTGCCCGACGCTGCGCTCCCCGAGGTAGCTCGCGCGCCCCTTGAGGGCCACGAGCGGCTCGGTGGCCTCGGCCCCGCGGGCCGCGGCGTCGGCCGCCGCCCGCAGGGTCGCGGCCGGGCTCTCCCCGGCCGCGCTGGCCTCCCCGGCGGCCTCGACCGCGGGGGTCCAGGCGTCGACCATGGTCTTGTCACCCGCGTTCGCCTTGCCACGCGCGACGATGCCCTCCAGCGCCGCATCGAGCAGGGTGTGCACCCCGACGGCGTCGATCGCCTCGACGTTGCTCACCTTCGCCGCGCGCAGGAAGGCGGTGCCGTACAGCGGCCCCGCGGCACCACCGACGGTGGACATCAGCGTGGTCGCCACCAGCTTCAGCACCCCGCCCACGGTGTCGGCCTCGGACTCCTGGACCGCCCGGTTGGCGGCCGCGAAGCCGCGCGCCAGGTTCTCGCCGTGGTCACCGTCGCCGATCGCCCGGTCCAGTTCGGACAGATCCACCCGCTTGGTGGTCACGACGTCGGTGGCAAGGTCGATGAAGCGCCGCGCCCAGGCGGCGTTGAGCTGTGCAGTCACAGGCCCCACCGTAGCGCCGCCGTCTTGACCGGAGCGTCGTAGAGCTCCTTCATGGACTCACTCAGGCGCAGCACGGTCACCGAGGCACCCTGCATCTCCAGGCTGGTGACGTAGTTGCCCACCAGGGAGCGGGCCACGGTGATGCCGCGCGCCTCCAGCCGCGCACGGGCGTGGCGGTAGACGATCGCGAGCTCGGAGGCCGGGGTGCCGCCCATGCCGTTGACCAGCAGCAGCACCTCCTCCCCTTCGCCCACGCCGAGGTCCTCCACGACCGGGTCGAGCAGCATGTCGGTGATCTCGTCGGCGGAGGCCAGGGGCACTCGCCGGCGTCCCGGCTCGCCGTGGATCCCGATGCCGATCTCGATCTCGTCATCGGCCAACTCGAAGGACGGCTTGCCGGCGTGCGGCACCGTGCAGGCTGTCAGCGCCACGCCCATGGAGCGCATGTTGGCGTTGACGTCCGTGGCGACCTGGGTGACGGCGGCGAGGTCGTCGCCCCGCTCCGCGGCGGCCCCGGCGATCTTCTCCACGAGCACGGTTCCCGCCACGCCGCGGCGCCCGGCGGTGTAGAGGGAGTCCTCCACGGCGACATCGTCGTTGACGATGACGGTGGCGACCTCGATGTCCTCGGCGTCCGCGAGCTCGGCGGCCGTCTCGAAGTTCAACACGTCGCCGGTGTAGTTCTTCACGATGTGCAGCACGCCGGCACCGGAGTCGGCGGCCTTGGTGGCCACGACGATCGGGTCGGGTGTGGGCGAGGTGAACATGGCGCCCGGGACTGCGGCGTCCAGCATGCCGACCCCGACGAACCCGGCGTGCAGGGGCTCGTGCCCGCTGCCACCGCCGGAGACGATGCCGACCTTGCCCGCCACCGCGCCGCCGGCGCGCGCGACCACGAGGCCGTCGAGCTGGGTCACCAGGTCGGAGTGCGCCAGCACGAAGCCTTCCACGGCCTCGGAGGTGGCGTTGGTCGGATCGTTGATGAGCTTCTTCACGAGTGCGCTCCCTTGCGACATGGATGGGTGGGACACCCCTACTCTGCCAAGCCACGCACGGATGCGCGAGACGCCTGCACGCCCGTGCGCTCGCACCTGAGGAAAGCGCCCGAACGTGCGCGCCTCGCGCGCCCCGCCAGCCCCGCCGACCGTGCCCTTACGCACCACCCCACCCCGCCGACCGGGTGCTTGCGCACGAGTTTCGCGCGTGCGCGCTGCACAACCACACGCTGGGCGGGCGCGGGGCGGGGCCCACTCCGGAGTGGCTGGGCGTGAGGCGCGAGGAACGAGCGCCTGGGCAGAGTGGCCCCGCCCCGCGGCCGACCGACCGACGCCGACCGACCGACGCCGACCGCCCGACGCCGGCCGGCCGGGCGCCCACCCGGAGGCGTCAGGCGCCCTCGGCGCCCATCAGCGTGCGCACCTCGGCGGCCAGCACCACCGAGCCGAGCGCGATCACCCCGGCGTCGGTCCCCACACCCTCGCTCGCCGACTCCGCCAGGTCCACGGCGGTGGTGACGGCCTCATCGAGCCGCTCGACCACGTGCACCCGGTCCTCACCGAAGACGTCGCGGGCGATCTCGGCGAGGTCCTCGATCGGCATCGCGCGCGCCGAGTGCGGCTGGGTGATGACCACGTGCGCGAGGGTGCCCTCGAGCGCCACGAGGATGCCCTCGGCGTCCTTGTCCGCCATCACCCCGAGCACACCCACCACACTGGTGAGGGCGAATGCCTCCGTGATCGCGGTCATCGCCGCCGCCGCCCCGGCGGGGTTGTGGGCGGCGTCCACGAGCACGGTCGGAGAGCTGCGCACGAGCTCCAGGCGACCGGGCGAGGAGACGGCGTTGAACGCCTCCTCCACCACGTCGCCCGGCAGCGCCTGCCCGCCGAGGAACGCCTCCACGGCGGCGAGCGCAAGCAGCGCATTGTGTGCCTGGTGCTCCCCGTGCAGCGGCAGGAAGATGTCCTGGTAGGTGCCGGCGATCCCGCGCAGGGTCAGCAACTGGCCACCGACGGCGACCTGTCGGTCCACCACCGCCAGGCCCGGCGTGGTCAGGTCCACCTCGCCGTCCTCGTTCCGGGGGGCCTCGGCCACCAGGCGGGCGCCGGTCTCGGCGACCCGGTGCCCGATGACGCGCGCCACCTCGGGGCGCTGATCGGCGACCACCACCGTGGCGCCGTCCTTGATGATCCCGGACTTCACCCCGGCGATCTCCTCCAGGGTGTGCCCGAGCCAGCGCTCGTGGTCCATGGCGATCGGGGTGATCACGGCCACCTCGGCGTCGACCACATTGGTGGAGTCCCACTCCCCGCCCATGCCGACCTCGAGCACCGCCACGTCCACCGGGGCGTCGGCGAAGGCCGCGAACGCCATCCCGGTGAGCACCTCGAAGAAGGACAGTTCGCCGCCCGCGCCGTACTTGCCCGAGGAGGTCAGTTCGCCGTCCACGATCGCCACATAGGGCGCGATGTCCTCCCAGGTGCGAACCCAGGCGGCGGCGGAGATCGGCTCACCGTCGATCGCGATCCGTTCCCGCACCGTGCTCAGGTGCGGGGAGGTGAACCGGCCGGTGCGCAGGTTCAGCGCGCGCAGCAGCGCGTCGATCATCCGCGCGGTGGAGGTCTTGCCGTTGGTGCCGGTGAGGTGGATCGCGCGGAAGGAGCGCTGCGGGTCGCCCAGCACGTCGGTCAGCCGCGCGACCCGCTCGATCGTCGGGTCGAAATCGTGCTCCGGGGTGCGCCGCAGGATCTCGTGGTAGATCTCCCGCGCCTGCTTCTCCGCCTCGGCGAGTTCCGCGGCCCGGGTGACGTCGGCTCCCTCGCGGCTCATTCGGCGGCCTCCTGAGCGTTCTCGTTCTCGGCGACGCGGGCGAGTTGCACGACGGCGACACCGCCCTTGGGCACCTCGGCCTGCGGTGCGGCGTCGATCTCGACGGCGAGCGCGAGGGTTTCCTTGGCGATGACGTCGGCGTGGGCGCGGGCCGCGGCCAGGTGCTGCTCGGGCACCCCGAGGCGCAGTTCGATGCGGTCGGCCACGTGCAGGTCGGCGGCCTTGCGGGCGTCCTGCACCTGCCGCACCACGTCGCGGGCGTAGCCCTCGGCGCGCAGTTCCTCGTCCAGCGCCAGGTCGAGCACCACGAACCCGCCGCCGGGCAGCACGCCCACCGCGATCTCGCCGCCGGCGGCCCCGGAGGCGACGGTCGCGAGCTCGTACTCCCCCTCGGCCAGTTCGATGCCGCCCGCGGTCACCACGCCCTCGTGCTCGCTCCACTCCCCACTGCGGGCGGCCTTGATGGCCACCTGCACGCTCTTGCCCAGCCGCGGGCCTGCGGCGCGGGCGTTGACGGTGAGCTTGGTGGTGACCCCGTAGCGCGCGGCGGCGTCGGAGGCGAGGTCCTCCAGGGCCACGGACTTGAGGTTCACCTCGGAGGCCACCAGGTCGGCGAACGGCGCGAGCGCAGCCAGTTCGGCCTCAGGCACCACCACCGCGAGCGAACGCAGGGGCTGACGCACCTTGACCTGGTGGGCCTTGCGCAGCGCGTGGGCGGCGGAGACCACGTCCCGCACCCGGTCCATCGCCGCCACCAGGGCGGGATCGGGGACCAGGGAGGCCTCGACGTCGTACGCCCCGGCCGTGCCGGTCACCGGCCAGTCGGTCAGGTGCACCGACTCACCCCCGGTCAGGCCGCGCCAGATCTCCTCGGTCAGCAGCGGCGCGAAGGGCGCCATGATCCGGGTCAGCGCCTCCAGCGCGGTGAACAGGGTGTCGAAGGCGCGGGTGTCCTCCGCCCAGAACCGGTCGCGCTGGGTGCGCACGTACCAGTTGGTGAGCAGGTCGATGTGGTCACGGATGAGCGCGCACGCCCCGGCCACGTCGTAGGCGTCGGCGGCCTCGGTCACGGCGAGCGCGAGGTCGTGGGTGCGGGCCAGCAGGTAGCGGTCCATCTCCGGCAGCTCGGCCACGGCCTCGGGTGCCACGGGCTGCGCGAGGTAGCCCGCGCCGTCGTTCACCGTGCCCGCGTACAGCGCGAAGAAGTAGTAGGCGTTCCACAGCGGCAGCAGCACCCCGCGCACCTCGGCGCGGATGCCCTCCTCGGTAACGATGAGATTCCCGCCGCGCAGGATCGGGGAGGCCATGAGGAACCAGCGCATCGCATCGGAGCCGTCGCGGTCGAAGACCTCGGTGACATCCGGGTAGTTGCGCAGGCTCTTGGACATCTTGCGCCCGTCGTTGCCCAGCACGATCCCGTGGCTGACCGCGGAGGAGAACGCGGGACGGTCGAACAGGGCGGTGGCCAGCACGTGCAGGGTGTAGAACCAGCCGCGGGTCTGCCCGATGTACTCCACGATGAAGTCGCCCGGGTAGTGGTTCTCGAACCACTCGGCGTTCTCGTGCGGGTAGTGCACCTGGGCGAAGGGCATGGACCCGGAGTCGAACCACACGTCCAGCACGTCCGGGATGCGGCGCATCGTGGACTTCCCGGTCGGGTCGTCGGGGTTGGGGCGGGTGAGGTCGTCGATCCAGGGGCGGTGCAGGTCCGGCTCCCCGGCATCGTTGCGCGGCACGTCCCCGAAGTCGCGGGCGAGCTCGGCGAAGGAGCCGTAGACGTCGGTGCGCGGGTAGGCGGGGTCGTCGCTCACCCACACCGGGATCGGGGTGCCCCAGTACCGGTTGCGGGAGATGGACCAGTCCCGGGCGCCGGCGAGCCACTTGCCGAACTGGCCGTGCTTGATGTGCTCGGGGGTCCAGTCGATCTGCTCGTTCAGTTCCACCATGCGGTCGCGGAACTGGGTGACGCGCACGAACCAGCTGGAGACCGCCTTGTAGATCAGGGGGTTCCGGCAGCGCCAGCAGTGCGGATAGGAGTGGTCGTAGGTCTCGTGGCGCACCACCATGGCGCGGCGCTCGGCCGGGAGCGCGGCGAGCGGGCCGGTGCCGGCCTTGAGGTCGGCGATGATGTGCGGGTTCGCGTCGAAGACCTGCTGCCCGGCGTAGTCCGGCACGAGGGCGGTGAACTCGCCGGCCTCCCCGACGGTCACCACGGGCGTGATGCCGACGGCCTCGCAGGCCGCCATGTCGTCCTCACCGAAGGCGGGCGCCATGTGCACGAGCCCGGTGCCGTCCTCCACCGTGACGAAGTCGCCGGCGATCACCTGGAAGTTGCCCGGGTTGTCGGCCGGGGCGCCGCCCTGACCGTCGGTGAAGTACGGGAACGGCGGGGTGTAGCGGCGCCCGACCAGATCGGCCCCGGCCACCTCGGCGACCACCTGCGGGTCCTCACCGAGCTCACGGGCGTAGGCCGCCAGGCGCGGCTGGGCGACGACGACGCGGGCCCCCGGGTGGGAGGCGTCCAGCGGCGAGCCCTCCCCGGGGGCGACGACGACGTAGCTCACCTCGGGGTTGACGGCGATGGCCTGGTGGCTGGGCAGGGTCCAGGGAGTGGTGGTCCACACCAGCAGGTAGGCGCCGGCGAGTGCCTCCCCCAGCCGGTCACCCGCCTGGGGCGCCGCCAGCGGCAACCCCACGGTCAGGGCGGGGTCCTGCCGCATCTGGTAGACGTCGTCGTCCATCCGCAGTTCGTGGTTGGACAGCGGCGTCTGGTCGCGCCAGCAGTAGGGCAGCACCCGGAAGCCCTCGTACGCCAGGCCCTTGTCGTGCAGGGTCTTGAACGCCCAGATCACCGACTCCATGAACTCCGGGTTCAGGGTCTTGTAGTCGTTCTCGAAGTCCACCCAGCGGGCCTGGCGGGTGACGTAGTCCTGCCACTCGTCGGTGTAGGTCAGCACGGAGGAGCGGCAGGCGGCGTTGAACGCGGCGATGCCCATCTCCTCGATCTGCGCCTTGTCGGTGATCCCGAGGATGCGCTCGGCCTCGAGTTCGGCGGGCAGGCCGTGGGTGTCCCAGCCGAACCGGCGCTCCACCCGCTTGCCGCGCATCGTCATGTAACGCGGCACCACGTCCTTGACGTAGCCGGTGAGCAGGTGGCCGTAGTGCGGCAGGCCGTTGGCGAACGGGGGGCCGTCATAGAAGACGAACTCGTTCTCGCCGTCCTCGCCCGCGGGGCGCGCCTCGACGCTGCGGCGGAAGGTGTCCCCCGCCTGCCAGTGGGCCAGGACGCTCTTCTCGATCTCGGGGATGCGCGGGGAGGCCACGAGGTCGGCGCTGGCATGGCGCGGGTAACGGTGGCTCTGGTTCGTCAACGTGGTCTCCGGGTGGTGCGTGCTCGTGCGCGCGAGGGCGAACCGACCGGCGGATGCCGGCGGGCCGCGGTACCACCCCGCTTGCCGCCCGCCCTGGCGGGCGTGCGACCTCTCGTTGACGGCTGTGACGGGCCTACCCGTCCGGTTCTACTGGGGCCGGCCACGCCGTGCAGGCGCGGTCGGCCGGTTCTTCCGGAGGCTCACCGGTGATGGCCGGGTCGATGCCTGTGCGACCAGTGTAGCCACGGATCCCATGCAGGCACTGACACTCACACCAGCGACTCCCACTCACCCCACGCCGGGACCGGGAGATACAAATCCGCAACCGGCACATCCGTACGACGCGCCTCAGTGAACGTCTTGGCCACCAGACCATGCTCCTCCACACGACCGGTGCCATCCTCATTGTTGTACGCATGCCATTCCCGCACCGCACGATGCGCCGCCACCGGCAATTCCGGGTTGTACTCCCCGAACTCCCACACCACCGCAATATCCTGGAACAAACGCCCACCGCCCACATTCTTCCACCACGACTCGGACGTGACCACCCCCACCCCCGGAGCCACCGCCTCCTGACGCGACACCGTGAACGACGGATCCTCACCCGGCGTCACAGTAATGAAGAACGGCACAATCCCCGTCGCCTCATCCACCGGCGGCACCAACGTCACCCGCCGCACCGGCACATGAAACCGGCGCCGCGCCTCCCCCTCATCAATCCACCCCAGCTCCGAATCATTCGGAACCGCTGACTGCAACCGATAATTGAACATCCCACAAAAACGCCACTCCACGACCCACCCCCATCACACCAGCGACTCCCACTCGCCCCAGGCCGGGACCGGGAGATACAAATCCGCTACCGGCACATCCGTACGACGCGCCTTAGTGAACGTCTTGGCCACCAGATCATGCTCCTCCACACGACCGGTGCCATCCTCATTGTTGTACGCATGCCATCGCCGCACCGCACGATGCGCCGCCACCGGCAATTCCGGGTTGTACTCCCCGAACTCCCACACCACCGCAATGTCCTGGAACAAACGCCCACCGCCCACATTCTTCCACCACGACTGCGACGTGACCACCCCCACCCCCGGAGCCACCGCCTCCTGACGCGACACCGTGAACGACGGATGCTCCCGCGGCGTCACAGTAATGAAGAACGGCACAATCCCCGTCGCCTCATCCACCGGCGGCACCAACGCCAACCGCTCCCCCGGCACATGAAACCGGCGCCGCGCCTCCCCCTCATCAATCCACCCCAGCCACCGATCATCCGGAACCGCTGACTGCAACCAGTCATTGAACATCCCACAAAAACGCCACTCCACGACCCACCCCCATCACACCAGCGACTCCCACTCACCCCACGCCGGGACCGGGAGATACAAATCCGCAACCGGCACATCCATGCGACGCGCCTTAGTGAACGTCTTCGCCACCAGATCATGCTCCTCCACACGACCCGTGCCATCCTCATTGTTGAACGCATCCCATCGCCGCACCGCACGATGCGCCGCCACCGGCAATTCCGGGTTGTACTCCCCGAACTCCCACACCTCCGCAATGTGCTGAAAGAGCCGATCACCTTCTTCAGCGTGCCGCCACCACGACTGAGACGTGACCACCCCCACCCCCGGAGCCACCGCCTCCTGACGCGACACCGTGAACGACGGATGCTCCCGCGGCGTCACAGTAATGAAGAACGGCACAATACCCGTCGCCTCATCCACCGGCGGCACCAACGTCAACCGCTCCCCCGGCACATGAAACCGGCGCCGCGCCTCCCCCTCATCAATCCACCCCAGCCACCGATCATCCGGAACCGCTGACTGCAACCGATAATTGAACATCCCACAAAAACGCCACTCCACGACCCACCCCCATCACACCAGCGACTCCCACTCACCCCACGCCGGGACCGGGAGATACAAATCCGCTACCGGCACATCCGTACGACGCGCCACCGTGAACGTCTTCGCCACCAGATCGTGCTCCTCCACACGACCAGTGCCATCCTCATTGTTGTACGCATGCCATCGCCGCACCGCACGATGCGCCGCCACCGGCAATTCCGGGTTGTACTCCCCGAACTCCCACACCACCGCAATGTGCTGAAAGAGCCGATCACCTTCAGCGTGCCGCCACCACGACTCGGACGTGACTACCCCCACCCCCGGAGCCACCGCCTCCTGACGCGACACCGTGAACGACGGATGCTCCCGCGGCGTCACAGTAATGAAGAACGGCACAATACCCGTCGCCTCATCCACCGGCGGCACCAACGCCAACCGCTCCCCCGGCACATGAAACCGGCGCCGCGCCTCCCCCTCATCAATCCACCCCAGCCACCGATCATCCGGAACCGCTGACTGCAACCAGTCATTGAACATCCCACAAAAACGCCACTCCACGACAGTTCCTCTCATTGCGGTACTTTCTCTCAATGTGCTGGGTTGTGCGTCAGGACCGTGCCGTCCGCCCGGACCTCGACAACGGTACCGGGGCGTGGACCGAGCATCCATTCGGTGCCTGCCACGTCGACGACTTTGATCTGCCTCGTGGCGGCGAGCTCCAGCATTGCTTGGGGCACGGGCGCCGTCTGCACCGGCACCTCCAGGATGTTTCGACCCTCCAGCGGCAT
This sequence comes from Serinibacter salmoneus, assembly GCF_002563925.1. Classification (NCBI taxonomy): domain Bacteria; kingdom Bacillati; phylum Actinomycetota; class Actinomycetes; order Micrococcales; family Beutenbergiaceae; genus Serinibacter; species Serinibacter salmoneus. Next base: position 956,534 of record NZ_PDJD01000001.1, on the reverse strand, counting down.
CCCGATGTGCTCGCTGGGGTCGAGCCCCACCGCCTCGAGGGTGCGCCGGTTGGAGGGCGTATCAGCGACGACCACCCCATCGCTGCGTACGCCGTACTTGGTCCTGATGTCGTCGAGGTATGCCCGCCATGTCCGGCCTCGGACGGCGGCGAGTTGGGTGTTCTTGCGTTCCACGATCTCGTTGCCGGGATCTATGCTGTCCACGCGGTTGTATGCCGACTGCCTGGGACTCGCCAGTCCGTTTTCTCCGAGGGTGGCACCGGGCCGCGTCACATGGAGTTCATTCACCGGGTAGCGGTGGTGGTTCTCGAGGTTGAAGATTGAGCCACGGAAGGCGTTGCGAATATGCTCCGGATAGTGGAATCCGCCGTTCCCATCGGTCCTGTCGATCAACCTCTGGTAGACATCGATCTTCGCCTGTACCTCCCGCGTCAATCCATCGGCGGCTGGCGGTGCCTGGTCCGTCGCCGTGCGGGCGTCGTCGATGAGCCCCTCCGGGACCTCGACCTCCACACCGTCTGCGTGAGGGCGCCACATGTCCAAGGGCGCCGTGTCGTTGTGCCCACCACTGTCCCCGATGCGCTGGCCGTACATCGGCGGACCGTCCGGGACCGCGCGCTGCGGCTGCGAACTGCCTGCGGAGTCACGCGCCGCCGACGTGCCGCCTCTGGTTGGCAGGTGCCCCGAGGAATCCGGCGTCATGTGCAGTGCCTGCGGGCCCGGGCCGGCGCCCGCGACGGCAAAGTCCGGCCCACCCAAGCCCGGCACCTTCATCGCATGAAGCCGGTCCCCTACCACTCGCAGTCCCTGCCTCGCGCCGGACGCCAGATGCGAACCACCACGCAAGGCTGCCTCGGCCACGGCGGCGGTTCCGCGCACCGCAGCACCGCCGGCGCGGACCGTCAGGGCGCCGGCCCGGCCGGCCATCGCTCCCCCCTTCGCGGCGCCGACGCCCGGGATGAGGAACGTCCCAGCCTCCACAAGCACCTGCGTGGCGGCCGCAACGCCGTCCTCCTGCCATGCGTGCCAACCGTCGCCGCCCGCTAGGTACTCCTGGTGGTCCCAGCCGATCATCGCCCCCCAACCGGTTGCGGCGACGTCCTGACGGTCCGAGACCCACTCGGAGCCCCCCGCGCCAGAGATCGCGGTCATCAGCACCGGGCTGGTCGCGATGACGGTGGACAACGCGAAGTCGCCCACCCCCCACCAGGTGGCACCCAAGGTTCCCCAACTCCACGTCATGGTCGCGGTGTCGAAGCCGACCATGGCCGCGGCACCGTCCCTCGCGGAGATCGCGGCATTCCCGAGCCCGTGGTTCACGGATTCCTCGCAGGTGCGATCCTCGGTCACAGCGTGGCCCCACGGCATCGCATCCGACGCCATGATGTCGGCAGCGCCGATCGCGGCCACCGGCCCGGCTGGGCAGGTTCCCGAGCGCAGACCCGTCAGCTCGGTGGCGCACTGGGCCGCCGCGAGTGAGAGCCGTTCGATCACAACCGCGTACTGCGCAAGCAGGTCGTTGTTCCGCTCGACGGCCGGTGTGTGCTCGATCCAGCTGACGTGCTCGCTCTCCTGGGTGTACCCGACTGTCTGAGCCATGCCGATAGGGCGGTAGGTGATCTCCTCGTACCCGCGCAGAGCCTCAGCGCGGAAGACCGCCGCGTCCCCCTCCAGGACCCGCAGGTCTGTCGCAATGACCTGCACATCCTCGGCGTACCTCTCGAGTGCGCGGGCCGCGCTTGCGAGCACCTCGTCGTTCTCCGCCACCGCAGTCTCGGCCGGAGCGAGTAGCGCAAGGACGTCGCTCTCTTCCGGCGCCCGGTATGCCTCGCTGAGCCCTGACCACGCCGCTGAGACCCCGGCCATCGATTCGACCATGCCCGAGCCAATGGCTCGCAGCTCGGACGCCGACCCGTAGATGCTCTCGCTGTCCAGGTCGGAGCTCCTGACCACGAACCGAGCCGGATCGATGAGCCCGTCCCCGGTGCACACGCCTATTTCTGTCACTGCGTCTCTCCCCCCGCCGTTTCCTGTCGTCCCTCGCGCGCTAGGTCACTCCCGCAGCCGCGCCACTCCTCGCGCCCTGCTTGTAATCGCTGCCAGCAGGTCCTCCACCACAGGCGCCGCGCCAGCCGGAACAGTCAGCTCGGTCCAGTACGTCCCATCGATGTGGACCCCGATCGCCGGCTCGGCGTCGCACGCCGTCTCCAGGTGCAGGCTGCGGAATGCTGTGAGCACCGGCTCGCCGGCGCCGGTCAGCGCATGGATCACTTCACCGCCGCGGAAGGAGATCACCTGACCGGAGGCGTCCACGTCGTGCATCGCCCAGGCATGCACCTCGGGCGTGACCTCGTCTGCGCTCACCACCACCCACTCGCTCGGCATCAGGTGCCTCCGAAGACGGCGGTCACGACGCGCTCGGGCGAGACCGCTGTCACCTCGCGCTGGAACTGCTCCCAGGTCGACCCGGCGCCGGTGAAGAGCCGCAAGACGGTAGGAGCGCGGCGGGGCCCCATCACGTCGGCGCTGGGGTATCGGCGCGTGTCCAGACCCAGTTGGGCGACGGCCACCGGACCGACTGCGACTCCCAGTGGACGGTCCACGGGGCGGGGCCCGGGGCGCCGTCCCCACGATCCGTGGAACTCCTCGCTCTCGCCCACGCTGATCATCGCTGCGTTGAGGCGAAAGCGCTGTGCCACCTGCGTCAGGTAGCCACGGATCCTCGGGTGTGCGGCCAGCGCGCCATCCCCCCGCTCGGCTGCCTGGGCCAGGTCAGGATCACGGGCGGGCACACATGCGCGCACGTGGTGCATCAATCCGTGCCGGGTGCGAGACACCGCGACGCTCAACCGCGCTCCGTGGGCGGTTCCGGCCAGGTGGCGGGCCGAGCGTGGCATCTGGCGGCGCAGCGAGTGCGTGACCTCTTCGTGGGACCACCGGTGTGTGAGAGGTTCCACGAGTCCCCACCGATCGATCGATCCTGCACCCAGCGCCTCCACCACGGTGTCCGGCAACGCGCCGATCCTGCGCCCGGGATCGGATCGCTCGCCCACGAAAGTCTCGACGATGATCGTCGGGACGATGCCGTCCCGAGTCGATGGCGGAGAGGGCAACGGTGGCTGCGACCACAGTTGCTCCCACGTCGCAAGAAGTGGTCCGCCCCACGCAGCGCGCACACCTGTGGCGCCGTCCACCGCCCAGCGCCCCTCGATTGCGCGAAACGCCTCGACCACGAAGGTGGAGATGTGAGCATCGTCCCGGGTGAGCAGCACGGCACGACACCGCGTTGACTGGGCCTCAGCCACGAAGTGCGCCATGGGCGCACTCATGGTCACCCGGCGCGCGTGGGAGCGGTAGATCGCGTACGTCTCGCCATTCTCATCCACCCGCAGATCCACCAGAGGATCAAGCAGCGCGCTCACAACCAGCACCCGATCGCAGATTCGCCCCTGCCGATGAAGGACTTCGTGAGCGTGCGCCAACAGCCTCTCACCGCGCGTCCCTCCCCTAGCCCTCGACCATGTCCGTGGGGACGCTAGCGGGCCTGCGGGGTCAGGACCATGGGGAGAAGTCCCCATCGGCGGGCGCGGCGCGACACTGCAACTGGCAGTGTCGCCTGCGCGCCAAGCGGCGAGGACTCACACCAGCGACTCCCACTCACCCCACGCCGGGACCGGGAGATACAAATCCGCTACCGGCACATCCGTGCGACGCGCCTTAGTGAACGTCTTGGCCACCAGATCATGCTCCTCCACACGACCGGTGCCATCCTCATTGTTGTACGCATGCCATCGCCGCACCGCACGATGCGCCGCCACCGGCAATTCCGGGTTGTACTCCCCGAACTCCCACACCACCGCAATGTCCTGGAACAAACGCCCACCGCCCACATTCTTCCACCACGACTGCGACGTGACCACCCCCACTCCCGGAGCCACCGCCTCCTGACGCGACACCGTGAACGATGGATCCGCACCTGGCGTCACAGTGATATAGAACGGCACAATCCCCGTCGCCTCATCCACCGGCGGCACCAACGCCAACCGCTCCCCGGGCACATGAAACCGGCGCCGCGCCTCCCCCTCATCAATCCACCCCAGCCACCGATCATCCGGAACCGCTGACTGCAACCGATAATTGAACATCCCACAGAAACGCCACTGCACGACAGTTCCTCTCATGGTGCTGGGGTGTGGATGCGCAAGAGGCCCCTGGGGCGCTCCAGGTCATCCCAAGCCCTGCCCGCCCGGATCGCCCCGCGGCAGGCCGAGCAGTCGGGCCCGATGAACGCTAGCGGGCATGCGAGGTCAGGGCCATGGGGAGTAGTCCCCACGTCCTCAGCCGACGCGCGGACGGACCTGGGCCGAGATCGCGGCCAGGAGATCGGCGACCGCGGGGACGATCGCGACGGCGCCCGCGAGCTCCCCCGGATCGGCGTACCCCCAGTCCACGCCCAGGCACGCGATACCGTGCTCGGCCGACCCCTCGACGTCGTGGTGTCGGTCGCCGACCATGACGATGCGCTCGGTGGTGGGCACCCGGGGGCCGAGGTCCGCGAGGGCATCGGCGATGACGGTCGCCTTGGAGGAGGGAATGTGGTCCAGGGGCGCGCCGTAGACACCGTCCACGAGGTCGCTCAGTCCGTACCGCTCGCAGATGGGCCGCGCGTAGACCTGCGGCTTGGAGGTGGCGATCGCGAGCGTGTAGCCCGCGCCGCGCAGCTGCTGCAGCACCTCGGGGACGCCCGCGAACACGCGGGAGTCCCACATGCCGCCCGCCTCGAAGGCGGCACGGTAGGCGGTGACGGCCTCGGTGAGTCGCTCCTCGGGCACCCCGTGCGCGCGCATCGAGGCGGGCAGCGGCGGGCCGACGAAGGAGCGCAGACCCTGCTCGTCCGGCACCGGCAGGCCGAGTCGCTCGAACGCGGCGATCACGCTCGCGGTGATCCCGGGGGCGGAGTCCATCAGGGTGCCGTCCAGGTCGAGCAGTACCAGGGGCGGCGGAATCGGGGTGGGGTGCTGGGCGGAAGCCTGCGCGGCGCTCACGCCAGTTTCTCCTGCACCCGCGCGATCTTGGAGTCCAGTTGTCCGGGCTCAGCGCCCGGGCGGATGTCCGCCTTCAGCACGAGGGAGACCCGGCCCGCGTCGGCGCCGGCGGCCTCACACGCGCGGCGCACCACGTCCATCAACTCCTCCCATTCCCCCTCGATCTCGGTGAACATCGAGCCGAGCCGGTACGGCAGGCCGGAGTCCTTCACGACCTGGACGGCGGCGGCCACGGCGGCCGAGACCGACCCGTCCGGGGAGGCGCTGGAAGTGGGGGCGACGGAGAAGGCGATCAGCATGACTCCATCCTCTCCCACGCCCGCTGGCGCTCGCTCCCGGCGGATCGCCGTCGCGCACGGCGGATGCGTGGCGGCTGCGCCCGACGCCGTCGGCAACGCCGCAGGTCACAGGCGTGCCGCTCGAGCGCGTGGCACGCACAACCGCCGTGGGCGAAGGCGATCCGCCGTCCGCGAAGCGCTGCCGGCGACACGCTGCAGCCCGCGACCGGCAACCGACACCTCGCCTCGCCACCTCCTAAGGTGGCGAGCGTGATTCTCCTCGAGGTGGGCTTCGTCGTCCTCGGCCTCGCACTGCTGGTCGCCGGCGGCGAGGGCCTGGTGCGCGGCGCCTCCTCCGTCGCCGTCCGCCTCGGCATGTCGCCCCTCGTGGTGGGCCTGACGATCGTCTCGGTGGCGACCTCCTCCCCGGAGCTCGCGGTCGCCGTCGGCGCGGTGCTCGGCGGGCAGCCGGAACTCGCGGTCGGCAACGTGGTCGGCAGCAACATCGCGAACATCCTGCTCATCCTCGGGATCTCGGCCCTCGTACTGCCGCTCGTGGCGCGACGCCGGTTGGTGCGGATCGACGTCCCGGTGATGGTGGCGCTCTCGGTGCTGCTCCTCGTGCTCGCCCTGGACGGCGACATCTCCGGGTGGGACGGCGCGCTGCTGCTCGCGGTGTTCGTGGCCCACATGGTCTGGGCTGTGCGCACCGGGCGCGGCGGTAGCGGCGCGGGGCCTTCCGAGAATGGTGAGGACGACGGGGACGCCGACAGCAAGCCGGCCACCATGGGCCGCTCGGCACTGCTCATCGTCGTGGGCGTCGGACTGCTGGTGCTCGGCTCGCAGCTGCTGGTGCGGGGCGCGAGCGCCATCGCGAGCGCCTTCGGGCTGAGCGACCTGGTGATCGGCCTGACCGTGGTCGCCGTCGGGACCTCCCTGCCGGAACTCGCGGCCTCGATCATCGCGGTGCGCAAGGGTCAGCGGGACCTGGCGGTCGGCAACGTGGTCGGGAGCAACATCGCCAACATCGGCCTCGTGCTGGGGCTGCCCTCGATCCTCTCCGCGGGCGGGATCCCGGTGGCCGATGCCGCCATCGCCCTGGACATCCCTCTCATGGTGGCCGTCTCCCTCGCCCTGCTGCCGATCGCGTTCACCGGGTTCGTCATTCAGCGCTGGGAGGGCGCGATCTTCCTCGCGCTCTACCTCTCCTACATGACCTACCTGGTGTTGTGGGCCGGGGATCACGCGGCGCTGCGCGGCTTCACCGCGGTGATGACGGGCTTCGTGCTGCCGCTCATCGTGCTCACCCTGGCGCTGTCCGTGGCGTATGAGATCGGGCTGCGGCGGGGACGCAAGAGCCTGGAGGGCGCCCCGAGCGACGACGGGTGAGCCGCCGGCCGCACCGGGCGGTCGGACGCGCTCGCTGACGGCGGTCGCGCGCGCTCGCTGACGGCGGACCGCCCTCGCCCGCGGCGGATACACGCGAGCGCCTCACGAGGGAGCCGGCATCACTGCAGGTCACAGGCCTGCAGCGCCAGCGTGGGCCGTGCAGAACCGCCGTGCGCGCAGCCGATCCGCCGTGCGCGCAGCCGATCCGCCGTGCGCGCAGCCGATCCGCTCGGAATCGCCCGCCGCCGAGGGCGATCTCGCCGGATGTCCCATCCGGACCGGCGACAGGAGGATAATCACCGGTGATGCCTCCGGATACCACCTCTGCTTCGCCTGCCCAGAATCAGCCGACCCCGGGCGAGACCGCCCCCAAGCCCCGCAGCACCGCCGCCACGATGGTGCAGATCCTGCGCTGGGCGCGCCCGGCCGTGCCCCGCCTCATCCTCGGCGGCATCGCGGCCCTCGGGGCGAGCCTGCTGGCGCTGGCGATCCCGCAGGTGCTGCGCGTGGTGGTCAACGGCCCGCTGCTGACGTCGGAGTCGCGCACGGGTGTGATCCAGGCGGCCCTGCTGGTGCTGGGGCTGGGGTGCCTGGAGGCGCTGCTGGCGTGGAGCCGTCGGGTGTTCATCGCCACCCCCGCCACGACCGTCGAACACGACATGCGCACCGACCTGTTCGACCACCTGCTGGACCAGCCCAGTTCCTTCCACGACCGGTGGGCCGGCGGTCAGCTGCTGCAGCGCTCGATGGGCGACCTGTCCTCGATCCGCCGCTGGGTCGCGTTCGGGCTGGTCATGCTCATCGTCTCGACCGTCACCATCGTGGTGGGCGTCGTCCTCATGGTCACCACCGCCTGGCAGCTCGGCCTGATCTACCTCGCCGGTGCGATCCCGATGGTCTGGCTCGGCTTCACCTTCCGCACCGACTACGCGCGCGCCGCCCGACGGGCACGCGACCAGGCGGGCGACCTCGCCGGCACCGTGGAGGAGTCGGTGCACGGCATCCGCGTGCTCAAGGCCTTCGGTCGCGGGGAGGACGCCCTGGGCGACTTCGCCCGGCAGGCGGATGAGTTGCGCGAGACCGAGGTGCACAAGGCCCGCACCCTGGCCCGGGTCTCCCTCGCCGTGACCGCGATCCCCGAGGGCACCCTCGCCCTCGGGCTCGGTGTGGGCATCTGGCTGGTCACCCAGGACGCCCTGAGCGTCGGCGCCCTGGTGGGCTTCATGGCCACCGCCGCCGTGGTCAACCGGCCTTTGGAGAACATCGGCCAGTTGCTCGCCACCACCCTGGACGCCCGCGCCGCGGCCGACCGCTACCTGGAGGTCATCGACCTGCCCAACGCCGTCGCCGACCCCGCCGCACCGCGCCCGGTCGGAACGCCCGGCCCCGCGGGCAGCACCGTGGAACTGCGTGACGTCCGCGTGGTGCTGGGCCACCGGACCGTGCTGGACGGCGTGGACCTCACCCTGCCGGCCGGGCGCACCACCGCGCTGGTGGGCCTGACCGGATCGGGCAAATCGACCCTGCTGCAGCTCATCCCGCGGTTGATGGACGTGGATGAGGGCAGCGTGCTGGTGGACGGGGTGGACGTGCGCGAGGTGCGCCGCGGGGACCTGCGCCGCGTGGTCTCCCCCGCGTTCGAGGACCCGGTGCTGTTCTCCGCGAGCGTGCGCGAGAACGTGCTGCTCGGCCTCGAGGCCCCCACGAGCCCCGCGGAGGAGGCCGAGCAGACGGCCCTCATGCAGCGCGCGCTGGATGCCGCGCAGGCGGGTTTCGTCGCCCGCCTCCCGCAGGGCGTGGACACCGGAGTCGGCGAGGAGGGGATGAGCCTGTCCGGTGGTCAGCGCCAGCGACTGGCCCTGGCGCGCGCCATCGCGGCGAAGCCCCGGGTGCTCGTCATGGACGACCCTCTCTCCGCCGTCGACGTGGCCACCGAGACCGCAGCCACCGACGCCCTCAAGGAGTTGCTGCCGGGCACCACCACGCTCGTGGTGGCGCATCGACCCTCCACCGTGGCACTCGCCGATCAGGTCGCCGTGCTGCAGGACGGGCGGATCAGCGCCGTGGGCACGCATGAGGAGTTGCTGCGCAGCCACGCGCACTACCGGTACGTGATCAGCGACATGGAGCATCCACCCGATGCCGCCGAGCCCGGGCAGGACGCCCCCACCCCGGCCCCCACGCCCGTCCCCGAGGGGGTGGGTCGATGAGCACCGCGCTCCCCAGCGGCCCGCGGCCCGAGGAGCAGCCCGGCCGCGACACCGAACGTGCGGCCGGCGCGCGCGCCTCCCTGCAGTTGCTCGGATCCCTCCTGCGGCCTGTGCGCGGCCGCGCCATCCTGCTCGCCATCACCGTCGCGGGTGCCCAGCTCGCCCTGGCCTCGGGGCCCACCCTGGTCTCCTACGGGATCGACTCGGGCATCCCGGCCCTCATCGACGGCTCCCCCGCCCCCGCCCTGGCGGCCGTCCTGGGCTACCTCGGGATCGCCGTCGTGGGTGGCGTGCTGGCCGCCGAGACGGTGCGGATGGCCGCCCGGGTCAGCCAGGCCATGCTGCTGGACCTGCGCACCCGCCTGTTCCGCCACACCCAGCGCCTGGACCTGGAGTTCCACGAGGGGTACACCTCGGGCCGGATCATCTCCCGGCAGACCTCCGACACCGAGGCGCTGCGCGAGCTGCTGGACGGCGGCGTCACCACCCTGGCCGCCAGTGGCCTCTCGATGGTCTTCACGGCGACCTACCTGCTGCTCCTGGACTGGGTCAGCGGCCTGGTGCTGCTGATCGCGATCATTCCCGGCGCCATCCTGACCCGCTGGTTCCAGTTGCGCTCGCGCGTGCAGTACACCAAGCAGCGCAACGCCTCGGCCCGCGTGATCGTGCGGTTCGTGGAGGCCATGACCGGTATCCGCGCGCTGCAGGCCTTCCGCCGCGAGCGGGTGGAATCGGCCCGGTACGACGGCGTGGCGCGCGACTTCCAGCGCAGCACCGCCGAGTCCATCCGGCTGTTCGGGCTGCTGGACTCCGGGCTCATCCTCATCGGCAACGTCACCGTGGCCGCGGTGCTGCTGGTGGGCGGGTTGCGGGTGCTGGCCGGCGACATCGAGGTGGGGGTCCTGGCCGCCGCCGTGCTGTACGCGAAGCGGTTCTTCGCGCCATTGGCGCAGATCGGCACCTTCTACAACTCCTTCCAGTCCGCGATCGCGGCGCTGGACAAGCTCGCGACGCTGCTCCTGGAGGAGCCCACCGTGCCCGAGCCGGAACGCCCGCGGCCGCTTGCCCATCCGCGCGGCGAGGTGCGGTTCGACGGTGTGGAGTTCGGGTACGGCCGGGGCGCCTCGGTGCTACCGGACCTTCACCTGGAGATCCCCGCGGGTCAGAACCTCGCGATGGTCGGCACCACCGGCGCGGGGAAGTCCACCATCGCCAAGCTCGTGACGCGGTTCTACGACGCGCGCTCCGGGTCGGTGAGCATCGACGGCGTGGACGTGCGCGACCTCGCCACCCCGGACCTGCGGCGCGCGGTGGTCATGGTCACCCAGGAGGCCTACCTGTTCTCCGGGTCGGTCGCCGCGAACATCGCGATCGGCAACCCCACCGCCACCCGCGAGGAGGTGATCGCGGCGGCCCGTGCCGTGGGGGTGCACGAGGTGATCGAGCAGTTCCCGCAGGGCTATGACACCCCCGTGGACACCCGCGGCGTGCGCCTGTCCGCGGGTCAGCGGCAGCTGGTGAGCTTCGCGCGCGCGTTCCTGGCGAACCCGGCGGTGCTCGTGCTGGACGAGGCGACCAGTTCGCTGGACATCCCCGGGGAGCGGATCGTGCAGCAGGGGCTGAGGACCCTGCTCGCGGGTCGCACCTCGATCGTGATCGCCCACCGCCTCAGCACCGTCATGAACGCCGACCGGGTGCTCGTGCTCGAGCACGGTCAGATCATCGAGGACGGCACGCCGGAGGAGCTGGCGGCCGGGACCGGGCACTTCGCGGCGCTGTACGCGGGGTGGCAGGCCACCCTGGGCTAGCGGCGGAGGCGGGGTTCGCGGGGGCCGGGCTGGCCGCGCAGTCCCTGCTCGATGAGTGGCGGGGCCGCCTCGGGTGGCCGCTGCAGCCGAGGCGTGGCGCCACCCCGTCCTCACGAGAGACGACGAAGCCCGCGAGATGGTGCGCCCGGCGTCGACGCTCGCGCGTTTCGCACCATCTCGCGGCCCTCACGTCGCCGCAGCCGCGTGGCCAGCAGCACCACACCGAAGGCGAGGCCGTAGAACGTCGCCATCCCCGCGCTGGTGGCGGCGTCCAGCACGTACGCGAGCCAGAACCCCGCCAACGCCCCGGCCGCCGCGATCCCCGCGGCGAACCCGAGCATCACCGGGAGCCGATCGGTCAGCAGCCGCGCCGTGGCCGGCGGGATCACCACGAGCGCGATCACGAGGATCGCCCCGGCCGCGTTGTACGCGGCGGTCACCGTGAGCGCCACCAGCAGCATGAACACGGCGTTGACCAGGCCGGAGCGGATCCCGATGGTGCGCGCGAACACGGGGTCGAAGGTGGTGAGGGTGAGGGTGCGGTGCAGCAGGGCGAGCACGACGGCGTTGAGCACCAGCATCCCGAGCATCAGGTACAGATAACGCGGCCCGAGCGCGAGCCCCGCGATCTCGAGCTGGTCCCAGGCGGCGAGGTTCAGGTCCCCCACGAGCACCGCGTGGGTGTCCAGGTGCACATTGGCCGCATTCAGCGTCACGAGGATCACCCCGATGCTGAACAGGGCGGGGAAGATCAGGCCCTGCGGCGCGTCCCCGGTGAGCAGCCCGGTGCGGCCGAGCCACTCCGCGCCGAGCACCACAAGCATGCCCGCGAGCGCGGCCCCGAGGATGAGCACCGGGGAGTCCAGGTCCCGCGTGAGCAGGTACCCGAGCACGATCCCGGGCAGCACGGCGTGGCTGATGGCATCGACCAGCATGGAGCTGCGGCGCAGCACCACGTAGGTGCCCGGCAGGGCGCAGGTGACGGCGGTGACGACGGCGAGCAGCGCCACTCCCAGGGCGAAACTCATGGCTGCGCTCCTTGCTCAGGTACCCGCTGCTCAGGTACCCGCTGCTCAGGCACCCGCTGCTCAGCCACCCGCTGCGCACGCGCCTCGTGCGCCCGCACCTCGCGCGTCAACTCCGCCTGGAGCGCGCGGCGTGCCCGACGGCGTCGCGCGGCCCGCAGCAGCACGCTGCGTCGCGGGGAGGCCAGCAGGGAGAGGAGCAGGATCGCGAACAACGTCAGCACGATCACCGGTCCGGTCGGCACGGTTCCCAGCGCGATGGAGAGATAGGCGCCCAGGGCGCTGCCGACGGCGCCGATCGCCCCGGCGAGTGCGACCATCGCGGGCAGGGACTGCGTCCACTGGCGGGCGGCCGCGGGGGGCGTGACGACGAAGGCAACCATGAGCACCAGGCCGACCGCCTTCACGCCGATGACCGTGGCGATCACGATCGTGGTGAACATGAGCGTGTCGACCAGGCGGGTCCGCATCCCCAGGGTGGCGGCGAGGTCGGGATCGAAGGTGCGCAGGGCGAACTCGCGCCAGTACACGAGCATGATCGCGAGCGCGACACCTCCCACCGTGAGTGAGGTCGCGAGGTCGGCGCGGGTGATCGTGGAGGCGTTCCCGAACAGGTAGTCCTGGATGCCGCCCTTGCCGGGGAAGTCGCCGTTGGTGACGATCCGCATGAGCAGCATTCCCACCCCGAAGAACGTGGCCAGCACGATCGCCATCGCGGCGTCGATGCGCAGCACGGTGAGGCGCTCGATCGCGTTGGCCGCGAGCACCGCGAGGGTGCCCACCACGATGGCGCCGGCGATGAGCCCACCCATGTTGCGTCCGTCCAGCCCCAGGGCGACGGCCGCGAGGAACACCACGAGGGTTCCGGGCAGGGCGGCGTGGGAGATCACGTCGGAGATCAGGGACTGCCGGCGCAGGTAGGCGAAGCTGCCGAGTGCCCCGGCGACCAGCCCGATCGTGGTGGTGCCGAGCACCACCATCCGGTAGGTGTGGTTCCCCCACACCTGCGCGAGGCTCGGGAGCTCGGCGAGCACGCCGGTGGCCACCGCGGCTGTGTCCCACACGCCTGCTGCCAGGTCGCTCACGGCGTCCCCCCGAGCAGCCCCCCGCCCAGGGCGCCCATCTCCCCCACCGGCACGTCGTAGGCGGTGGCGATCGACGCCGTCGTGAAGGCCTCGGCCAGCGGCCCGGAGGCCACCACTCGGCGGTTCAGCAGGGTGACGTGGTCGCAGTAGGCGCGCACGGTGGGCAGGTCGTGGTGCACGAGCACCACGGTGCGCCCGGCCGCGCGCAACTCGTGCAGCACGCGCACGATCGATTCCTGGCTGCGGGCATCGATCCCGGCGAACGGCTCGTCCATCAGGTACAGGTCGGGGCGGCGCACGAGGGTGCGGGCGAGGAAGACGCGCTGGCGCTGCCCGCCGGAGAGTTGCCCGATCTGCCGGTCGGCGAAGTCGGCCATCCCGACCTCCTCCAGGGCGACCAGGGCGCGGTCGCGCTCCTCGCGGCGGCGCCGCCCCAGGCGCGGTCGCCAGCCGTCGTAGGTGCCCATGGCGACGACGTCCGCTGCCGTGGCCGGGAAGTCCCAGTCCACCCCCGCCGCCTGCGGCATGTAGCCCACGCGGTCGCGGACCGCTCCGAGCCTCTGCCCGAAGAACCGCACGCTCCCGGTGAGGGCGGGCAGGAGTCCGAGCATGGCCTTGAGCAGGGTGGACTTCCCGGCGCCGTTGGGTCCGACGACGCCCATCACCACCCCGGCGGGCACGGCCAGATCGACCCCGCGCAGCACCGCATCGGCGTGGTAGGCCACGCTCAGGCCCCTCACCTCGGCGACCGGGGACGCCACGGGACCGGGGGAATCGGGCACAGGATTGGGCACGGTCACGGTGTTCCCTCCAGCGCGCCTTCTCCCTCCGGGGTCCCTCCGAGGGCGCGGGCCACGGCGTCGGCGTTGTGGCGGAACACCCCGAGGTAGGTGTCCACGCCCGCCTGCGCGCCGAGGGAGTCGGCGTAGAGCTCCTCGGTGGCGATCTCGACGTCCCAGCCGCGGTCGACCACGGCCTCACGCAGGCTGGTGATCGCCTGCGGGTTCGCCTGGTTGTCCTGGAAGATCACGGGCACCTCGTGCTCGGCGATGAGGTCGGCGAGCGCGGAGAGGTCCCCGGCGCTGAGCGCGGCCTCGGTGGAGACGAAGTCGGTGGCATGCACCTGCAGGTCGAAGGTGTCGCCGAAGTAGGCGAAGGCGTCGTGGCCGGTGATGAGGATGCGGGGCTCGGGGATGCCGGCAAGGGCCTCCTGCGCCTCCTGGGCGGCCTGGTCGATCTGATCGGTGTAGGCGGCGGCGTTCGCGCGGTAGGTCGCGGCGCCGTCGGGATCCAGCGTGGCGAGGTGGTCGGCGATGGCCTCGACGGCGAGGGACCACGCCTGCGGGCTGTTCCAGATGTGCGGGTCGTGCAGGGCGTTGCCCGCCTCGTCGCGCTCAGGCCAGTCCAACAACAGGTCCTCCGGGATCGCCTCACCGACCGCGAGTTGGACGTCGCCGAGGGAGGCGAGCTGGTCGTCCATCTGGGCCTCGAGGTGCAGTCCGTTCCACAGCACCACGTCGGCGCTGCGGATCGCCTGGATGTCCGCCGTCGACGGCTGGTAGGTGTGCGGGTCGCCGCCGGGCCCCACCATTGTGGTGACCTCGGCGTCCGGGGCGATGGTCGCGACGGCGTCGGCCAGGTAGCCGGTGGTGGCGTAGACGGTGAGCGCCTCCCCCGCGCTGGCCCCTGCGGCGTCACCGGCCCCGGGTGTCCCGGCGGAACAGCCGGCCAGGAGGCCGGCGGCGAGGGTCGCGGACGCGAGGCGGGAAGGGAGGTGGATCGCGTGAGACATCGGGCTCCTCTCGGGTGTGGGACCACCCTAGCCCAGGGTTTTGGCTTGCCAAACTTTCCTGACCTCAGCGTGCCGCGCGTCCACCGCATGGCTGGTGAGGGCACCCCGTCGCCACGTGAGAGCCTCGCGGCGCGACTCTCTCGCCGGCGGGTCACAGGCGATACCGTGGCGCCATGGCCCGCCGATCCCGCCGAGGAGAAGACACCGCGCCCGTGATCGACCCGGTCTCCCTGACGGACCTGCAGCCGGGCGACCGCTACGACCTCGAGGCGGAGGCCGACCTCGAGGGCTTCGAGATCACCGACCTCGACCTCGACGCCCTCGACCTGTCGCAGGCGAGGATCACCGGCTCACGACTGGCATCGCTGCGCGCACCCGAGGCGGACCTGAGCGGGGTGACCCTGCGCGACGTCGTCCTCGAGCACCTCGACGTCCCGGTGCTGCGGGGTGCGCGCGGCGATTGGCGCGACGTCGAGATCCACCACGCACGCCTCGGCTCCTTCGAGGCCTACGAGTCGCCCTGGCGGGCGGTGCACCTGGTGAACTGCAAGCTCGGCTACGTCAACCTGCGCGGCGCCACGCTGCAGGACGTGCAGTTCACCGACTGCACGATCGAGGAGCTGGACCTGCTCCAGGCCTCCGCGACCCGGGTGGCCTTCCGCGACACCCGGGTGCGCGCCCTCGATGTGCAGGGATCACGCCTGGCGCACGTGGACCTGCGAGGCGCCGAGGTGCAGGAAGTGCGCGGGATCGAGTCGCTGCGCGGCGCCATCATCGACTCCGTGCAGCTGAGCCTGCTCGCGCCCGTCCTTGCCCGCTCGCTCGGCATCGACGTGCGCGACGACGCCTGAGTCCGCCACGTGACCTGCAGACGCGTCGTGCGTACTCAGCCCTGGGTTCGGGCCACCGCCGTGTTCGTGGCCTGCGCGAGCGGCCGCATGATCATGAGGTCGATGTTCACGTGCCGCGGCCGGCTCAGGGTCCACACGATGCCCTCGGCCACGTCCTCGGCGCTCAACGCGTGCATGCCGGCATAGACGGCGGCGGCTCGCTCGGCGTCCCCGCCGAACCGGTTCAGGGAGAACTCCTCGGTCTCCACCAGCCCGGGGGCGAACTCCAGGATGCGCACCGGACGCCCGATGAGCTCCTGCCGCATGGTCAGGGCGATCTCACGTTCGGCGCGCTTCACCCCGGTGTACCCGGCTCCGCCGGGGTAGGCCCCGTGCGCGGCGGTGGAGGTCACGAACAGCACGTCTCCCCCGCCGTCGGCCTCCAGCAGCGGCAGGAAGGTCTGGGTGGTGCGCAGCGCGGCGAGCACGTTGCGCTCATACATGGTCTGCCAGTCCTCGATCCTGCCGCTGGCCACCGGGTCCTGCCCGAGGGCGCCGCCGGCGTTGTTGACCAGGGCGGTCAGCCCGCCGCCCGCCGCGACCTCCTCACCCAGGCGTGCGACGTCGTCGCTCACCGTGAGGTCCGCGGCCACCCAGTGGCAGCCGGTCTCCTGCGCGAGGGCCTCGAGTCGGTCGGCGCGGCGCGCGGTCGCGACCACGTCCCACCCCTGGCGGCGCAGCAGCCGCACCGTGGCGGCGCCGATGCCGGTGGAGGCACCGGTCACGACGGCGCGGGGCGGGATGGTCTCAGGGCTGGGGATGGTCATGGCTGCTCCTGGATTCGGGGGTAGATCATGAATCGGGGGTAGGTCATCAAGCCTGCTCGATGTCGGTGAGGGTGGCGTCGATCGCCGCCAGGCCCTCGGCGATCTCCTCGTCGGTGACGATGCACGGGGGGACCACGTGCAGGCGGTTGTCCTGGACGAACGGGAGCACCCCGCGCGCCATCGACCCCGCCTTCACCGCTCCCATCGCCGCAGCCGGTAGCGGCTCACGAGTGGCCCGGTCGGCCACCAGTTCCACCGCCCAGAACACCCCCATCCCCCGCACCTCACCGATCACCGTGTGCCGATCCGCCAGGGCCCGCAATCCCGGCCCCAGCACATCCCGCCCGATCCGCGCGGCGTTGGCCACGATCCCCTCGGACTCCATCACACCCAGCGCCGCCACGATCGAGGCCATCGCCAACGGATGCCCCGAGTAGGTCAACCCGCCCGGGAAGACCCGCTCATCGAAGTAGGAGGAGATCGCCTCGGAGATGATCACCCCACCGGCCGGCACGTACCCCGAGTTCACCCCCTTGGCGAACGTGATCAGATCGGGCACCACCCCGTAGGCATCCAGCGCGAACCAGTGCCCGGTCCGACCGAACCCGGCCATCACCTCATCCAGGATCATCACGACCCCGTACCGATCACAGATCTCCCGCACCCCCGTCAGGTACCCCGCCGGGGGCACCAGCACCCCCGCCGTCCCCGGGATCGTCTCCATCAACACCGCCGCCACCGAGGCCGGCCCCTCGGCCTGGATCACCCGCTCCAGGTGATGCAGCGCCCGTTCACACTCCTGCTCCTGGTCCACCGCCCAGAACTCGCTGCGGTACAGATACGGCCCGAACGCGTGCACATGCCCACGCGCGTACTCGTTCGGCACCCGCCGCCAGTCCCCCGTGGACACGATCGCCGCCCCCGTGTTCCCGTGATACGACCGGTACAGGGAGACCACCTTGTCCCGCCCCGTCACCTGCCGCGCCATCCGGATCGCGTTCTCGTTCGCATCCGCCCCGGCATTGGTGAAGAACACCTTCGCGAACCCCTCCGGGGCATGCGACAGGATCGACTCCGCAGCCCGGCCGCGCACCAGATTCGCCGTCGCCGGCGCCACCGTGGTCAACACCCCCGCCTGCTCCCGGATCGCCGCCACCACCACCGGATGCTGATGGCCGACGTTCGTGTTCACCAACTGGGAGGAGAAGTCCAGGAGGGTGCGGCCGTCGTGATCCCACACCCGGGAGCCGGAACCACCTGCAACCACCAGGGGCGTGCGCCCGTCCTGGGCGGACCAGGAGTGGAACACGTGCTGGGCGTCGAGGTCGAGGGCCTCGGCGTTCAGCGCATCACCGCTCGATGCGCCGGCGCCCGTGCCGGTCGTGGTGGGGGACATCGTGGTTTCCTCTCCTGATCAGGCCGCCCCAGGGTGCGTGCCTGCCTGCTGATCTGCCTGCCTCGATCCAACCCCACCGGCGCGATTCGCGCGCGGGCGGGGCCCCGCGGCCGGGCGATCGCCCGGCCGCGGGGTGTGGCTCAGGCTCCGCCCTCGTTGAGGGTGACCTCGATCGGGGCGAAGGACTCCCCGACCACGTCGTAGCCCTCCGCCTCGAGTTCGGCCAGGGCCTGCTCGATGTAGGTGGTGGACAGGGCCGACTCGGGCGGCTCGGTGCTGATGATCGTGGCGCCGGTCTCGTTGCTGGTGCCCAGCGCGAGGTCCACGGTGCGGTCCCACACCTCCTGGTCCACCAGGCCGATGCCGCCGGTGGTGGAGGGCCACACGAGCTTGTTGGTCTCGTTGGTCATCCACAGCTGGTGGCTCTCCCCGAGGGTGGAGCCGGCCTCGGTGACGATCGTGGCGGTCTCCTCGGGGTTGTCGCGGGCGTAGATCCACCCCTTGACGGTGGCCTTGAGGAACCGCACCGCGAGGTCGGCGTAGGCCTCGTCCGTCTCCAGCCGCTCGGTGTCCGCCCAGACGGCGTCCTGCAGCATGGCCACGCCCTCCTCGTTCCAGTCGATGACCACGAAGTCCTCGGCGGTGTACAGCTCGCCGGTGTCCGGGTTCACGGTCTCCAGCAACTGGGCGTACTCGTTGTAGGTCATCGCCTGCGCGGCGTCGATGTCGCCGTTGAGCAGGGCGAGCATGTCGAAGGCCTGGGTGACCATCTCGAAGTCCTCGACGCCCGCCTGGTTGAGGCCGGCGAACAGTTCCCACTCGTTCCCGTATCCCCAGGAGCCGATGCTGGCCCCCTCCAGGTCCTCCACCCCGGTGATGCCGGAGTCGGCGAAGGCCACCTGCAGGGTGCCGGAGCGCTCGAAGATCTGCGCGATGTTCGTGATGCCCGCGCCCTGTTCGATGGAGCCGAGCACCTTGGGCACCCACGCGATCGCGAAGTCGACCTCCCCGGCGGCCAGGGCGTCCTGCGGCACGATGTCACCACCGGACTCGATGATCTCCAGGTCGATCCCCTCCTCCTCGTAGTACCCCTGGTCCAGGGCCGCGAAGTACCCGGCGAACTGCGCCTGGGTGAGCCACTGCAGCTGAAGCGAGACGGGGGTGAGTTCACCGGAGTCCTGCGACCCCGACTCCTCTGACGACTCAGTCGACTCGCCGGACTCCGATCCGGAGTCCTCGCTCCCGGTGTCCTCGCTACCGC
The DNA here is from genome assembly GCF_002563925.1 of Serinibacter salmoneus. Classification (NCBI taxonomy): domain Bacteria; kingdom Bacillati; phylum Actinomycetota; class Actinomycetes; order Micrococcales; family Beutenbergiaceae; genus Serinibacter; species Serinibacter salmoneus. The sequence goes on along the minus strand of NZ_PDJD01000001.1, from coordinate 937,588 downwards.
CCGAGCACGCGGCCAGCAGCAGAGCCCCTGCGGCGCCGGCGGCCAGGGCGCCGGTCCATCGTGTCCTTCGCATGGTTCCTCCAGGGATCGCGGCGGCGGAGATCTCCGCCGCCGGGCGGGGCGTCGCTGATCAGCGACGCCTGGTCACGGCCGCCTCGAGGGCGTAGGTGGCCGTGTAGAACAGCAGGCCGACGACGATCCCGCCCAGCACGTACGCCCAGGCGAGGGCGTAGTTGGAGCCGGCGGCCGCCGTCGTGATGAACGACCCGATGCCGGAGCGCGGGCCGCCGAAGTACTCCGCGACGATCGCGGCGATGACCGCCTGCGCCGAGGCGAGGCGCAGCCCGGTGAAGACGAACGGCAGGGCGGTGGGAATCGTGACGGCGCGGATCACCGTGGCCGCGGGTGCGGCCAGGGCACGCATCAGGTCGCGGTGCACCGCGCGCACCTGGTGCAGCCCGCGCAGGGCGTTGACGTACACCGGGACGAACGCCGCCAGACCCGCCACGATCACGCGCGCCTGCTCCGAGCTCGCTCCGTACATCGAGTACAGCACCGGGGCCAGGGCCACGATCGGCACGACGGCGAGGGCCGAGACCACCGGATCGGCCAGCGCGTCCAGGGCCCACAGCTGGGAGGCGAGCAGCGCGAGCAGCACCGCGAGCAGCGACCCGATCACCAGGCCCGCCAGGGCGTTGCCGGCGGTGACCAGGGAGGCGGTGAGGATCGGATCGGCGAACTCCCCCGCCTCGGCGGCGATGGCGCTGGGCCCGGGCAGCACGAACGGCGGGATCTCGGCGAGGGTCACCGCCGCCTGCCACAGGCCGATCAGCAGCGCGAGCAGGACCACGGGCGGCAGCGCCTGGCGCAGCACGCCCCTCACCGCGGAACCCGTCGTCGCAGACCCGCCATCGCAGACCCTCTCATCGCACGTCCACCCCGAGACCGGCGCTCTCCCCGGCGTGCAGGCTGTGACGCACCCGGGCGAGGGCCTGGGTGAAGTCCTCCCGGGCGCGCAGGTCGTCGGCGGCGGCCGCATCGGTGGCGCTCTCGCCGCGGTCCAGGGCCACCGGGATGATCTCCCGGATCCGCCCCGGGCGGGGGGACATCACCACCACGCGGTCGGAGAGGAACACGGCCTCGGGCACCGAGTGGGTGACGAATACGACCGCGGCCTTGGTCTCCTCCCGGATGCGCAGCAGCTGCGCCTGCAGGTGCTCGCGGGTCATCTCGTCCAACGCCCCGAACGGTTCGTCCATGAGCAGCAGGCTGGGCGAGGTGGCCAGGGACCGGGCGATCGCCACGCGCTGCTGCATCCCGCCGGAGAGCTCATCGGGGTAGCGCTCGGCGAAGTCGGCCAGGCCCACCATCTCCAGCAGATGATCGGCGCGTTCACGCCGGGTGCGGCGCCCGTCCCCGGCGACGGCGAGGGGCAGTTCCACATTGGCGCGCACCGACCGCCACGGCAGCAGGCCCGCCTGTTGGAACGCGATCCCGTAACTACGGGCCAGTCTGGACTGCCGCGCGCTCGTCCCGAACACCTCCAGGGTCCCGGAGGTGGGCTGGTCCAGGTCCGCGATCAGGCGCAGCAGGGTAGACTTCCCGCACCCGGAGGGACCGATGAGGGAGACGAACTCCCCCGGCTCCACGATGAGGGAGACCCCGTCCAGGGCGGTCACCGTCCCGCTCGCCGAGGCGAACACCCGCGTGAGGTCCACGGCGTGCACGGCGTGCGCGGTCATGCCGCCACCTCCCCGCGGCGGAATCGGCGCAGGCCGGAGCCCAGCAGCGCCACGGCACCGGCAGCGAGCAGCCCCATGAGCACGGCCCCGAAGATCGGGGCCCACGGCTTGGCCGGGTCGCTGCCGGCGAAGGCCGCGAACTCCACGATCATCCGGCCCAGGCCATCGGGCAGGCCGGTGGCGACCTCGGCCACCACCGTGCCGATCACGGCTCCGGCCGCGGCCAGGCGCAGCGCGGGGAGCAGGTACGGCACGCTGGCCGGCGACCGAAGCCGCAGCATCGTCGTCGCCCAGGTCGCTCCGCAGGAGCGCAACAGCTCCACCCCGATCGCGTCGGGTGAGCTCAGGCCCCGCAGCATCCCCACGGCCACCGGGAAGAAGGCGAGGTAGGAGGCGATCACCGCCACCGACATCCACGCCTGCCACTCGAAGGAGCCGAACTCCAGCTGGGAACCCCAGCTGCGCACCAGGGGCGCCAGGGCGATCAGCGGCACGGTCTGGGAGAGGATCACCAGCGGCAGCACGGCGCGCTCCACGATCCGCACCCGCTGCATCGCCACCGCCAGCACGACCCCTACGCCGACTCCGATGAGCCAGCCGACCACCGCGATCGCCAGGGACAGCATCATCGCCTCACCCACGGCCAGCCACAGCACCTGGGCGCCGGTGCCGCCGGTGACCGGCTCGAAGAGCCGGGCGACCATGTCCCAGGTGTGCGGCATCGCGACATCGGTGGTGCGCGGCAGGATCCGCGTCTCGCCGATCGACCACCCCTGCTCGGGCCCGAGAGCCTTGTAGGCCTCCCACACCGCGGCGAGCAGCACCACGGCCAGCACGGCCGCGACCGGCTTGATGCGCAGGGCTCGCCTCATGAGGTCGCCGTCACGGTCTGGGCCATCGCGGGGATGACGCGCTCGCCGTACAGCCGCATCGTCTCCTCCTTGTTGTCGTGCTGGAGGTAGACGGCGAACTGGGTGGTGCCCAGCGATTCGAGCTCACGCAGTCGTTCCACGTGCTCGTGCGGGGAGCCCAGCAGGCAGAACCGCTCCACGATCTCGTCGGAGACAAAGGTGGTGTGGGTGTTCCCGGCGCGGCCGTGCTGGTTGTAGTCGTAGCCCTCACGGTCGCGCACGTAGTCCGTGAGCGCCTTGGGTACGGCGGAGTCGGTGCCGTAGCGGCGCACGATCTCGGCCACGTGGTTGCCGACCATCCCGCCGAACCAGCGGCACTGCTCGCGCATGTGGGCGCGTTCGGCGGGCGCCGCGCCGTCGCCCACGTAGGCGGGGGCCGCCACGCAGATGTCCACCTCGTCGGGGTCCCGTCCCGCGGCCTCGGCGGAGTCCCGCACGGCCCGGATCATCCACCGGGCGATGTCGGGGTCGGCCAGCTGCAGGATGAACCCGTCCCCCACCCGGCCGGTGAGGTCGAGCGCCCTGGGGCCGTACGCGGCGACCCAGACGTCCAGCGCCGAGCCCCGCGACCAGGGGAACTGCACCCGCCGTTCGGCGTCCGTACCGGGGGCCAGCACGGCGCCGCGGGAGTTGCCCAGCTCGCGGATGACCGCGATGGAGTCCTCCAGGGTGGCGAGGTTGGAGGGGCGCCCGCTCAGGGTGCGCACGGCGGAGTCCCCGCGCCCGATCCCGCAGATGGTGCGGTTGCCGAACATCTCGTTCAGGGTGGCGAAGTGGGAGGCGATCACCGTCCAGTCCCGAGTGGCCGGGTTGGTGACCATCGGCCCGACCGTGACCCGGTGGGTGGCCGCCAGGATCGCGGAGTAGATCACGAACGGCTCCTGCCACAGCAGGTGGGAGTCGAAGGTCCACACGTACTCGAAGCCGTGGGTCTCGGCCTGGCGCGCCAGGTCGACGGTGCGCCACGCGGGCGGGTTGGTCTGCAGCACGACGCCGAAGTCCATGGCTGCTCCTCTCGTGGGGTGCCGGTGGTCTCAGATCAGGTACTGCGACAGCTCGCGCCGCTGGTAGGTGCCGTGCCCCACTCGGCCGTGGAAGGCGCCGCCGGCCACGATCACCTGGCCGCGGGAGAGGACCACGTCCACGTGCCCGTCGATCTCGTAGCCCTCCCAGGCGGAGTAGTCCATGTTCATGTGGTGGGTCTTGCCCACCCCGATGGAGGTGTGGCCGTGGGGGTCGTAGACCACGACGTCGGCGTCCGCCCCGGGGGCGAGCACCCCCTTGCGGCCGTACAGGCCGAACATCCGCGCGGGGGTGACGCTGATGAGCTCCACCCAGCGCTCCAGGGTGATCTGCCCGGTGACCACGCCCTGGTAGAGCAGGTCCACGCGGTGCTCCACGGACCCGATGCCGTTGGGGATCTTCGCGAAACTCCCCAGGCCCATCTCCTTCTGGTCCTTCATGCAGAACGGGCAGTGGTCGGTGGAGACCAGCTGCAGGTCGTTGGTGCGCAGGGACTTCCACAGGGACTCCTGGTGTCCCTCGTGCTTGGAGCGCAGCGGGGTGGAACACACCCACTTCGCCCCCTCGAAGTCACCCCACTCCTCGCTGACGGCGGCGAGCTGGTCCTCGAGGTTGAGGTAGAGGTACTGCGGGCAGGTCTCCCCGAACACGTTCTGCCCCGCGTCACGCGCCTGGGCGATCTGGGCGACGGCCTGATCGGCGGAGACGTGCACCACGTACAGCGGCGCGCCGGTGAGGTTGGCGAGCATGATCGCACGGTGGGTGGCCTCCGCCTCGGCCTGCCAGGGGCGGGTGTAGCCGTGATGGACCGGGGAGGTCTCGCCGCGTTCCAGGGCCTGCTGCACCAGCACGTCGATGACCGAGCCGTTCTCGGAGTGCATCATGATCATCGCGCCGTTCTCCGAGGCGCGCTGCATGGCCTTGAGGATCTGCCCGTCGTCGGACAGGAACACCCCCTTGTACGCCTGGAAGAGTTTGAAGCTCGTGACGCCCTCGGTGATGAGGGTGTCCATGGCCGTGAGGGAGGAGTCCTGCACGTCGGAGAGGATCTGGTGGAAGCCGTAGTCGATCGCGCAGTTCCCGGCGGCCTTCTCCTGCCACAGGGCGAACTGGGTCAGGGGGTCCTCCCCGGCGTACTGGACCACGAAGTCGATGATCGTGGTGGTCCCGCCCCAGGCGGCCGCCGTGGTGCCGCTCGCGAAGGTGTCGGAGGCGAAGGTGCCGCCGAACGGCATCTCCATGTGGGTGTGGGCGTCGATGCCGCCGGGGATCACGTACTTCCCGGTCGCGTCGATCACGCGGTCCACGCTGCCGGCGAGGTCGTGGCCCAGGATCGTGGACCCGGGCGGGAGGATCGCGGCGATCTGCTCGCCGTCGATCAGCACGTCGGCGCGGCTGCGGCCGGTGGCGTTCACCACGGTGCCGCCGGTGATGAGGGTGGTGGTCATGGCTGCTCCTGCGGGGGACGTCAGGTCACGGGGTGCTGGTCGCGGGCACGGGTCACGGGGCGCTGATCGGGCCGTAGCTGTCCGGGCGCCGGTCCCGGTAGAACTGCCAGGTCTCGCGCTGGGTGCGGACCTTGGACAGGTCCGCCTCCCGCAGGATCCAGCCAGCCTCGGTGCCCGAGGCGATGTCCCCCACGAAGTTCCCGTCCGGACCCACGAGGTAGCTCGAGCCGTAGAAGGACACCGCCTCCTCGCCGTACTCGTTCGCCTCCGAACCCACACGGTTGGCGGCGGCCACGAAGTAGCCGTTCGCCGCCGCGGCGGAGGGCTGCTCGATCTCCCACAGCCGGTTGGACAGACCCGGCTTGGTGGCGTTCGGGTTGAACACGATGTCGGCTCCCGCCAGTCCCAGGGCTCGCCATCCCTCGGGGAAGTGCCGGTCGTAGCAGATGTACATCCCGATGCGACCCACGGCGGTCTCGAAGACGGGGTAGCCGAGGTTGCCCGGGCGGAAGTAGAACTTCTCCCAGAACTTCTCCACGTGCGGGATGTGGTGCTTGCGGTACTTGCCGAGCAGGGTGCCGTCGGAGTCCACCAGCACCGAGGTGTTGTAGTAGATCCCGGCGTGCTCCTCCTCGTAGACGGGCAGCACCATGACGACGCCGAGTTCCTTGGCGAGGTCGGCGAACCGGTTCACCGTGGGCCCGGGGATGGTCTCGACGTAGGAGTAGTAGTGCGGGTCCTGCGTGATCCCGAAGTAGGGGCCGGTGAAGAGCTCCTGGAAGCCGACGATGTCCGCCCCGGCGGCCGCGGCCTCGCGGGCGTAGGTCTCGTGCAGATCGAGCATGGAGGCCTGATCGCCCGTCCATGGGGTCTGGGTAAGTGCTACCTGCACGGTCGTCATGCGCGTCTCCTCGCCTCGCTGGGTCTCGGCGAGGGGTGCGCGCGGGGCGTGGGCCCCGGCGCCCTCGCCACAATGTGATCCTGAGGATTGGACATTTCTGCGGCGTAACCCGGTGTTTTCTTTTCGCGAACATTGCTGACGCGTGACCGCACGATGCTGATCCGATGGACCTGGCCGAGCGCATCACCGACCGCTCACCGCGCGGGATCGCCGCCGCGATCGCCGCGCTGGTGCGGGCGGGCGACCTGGCGCCCGGGGACCGGCTTCCCTCGGTGCGCGAGCTCGGCCCCGCCCTCGGGGTCTCCCCCGCCACCGTCGGCAGTGCCTACCGCACCCTCGGCGCCGTCGGGATGGTACGGGCCCGAGGCCGCGCCGGCACGGAGGTGGTGGACCTGGCGGCCGGCGCCGCGCCACCGATGCCGCCCAGCTACCGCGCCCTGGCCGGCGGGAACCGCGCCACCTGGCTCGATCTCGCCCGCGGCACCCCCGATCCCCACCTCCTGCCCTCGATCGCACGCGCGCTGCACGAGGTGGCCGACTACGCCGCCGCCCGGGAGCACCCCTCACCCCTGGTGCGCGACGCCCGGGCCACGGGGTGGAACTACGCCGATCCGCCGCTGCTCGCCGACCTCGAGCGCGCCGTCGCCCCCACCTGGCCCTACCGCCCCGAGGCGCTGACGGTGATGGACGGCGCCCTGGACGCGGTGGTGCGCCTGCTGGAGCAGTCGGTGGCCTTCGGGGACGCCGTGGCGCTGGAGGACCCGGGGTTCCCCCCGTTCTTCGACGTGGTGGAGCGGCTCGGTGCGCTGACGGTACCGCTCACCGTCGACCGGCACGGGGCCACCCCGGACTCGCTCGGGGCGGCCCTGGCCGCGGGGGCGCGGGTGGTGGTGCTGCAGCCGCGGGCGCACAACCCGACCGGGGTCAGCATGACCGCCACCCGCGCACGCGAGCTCGCCTCCCTCGTGCGGCGGCACACCACGGAGCACACCGGGAGCGAGCGGGAGGCGGCCCCGGTGCTGCGCCGTCGCCGGGTGCTGGTGATCGAGGACGACCACACCGGCGCGGTGGCCTCCTCCCGGGACGTCACGCTCGGGGTGTGGGCGCCCGGTCACGTGGTGCGGGTGCGCTCCTACTCCAAGTCCCACGGGCCGGACCTGCGGGTGGCCGTGGTCGGCGGCCCCTCCGGCGAGATCGGCGAGTTGGTCTCGCGCCGGATGCTCGGCCCCGGGTGGACCAGCCGGATGCTGCAGCGCACCCTGGTGGCGCTGCTGGACGACCCCGACGCACGCGCCCAGGTGGACCGGGCCCGCCTGACCTACCGGCGGCGGCAGGAGGCCCTCGTCGCGGCCCTCGCCGCGCAGTGCCTGGAGGTGGCGGCCGGCGACGGGCTGAACCTGTGGCTCCCGGTGACCCACGAGAAGGACGCCCTGGACCGGCTCGCCGCGGTGGGGATCCGCGCCGTCGGCGGCTCCGCCTTCCATCGCGCGCCACGTCGCAGCGACCACGTGCGCCTGACGATCGCGGGGATCGCGGAGGATCCGGACGAGGTCGCGGCGCTCGCGCGGGCGCTGGCGGTGGCGGCCGGGTAACTCACCCGATCACCCCCGCCGGTGCGAGCCACGCGACGGCGCCGGGCGTAGACTGGAGGGGCGACCGTGGGGACTGGCTTGTCCCTCCAGGTGCGGACCGTCCTTGTCCGTGAGGTTGCCGACTCAGATCCCGCAGCGTCCCGGAGTCCGCCTTGTCGCACCCTCGTGCCCTGAATCCTCGCCCCGCGGCCACTGCGCGCCGCCGCGCGCTCACCACCCTCGCCGCCGTCCCCGCCGTCGCGCTGCTCGCCGCGTGCGGTTCGTCCGACCCGGCGGTGGACTCGCCGGACTCCTCGGCCGGCGGGTCCGCCACCAGCACCGAAGCCCCTGCGTCCACCGAGCCCACTGGGTCCACGGGGTCCGACGGCTCCACGTACCAGACCTTCACCGCCGACAACTGCGGCTTCGCCGTCGAGGTCAGCGAGCGCCCCGAGCGGATCCTGGCCATCAAGTCCTCCATGATCGAGCTCGCGGCGGCCCTCGGCGCCTCCGACCGCCTCATCGGGGTGGCGTTCAGCGACGGGGAACCGCCCGCCGACCTCGCCGATTCCCTCGCCGAGGTGCCGGTGGTCTCCGACGCCGTGCCCGGCCAGGAGGCCCTCCTGGAACTCGCCCCCGACCTCGTCCTCGGCGGCTGGGAGTCGAACTTCTCCGCCGACGGCGCCGGTGAGCGCGACGCCCTCGCTGGCCTCGGCATCGCTACCTACGTGGCCCCCTCCGCCTGCCAGGGCGAGGGATACCAACCGAACCCGCTCACGTTCGAGGGCATCTTCGACGACATCCGCGAGGCCGGCGCGCTCCTGGACGCGAGCGAGGCCGCCGAGCAGGTGGTGGCCGACCAGCAGGCGGTGCTCGACGCCGTCGACCCCCTGGACGGGCAGAGTGCGGTGTGGTGGTCCTCGGGGACCGACACCCCCTACATCGGCACCGGCATCGGGGCGCCGCAGATGATCCTGCAGGCCGCGGGGTTGACCAATGCCTTCGGCGACGTCCCCGAGACCTGGTCCTCGATCGGGTGGGAGGAGGTCGTGGCCGCCGATCCCGACGTGTTCGTGCTCGTGGACTCCACCTGGAACAGCGCCGAGGACAAGATCGCGGCCCTGGCCGCCAACCCGGCCACCGCCTCCCTGGATGCCGTGGTGAACGAGCGCTACGTCGTCGTCCCCTTCGCCGCGACCGAGGGTGGCGTGCGCAACGCCGACACGGTGGCGGACATCGTCGACCAGGTCACCGCCCTGGGCTGAGCCACCTCCATGACCACCGACCAGCGCCCCACCATCCCGGCCGCGGCACCCACCCCGGCCCCGACGGTGCACCCCGACACGACGGCGCACCCCACCCCGCGCCGCCGGCTCCCCCTGTGGCTCCTGGTCACCCTGGGCGCTGTGGCGCTCATCGCCTCCGTGCTCGTGGCCGTCACCATCGGCCCCGCGGACCTCGATGTCGCCCAGGTACTGGCGATCCTCGGCCACCACCTGGGCCTCGCGTCCGCGCCCACCGAGCCGCTGAGCGACGCCATCGTGTGGGAACTGCGGCTGCCGCGGGTGCTGACCGCCGCGTGCGTGGGCGCCGGCCTGGCGCTCGGCGGCGCCGTCATGCAGTCCCTCACCCGCAACCCGCTGGCCGACCCCTACCTGCTAGGACTCTCCTCCGGCGCGTCGCTGGGCGCGGTGGCGGTGCTGGTGCTCGGCGTGGCGATCCTGCTGCCGGTCGCGGCCTTCGCCGGGGCACTGGCGGCCCTGGCCCTCACCCTGGCCCTCGCGCGCACCGCCGGGGCCCTCACCCCCACCCGGGCCGTGCTCGCGGGTCTCGCGGTCTCCCAGTTGGCGGCCGCCGGCACCAGCTTCGTCATCTTCTGGACGGCCAGCGGCGATTCCTACCAGGAGATCCTCGCCTGGCTGATGGGATCGCTGGCCGGCACCACCTGGCCGGACGTGAGCATCGCCGTCGTGGCCCTCGTGGTGGTCGGCACCGTGCTGATCGCCAGCGGCACCCGACTGGACGCCTTCACCTTCGGGGACACCGCCGCCGCCGCGCTCGGCATCAACGTGGCCCGCACCCGCTGGACCCTGCTCACCCTGGTGGCCCTGCTGACCGGCGCGATGGTCGCGGTCAGCGGTGCGATCGGGTTCGTGGGCCTCGTGCTGCCGCACGTGGTCGCCGCACTCACCGGCCCCGCGCACCGGCGGCTGCTGCCGATGGCCGCCCTGGTGGGCGCCACCTTCCTGATCTGGGCCGACACCTTGGCCCGCACCCTGTTCGACCCGCGCGAGATGCCGGTCGGCATCGTCACCGCCCTCATCGGGGTGCCGGTGTTCGCCTTCCTGCTGCGCCGCAGGACGGCATGGAGCTGACGGCATGGAGCTGAGGATCGCCGCCGTCGGCACCCGACTGGGCGGCCGGTGGGTGCTCAACGGCGTGGACGCCACTCCCCCGCCCGGCGCTCTGACCGGGCTGCTGGGGCCGAACGGGGCCGGGAAGTCCACGCTGCTGCGCACCATCGCCGGGCTGCTGCGCCCGGAGGCGGGGGCCGTACTCGTGGGCGAGCGGGCCGTGCACGAGATCCCGCGCCGGGAGCGCGCCCGCCACATCGCGCTGCTGGAGCAGGAGAACGCCACCGTCACCGACCTCACGGCAGCGGAGGTGGTGGCCCTGGGCCGCATCCCCCACCGCCGCTGGGGCGGCTCACCAGCGGGCGCCGACCCGGTCGGTGATGCGCTGGCTGCCGTCGGGGCGAGCGCGCTCGCGAACCGGATGTGGTCCACCCTCTCCGGCGGTGAGAAGCAGCGCGTGACGATCGCGCGGGCGCTGGCGCAGGAGCCTCGCCTGCTGCTGCTGGATGAGCCCACGAACCACCTGGACATCTCCGCGCAGCTCACGCTGCTCTCGTTCGTGCGACGACTCGTGCAGGAGGAGGGTCGCACCGCCGTGGCCGCGCTGCACGACCTCAACCTCGCCGCCACCTACTGCGACCACGTGCTGGTGCTGCACCAGGGGCGGCTGGCCGCGGCCGGCACGCCCGCCGAGGTCCTGACCCCGGGGCTGCTGCGCCGGGTGTACGGCGTGGAGGCGGAGGTGCTGACGCACCGGGGCCGGATCCACATCGCCTTCGAGGGCGCCCACCTGCCGGAGGCGGTCTCGTGAGGATCACGGTGCTCTCCGGTGGGGTCGGCGGGGCCCGGTTCACGCGCGGCCTGCTCGCGCACCTCGCCACCGTTCCGGGTGATCACGAGGTCACGGTCGTGGCGAACACCGGCGACGACATGTGGTTGCACGGTGTGCGGATCTGCCCCGACCTGGACACCCTCATGTACACCCTGGGCGGTGCGGTGCACGAGGGGCAGGGCTGGGGGCGCGACGGCGAATCGACCCGGGTGGCGCAGGATCTCGCCGGGTACGGGCTGGGTTGGGACTTCTTCACCCTCGGCGACCTGGACCTCGCCACGCACCTCGCGCGCACCGAACTGCTCCGGCGTGGGCTGGGGCTCGCGGAGGTCACCCGCCGCCTCGCTGCGCGTTGGGACCTCGACCGTCATGCCGGGCTGCCCCAGGGCTCCGTCCGGCTGCTGCCGGCCACGGAGTCCGAGGTCGAGACGCACGTGGTGACCGAGGAGGGAACGATCCACTTCGAGGAGTGGTGGGTGCGGCACCGGGCCGCGCTGCCGGCGCTGGGCTTCGAGCAGGTCGGGGTCGCGCAGGCCCGGCCCGCGCCCGGGGTGCTCGAGGCCCTCGGCGGATGCGGCGTGGTGATGCTGCCGCCCTCCAACCCCGTGGTCTCGATCGGCACGATCCTGGGGATTCCCGGGATCCGGGACGCAGTGCGCGCCACGTCGGCGCGGGTGGTGGGGATCTCCCCGATCGTGGGGGGCGCGCCGGTGCGCGGGATGGCCGACGCCTGCCTGCGGGCCATCGGCGTGGAGGCGACCGCGAGCGCCGTGGCCCGGCACTACGGCTGGCGGGACGAGGGCGGCATCTTGGACGCCTGGGCACTGGATGCCGTGGACGCCTCCCAGGCGCGGGGGCTGCGCGGCCCATCCCACCACGTGGCGTCGTTTGACACCATGATGGTGGATGTGAGCGCCACGGCCCGGATCGCGCAGCGCACGCTCACGTTGGCGAAGGAGTCGGCGTGAGGTGGTGGCTGGTACTGCCCGTGAAGGAGGGCGGCCGCGCCAAGAGCCGGTTCGGCGACGCCGTGCCGCAGCCGCTGCGCGCGGACCTCGCGCGGGCGATGGCGCGCGACACCGCCCACGCGGCCGCCCAGGCCGCGACGGTGGCCGGGCTGCTGGTGGTGACCGACGACGCAGTGCTCCCCGCGATGCTGGCGCCCGCGCTGGCGGGGCGCAGCGCCGAACTGGTGACGATCGCCGAACCCCGGCGGGCCACCGACGGCAGCGGCGACGCGGCCGACGCGCCCGACGCGGCCGACGCGGCCGACGCGGCCGAACACGGCAGCACCACCGAGCACGGCCTCGACGCGGCCGCCCTCGCCGGGGCCCACGCCGCGCGGGAGCGCGACCCGGGGTGCGGTGTGGCGGTGTTGATGGCGGACCTCCCGGGGCTGCGCTGTCTCGACCTGGAGCTCGCGCTGCGCCGCGCCGGCGCACACGAGCGCGCATTCGTGCCGGACGCCGCAGGCACCGGCACCACGCTGCTGACCTGCCGGGCGCCGCACCTGCCCCGCCCGGCGTACGGCAGCGGATCGGCCGAGCGGCACGAGTCCGCCGGGCACGTGCGCCTCGATCTCCCGGACTCCTCGACCCTGCGTCACGACGTCGACCTCGCGCAGGACCTCACCGCCCTGGCCGGGCACCCCGGCGGGCTCACCGGTGCCCTGCTCGCGCAGCGCGCCTAAGGTGATCGGGTGATCTCACCCGACCCCGCCGCTGGCCCTGCCGATGACCCCGCCGCCGATACGGACGCCCTGCACGTCGCGGCGCTCGGCGCCACGGTGCGGGTGGAACGCGGCCGGCGCGGACTCTCGGTCGCGGCCCTCGCCGAGCGCGCCGGCGTGAGTTTCGGCCTGGTCTCCCACCTCGAACGAGGCCAGGGCAACCCGTCCTTCAAGGCGGTGCAGCGCATCGCGCGCGCCCTGGAGATCCCCCTCGCCACGCTCCTCGCGGGCGGTGAGGGAGACCGCATGGTGGTGCGCGCCGACGAGCGGGAACTGCTCCCGACGGACCCGACGGCGCCAGCCGAGCAGCGCGTGGTGCGCGAACTCCTCACACCGCGGTTGACCAGCACGCTGCAACTGATCCGCTCGACCCTCCCCGTGGGATTCAGCAACGAGGCGCAGCCCTTCCGGCACCTCGGCACCGAGGTGGTCACCGTGGAGCACGGCGCCCTGCTGGTGGTGCACGGGGAGCGACGCACCCGACTCCTGCCGGGCGACAGCGCCACCTACACCTGCTCGACCCCGCACTGGTGGGCCAACGACGCCTCCGAGGAGACCGTGGTGCTCGGCGCCGTGACCCCGTTCGAGGCCTGAAGGGCCGCGTCCCGCAGGCCCAGGAGACGCTCGAGCTCCGCCAGCGGCTCGTCGTGGTCGTCCACCCGGAGGTCCAGCGCGAGCTGGGGCGGCCACAGGCTGACCTGTTGCACCCGAGCCACCTGGATGGCCGCACTCTGTCGACCGCGGCTGTCCCCACCTGCGGCCTCGCCCGCGTGCATCGCCCGCAGCACGTGCCGGCCGACGTCGCAGGCGTGCAGGGCCTCACGTTCCCCGCGACTGCGGTCCGGCGATGCGCGGCCCTGCGTGGGAAGCTCCAGGGCGGTGACGATGTCGTCGACCACGGCCCGCGCGCTGAGCACGTTGCCCAGCACCACATAGCCGTCACCGACCCGCTGCGCGGTGTGGGGCGTGCACTCTGGCCCGGTCCACGCGCTCCCGCGCCCCCGCAGTCCGAGCAGGGCGACCTGGCGACGGGCCACACCCTCGTCCCACTCCGGCAGCCGGTCGATCACCTCGCCGGGCACCTGCCCCGCTCTCATCGCCGCGAGCGCACGATGGCGCAGCAGCGGATTGGTCCAGGCCTGGGAGGCCACGGCACCGACGGCGGGATCCAGCGCCAACACGTTGGCACCGACGCCGAGCGATCTCGAGGCCGTCGCTGCGGCGAGGTACTCCCCACGGGGGTCGCGGGCGAGGATCGTGAACGTCACGGCACCTCCAACGGGCCAGCTGCGTAACAAGTCTGTTTCAGGTTGCGCCATAGGCTTGCCAAGCGCTTGACCATGGTGACACATTCTGATGGTTCAATCATCATCTTGATGGAAACCGACGGGAGAGACCATGCGCACCCACTCCGCAGCCCTCACCGGAGTCGCCGTCGCCAGCATCCTTGCTCTCACCGCCTGCTCGGGCGGCGGCGAGAGCGTGGACCTGGACGGCACCACCGACAGTTCGAGCGAGTCCAGTTCCGAGGGCGCATCCGGCGCCACCGTGATCGCGGCGATCGCGGGCGAACCGGACCAGCTCGACCCCAACAACACCAGTGCGTACTTCAGCTTCCAGGTGCTGGAGAACGTCTTCGACAACCTCGTCGAACCGGACGAGAACCTCGAGATGCAGCCTGCACTCGCCGAGTCGTGGGAGCTCTCCGACGACCAGCTGACCTGGACTTTCCACCTGCGTGAGGGCGTCACCTGGCACGACGGCACCGACTTCACCGCCGGCGACGTGGCCTACACCTACAACCGCATCATGGACGAGGAACTCGCCAACGCCTGGCGGTTCTCCGCTGTCGAGAGCGTCGAGGCCCCGGACGACTCCACCGTCGTCATCACCGTGACGCAGCCCAGCCCGAACCTGCTCTCCTCCATCGGCGGGTTCAAGGGTCTGGGTATCGTCCAGGAGGCCAATGTGACCTCGGGCGAGATCCAGACCGCCCCGATCGGCACCGGCCCGTTCTCGGTCACGGAGTACGTCAGCGGTGACCACATCTCCCTCGCGGCGAACGAGGACTACTGGGGCGGAGAACCGGAGGTGGCCGGTGTGGAGTTCCGGTTCATCTCCGAGCCCTCCACCGCGCTCGCCGCCCTGCAGAACGGCGAGATCGACTGGACCGACAACATCCCGCCGCAGCAGGTCGCCGACCTGGAAGGCGACGACGCCCTCGTCCTCGGCGTGGAACCCTCCAACGACTACTGGTACTTCGCCCTCAACCAGGACGTCGAGCCGTTCGACGACGTGCGCGTGCGCCAGGCCATCGCCTACGCCGTGGACCGCGAGGCGATCGTGCAGGCGGTCAGCTACGGCACGGCCAAGGAGAACCAACTCGCCATCCCGCAGACCTCGGCGTGGTACACCGCCTACGACGAGTACAACTACGATCTCGAGCGCGCCCAGGAGCTCCTGGACGAGGCGGGCGTGAGCGATCTGGAGATCGACTTCATGGCCACCTCGGACTACCCGGAGTCCTCCACCGCGGCCCAGGTGCTCGCCTCCTCGCTGGAGGACCTGGGGATCACCGTCACCATCCGTACCCCGGACTTCGCCACCTGGCTCGACGAGCAGGGCAGCGGCAACTGGGATGCCCTGATGCTCGGATGGCTCGGGAACATCGACCCGGATGACTTCTACTACGCCCAGCACCACTCCGAGGGCGGATCGAACTTCCAGGGCTACTCCAACCCGGACGTGGACGCCCTCCTCGACTCCGGCCGGGTCGAGACCGACGAGGCCGCCCGCGCGGAGATCTACGCCGAGGCGGCCACGATGATCGCTGACGACGCCAGCTACATCTACCTCTACAACCCGGCGATCATCCAGGCCTGGTCGCCGGACCTGGAGGGCTACGTCGCGCGCAGCGACGCCGCGATCAGGTTCCACGACGTCTCTCTCGCCGACTGAGTCCGGTGGGGCCGGTCACAGGCACCGCCTGTGACCGGCCCCACCGGCTCACCTGCCCCTCAACCCTGGAGAAGGCGTGTCCCGCATCCTCGGTCACCCCGTCGTGGCGTTCCTCGCCCGCCGCATCGTGTACTCCGCGATCGTGCTGCTCGGCGTCATGGTCGTCACCTTCGCGCTCGTGCAACTCGTTCCGGGCGACCCCGTGCGGATAGCGCTGGGCACCCGCTACACCCCGGAGGCCTACGATGCGCTGCGCGCCGCGTCCGGCCTGGACCGCCCCTTGCCCCAGCAGTTCCTCTCCTATCTCGGGGGCGTCCTGACCGGGGACCTCGGGGTGAGCTTCCGCGACGGCCAGGCCGTTGCGGTCACCTTGATGGACCGGCTCCCGGCCACCGTCTCGCTCGCCGCCGTCGGGCTGCTCATCGCGATGCTGATCTCGGTTCCGCTCGGCATCTGGGCCGCGCTGCACGAGGGCCGGATCTCCGACGCCGCCATCCGCATCGGCAGCCAGTTCGGCGTCTCCATCCCCGACTTCTGGCTCGGGATGCTGCTGATCACCCTGTTCTCCGTCACCCTGGGGTGGTTCCCCTCCTCCGGGTACATCCCGATCTCGCAGAGCGTCGGGGGCTGGGCCCACCAGGTCGCCCTTCCGGGGCTGACCGTGGGTCTGGTGGCCGGGGCGATCATGACCCGCTACATCCGCGCGGCGGTGCTGGAGGTGGTGGACATGTCCTACGTGCGCACCGCCCGCTCCAAGGGCCTGCCGCGGCACACGGTGACCTTCCGGCACATCGTGCGCAACGCGCTCGTGCCGGTGCTGACCATCGCCGGGATCCAGCTCGCCACCATCCTCGGCGGGGTGATCGTGGTCGAGGTCGTCTTCGCCTGGCCCGGCCTGGGCCGCCTGGTCTACGACGCCGTGCTCATGCGCGACTACAGCCTCATCCAGGGCGCGGTCCTGCTCATCGCCGCCCTGTTCCTGCTGGTGAATCTGATCGTGGACGTGCTCTACGCGATCATCGACCCGAGGATCCGATTGTCATGACCATCGAGACCACCTCCCACTCCCCGGTGAGCCGGATCCTGGCGGCGCGCCAGCCCGGGAGGCCGCGCCGTCGGGGCGGATGACGAACCTGCAGCTGCTGGCCTCGAACGGACTGACGGTCGCCGCCGCGGTGGTCCTGTTGCTGATCCTCGTGATGGCGCTGTTCGGGACGGTGATCGCGCCGTACGGCGAGAACGACGTCGACGTCAGCCAGGCGCTGCAGCCGCCCTCGGGTGCGCACTGGTTCGGCACGGACGACCTCGGGCGGGACGTGTTCTCCCGCGTGGTGCTGGCGACCAGGGTCTCCCTGATCGTCGCGGTGGCCTCAGTGGCGTTCGCGTTCGTCGTCGGGGTCACCCTCGGGGTCGTGGCCGGGTACGCGCGGGGCTGGTTCGACACCGTCATCATGCGGGTGGTCGACGTCATGTTCGCCTTCCCCGTGCTGCTGCTCGCGCTGGCCATCGTGGCCCTGCTGGGACCGGGACTGGCGACGACGATGCTGGCCATCGGCATCGTCTACACCCCGATCTTCGCGCGGGTCGCCCGCGCCAGCGCCCTGTCGATCTCCACCGAGCCGTACGTGCAGGTCTCGCGCACCATGGGCACGCCGAGCCCGGACATCCTGGTGCGACACGTGCTGCCGAACATCTCCGGACCGATCATCGTGCAGACCTCGCTCTCGTTGGCCTTCGCGATCCTGTCCGAGGCGGCGCTGTCCTTCCTCGGTCTCGGCATCCAGCCGCCGGAGCCCTCCTGGGGTCGGATGCTCTCCGAGGCCCAGGCGTTCCTCGGCCAGGCGTGGTGGATGAGCGTGTTCCCCGGCCTGGCGATCTTCCTGACCGCGCTGGCCTTCAACCTCGTGGGCGACGGCCTGCGCGATGTGCTCGACCCGCGCCAACGCACCCGCATCGAGGCAAGGAGGAACCGATGAGCAGCCCGCAGAGCGTGCTCAGCGTGCAGGACCTGCGGGTCACGATCGGACGACGCGAGATCGTCTCGGGCCTGACGTTCGATCTGGCCCAGGGCGGGACGCTCGGGTTGGTCGGCGAGTCGGGCTCCGGGAAGTCGATGACGGTGCTGGCCGCGACCGGACTCCTGGACGCGCCCGCCTCCCACGTGAGCGGCTCCTCGGTGTTGCGCCGGGGCGAGGCCGAGACCCAGCTGGTCGGGGCGCGCGAGCGGACGCTGCGGCGCGTGCACGGGGACGCGGTCGGGTTCGTGTTCCAGGACCCGTCCACCTCGCTGAACCCCCTGCTGACGGTGGGACGGCAGATCACCGAGCCGCTGGAGGTGCACCGCGGGATGACGCGACGCGGCGCCCGCGCCCGTGCCCTGGAGTTGCTGGAGGCGGTGGGGATCCCTCACCCGGAGGCGCGGATCGACTCCTATCCGCACCAGATGTCCGGCGGCCAGCGCCAGCGCGTGATGATCGCGGTGGCGTTGGCGTGCGACCCGGCGCTGCTGGTGGCGGACGAGCCGACCACCGCGCTGGATGTCACCACCCAGGCGCAGATCCTGCAGCTGGTGCGGGATCTGCAGGAGCGGACCGGCACCGCGGTGATCTGGATCAGCCACGATCTCGGGGTGATCGGGCAGGTGGCCGACGACGTGGTGGTGCTGCGCCACGGCAGCGCGGTGGAGGAGGCTCCGGTGCTGGACGTCTTCGACCGACCCCAGCACCCCTACACCCGGGAGTTGTTGGCGGCCCGGCCCGTGCTGGGGCACGCCGGGCCGGCCCGACCCGCGGACGACGAAAGCCGAGATCGCGGGGCCGGCCCGGACGGGCCGGGGCCGCTGCTGGAGGTCAACGACCTCCACGTGACCTTCCCGGTGTCCACGCCCACCGGGAAGCAGCGGATCCACGCCGTGCAGGGGGTGAGCTTCCAGTTGCCGCGCGGGCGCACGCTCGGGATCGTCGGGGAGTCGGGGTCGGGCAAGTCCACGATCGCGAATGTCCTCACCGGGCTGGTGGATGCCGATTCCGGTGCGGCGACCCTGGCGGGGCGGGACGTACTCGGGGCCCGCGGCGCGGGTCGCCGGGCACTGCGGCGCAGCCTCGCGATGGTCTTCCAGGACCCGTTCGCCTCGCTGGACCCGCGGCGCAGCGTGGGGGCTGCGGTCGCGGAACCGTTGCGGGTCCACCGCATCGCGACGGGGCCGGCGAGGCGGGCGCGGATCGCGGAACTGTTCGACCTGGTCGGCCTGCCGGAGGAGTTCATCGACCGGTACCCGCACGAGCTCTCCGGCGGGCAACGGCAGCGGGTCTCGATCGCCCGTGCACTCGCGCTGGAGCCGGAGGTGGTGATCCTGGACGAGTCGACCGCGTCGCTGGACGTGTCGATCCAGGCCAAGGTCCTGGACCTGCTGCGCGACCTGCAGGAGCGGCTCGCGCTGACGTACCTGTTCATCGCCCACGACCTGGCGATCGTGCAGCAGATGAGCCACGAGGTGCTGGTGATGCAGTCGGGGAAGGCCGTGGAACAGGGTGAGGCGGCGGCGATCTTCGCCGAGCCGCAGCAGGAGTACACGCGCACGCTGCTCGCGGCCATTCCCCCGGAGCGCCCGCGGGCCGCTGCCTGAGCAGGTGGCACCCGGGGCGTAAGAGGGCGGCACTCGCCGCGTGAGCCGCTGACGCCCCGGCGAAACGCGGACGACCCGTCCGCCGGGGCCACCGGCCTCCGCCTACCAGAGAGGTGGCGACTCCCCAGCCCCGGGCGGCGACTCCCCAGCCCCGGGCGGCGACTCCCCAGCCCCGGGCGGCGACTCCCCAGCCCCGGGCGGCGACTCCCCTGCAATCGCCTCACTGCGGGCCAAGGCTGTACTCCCTGCTCGAGTTGGGGCCACGCTGGGGTCCTGCGGCGCGACTCGCATGCCTCTCGAAGCCTCCCGTCGCCGCGGGATCAGCAGGTCATCCTCGACCCTGCTCGACTCACCGATGTGGCGGCCGTCCTGCCGCGCGAAGCGGAACCCGGTGGCCGTCCGCGAGATGGTGATCCGCTCATCGTGGACCTGGTGGTGGTGCCGGGAGCAGAGCGTGATCGCGTTCTCCAAGGTGGTCTCGCCGTCCCGGCACCAGTGGATCAGGTGGTGCACCTCGCACCAGGTCGCTCGCATGTGACACCCGGGGAACTGGCAGTGCCGGTCCCGCACGAGAACCGCCCGCCGCAGGTCGCCCTCGTAGGTGCGCTTCGTGCGACCGACGTCCACGGGAACTCCGGCCGGGTCGAGCACCATGCGCTGCAGGTAGGCGTCGCATGCCATGACCTCCAGCGCCGCGAACGGGATCAGAGTGCCGTCCAGCAGCTGCGCCAGCGGTGGTTCTTCGCTGAGCCCCGAGGCCCCGAACGCGTTCGACGTCAGACGCCGGCGTTGGCCCACACCCACACCCACACCCGCACCCGCACCCGCACCCGCACCCGCACCCGCACCCGCACCCAAGCATCCCTGCCGCCGGCGCGCCATCAGGAGCAGCCAGGTGTCCTCACGGATGAGTACCGTCAGGTGCGGCCGGATCTGCGAGCCGCTGCGCTGGTCGCCGACGGACAGAGTGCGTTCGGCCAACAGGACCAGCGCATCCGCACGTCGAGCCTCCGGCGCGCGCGGATCGTCAGCCGAGGGCGCCTCCGTCAAGGACTCCAACGCGGTGCGCACCGTGGCGCCGGCGACCGGGTCCAGGAATCCTTCCACTGTCACCCCGCCTCGCCCGTTGATCAGCCGGAGGCTGCGCGATCGCCGAGCCGCTTCGTAGTCACGGTCGGCCTGATCCGCCTCCATGGCGGCGGCCTGGGCCCGCAGTTCCTTGCGCAGTTCGGGGACGCTCGCCTTCTTTGCGCGGTCGAGGATCTCGCCCTCACACGCGACCAAGCGACTCCGGGTCTGGCTGGAGACGCCGTCGAGCACGCCGGCGATCGCGCGGACGTGTCCCTCGCTCACGGTCCCGTCGCTCGCCGCCTCACACACCCGCGGCAGTTGTCCGAGCGCGGCACCCGCGGACGCTTCTGTCTTCGCCGCGCCCAGCCCCTGCCGGGACGACGTGGCACGCCAGGTGGTGAACTGGCGCTGTTCCCGCTCGTCGGCGATCGAGGTCCCGCTCCGACTCGGACCGCTGGCTAGCGCGACCACCCGGGTGCGCTGCACGCCGAGGATCGAGGAGGCGGTATCGAGCACCCGAATGGCTGACCGCAGTGCGGCGCGCTGGGAGGTAGGGCCCCCGGACGACTCGTCCGCGTCCAGGCGCGCGATCTCCTCCTCGGCGAGGGACACCTCGGCCGCGAGGTGCGCGACGGAATCCCTCACCCGCTGCGCGAGCGCGGACACCCGACCGGCTGCTGTGTCACCCGCAGGTGTGCGGCCCTCCGCTGTGTCACCCGCATCCATCGCACCGGGAGTCGTGAGCCCTGCGGCGACGCCGGCCCGCCACCGGGCCCCGGCCGACCCGGGCTCCTGCGCAACGACCTCCGCCACCACGATCATCACCCCCGCCCCATCGTTCGAACTGATGTGGCAACTGTACGGCTGACAACTGACATCCTGAGGTGCCTGAACTCATCTGTGGACAACGAGCACCGAGCAGCGCGACCGACACCCGACTCGCTCCCGCACGGCTGGGGAGGCGCCACCTCCTACCCTGAAGGCATGCCCGAAGTCAGCCGCACGATCCCGGCGAGCGCCCAGCGCACATTTGCCCTCCTCGCGGATGTCGAGCGCCACGATCGCTGGATCCCGCTGACCACGATCACCCGCCCACCGGGTGAGGCCGGCACTCCCCTGCGCCCGGGCAGCCGATTCCTGGCGGACACCGCCGGAATCCTCCCCGACCGGATGGTCGTCACCAGGGCGCACGACGGCGCAGCCCACCCGGGCGAACCCCTCGCTCTGCACCTGCGGAAACTGGGCCCGCTCCTGGTCGGCGAGACCTGGATCCGGGTCCAGCCCACCTCACCCGAGGCGACCACCTGCGTGGCCACGTGGGGCTACCGGGTGGGGATCGCCGTCGGGCATCGCGTCATCGCGAGACGCGCCACCACGGTCGGTTGCCTCGCGATGGCGCGCATGGTGCTCTGGCGAGCAGGCCTGGCTTGATGCGCAGACCAGGGCAACGTCGGGTAGCCTCGAGTCGACGCAAACGCTGACCGGCCGACGTAGTTGGCCACCGCGTGGAAACGATCGCGTCCCACACCAATTCGCCACGGGAGAGGGCCCATCATGCGAAACGACAACGCCATCGAGCTAGGGTTGCGCCGACGCTCCGTCCTCAAGGGCGCGGCCTGGAGCGTGCCCGTGGTCGCCGCCACGACCATGGCGGCGCCGGCCGCTCTCGCCTCGACAGGCGGGGTGTTCACCATCGCCGCCTCAACCGAGTGCTTGATCTCCCAGATCCAGAACCGACTGACGGCGACGAATACGAACTTGGAGTGGCCGAACCCGGCCTTCCCGCAAGGAACCCAGTTCACCTTCAGCATCACCAGCGAGGACTCGAGCATCGTGTTGCCCGAGATCGGGTTGGCTGCGGGATACTCGCCCGAATTGGTGACCTCAACCACGATCGACGCCTACACCGAGGTGTTCACTCTCACGAGTGACTACGGGCTCTCCGCGAGCATCCACTTCTTGGCAGACCTACCCACAGATTGGGACGCAGCGCAGCCGAACTGGGCGCTTCACCTGACGGTCGCCCTCCCTGCTGGCTCTACCTTCGGCGCGGGCAGTTCTCCGAGCGCGACGATCATCAAGGACGGCTCCCAGTGCCGGGAGGAGTAAGCGTCAGTTAGAAGTGTCGGGCGGCGCCTCACGCGCCGACGGACCTCCTGATCCACGGCGATTCGGTCACCGACGCCTCACACCCGGGCGACGTCCACCCCGGCCCCGTCGAACTGCTCCGCGGTCTCGTCATCGAGCCGCGCATCGGTGATCAGCAGGTCCACCTCGTCGGTGCGGGCGAAGCGGTGGAAGCTCACCACGCCCGCCTTGGAGGAGTCGGCCACCACCACGGCGCGGCGCGCCGCACGGATGAAGGAGCGCTTGGTGTCGGCCTCGATCCCGTGCGGGGTGGTGAAGCCGCGCTCCACATCCAGCCCGTTGGCACCGAGGAACGCGACGTCCACGTAGATGTCCTCCAGGGCCGCGCGCCCCCAGGAGCCCACGGCCGCCCCGGTGCGCCTGCGCACCGGGCCGCCGAGGATCACCAGGGAGGTGTCCGCCCGCTCGTACAGCAGCGATGCGATCGCCACCGAGTTGGTGACGACCGTCAGGTCGCTGTCCGCGGGGAGCGCCTGGGCGAGGGCCACCGTGGTGGAGCCGGAGTCCAGCAGGATCGTCCCGCCGTCGGGCAGCTCCTCCAGCGCACGAGCGGCGATCCGCATCTTCTCCTCGTGCGCCCGGGTCATCCGGCGCTCCAGGCTCGGCTCCACGCCGAGCCGGTCCACGGGGAGTGCTCCCCCGTGGACCCGGCGCAGCAGGCCGCGTCGCTCCAGGGCCGTGAGGTCCCGCCGCACCGTCTCCGGGGTTACCCGGAGCATCTCGGCGAGCGCCCCCACCTCCACCCGGCCCTTGTCGCGCGCGTGGTCGATGATGATCTGCTGGCGCTCGGGGGCATACATCGCCAGCGGGTTCTGACTCATGGCTCCACGGTAACCTTGATGGCCTCGCCGCGAGCGACGATGTCGAGTGCCTCCAGGGCCTGGTCCAGCGGCACGTGCCGCGTGATCAGGTCCTTCACCGGGATCTGCCCGGTGGAGATGTACTCCAGGGCCCGCTTGTGGTGGTCCGGCGCGGAACCGTTCGCTCCGTGGATGTGCAACTGGCGGTAGTGCACCAGGTTCGAGTCGCAGGTGATGGTCGGGTCGGTCTTGGGCAGCCCGCCGAAGAAGGAGATCCGGCCGTTGCGCGCGGCCATCGCGATGGCCTGCTCCTGGGTGATGTTCGCGGGCGTCGCGGTGATGATGACGTCCGCGCCGCGACCGCCGGTCAGCTCCATGACGCGCTCGACCACGTCCTCCTTCGAGGCGTCGATCACGCCGTCGGGCTGCACGGCCTCGGCGGACATCGCCAGGCGCTCGGCGTTGACGTCCACGAGCCAGACCTGGCCGACCTTGTGCACGCCGCGCGCGATCCGGATGTGCATGCACCCGATCGGGCCGGCGCCGAAGACGACCGTGAAGTCGCCCTCCTCGATGCCCATCTGCTCCTGGGCGTTGATGGCACACGCGAACGGCTCGGCGGCGGAGGCCTCGTCGAAGCCGACGTTGTCGGGGATCCGGTTGAGCCCATCCACCTTCAGGACCTGTTCCGGGACGATCATGTACTCGGCGAACCCGCCGTCGTACTGGTATCCGACCGAGGTCTGGTTCTGGCAGACCTCCATCCATCCCTTGGAGCACTCGTGGCACTCCCCGCACGGCACGGCGGCGATGACCTGGACCCGGTCCCCGACGGCGAAGCCACCCTTGGCCTCGGCGCCCACCTCCACGACCTCCCCGGCGATCTCGTGGCCCATCGTGGTCTCGCGCGTGATGTTGACGTGCCCGTTGTTGCGGATCTTCACGTCCGTACCGCAGGTGGAACAGTTGCGCACGCGGATCTTGACCTCACGCTCACCGCAGGTCGGCTCTGCCACCTCCTCGATGCGGACGTCACCCGGGGCGTGGAATCGCAGTGCCTTCATCGATGCTCCCATCAGCGCGGCGCACCGTCGACGTCGACGTCGACGCGTGGGCCTGTGTTTGTGTGGGTTCAGTCTGCCTGAGTTGGATCGTGTCGTCAATCCTCCTTGACACGGCGCGATCCAAACCGATATAAACATCAACACAGATCAACGGGGATCCGGGCAGGGTTGCCCAGACACGGCTGAGAGGGAAAGCGCATGACCACCACCACCGACGCCGCACCGGCGAAGGAGCGCGGCTCCGCCAGAGTCGCGGTGCAGAAGTTCGGGACGTTCCTGTCCAACATGGTGATGCCCAACATCGCGGCGTTCATCGCCTGGGGCCTCATCACCGCCCTGTTCATCAGCGACGGCTGGCTCAACGGCGTGGGCGCGGAGAAGAACTTCGCCGCCGACAGCTGGGTCGCGCAGATCGGTGGATGGGGTGACTTCGACGGCGGCGGCATCGTCGGCCCGATGATCACCTACCTGCTGCCGATCCTCATCGCCTACACCGGCGGCCACATGATGTACCAGGTGCGCGGCGGCGTGGTCGGCGCCATCGCTGCCGTGGGTGTCATCACCGGTACCAGCATCCCGATGTTCATGGGCGCCATGATCATGGGTCCGCTCGGCGGCTGGTCGATGAAGAAGATCGACGCGATCTGGGACGGCAAGATCCGCCCCGGCTTCGAGATGCTCGTCAACAACTTCTCCGCCGGCATATGGGGCGGGATCCTGGCGTTCGTCGGGTTCTTCGTGATGAGCCCGATCGTCACCTGGATCTCCGACACCCTCGGCGCCGGGGTGCAGTGGCTGGTGGACAACAGCCTCCTCCCGCTGACCTCGATCATCATCGAGCCGGCGAAGGTCCTCTTCCTCAACAACGCCATCAACCACGGCGTGCTCACGCCGCTGGGCACCGCCGAATCGGTCGAGGCCGGCAAGTCCATCCTGTTCCTGCTCGAGGCGAACCCTGGTCCCGGCTTCGGGCTGCTGCTGGCCTTCGCCGTCGCCGGCACCGGCCTGGCGCGGGCCTCTGCCCCCGGCGCGATGCTGATCCAGTTCGTGGGCGGCATTCACGAGATCTACTTCCCGTACGTGCTGGCCAAGCCGCGCCTCATCATCGCCCTCATCCTCGGCGGCATGACCGGCGTGTTCACCAACGACTTGTTCGACTCCGGGCTACGAGCCCCAGCGGCCCCCGGGTCCATCATCGCCGTGATGCTGCAGACCGCCAGCGACAGCTATGTCGGCGTCACCCTGTCGGTGGTCGCCTCGGCGACCGTCACCTTCCTGGTCGCCGCGTTCATGCTCCGCCTGGAGCGCAACCGGGGCGAGGTGGACCTGGCCGCAGCCGCCGCCGAGATGGAGTCGATGAAGGGCAAGAAGTCCTCGGTGGCCTCGACGCTGACCGCCCAGTCCGCCGAGTCCGGCCCGATCCGCAAGATCGTGTTCGCCTGCGATGCGGGCATGGGCTCCTCGGCGATGGGCGCCTCGGTGCTGCGCCGCAAGATCCAGAAGGCCGGGCACGGCCACGTGACCGTGGTGAACAAGGCCATCTCCAACCTCGAGGACGAGTGGGACCTCGTGGTCACCCACCAGGACCTCACCGACCGCGCGCGGCAGAAGAGCGGCTCCGCGATCCATGTCTCGGTGGAGAACTTCATGGACTCCCCGAGCTACGACGACATCGTGGACCTCATCGACTCGATGGGAGACGGCGGCGGCGCCCACCCGCGGACGTCGGCGCCCGCCCCGAGCGAGGCTCCGGTCGCCGGCGGCGCGGCCACGGCCACCCGCCCGGAGCTGCTGGTGGACGGCGCGGTGGTCCTCACCGGCACCGCCACCACCCAGGCCGACGCCATCAACGAGGCGGGCAACCTCCTGGTGGCGCAGGGGTACGTGACGCAGGACTACGTCACCTCGATGCACGAGCGCGAGAAGTCGGTCTCGACCTACATGGGCGAGGGCCTGGCCATCCCGCACGGCACCAATGAGGCCAAGGGCGAGGTGCGGTCCACCGGGCTCTCCTTCGTCCGCTACCCCGGCGGTGTGGAGTGGGGCGCCGAACGCGCCACGTTCGTGATCGGGATCGCGGCCGTGGGCGATGAGCACCTGAGCCTGCTGCAGAAGGTGGCCGTGGTCTTCGCCGACAGCGAGGCCGTGGCCCGCCTGGAGCGTGCCACCAGCGCGGCCGAGGTGCGCGCGGTGCTGGAGAGCGCCGAGGGCTGATCCGACGCGGCGGCCCGGGGGTGGTCGCCGACACCCAAGCGGCGGCGGGAGTCTCGGCTCCCGCCGCCGTCGTCGTGCCTGCCGACCTACGGCCGCGAACCCGTGGGGTCTGCGCCGAGCACGTGGCCCGGGACCACGGACTGACCGCCGGGGGCACGGGCTCGCGGCTGTGGTGCGGCGCTACGGCAGCGGATCCCCGGCGCGGCCACGCTCCCACGCCTCGCGGGTGCCGAGCGCAAACATGTCCTGCGCCCCGGTGCGGTTGAGCACGCGGGCGCCCGGTCCGTCCTCGTGGGTCACCACCCGGCCCATGCCGCGCACGACGGCGAGGGGCCGGCCCCCGGTGGGGCCCTTCAGCAGGTCCGCGGCCGCCGCGATCTCGTCCGCGACGGCGACGACGGTCACCTCCAGGGGACGGCCCGCGTCGTCGGTGCGGCCGCGGGCGTCGTCCAGCACCGCGATCCCGGCGGCGCCGATCGCCAGGTCAGCCACGCCGTCGCGCCACGGCCGACCGGCCGAATCGGACAGGATCACCCCGGGGCGCACGCCCCCGAGCCTGGCCGCGAGGCCCCGGCGCAGGGCGCGCGCGGAGGCGTCCGGGTCCTCGGGCAGCAGCAGCACGGTGCCGGGGTGGGTGTTGGAGGAGTCCACGCCCGCCGCGGCCATCACGATCCCCTGCCGGTTCTGGACGATCCGCAGCCGCGAGCCGTCGGCGTTCTCGCGGGAGGCCACCAGTCGCACCGTCTCGGCGTCGATCGCGGCCTCCCGATCTGGAGCCTTGATCAGCCGGCCCTCCGCCTTGGAGACCACCTTGGAGGCCAGCACGACGACGTCGCCCTGCGTGATCCCGACGCTCCCGTCCGGCCAGGTCAGGTTGGCCAGGATCGGGGTGAGCACCGCGGGAAGGTTCGTCGAGGAGGTGATGGCGGGGACGCCGTCCGGCGCCACTACCTGCAGCGCCGGCACGCCGTCGTTCACCTGCGCGCTCACCGGTGCAGCTGCGGGAGCACGTCCCGACCGAAGGTCTCGATCCACTCGGCCTGGTTGCGCCCCACGTTGTGCAGGTAGACGCGGTCGAAGCCGAGGTCGATGTACTTCTGGATCTCCGCCCGGTGGGCGTCCGGGTCCTCCGAGATCACCATGCGACCGGCGAAGTCCTCCTCGCGCACGAGCTTGGCCATCGCGGCGAAGTCGAACGGCGAGCGGATGTCACCCTTGGGGAACTTCATGCCGCCATTGGGCCACTGCTCCATGGCGTTGGCGAGCGCCTCCTCGTAGGTGGGAGCCCAGGACAGGTGCAGCTGCAGCACCTTCGGCATGGCGTCGGGGTCCCTACCCGCCTCGCGGGCGCCCTGCGCGAACTTGTCGAACAGGCCGCTGATCTTCTCCAGGGGCGCACCCACGGTGATGAGACCGTCCACGTGCCGTCCCGCGCGCTTGGCCGTGACCGGCCCGGCCGTGGCCACGAGGATCTCCGGCGGCACCTCCGGCATGGTCCACAGCCGCATGGACTCCATCTGGAAGAACTGACCCTTGTGCTTGACGTCCTTGCCCGCGATCGAGCCGGCGAACAACTTCTGGATGATCTCGATCGCCTCGAACATCCGGTTGATGCGCTCCGGCGCCTCCGGCCAGTACCCGGCCACCACGTGCTCGTTCAGCGCCTCACCCGAGCCCAGGCCGAGCCAGTGCCGGCCGGGGTACATCGCGGCGAGGGTAGCGCTGGCCTGCGCGACCATCGCGGGGTGCCAGCGCATCGAGGGGCAGGTGACGCCGGGTCCGAGGTCGCCGGTGGTGCGCTCGCCCAGCGCGGAGAGCACGTTCCACACGAACGCCGCCTCGCCCTGCGCCGGCACCCATGGCTGCACGTGGTCGGCGGCCATCTGCCCGGAGAACCCGTGCTTCTCCGCGAGCGCGGCGTGCTCGAGGATCTCGCTGGGATGGAACTGCTCGAGCGCCGCTGCGACGCCGACGGTCAGGGACTTCTCAGGCACAGACTTCGCGGAATCGGTCATGCCTTCATCCTCCCACCGCCACCGCGCCGAGCGTGCCCTTGCGCCACCCCACCCCCACCGAGCGGGTGGTTGCGCAGCCCGCCGGCGAACGAACCCCGCCTAAGCACCCGCTCGGCGAGGCGGTGGGCCGGCCAGGCCGGGCCCGCTACTGCGGCTTGGTGAACGGGAAGGTCAGCGTCTCGCGGATCGTGGCGCCCACGATGAACATGTACACCCGGTCCACCCCGAGCCCCAGGCCGCCGGTGGGCGGCAGCCCGAACTCCAGCGCGGAGAGGAACTCCTCGTCGATCTCCATCGCCTCCGGGTCACCCATCGCCGCGAGCAGCGACTGCCGGGTGAACCGGTCGCGTTGGTCCACCGGGTTGATGAGCTCGGAGTACGCGGTCCCCAGCTCCGAGCCGAAGGCCACCAGGTCCCACCGCTCCGCGAGCCTCGGGTCCACCCGGTGCTCGCGGGTGAGCGGCGAGGTCTCCTTGGGGAAGTCGGTGTAGAAGGTCGGGAAGGTGGTCTGGTCCTCCACGAGCTCGTCGTAGAGCTCGGCCACGAGCGACCCGTGGGAGTGGTCGATCCCGAACGCGATCTCGTGCTTCTCGCACAGTTCGCGCACCCGCTCGATCGGGGTGTCCGGCGTGATCTCCTCCCCCACCGCGCGGGAGACCGCCTCGTGGCAGGTCACCACCGGCCACGGCACGTCGAGGTTCACCTCGCTGCCGTCGTTCGGGTCGATCGCGATCGGCCGGCCGTGCACCGCACGCGCCGCCGCGATGATGAGTTCGCGGGTCAGTTCGCGCATCACGGTGTAGTCGGCGTAGGCCTGGTAGGCCTCGAGCGAGGTGAACTCCGGGTTGTGCTTGTAGTCCACGCCCTCGTTGCGGAAGTTGCGACCGATCTCGAAGATCCGCTCGAACCCGCCCACCGCGAGCCGCTTGAGGAACAGCTCCGGCGCGATGCGTAGGTAGAGGTTCATGTCGTAGGCGTTGATGTGGGTGGTGAACGGCCGTGCGTTCGCCCCACCGTGGATCGCCTGCAGGATCGGGGTCTCCACCTCCAGGTACTCCCGCTTGGCGAACTCCTGCCGCATCGCCCACACGGCCACGCTGCGCCCCTCCAGCAGGTGGGTGGGGGTCTTGTTCAGCGCCAGGTCGATGTGCCGCAGCCGGGCACGCTGGTCGGCGTCCTGCAGGCCTCGGTACTTGTCCGGCGGCGGGGTGAGGGCCTTGGAGGCCATCACCCAGGAACTGGCGTGCACGGTCAGCTCACCGGTGCGCGATCGCGTCACCTCGCCGGTCACGGAGATCGTGTCGGCCAGGTCC
Source organism: Serinibacter salmoneus (assembly GCF_002563925.1). Lineage (NCBI taxonomy): Bacteria > Bacillati > Actinomycetota > Actinomycetes > Micrococcales > Beutenbergiaceae > Serinibacter > Serinibacter salmoneus. Next base: position 907,869 of record NZ_PDJD01000001.1, on the reverse strand, counting down.
ACCACCCGGGAGAACAGGTCCGGCCGTGAGTCGGGCCGGTCGGCCGTGACCATCACCTGCACCTCGTGGGTGCGCTCCCGCAGGACGGCGAAGATCACCCCACCGAGATCGCGCAGCCGCACGATCCGGCCGGAGATCGACACGACGGCGCCGCTCTCGATCATCGACTCCGTCACGTCTCCCACGCGGTGGGTGCGCGGCACCCCCACCGGGTAGGGGTCCATCCCGGCTTCGCGCAGCAGGTCCAACTTGGCGTACCGGGCGCGCTGCTGGTCGGTGAGTTTGCGCGGCGGCACCGCGGGCATCCGCAACTCGGCCTCCTGGGCGAGCACCGCCGTCGCGAGCTCCTCCCGTCCCGTTCCCTGTTCCAGGGAGGCGGCGCGCTCCCGCCGCCGCAACCACCGCGGGGCGGTGGGCACGAATCCCTCCGCCTGGCCGTAGGCCCACAGCGCGTGGGTGGTCTGGCCGGGGATCGTGCAGATGTATCGGGCCTGCCACTGCGGGTCGTACTTCTGGTTGGACTTGTACAGGGAGTCCATCTGCCAGATCCGGGAGGCTGCCAGCAGCACCCGGCGCACCAGGCGGTGCCAGGCGCTCGCGCCGACCTTCTCCCCCGAGGCGAACACCTCGCGCAGCATCGCGAAGTTCATCGAGATCTTCTCGATGCCCATCCCGCGGCCCTGGGTGGCCAGGGAGGTCACCATGAACTCGGTCACGCCGTTGACGGCCTCGGGCGAGCGGCGCATCACGTCCAGCGAGATCCCGGTACGCGCCCACGGCACGAACCCGAGCACCCCACGCAGGGCGCCGTGCGCGTCGTAGGCCGAGACGATCAGGGCACGCGGGTCGCGCCGGTCCCCGAACCGGGACAGCGACATGGAGTAGCCGCGCTCGTCACCGTGGCGCCACTCGTCCGCCTCGCGGATCAGATCGGCGAGGTCCTCGGGGTCGATGTCCTCGGCCCGCGCGATCTTGACCGTGTAGCCCTCCCGCCGCGGCCGCGCGATGGCGTGCCGCACCGCACCGAGCTGGGGGGAGGCGAGGGAGAAGGTCCGGGTGTCGATGACCGACTCGTCCCCGAGGGTGCTCACGGAGAAGCCGTGCTCGGCGTACAGCCGGGCACCGTGCTCCCCGGCACCCACCACGGCAGGCGCCCAGCCATAGCGCCGGGAGGTGGCGATGAACTCGTTGATCGCCTCCTCCCACTGCTGGGGGTCGCCGATCGGGTCTCCGGCGGCGAGCGCCACATCGGAGACCACCCGGAAGGAGACCGCGGCCTCGCCGTTCGGGGAGAAGACGGCGTGCCGGTCATCGCGCGTGGCGAAGTAGGCCAGGGAGTCGTCGTTCGGGTAGGTCAGTAGCAGGCGGCGCACCGCGAGCTCGGAGTCCCGGTCGGTCTCGGCGCTGCGGCTCGCGCCGCGCAGGAACACCACGATCGCCAGCAGCAGGCCGACCGCCGAGATCAGGCCGGCGACCACACGCACCCAGTGCGGGGCGCTGCCCTCGGCGAGGAACGGCGCGACATCCGGTGTGGTGCCGGCGGCCACCGAGACCGCCCAGTTGAATCGGTCGCGCAGCGTATCGAGGGAGTCCGGCACGATCTCCAGCAGCAGGAAGGTCACCACGACCGACAGCACCATGCCGCCCAGGAACACCAGGGCGGCCTGCCACCAGGCCCCGGCACGCAGCCGGGCGGTGAAGGCCTTGCGTGCGGTGAAGAGGATCGCCATCGCCACCAGGCAGCCCACGCCGGAGAGCCAGAACAGGACCGGCTCGTCCGTCAGGTCGACCTCCTGCGCCTGTCCCGCGGCCACCAGCACCGCGGAGCCGGCCACCACCAGCACCACCGGCAGCAGCCAGACGATCTGGATGAACCACAGCGCGGCACGCTGGCGGCGCAGCACGGCGCTGCCGATCAGCGCGGTGAGCACCACGGAGAACGGCGTGGGGTGCGGCAGGCCCACCACGTCCAGCCAGGAGGTGACGGTGTCCACGAAGCCGCGGGCGAAGGGCCGGATGATCAACGCGATCAGCTGCCAGACGGCCACCGCCATGAGGAGGCGACCGGTCCACCGCGCCACCTGCTGCGGCCAGGAACCGGTGCGGGGCACCACGACCTCCCGCTCGCGGCGGTGGTGATGGCGGGGCGCGGAGTCCGCGGGTGCGGGCGCGAACGAGCCGGGCTCGTCGGTCGGCTCTGGCCTCGCGGTCGGCTGGGGGGTGGGGGCGGTCATGCCGGCTGCCTCTTTCGTAGCGGCCGCGTCGCGGCACGCGGGTGGTACGCAGGTCTCCCCTCACCCTATGCCGAGGCACCGCCACACCGCCCGCCACACCGCCACGCCGCCCTCAGATGCGTGGCGGATCTGGGAGACTACTGCCATGACCACCGCTCACGAGGGCACCCCTGTGCCCACCACCGCCTCGGCCACCGCCCCTCCGACCGACGCCCCGCTGACCACCGTCAGTGTCCCGGACCGGGTAGGGGTGGAGGGCCTGGAGGAGAAGTGGGCACCGGTGTGGGACGAGCAGGGCCTGCACCACTTCGACCGCACGGCCACCCGCGAGCAGGTGTTCTCCATCGACACCCCGCCGCCCACGGCCTCCGGCAGCCTGCACATCGGGCACGTCTTCTCCTACACGCACACCGATGTGGTGGCCCGGTTCCGCCGGATGCGCGGGGAGAAGGTGTTCTACCCGATGGGGTGGGACGACAACGGCCTGCCCACCGAGCGCCGGGTGCAGAACTACTACGGGGTGCGCTGCGACCCGACCCTGGCCTTCGAGGGGGAGGACTTCACGCCCCCGCACTCCGGCGGCGCGAAGAGCGTGAAGGCCGCCGATCAGGTGCCGGTCTCGCGCCGCACCTTCGTGCGCCTGTGCGAGCAACTGACGGAGGAGGACGAGAAGCAGTTCGAGTCGCTGTGGCGTCACCTCGGCCTGAGCGTGGACTGGCGCCACCAGTACCAGACCATCGGGGCCTCGGCGCGGCGCGTGGCGCAGCAGGCGTTCCTGAACAACCTCGAGCGTGGCGAGGCCTACACCGCCGCCGCACCGGGACTGTGGGACGTCACCTTCCAGACCGCCGTGGCCCAGGCCGAGCTGGAGGCCCGGGACTACCCGGGGCACTACCACTCCCTGGCCTTCCACGGCACCGACGGCGATGTGGTCATCGAGACCACCCGCCCCGAACTGCTGCCCGCCTGCGTGGCGCTGATCGCCCACCCGGACGACGAGCGTTACGCCCACCTGTTCGGCACCACGGTGACCACGCCGCTGTTCGACGTCGAGATCCCCGTGCTCGCCCACCCGGGCGCGGAGGCAGACAAGGGCTCCGGCATCGCCATGTGCTGCACCTTCGGTGACCTGACCGACGTGCAGTGGTGGCGCGAGCTGAACCTGCCGATGCGCTCCATCGTGCAGCGCGACGGCCGCATCGCCCGCGAGACGCCGGAGTGGATCACCGCTGAGGCGGGGCGGGCCGTGTACGGCGAGATGGCCGGCAAGACGACGTTCTCCGCGCGCGCCGCCGTGGTGGAGGCGCTGACCGCGAGCGGCGAGATGCTCGGTGAGCCCAAGGCCACTCAGCGCAAGGCGAACTTCTTCGAGAAGGGCGACAAGCCGCTGGAGATCGTCACCTCGCGGCAGTGGTACATCCGCAACGGCGGCAAGGAGTGGCTGACCGACCAGGGCGAGCCCCAGCGCGACCTGCGCGCCGAACTGTTGGCGCGCGGCGAGGAGCTGGACTTCCACCCCGACTTCATGCGGGTGCGCTACAGCAACTGGGTCGGCGGCCTGAACGGGGACTGGTTGGTCTCCCGGCAGCGGTTCTTCGGTGTGCCGATCCCGGTCTGGTACCCGGTGGACGCCGAGGGCGAGGTGGACTACGACTCCCCCCTCACCCCGCGCGCGGAGCAGCTCCCGATCGACCCCTCCTCCGATGTGCCCGAGGGCTACAGCGCCGAGCAGCGGGGCGTGGCCGGCGGGTTCGTGGGCGAGTCCGACGTGATGGACACCTGGGCCACCAGTTCCCTCACGCCGCAGATCGCCGGCGGCTGGCTGACCGATGAGGACCTGTTCTCCCGGGTCTACCCGATGGACCTGCGCCCGCAGGGGCAGGACATCATCCGCACCTGGCTGTTCTCCACGGTGGTGCGCAGCCACCTGGAGCACGGCACGCTGCCGTGGAAGCACGCCGCGATCTCGGGGTGGATCCTGGACCCGGACCGCAAGAAGATGTCCAAGTCCAAGGGCAACGTGGTCACCCCGATGGACCTGCTCGTGGAGCACGGGTCGGACGCGGTGCGCTACTGGGCGGCCTCCGCGCGCCTGGGCACCGACGCCGCGTTCGAGATCGGGCAGATGAAGATCGGACGCCGGCTGGCGATCAAGGTCCTCAACGCCTCCAAGTTCGTGCTGACCACCGCCCCGGACTCCGCGATCACCCTGGACCCGGCGGCCGTCACCCAGGGCCTGGACCGGGCGCTGCTCGCGGACCTCGCCGATGTGGTGGATGCCGCCACCGAGGCCTTCGCGGCCTATGACCACGCCCGCGCGCTGGAGGTGACCGAGTCCTTCTTCTGGACGTTCTGCGACGACTACCTCGAACTGGTCAAGGACCGCGCCTACGGCCGCGGCGCCGCTGATGCGCAGGGCACGACGGCGCAGCTCACCGAGGCGGAGATCGCCTCGGCGCGGGCGACGCTCTGGTTGGCGCTGGACACGCTGCTGCGCCTGTTCGCACCGTTCCTGCCCTTCGCCACGGCCGAGGTGTGGTCGTGGTGGCGCTCCGGGTCGGTGCACGCCGCCTCCTGGCCCACCAGCGAGGGCCTGCGCGAGGCCGCGGGTGACGCCGCCGCGGACGGGCTGAGGGGCGTGGTGGCCACCGCCGGTGCGGCACTCTCGGCGCTGCGCAAGGTCAAGAGCGAGGCGAAGGTCTCCCAGCGCACCCCGCTGCTGGGCGCCGAACTGGTCGCCGATGAGCCCACGACGGCGCAGCTCGCCCTGGTCGCCGGCGACCTGCGCGCCGCGGCGAAGGTCACCGGGACCCTGGAGGTGCTGCCCGGGCAGGCCAGGGGCGCGGACGGCGAGTCGCTGCTGGTCGGGGTCGCCGCCGCCGCCCTCGGCGAGGCACCGCCCAAGCGCTGAACACACGCACCGCGCCGTCCGGTACCGGGTATCCCGGCACCGGGCGGCGCTGTGATGTCGGTGACGATTCAATACCGATCCGTGACCCGAAACGCCCCGTTCACATCCGACTTACTACAGTGACGGGCGTTCCAAGGAGTTTCAGCGAAAGGACACAACCCATGCGCTCTGCACGCCTGGCCACCGCCGCGGTGGCCGCAGCCGCCCTCGTCACGCTCGCCGCGTGTTCCTCCGACTCGGGTGAGGACGCCGCCACCGACGCCGCCACCGAGGGCACCGACGGCGCCTCCGCCGAGGTCGCCCTGATCTCCGAGGGTGAGCTCACGGTCTGCACCAACACCCCGTACGAGCCGTTCGAGTACGAGGAGGACGGCGAGATCATCGGGTTCGACATCGCGATCATGGACGAGGTCGCCACCGACCTCGGCGTCCAGCTCGCCGTGCTGAACACCGGGTTCGACGGGATCCAGTCCGGTGCGGCGCTGGAGGCGGACACCTGCGACGCCGTGATCTCGGCCATCACGATCACCGAGGAGCGCGAGGAGAACCTCGACTTCTCCGACCCCTACTTCGACGCCGACCAGGCCGTCATGGTGCAGTCCGGTTCGGACATCGCGAGCCTGGATGACCTCGACGGCGCCACCATCGGCGTGATGCAGGCGACCACCGGCGCCGACTGGGTCGCCGACCAGGGTTACGTCGGCACCGAGTTCGAGGACCTCGGCCTGCAGGTCCAGGCGCTGCGCAATGGCCAGGTGGACGCCATCGTCAACGACATCGCCTCGCTCGCCGCGTACGAGGACGACGAGGTCGTGGTGCTGGACACCATCGCCACCGGTGAGCAGTACGGCATCGGGGTGAAGCAGGACAACACCGCGCTGCTCGAGGCGATCAACGCCACCCTGGAGCGCATCCAGGGCGACGGCACCTACGACGCCGTGTACGCGGAGTACATCGGCACCGAGGCCGACTGAGCATGACCGTCGACCTGTCGGCCGAGGCCAGTACCGCGAGGTTCTCGCCGCGGCAACGCGCCCGCATCTCCCGCGGGGTGCAGTACACCGTGCTGCTCGCCCTGCTGGTGGTGGTCCTGGTCTCGGCCGACTGGTCACGCGTGGGTGAGACGGTCTTCAATCTGGCCTCCGCCCAGGAGCTCATCGGCGACCTGCCGCAGGCCTTCCTCAACACCCTCACCTACACTCTCGCCGCGTTCGTGGTCGGGATCACGTTGGGCACCCTGCTCGCCCTCATGCGGCTGAGCTCCGTGGGGCCCTACCGGTGGATCGCGACCGTGTACACCGAGTTCTTCCGCGGCATCCCCGCACTGCTGGTGGTCATCACCGTCTACTACGCGCTGCCGCAGGCGTTCGGCATCTCGCTCAGCTCGGTCGCGGCGATCTCCGCGATCTCCCTGGGGTCGGTGGCCGCGGCCTACATCGCCGAGACCATGCGCGCCGGGATCCAGGCGGTGCCCAAGGGGCAGGTGGAGGCCGCGCGCTCGCTGGGCATGTCCCACACCCGCACGCTGATCAAGGTGGTGCTGCCCCAAGCGTTCCGCACCGTGCTGCCGCCACTGACCAACGAGTTGCTGCTGTTGACCAAGGACACCTCGCTGCTGTTCGCGATCGGGATGACCCCGGTGCAGTACGAGCTCACCAAGATCGGCCGCGACGCCCTGTCCTCGGGTGCCGGCGGCGGCCTGACGCCCCTGTTCCTGGTGGGCGCGTGCTACCTCATCATCACCATCCCGCTCGGCTTCCTGACCCGGTGGCTGGAGCGACGCACGGGAGGGACGGCATGAGCGTCGTCAGCATCACCGGTCTGCACAAGTCCTTCGGGGACAACCACGTGCTGCGCGGCATCGACCTGGAGGTGGCGCAGGGCGACGTCGTCTGCCTCATCGGCCCCTCGGGGTCGGGCAAGTCCACCCTGCTGCGCTGCGTGAACCTCCTGGAGCAGCCGAGCGCCGGCACCATCCGCCTGCTCGGCGCTGAGGTCACCGACCCCGACGTGGACATCGACCGGGTCCGCACCCACGTGGGGATGGTTTTCCAACAGTTCAACCTGTTCAGCCACCGCAACGTGCTGGACAACTGCACCATGGCCCAGCGCAGCGTGCTGCGCCGCTCCCGCAAGGACGCCGAGGCCACCGCGATGGAGATGCTGGAGCGGGTCGGCCTCGCGCACCGGGCGCAGGCCCGGCCGCACGAGCTCTCCGGCGGACAGCAGCAGCGGGTGGCGATCGCCCGCGCGCTGTCGATGAACCCGGCGCTCATGCTGTTCGACGAGCCCACCTCGGCCCTGGACCCCGAACTGGTCGGTGACGTGCTCGCCGTCATGCGTGACCTCGCCGAGGGCGGGATGACGATGATCGTGGTCACCCACGAGATGACCTTCGCCCGCGAGGTGGGCGATCACGTGGTGTTCATGGACGGCGGCGTGATCGTGGAGCAGGGCGACCCGCACCAGGTGATCACCAACCCCGCGGAGGAGCGCACCCAGTCCTTCCTCAGCCGCGTGCTGGACCCCACCCACGCCCCGGATCCCGGGACGCCGGGCTGAGGAATCCCCGGTGACCTGATTGGATGGTCACCATGCTCCAGACCTACTCCTCCCCCACCGTCGTTCCGCTCGAACCCGAGATGTCGATCCCGGGTGCGCTGCGCCGTCGGGCACGGACCACCCCGGATCAGGTCATCGTGGAGCGACACGTGGACGGTGCGTGGCAGCCGCGCACCGCACGGGAGTTCTACGAGGAGGTCCTCGACCTCGCCCGCGGCCTCGTGGCCTGGGGCCTGGAACCCGGCGAGAAGGTCGGCATCATGGGCCACACGAGCTACGAGTGGACCCTGGCGGACTTCGCGATCTGGAGCGCCGGAGGCATCCCCGTCTCCATCTACGAGACCTCCTCACCGGAGCAGATCGCCTGGATCGGCACCGACTCCGAGCTGGTGCTGGTCATGGCCGAGTCCGAGCAGCTCGCCGAGCGGGTACGCCAGGCGGGTGTCCCCCACATCCGCGACGTGCAGCTGTTCGGCGACATCCCCGCGCTCGTGGGCGCCGGGGTGGAGGTGGAGATCGCCGAGGTGGTCCGCCGCACCGAGGCCCTCGCCGGCGGTGACCTCGCCACGATCATCTACACCTCCGGCACCACCGGGCAGCCCAAGGGGGTGGAGCTGGCGCACCAGTCCTTCCTCTACCTCGCGCAGAACGGGGCCCGCAGTTCCCTGCACGTCCTGTTGGACGACCCCTCCTACCGCACCCTGCTGTTCATGCCGCTCGCGCACGTGTTCGCCCGCTTCATCGAGGTGCTGTGCATCACCGAGGCCGGGATCCTCGGGCACGCCCCCGGCGCGAAGCACCTGGTGGCGGACATGCAGTCCTTCCGGCCGACCTTCCTGCTCGCCGTGCCCCGCGTGTTCGAGAAGGTCTTCAACTCCGCGCAGCAGTCGGCGGCCACCGGGGTGCGCAAGCGTCTGTTCTCCCTGGCCACGAAGACCGCGATCACCTACTCACGCGCCCTGGACACCCCCGTGGGGCCCTCGCGCGCGCTCAAGGCGCAGCACGCCGTGGCGATGCGCCTGGTGCTGAACCGGATCCGTGAGGCCATGGGCGGGCAGCTGCAGTGGGCGATCTCCGGCGGGGCCCCGCTCGGGGAGCGCCTCGGGCACTTCTACCGCGGGATCGGCGTGACCGTGCTCGAGGGGTACGGGATGACCGAGACGACGGCGCCCACCACGGTGAACATTCCCGAGCACGTGGCCATCGGCACGGTGGGCCCGGCCTACGCCGGCACGGAGATCGGCATCGCGGACGACGGCGAGATCGTGGTGCGCGGCCCGCACGTGTTCATGCGGTACCACAACAACCCCGAGGCGACGGCGGAGGCCTTCACCCCCGAGGGGTGGCTGCGCACCGGCGACCTGGGCAGCATCGACGAGCTCGGGCGGCTGCGGATCACCGGGCGCCGCAAGGAGCTCATCATCACCGCCGGCGGCAAGAACGTCTCCCCCGCCGTGCTGGAGGACCGCTTCCGTGGCCACCCGTTGGTCTCCAACGTGGTGGTGGTCGGCGATCAGCGGCCCTACATCGGCGCCCTGGTGACGCTGGACGAGGAGATGCTGCCCGGATGGTTGGAGGGCAAGGGTCTGCCGAAGATGACGATGGCGGAGGCCCGCCACCACCCGGAGGTGCGCGACTCCCTGGCGCGTGCCGCCCGCCGCGCGAACCGCGCGGTCTCGCGGGCGGAGTCGATCCGGCGGATCGTGATCCTCGAGGGTGACTTCACCGAGCACAACGGCTACCTCACGCCGTCGCTCAAGGTGAAGCGCAACCTGGTCCTGAAGGACTTCGCCGGCGCCATCGACGAGCTCTACGCCGCCAGCGTGGACTCCATCGAGGTCACCCCCGCGGACACCACCAGCGACTGACCTCCGCGAGGCAGGCAGGCACCTCCGCTACCTGCAGAACCACCTCGCGGTACCTGCAGAACCACCTCGCGGTACCTGCAGAACCACCTCGCGGTACCTGCAGAACCACCTCGCGGAGGTGGGTGGGTCAGCGGCCGGCGATGGCGTCGTGGTGGCGGATGACCTCCGCCACGATGAACGCGAAGAACTTCTCCGCGAACACGGGGTCGAGGCCGGAGTCCTCCGCCAGGGCCCGCAGGCGCGCGACCTGCTCGCGCTCCCGGGTCGGGTCGGAGGCAGGGAGGCCGAGAGTGGCCTTGAGGACGCCGACCTCCTGCGTGGCGCGGAAGCGCTCGGCCATGAGGTGCACGAGCGCGGAATCGATGTTGTCGATGGAGCGACGCAGTCCTGCCAGTTCGGCCGGGACCTCGCCTCCCAGCGGCGCGGGAACGCCGCTCACGCCGGCCGCTTCTCTCGCGTGCGCGTGCTGCTCCCACTGCTGGAGGCGGCCTCCTTGGCTCGCTTCGCCGCCGAGGTCTGCGAGCCCGGGGCGCCGAGCACCACGGTCGCCTCCGCGCCCTCGGTCACGCACTCGGCGGTGATGACCACCTTGGCCACGTCCTGACGCCCCGGCACGGAGAACATCACCGGCATCAGCACGTCCTCGAGGATCGCGCGCAGCCCGCGGGCCCCGGCCCCGCGCTCCAGCGCCTTCTCGGCCACCGCGGCCACGGCCTCCTCCTCGAACTCCAACTCCACGCCGTCGAGCTCGAACATCCGCTGGTACTGCCGCACCAGGGCGTTACGCGGCTCGGTGAGGATGCTCACCAGCGCTTCGCGGTCCAACTTGGAGACCGTCGCGACCACGGGAAGGCGCCCGATGAACTCCGGGATGAGACCGAACTTCTGCAGGTCCTCCGGCTGCACCTGCGCGTACAGGTCCTCCTTGTCCCGCTCGTTCAGGGGGGCGTTGAAGCCCACCCCGCGGCGGTGGGTGCGCGAGGCGATGATGTCCTCCAGGCCGGCGAACGCGCCGGCCACGATGAACAGCACGTTCGAGGTGTCGATCTGCAGGAACTCCTGGTGGGGGTGCTTGCGCCCGCCCTGCGGCGGCACGGACGCCACCGTGCCCTCCACGATCTTCAGCAGCGCCTGCTGCACGCCCTCACCCGAGACGTCACGGGTGATCGAGGGGTTCTCCGCCTTGCGGGCGATCTTGTCGACCTCGTCGATGTAGATGATGCCCGTCTCGGCGCGCTTCGTGTCGAAGTCCGCAGCCTGGATCAGTTTCAGCAGGATGTTCTCGACGTCCTCACCCACGTACCCGGCCTCGGTCAGCGCGGTGGCATCGGCGATCGCGAACGGGACGTCCAGCATCTTCGCCAGCGTCTGGGCGAGGTAGGTCTTCCCGGTACCCGTCGGTCCGATCATCAGCACGTTCGACTTGGCGAGTTCGACGCGCTCATCGTGCAACCGGGTGGGCTGGGCCTGGGCATGAACCCGCTTGTAGTGGTTGTACACCGCCACGGACAAGGACTTCTTCGCCCGCTCCTGCCCGACGATGTACTCCTCGAGGTGCGCGAAGATCTCCTGGGGAGTCGGCAGCGCGAGCGGTTCGGCCGCGGCCTGCTCCGCCTCGGCCAGTTCTTCCTCGACGATCTCGTTGCACAACTCGATGCACTCGGTGCAGATGTAGACGCCCTGACCAGCGATCAGGCGCTTCACCTGCTTCTGCGACTTACCGCAGAAGGAGCACTTCAGGAGTTCTGCTCCCTCGGTGGGGTGAGACATCCTCACTCCTCCCTCACCGCCACGGGACGCTCCCGCGGCTAGAACCTCGACGAGCCGTCCGATGCCCCCGGGCGCCGCCGTCAAAACCAGACTACGTCCCACCGGGCGCGGATGCCCGACTAAAACACGCGGGGCGTGTCCCGGCTTGTTCGCCGGGACACGCCCACTACTCCTGCGCGATCAGGGACGCGGCGGCAGCTGCGCCTTCTTGCGGGACTCCAGCACCTGGTCGACCAGTCCGTACTCCTTGGCCTGCGCTGCGGTGAGGATCTTGTCGCGCTCGATGTCCCGGCCGACCTCCTCGACCGGCTTGCCGCTGTGCGCCGCGAGGGTCTCCTCGAGCCAGTCGCGCATCCGCTGGATCTCGTTGGCCTGGATCTCGATGTCGGAGGCCTGGCCGTAGCCGCCGCCGGACATCGCGGGCTGGTGGATCATCACGCGCGCGTTCTGCAGCGCCAGTCGCTTACCGGGCGACCCCGCAGCCAGCAGCACCGCTGCGGCGGAGGCCGCCTGGCCGAGGCACACCGTCTGGATCTGCGGCGCGATGTACTGCATCGTGTCGTAGATGGCCGTGAGCGCCGTGAAGGAACCCCCCGGCGAGTTGATGTACATCGTGATGAGGCCGTCGGGGTCCTGGCTCTCCAGGACCAGCAACTGCGCCATCACGTCATCGGCGGAGGCGTCGTCCACCTGCACACCGAGGAAGATGATGCGGTCCTCGAAGAGCTTGGTGTACGGGTCCTGCCGCTTGAAGCCGTAGGCGGTGCGCTCCTCGTACTGCGGGAGCACATACCGGGAGGTGGGCATGTTCCCGGCGGTCGCGCCGAAGGTGGTGGGGTGGATGAGGTTCATGGGTGGTCTCCTCGCTCGCTCGCCGCTCAGGCCGACGTTCCGCCGCCGCCGCTGACGTTCGCAGCGGTCGCGACCACGTGGTCGATGAATCCGTACTCCAACGCCTCCTCGGCGGTGAACCAGCGGTCGCGGTCCGCGTCGGCGTTGATCTGGTCGACCGTCTTGCCGGTCTGCTCGGCCGTCAGCTCGGCCATCTGCCGCTTCATGTGCAGGATGAGCTGCGCGTTGATGCGGATGTCGGTCGCGGTGCCGCCGATGCCACCCGAGGGCTGGTGCATCATGACGCGGGCGTGGGGGGTGGCGTACCGCTTGCCCTTCGCACCCGAGGCGAGCAGGAACTGCCCCATGGAGGCGGCCATCCCGGTCGCCACGGTGGCGACGTCCGGCTGGACGTACTGCATCGTGTCGTAGATCGCCATGCCGGCCGTCACCGAGCCGCCGGGCGAGTTGATGTACAGGAAGATGTCCTTGGTCGGGTCCTCGGCGGCGAGCAGCAGCATCTGCGCGCAGATGGCGTTGGCGTTGTCGTCACGCACCTCCGAGCCGAGCCAGATGATGCGCTCCTTGAGAAGCCGGTTGTAGACGTGGTCACCGAGACCGAACCCCTGCGGGTCGGCCATGGCGTGGGGCATCTCGCTCACGTGGCGCTCCTGTTCTGATCGTCCTGCACGGCCTGCGTGCTGGGTCCTTGTAAGGACACTAACCGTCGGCGCTGACACTCCATGCCCGGTGCGGCGCCGTTTCGCTGTTGGCGCACACTGCCCGGCTCCGGACATGCGGCAGGCCGGCCCCCGGGTGGGGACCGGCCTGCGGTGAACTGGTGGAGGCGGCGGGAATCGAACCCGCGTCCGACGGTGTGGAGCCAGGGCTTCTCCGGGTGCAGTCAGCTAGACGTTCTGCTCGGCCCCGGCGTTGTCGCTGACAACTCGCCGACAGGCCCAGTTACCTAGGAGTCCCCGTCACCCCGGCAACGAGGGTGACGAGCAGTGGCTCTCTAGATGACGCCAGGACCCCGGTCGAGAGCACTCCGGGACTGACGGACTTCTACGCTCGCTCAGGCGGCGAGGGCGAAGTCGGTGCGCTTGGAATCGGCACCTATGGGTTTGCATGGAGCGTTGACGAGATGACCATGCATCCTCGACCCGCTTCCCCTGGCTGAACGGCCGTCGTCGAAACCGTTCGCCCCCCTGTTCAGTTGACAAGCCCCGCACGCGGCGGGACAGTCCAGTCTACGTCAGGTTCGACGGCGTAGCCAGCGAATTCCCGTGCGGACTACTTCTTCCTGCGCGTGAGAGCGTCCAGCATCAGCGAGAGCCCGATGCCGAGGAGGAACACGTCCTTCGCGATCGCGATGCCCTCGGGCGTGGGTCGCACCCCGTCCTTCGTCAGCCCCGGGGTCTTGTGGTACATCCACAGCAGGGAGCCGGAGAACGCTGTCAGGCCGGCGCCGGCGAGCACGCGCGGCACGAACGGGAGCAGCAGTGCGCCACCGAGGGCCGACTCCGCCGCAGCGAGCAGCTTGCCGAACTCGGCCGGCTCCAGCTCGGCGAGCTTCGGGAACGCCTGGGCGGCCATCTGCTGGTAGCCGGCGGCGGACTCGGCGTCGAGCTCGAGCTTCTCCACGCCGGAGTTGAGGATGAACGCGCCGGCAGCCAGGCGCAGCGGCAGGTTACGGATCGAGGGCATGGTGGTGCCTCCACAGGTCGACGTCGGGAACGCTCACCACCCTACGCGTGCTCGCGGCGAGGTCACCACCCCCCGCCACCACCCCCGCTCGCGCCGCCCCCCACGCTGCCGCCGGAGGTCCCGCTGCCGCTGCTGACCGGCGTGGACACGTTGGTGACGTGGTCGGAAACGCCGCCCTCGTCGAAGGCGACCCAGAACGGCACCGACATCGCGCCGCCGCTGTACCAGCCGGGGGTGATGTCCTCACGCGCGGGACTGTCCGCCCCGGGCCGGAACGCGTGGACCCACGTGGTCTCGATGTTCAGGGCGACGGCGTAGGGCAGGTAGCGGGAGAAGACCTCCTCCGCGCTGTCCCACCGGGCGCGGTCGCGCGCGAGGTTCTCCAGGTAGGACGCGAATCCCTGCGCGTGGCGCAGTGCCGTGGTGCCGGAGGCGGTGCGGGCGGGCGCCAGGCCGGCGCAGGCCATGGCGGCGATCCCCACGGCGATCACCGCGAGGCCGAGCAGACCCCATCCGAGGGTGAAGGCGAGCGCGACCGTGGCTGCGAGACCCACCAGGACGAGCAGGCCGCCCGCCAACAGCCACCGGCCGCGTGCCCGCGAGGGGGCGACGGCGTACCACCCGCGCTCCAGCACCGCGCCCTCGAGCGCCTGACCGAGTTCGTGGAAGGCGACCGTGGCGGCCGAGGGGTCCGCGCCGAGCTGCACCCGATCGCCCCCGGCCACCAGCCGCTCGAGGAATGCCTCCTCGTAGGGCCGCAGGCGTTCGGCCCGGCTGCGTTGGTCGGCCGGGACCCTCACCACCACGAGGTCCTCCCCGCCGGTGGCGTCGGTCGTCACCGCGCCGTCCTCCTCGAGCGCGGGTGCCGCCTCGAGGCGGATCCAGTTGCGCACCGCGAGGTCGACCAGCACCGCCACACCGTCCGACCGCTGCGCGCGGTGGTCGATGAGCACGCCGACCTCCCCCGGCCCGGCGCCTTCGGGCGGATCGGTGCGCGGCGGCTGGATCCCACGGCCGCCGTGCGGACGGGCATCGCGACCACGGGTCCGGGCCAACGCCACCACGCCCGCCACGCCGCCGAGTCCCACCAGACCGGCGGCGCCCAGCGGCGCCGCGTCCGTGGAGAAGGTATTGCCCAGGCTCGTGCGCGGGGCCAACTCGATCGCGGCCTCGGGGAAGGAACCGGCGGGGTAGTCCACCGCGATGGTCATGCCCTCCCCCGCGTCGAGCGAGTCCACCGAGGCGCCCACGACGCTCCCGCCAGCCGTGGCGTCGGCCGCGATCGGGCACCCCGTGTCCGATCCCACGCCCCCGTGGTAGCAGGCCATGGCCTCGGGCTCGGCGGGTGCGGACACGCCCACGGAGACATCCGTCAGTGGCACCTCCCACCCGTCGCCGACAACGTTCCAGTACAGGGCGTCCGGCCCGCTATCCGGCCCGGCCTCCCCCGCCGCTTGGTCCGGCTCGATCAGGCCGCCGATCGTGTACTCGATGACGTAGCGGTGCTCGCCCGTGATCTCGACCTCGGGATCACCGATGCGCAGTTCGGCCCAGCCGTCCTCGTGGGTGACCTGCAGGTCGGCGGGCGCCGTGGGGCTGCTGGCGGAGACCCCGGAGATCGGCAGCACCCGGTAGTGGTCGTCGTCGCCGGCGATCTCCTGCAGTTCCGGGAGCGTGAGGTAAGGGCCGTGGCCCGACTCGTCACCGAAGTCGAACGTCAGGTCCAGGGAGACCTGGGCTGCGCCGTCGGGCAGCAATTGCGCCTGCAGGGCGTACCGGGTGACCCGCCACTCCTCCGGCGCGTCGGCCGACGCCGGCACCGCCGAGACGACCGAGACCGTCATCAGCGCAGCAAGGAGGAGACCCAGGTACCCCACCAGCGTCACCGCGGGCCGACCGCCCCACCGGCGCGCGGCGAACTCCGGCGCCACAGCGATGCCGATCAGATCTGCCGCAGGCTCATGGACCGGTGCGCCTCGCGCAGGTCCTGCTGCTCACGCAGCGTCTGGCGCTTGTCCCACTCCTTCTTGCCTCGGGCAAGCGCGATCTCCACCTTCACGTTGCTACCCAGGAAGTACATCTCCAGCGGCACGATCGTGAACCCCTTCTCGCGGGTCTTCCCGGCGAGTTTGAGGATCTCCGCCTTGTGCAGCAGCAACTTGCGCTTGCGCCGCGGGGCGTGGTTCGTCCAGGTGCCCTGCGCGTACTCGGCGATGTGCGCGGCGTCCAGCCACGCCTCCCCACCGTCGATGTAGACGTAGCCGTCGACCAGGGAGGCACGACCGGCCCGCAGGGACTTCACCTCGGTCCCCGTGAGCACGATCCCGGCCTCGTAGGTGGCATCGATGTGGTAATCGTGCCGCGCCCGCTTGTTGCGGGCGATGACGACCTTGGCGGGCCGGTCGCTCTTGGCGGCCGCGGCCTTCGCGGCGCGCTCGGCGTTCTTCATGCGGGACATGCTCACCAGGGTAACGGCGCCCTACGACACCGGGCATGGGAATTACCCGTCACCCGCGCCGTGGCCTGCTGCGTGCGGTCAGTTCGTGCGGGTCCACCCGGGCAGCGACTCGGGGTCGATCGGGGAGCCGTTGCGCCAGACCTCCACGTGCACGTGGCAGCCGGTGACCGCGCCGGTCATCCCCGTGTACCCGATGACCTGCCCCTGGGAGACGGACTGACCCTGGGTGACGTTGAACGCCGAGAGGTGGTTGTAGACCGTGATCGTCGAGACACCGTTCACCAGCCCATGATCGATGTAGATCTGGTTGCCGTGTGTGCCGTTGCCCGCCGCGTAGCGCACCGAGGCGACCACGCCGCCCGCGGCCGCCACCTGGGAGTTCCCACATGCCGAGCGGATGTCGGTGCCGTTGTGCATGTAGCGACCCCCGGTGATCGGGTAGACGCGCATGCCGAAGGGCGAGGTCACATAGAACGGGGCGGAGACCGGCGGGATCAGGCTGAGGCTGCTGGAGGAACCACCGCTCGACCCCGACCCGGAGCCGCTGGACCCCGAGGAGCCGCTGGACCCCGAGGAGCCGCTGGACCCCGAGGACCCGCTGGATCCCGAGGAGCCTGAGGAGCCCGACGAGTTGCTCTGGGCCTCCTCCTGAGCCTGACGGGCGGCCTCCTCGGCGGCACGGCGGGCGGCCTCCTCCGCAGCGAGGCGGGCGGCTTCCTCCCGTTCGCGCTCGATCCGTTGGATCTCCGAGCGGATGCTGGCCTGATCGTCCTCGATCCGCTCCTGCTGGGCCTCGATCTGCTCGCGGAAACTCTCCAGTTCCACGGCGGTGGCGGAGTAGTCCGCCTCGAGGGCGGTCAACTCGTCGCGGCGCTGCTGCGCCACGGCGCGCGCCTCCTCGGCCGCGGCGAGCGCCGCCTCGGCCTCCACGCGCAGTTCCTCGATGCGCACCTGGACCGCGTCCAGCCGCACCTGGGCATTGCGCTGGGTGGCGGCCTGGGCCTCGAGATCGGCGAGCACACCGCCCTCGGCGCGCAGCGCGGAGGCGACCGCGGAGGTGCGCGTGGCGTACTCCTGCGCGCTGGAGGCACCGAGCACCACGGAGATGGCGGCCAGGCCGTCACTGCCGCGGTAGGTGGAGCGGGCGAGTTGTCCGATGCCGTCCTCGGTGGCGGCGATCTCCTCGGTCGAGGAGGTGAGCTCGGCCTGCAAGGTCGCCGCATCCGACTCCGCGACGGCCAGTCGGTCCACGAGGGAGTCGCGCTGCCGTTCTGCCTCGGCCACCTCGTTCTCCGCGGCGGAGAGCTCGGCCTCCGCGACCGGGATCTCGTTCTCCAGGCGCCGCAGCTCCAGGTAGACCTCCTGCAGCTCGGCGTTGGTGCCCTCGAGCTCGGAGGAGAGCTGCTCCTGTTCGCGGGCGTTCTCCTCCTGCTGTGCGCGCAGGTCATCGAGGGAGTCGGCCTGTGCTGCGGCGCCCCCTGCGCCCAGGGCGACGGCGAGCGTGAGGAGTGCCGCGGCCGCGCGCGAGCGCAGGCCCCCCGTTGAGCGGCGCGAACGGCCGGCAGGGGCGACGGCGTGGGTGCGGTCGATCATGAACCTAGACCTTCGTGTACCGGGAGAGGGAGACCACCGAACTGATGGCGGCGATGAGGATACCGGCGCCCGCCAGGATCGGTGCGATCAGCCAGACGTCCGCCGTGGTGATGTAGTCGCGCACGAACGCGATCGAGTCGGCGAGCCAGCCCTCGACCCCGTAGTGCACTCCCAGCCAGAGGGTCGCGACGGCGAGCGCGGCACCGAGCAGCGCAGCGAGCGCGCCCTCCAGCATGAACGGTAGTTGGATGAAGAAGCGGGAGGCACCCACGAAGCGCATGATCTCGGTCTCACGCCGCCTGCTCATCGCGGACAACCGAATCGTCGTGGTGATCAGCAGCACCGCCGTCACCGTCATCACCCCGGCGATGCCGGCGGCGATGAGCGTGGCCCGGTTCATCACCAGGAAGATCGGCTCGAAGATGGCGCGCTGATCCAGCACCTGATCCACGCCCTGGCGCCCGGAGACCTCATCCATCACGATGGTGATCTGGGTGGGGTCCACGAGGCTGACGCGGTAGGAGACCTGCATCTGCTCGACGTTCAGGAGTTGGAACCAGTCCTCGTCTCCCACCTGGTCGGCCATCGCGTCGTACGCGTCCTGCTTGGACTCGAAGAAGACCTCCTCCACGTACGGCTCCAGCGCGGGCGAGTTCAGCACCTCGCCGATGGCGTCGATCTGCTCCTGCGTGGCTTCGCCCTGGGAGCAGGTGGCCACCGTGGTCTCCCCCGGCGGGCACATGAAGACGGAGACCTCCACGCGGTCGTACCACTCGTCCTGCATCTTGCCGATCTGCATCTGCAGCAGCACGGCCGCGCCGACGAACGTGAGGGAGACGAAGGTGACCAGCACGATGGAGATGGCCATCGTGGCGTTGCGGCGTAGGCCCCGCCCGAGCTCGGACAGGACGAAGGAGAGGCGGCTCATGCGTCGGCCTCCCGGGCCTGCTCGCCGGGAATCGGGGAACCTGTGGTGCCGCGTGCACCGCTGCGGGCCACCTTGGTCGGGTCCTCGGAGATGACCACCGGCGCCAGGTCGGCGTAGTTCCCCTCGGCCTCATCGCGCACCACGTGGCCGTCCAGCAGCTGCACCACGCGCTTGCGCATCTGGTTCACGATGACCTCGTCGTGCGTGGCCATCACCACGGTGGTCCCGGTGCTGTTGATCCGCTCCAGGAGTTGCACGATCCCGGCGGAGGTGTCCGGATCCAGGTTCCCGGTCGGTTCGTCCGCGAGCAGGATGCTCGGCCGGTTCACGATGGCGCGGGCGATCGCCACGCGCTGCTGCTCACCACCGGACAGTTCGTGCGGTAGCCGCTTCTCCTTGCCGGTGAGCTTGACCAGTTCGAGGGTCTCGGGGACGTCGCTGGCGATGACGTGGCGGCGCTTGCCGGTGACCTGCTGGGCGAACGCGACGTTCTGGAAGACCGTCTTGTTGGGCAGCAGGCGGAAGTCCTGGAACACCACGCCGAGGTCACGGCGCAGCCGCGGCACCTTCCACTGGGACAGGGAGGTGATCTCCCGCCCTGCCACCCACACCCGACCGGACGTGGCCTGTTCCTCACGCAGCACGAGGCGCAGGAACGTGGACTTCCCGGAGCCGGAGGCTCCTACGAGGAACACGAACTCGCCGCGCGCCACATCAAGGGACACGCCATCGAGCGCAGGCCGCGCGCCGCGCTTGTACACCTTGGAGACCTTGTCGAACCTGATCACGTCTGCACTTCGCTCATCACGGACCAGTGTCGGGGACAGGAAACGCTGCTGGTCCACCGTCACCATAGGCAGACGGCGCCCCAGATCCCACAACGGCACGCCGCTGCGGGACCTGGGACTTCGCTGGGAAACGCGCGAGACCGACCGCCCCGGACTCCTAGCGGGAGTCGCTCGCGAGGTCCCCGACTGCCGCGCGCCCGGCCTCCAAGCGCGCCACGGGCACCCGGAACGGAGAGCAGGAGACGTAGTCGAGGCCCACGTCCTGGAAGAACCGGATCGACTCCGGGTCGCCCCCGTGCTCTCCGCACACACCCAGGGACATCCCCGGCTTGGCGGCACGCGCCTGCTCGGTGGCGATCTCCACCAGCCGGCCCACGCCGCGCTGGTCGATGCTCTCGAACGGCGAGACGGTGAGCACACCATTGACTGTGTACTGCGCGAAGAACGCCCCCTCCACGTCGTCCCGGGAGAACCCCCAGGTGGTCTGGGTGAGGTCGTTGGTGCCGAAGGAGAAGAAGTCCGCGGCACCCGCGATCCGGTCCGCGGTCAGTGCAGCGCGCGGCAACTCGATCATCGCGCCGACCGGCAGGTCGATCGCGATCCCGCGCTCGGCGCTGACCTCGGCCATGATGCGCATCGCGTCATCCCGCACCAGATGCAGCTCCATCGCGGAGCCCACCAGCGGCACCATGATGTACGCCTGCGGATCCCCGCCGGCGGCTCGCCGGTCGGCGTAGGCCTCGCAGATCGCGCGGATCTGCAGGGCGAACAGTCCGGGGATGACCAGGCCGAGCCGCACCCCGCGCAGCCCGAGCATCGGATTGGCCTCATGCATCCGCTCGACGGCGGCGAGCAGCACCTCGTCGCGCTCCACCTCGGGCCCGCTCGCCCCGCGCTCCTTGTGCAGCGCCACGCGCACCGCCAGGTCGGTCAGGTCCGGGAGGAACTCGTGCAGCGGGGGGTCGATGAGGCGGATCACCGTGGGCAGCCCGTCCATCGCCTCCAACAGGTCGGTCACATCGGCACGCTGCAGCGGCAGCAGGTCAGCGAGCGCCGCGTCCCGTTCGGCGTCGTCCGCGGCGAGGATCACACGCTCCACCAATTGGCGACGCTCCCCGAGGAACATGTGCTCGGTGCGGGCCAGGCCGATCCCCTCCGCGCCCAACTCGCGGGCACGGCGGGCGTCCTCGCCGGTGTCGGCATTGGCGCGCACGCCCAGGCGCCGGGCGGCGTCGGCGTGCCGCAGGATCCGGTCCACGGCGTTGATGAGTTGCACGGTCTCGGTGTCCTCACCCGCCTGGGCGACGGCCTCCTCCAGTCCGGCGGTCAGGTAGGTGGTGACCGGGGAGGGCACCACGGGCACCTCGCCGAGGAAGACCTCGCCGGTGGACCCGTCCAGGGCGATGACGTCGCCCTGCGCCACGGTGTGGCCGGCCACCGTGAACGTGGAGTCCTCAGGGTGCACCAGCACGTCCTCGGCGCCCACCACGCAGGTGCGGCCCATCCCGCGGGCGACGACGGCCGCGTGGGAGGTCTTCCCGCCACGGCTGGTCAGCACCCCGGCGGCGGCGATCATGCCCTCGAGATCGTCCGGGTTGGTCTCCTTGCGCACCAGGATCACCCGCTCCCCCCGCTCGGCCCACTCGTGGGCGGTGCGCGGGTCGAACACCACGCGACCCACGGCGGCCCCGGGCGAGGCGGCCATGGCGGTGGTCAGCAGGGTGCGCTCGGCCTCCCGGTCGAACTGCGGGAACATCAACTGGCTCAGTTGCTCCCCCGTCACGCGGGTCAGGGCCTCGTCCATGGTGATGACCCGCTCGCTCTCCAGTTCCGCGGCGATGCGGAACGCCGCAGGCGCGGTGCGCTTGCCCACGCGGGTCTGCAGCATCCACAGCTTGCCCTGCTCGACCGTGAACTCGATGTCGCACAGGTCGCGGTAATGGGTCTCCAGCCGCCGCATCACGGTGCGCAGTTCGGTGTAGACCTCGTGGTCGATCTCCTCCAGCGCCGAGAGGGGCAGGGTGTTGCGGATCCCCGCCACCACGTCCTCACCCTGAGCGTTGGGCAGGTAGTCGCCGTAGTCCCCGCCCTGCCCCGTGGCGGGGTCGCGGGTGAACGCGACGCCGGTGCCGGAGTTGCTGCCCAGGTTGCCGAACACCATCGTGACCACGTTGACGGCGGTGCCGATGTCGTCCGGGATGCGCTCGCGGCGGCGGTAGAGGCGGGCGCGCTCGGTGTTCCAGGAGTCCAGCACGGCCACGATCGCCAGGTCGAGTTGTTCGCGGGGGTGCTGCGGGAAGTCCCGTCCGGACTCGCGGCGCACCACCTCCTTGTACTCCTCGGTCAGCTCGCGCAGATCCTGCGCGGTCAGGTCGGTGTCGGCGGTCACACCGCGGGCGACCTTGGCGGCCTCCAGGGCATCGGCGAACACCGATCCCTCGATGCCGAGCACCGTGCGGCCGAACATCTGCACGAGGCGCCGGTAGGAGTCCCAGGCGAAGCGCTCATCGCCGGAGAGCTCCGCGAGGCCCTGCACGGAGGCGTCGTTGAGGCCGATGTTCAGGACGGTCTCCATCATCCCGGGCATCGAGTACTTCGCGCCCGAGCGCACGGAGACGAGCAGGGGCTCGTGGAAGTCGCCGAGCCGGCGACCCATCGTGTCCTCCAGGTGACGCAGCGCGCGGGTCACCTCCACGCGCAGGTCGGTGGGGACGGCCCCCGTGCGCAGATAGCTGCGGCAGGCCTCGGTCGTGATGGTGAAACCGGGCGGGACCGGGAGCCCGAGCCGGGTCATCTCTGCCAGGTTGGCGCCCTTGCCGCCGAGCAGGTCCTTCTGCTCCATCGATCCGTGGGCGAAGTCTTGGACGAAGTTGGCCACGCTGCACACCTCCAGGAGACGTCGGCGGCACACCATGGCCGCCGCTTGGGCCAAGACTGCCACGGTTCGACGCCGAATGCGTGAGACTTCAGTCACAAACAGGCTGAACTAAAGCCAACCGGACAGATACGGAGAGTTCGCGGCCCGTTGCGCTCCCCTCCTGGCCGCGGCGGGGGCGAGCCGCGCAGGCGGTGGGGCCCGCGCGAGCCGCGCAGGCGGTGCGGTTCAGCGACCGACGGCGTACCCCTGCATGCCGCGCGGGTTCGCCGCCGCGTGGCGCACCCCGTCCGCGCGGATCCCGGCGGCGCTGATGCGCCCCAGTTCCCACTCCCCGGCCGCCTGCACCCGGTGCCCGCGACCGTGCAGGTCCTCCAGCACCGCCTCCCCCACCCGCGACTCCAGCCGCACCGCGCCCGGCTCCGCGGCGCGCGGGGCGAACGAACTCGGCACGTGCATGCTGTGCCACGTGGGCGCGTCGATCGCGGCCTGCGCCCCCTGCCCGCCCACGAGGTGTCGCAGCAGGAACGGCACCGTCCACTGGTCCTGCTGGTCCCCGCCCGGCGTGCCGAAGGCCAGCACGGACCCGTCATCGCCCACCGCGATACCGGGACTCAGCGTGGTCCGCGGCCGGGCACCCGGCTCCAACGAGGCGGGCAGGCCCGGTTCCAGCCAGAACATCTGCGCCCGCGTGGGCAGCGCGAACCCCAGCCCCGGGATCACCGGGGAACTCTGCAGCCAGCCACCCGAGGGGGTGGCCGCCACCGCGTTCCCCCACCGGTCCACCACGTCGAGGTGACAGGTGTCCCCGCGGGGCGTGGTGGGCACGGTCGGCTCGCCCTCCCCGGGCCGGGAATCGGCCATCCCGCCCGGCCAGGCCCCTGCACCGGTCATGGCCCGCCGCACGTGCCCGGCCAGGCGCGGCGCGTGACCGCCCACGGACCCGGGACGCAGTTCGAGGTCGGCCCGCTCCCCCACGAGCGCCGCGCGCTCGCGCAGGTAGTCCGCGCCGAGCAGGTCCGCCACGCTCACCGGCGACCGCTCCCCGTACCAGGCCTCCCGGTCGGCGAGGGCGAGCTTCGTGGCCTCGATGGCGAGGTGCACGGTGGCGGGGTCGGCCTCCCCCGCCCAGGCCTGCGCCGTCGCCCCTCCCGCCTGCTGCAGCAACGCGAGCTGCTGCAGCAGCACCGGCCCCTGGCTCCACAGGCCGGGCTTGAGGATCGTGTGCGAGCCGAGCCGCCCCTCGGCCGGCGGCTCCTCGCTCGCGCGCCAGGAGGCGAGGTCCGCCCCGGTGAGGAAGGAGCGGTAGTGCCCTGCGCCGTCGTACACCTGCTGGGCCGCGAAGGCGTCGATGCGCTCGGCCACCACGCCCTCGTAGAAGGCGGCCCGGGCGGCCTCGGCCTGGGCGGCGACGTCGCTGCCGGCGGCCTCGGCCGCGGCGACCAGCCGCTCCAGGGTGTCGGCCAGATCGGGGTTGCGCAGCAGGGTGCCGGGGCGGGGCGCGCCGCCGCCCTGGAGGTAGATCGCGGCGGAGGTCGGCCAGTGCTCGGCGAACAGCGGCGCCATGGTCTCGATCGTGCGGGCGGCCGACGGCAGCAGCGGGTGACCGCCGCGGGCGTACCCGATCGCGAACCGCGCCAGGCGTGCCAGGGGCAGGGTGCCGCGGGTGGCGAGCAGGTGCATCCAGGCCCCGAACGTGCCCGGGACCACCGCCGCGAGGTGCCCGGTGCCGGGGATCAGGTCGACGCCGAGGTCACGGTAGGCCGCGATGGTCGCGGCGGCGGGGGCCGCCCCCTGGCCACACACGACGGCGCTGGAAGCGTCCGCCTGGCGCAGCAGCAGGGGCATGTCCCCGCCCAGGCCGTTGAGATGCGGTTCGACGACGTGCAGCACCAGCCCGGCGGCGATCGCGGCGTCGAAGGCGTTGCCGCCCTCCTCCAGGATCGCCATGCCGCTGGTGGAGGCGAGCCAGTGGGTGGAGGCGACCATGCCGAAGGTGCCGGTCAGGTCGGGTCGGGTGGTGAAGGTGTCGGCCACCGCTCGACCGTAACCCGCGCCACGCCTCGACATGACACGATCACGCCATGCGGATCGACCTGACGCCCGACGCCGAGCAGCTCCTGGCGGACTACCACCTGGCGACCCTGACCACCATCGGCCCCAGCGGGATGCTGCACGCCGTGGCGGTGGGCTTCACGCTGCACGAGGGGCTCGTGCGCATCATCACCCGGGAGGGCAGCCAGAAGGTCCGCAACATCGAGCGCGACCCGCGCGCCACCGTGGCGCAGGTGGCCGGGCCGCAGTGGCTGTCCATCGCCGGATCGGCGCGGATCGCGCGGGATGCCGAGACGGTGGCGCTCGCGGTGGAGCTGTACGCCCGGCGCTACCGCCGGCCGCGGCCCAACCCGCAGCGGGTGGCGATCGAGATCACCCCGGAGAAGGTGCTGGGATCGGCGGGGCTGTTCGGCTAGGTGGCCCGGCTGACGGCTGACGGGCTGCCTCAGGCCTCGGACTCGGCCTGCAGCTGCGCCTGGCGGCGCCAGCGGATGCCGGCGTCGATGAAGCCGTTGATGTCGCCGTCGAACACGGCCGAGGGGTTACCGGACTCGTGCTCGGTGCGCAGGTCCTTGACCATCTGGTAGGGCTGCAGCACGTAGGAGCGCATCTGGTCGCCCCAGGACGCCTTGACGTCGCCTGCGAGTTCCTTCTTCTTCGCGGCCTCCTCCTGCTGCTTGAGCAGGAGCAGCCGCGACTGCAGCACGCGCATGGCGGCCGCACGGTTCTGGATCTGGGACTTCTCGTTCTGCATCGAGACCACCACGCCGGTGGGCAGGTGCGTCAGGCGCACCGCGGAGTCGGTGGTGTTCACGCTCTGGCCGCCGGGGCCCGAGGAGCGGAACACGTCCACCTTGATCTCGTTGTCGGGGATCTCGATGTGATCGGTCTGCTCGATCAGCGGGACCACCTCGACCGCGGCGAAGGAGGTCTGCCGGCGGCCCTGGTTGTCGAAGGGGCTGATCCGCACCAGGCGGTGGGTGCCGGCCTCCACGCTCAGCGTGCCGAAAGCGAAGGGAGCCTTGACCTCGAAGGTCGCCGACTTCAGGCCCGCCTCCTCGGCGTAGGAGGTGTCCAGCACCTTGGCGGGGTAGCCGTTGCGCTCCGCCCAGCGCAGGTACATCCGCAGCAGCATCTCCGCGAAGTCCGCGGCGTCCACCCCACCCGCGCCGGAACGGATCGTGACGACGGCCTCACGCGCGTCGTACTCCCCGGACAGCAGGGTGCGCACCTCGAGGTCCGCCAACTGCTTGCGCAGGGTGAGGAGTTCCTTCTCCGCCTCGGCGAGCGAGTCGGCGTCGTCCTCCTCCCCCGCGAGCTCCACCAGGGTCTCCAGGTCGTCGATCGCGGCGGCCAGGTCGTCCAGCCGGTTCAGTTCGTGCTGGGCGTGGGAGAGCCGGGAGGTCACCTGCTGGGCGCTCTCGACGTCGTCCCACAGGTCCGGTGCGGAGGCCTCCTGCTCGAGCAGGGCGATCCGGGCGCGCAGCGCCTCGGGGTCGCTGACGAGCGTGATCTGCTTCAGGGTTGCGCGCAGATCCGCGATCTCGGATGCGAAGTCGGTGGCCACGATGAGCCAGCCTACCCGGGGGCTCGTGGCACCGGTGCGTGCCGGCGCCCGACAGAAATAACTCGACCGGGCCGGTATCGAGGTGGACCATGCGTCCATGGACACCTCACCCCCGCCCTCGCGCACGGCCTCGCGTGCGGCGCAACGCCCGGCAGCCAGCCCCTGGCCCCCTGCGGTGCGCGAGGCCGTGGACGAGGCGCTCGCTGAGCCGAGCGCGGGGGTGGCCAGGGTCGACGTGGACGGGCGGGTCGCGCTCGAGGCGGCCTGGGGCCTCGCGGACCGACGCCTCGAGGTCGCCATGCAGCCGTGTCACCGCATCGCCGTGGCGAGTGGGTCCAAGGGATTCACCGCACTGGCCGTGATGAGCCTGATCGCCCAGGGCCGGCTCGCGTTGGGCACCACGGCGCGCTCCGTGCTGGGCGCCGACCTGCCGCTGGTGGCCGCGGACGTGACCGTGGAGCATCTGCTCTCCCATCGCTCCGGTGTCGGCGAGTACCTCGACGACGATGCTGACCTGGCCGAGTACCTACTGCCGGGGGCGATGAGCGGGTACGTCTCCCCCGAGGACTACCTCGGTGTCCTGGACGGGCGGGAGCCGGCGTTCCCCGCGGGCTCAGGATTCGCCTACTGCAACAGCGGCTTCATCCTTCTCGCGCTGATCGCCCAGCGCGCCAGTGGCACACCGTTCCACGACCTGGTGCGCACGCGCGTGCTGGAGCCCGCCGGGATGGCGCGGACCGACTATCTGCGCAGCGATGCCCTACCCGGCGATGCCGCCATCGGTTACATCGAGGTCGACGGCGTGTGGCGGACGACTGTGCACCATCTCCCCGTCATCGGTGGCGGCGACGGAGGCGTCTACACCACCGCCGAGGACATGCACCGATTCTGGTCAGCCTTGCTGGCCGGGAGGATCGTGCCGATCCAGGCCGTGCGGGAGATGTGCCGGGTACGGTCTTCGGCCGAGGAGACCGGCGAGGGGGCAGGCTACGGACTCGGGCTGTGGCTGCCCGCACCCGGGGTGGTGCGGCTCGAGGGAATGGACGCCGGTTCGTCGTTCGTCTCGACCCACACGATCTCCTCGGCTCGCACCGTCAGCGTGTTGTCCACCACGGCGCACGGCGCGTGGGACATCGCCGAGGTGCTGGAGTCCGTCACCGGCTGAGTCGACCGGTCGCTCCTCGCGCGGCCACTCCCTGAGCCGCGGGGATGTCGGCCCGCGGGGGTAACGTCGAGGCATGGTCAACTACCGCTATCTCGGCAACTCCGGACTGAAGGTCTCGGAGATCACCTACGGCAACTGGGTCACCCACGGGTCCCAGGTGGAGAACGACGCCGCGATCAAGACCGTGCACGCGGCACTGGACGCCGGCATCACCACCTTCGACACGGCGGACGTGTACGCGAATACCGCCGCGGAGACCGTGCTCGGCGAGGCGCTGAAGGGCCAGCGCCGCGAGAGCCTGGAGATCTTCACCAAGGTGTACTTCCCCACCGGCCCCAAGGGTCCGAACGACACCGGCCTGTCCCGTAAGCACATCCGCGACTCCGTGCACGGCTCCCTGCAGCGCCTCGGCACCGACTACATCGACCTGTACCAGGCACACCGATTCGACTACGAGACGCCGCTGGAGGAGACCTTCGGCGCGTTCGCGGACCTCGTGCACCAGGGCAAGGTGCTCTACATCGGGGTCTCGGAGTGGACGGCGGAGCAGCTGCGCGAGGGCCACGCCCTGGCGAAGGACCTGGGGATCCAACTCGTCTCCAACCAGCCGCAGTACTCCGCGCTGTGGCGCGTGATCGAGGGGAAGGTCGTGCCGACCTCCGCCGAGCTGGGGATCTCCCAGATCGTGTGGTCGCCGATGGCTCAGGGCGTGCTCTCGGGCAAGTACCTGCCCGGTCAGCCGGTCCCCGAGGGCTCGCGCGCCACCGACGAGAAGAGCGGCGCGAACTTCATCAAGCGGTTCCTGAACGATGAGGTCCTCACCGCGGTGCAGAACCTCAAGCCGATCGCCGCCGACCACGGGTTGTCCATGCCGCAGCTCGCGATCGCGTGGGTGCTGCAGAACCCGAACGTGGCGGCGGCGCTGGTGGGGGCCTCGCGTCCCGAGCAGCTCGCCGACACCGTTAAGGCCTCCGGTGTGGTGCTGGAGGCCGAGGCGATGACCGCGATCGATCAGGCCCTGGCGGGCGTGGTCGTGGACGACCCCGCCGGCACCTACGAGGTCTCGCCGAAGACCCGCGTGGTCTGAGCGTCCCGCGCGCGGACGAGGCTGACGAGAACGCAACGAGGGCGGAACGGCATATGCCGCTCCGCCCTCGTGCTGTCCGGCGCGCTCGCCCTCAGCGGATCGCGATGCGGCGCAGCAGCGCCCAGACCATCCCCGCCGCGGCCACCGCGGCGAGCACGGCCCACAGCCAGCCCAGGCCGATGCCCACACCGGGCCGGCCGCCCGCGGCGTCGACGCCGAGACGGGTCGCCACCACGGCCACCGTCAGCGGCGCCATCAGGGGGATCAACGCCAGGGTGCCGAGCCAGCCACCGAGGGTGCCGAGCCCGCCGACGAAGGCCCGGTAGCTCGCGTGCACGGCCAGCCCGGTGAGGAAGGCGATCACGTTCACCAGCAGCAGTGCCACACCGGAGGCGGGGCTGAAGGCCACGAACTCCACCGCCGTGCGGGTGCTCCACTGCCAGTCCACGAGCACCTCGACGCCGACCTGCACGACGGCGGTGACCACCGCGAGGACGAGCGCCGCGACGCCCCACCCCTCGATGAGTGCGCGGCGGGTCACGCCCGCGGTGATGCTCACCGTGAGGTAGGTCGCCCCCACCAGGATGCCCATGATGAACAGGAGCACCTGGGGTGCCCCCGTGGCCATCGGCACGGTGAAAGAGGTGTCCGCGCTGACCACGGTCAGCGGGACGAGCATCAGCACGAGGAGGATCGGCCAGACGATGAGCGAGGCCCACAGGCTCATCCCGATCGCGGAGCGCGCGGCGCGGGTGCGGGCGCGGCTGGTCGCGGCGGCGGCAGACAGGGTGGCAGTCATCGGGTCGTCTCCTTCTCGGCGCCACTCGTGCTGCTCGAGCCGGCGCCGTCAGTCCGTGTGAGGTGGACGAACAGGTCCTGCAGGCCGGGCGCCTCCACGGCGACCCCCACCTCGGAGGCCTGCTGCGTGAGGTGAGCGACGTCGTCGCCCTCGGTCAGGAACACGGTGACCTGCGCCGTCGGGCCCAGGGTGGTGCGGGAGAGCACCGTGCGCCCGGCCGCGAGCTCCTCCACCGCGGGAGTGCGGCCCACGAGGGTGAGGCCGCGCGTGCGGATGTCGTCAGCGGTGCCGGCCATCCGCACGCGTCCGGAGTCGAGCACGATGACGTCCTCGAACATCTGCTCCACCTCACCGATCAGGTGACTGGACAGGATGATCGTGCGCGGGTGGGCGGCGTAGTCGGCGAGGATCGCGTCGTAGAACATCTGCCGATTGGTGGCGTCCATGCCGAGGTAGGTCTCGTCGAAGATCGTCAACGGCGCCCGTGAGGCCAGGCCGATGATCGCGCCGAGGGTGGAACGCTGCCCACGGGAGAGCTTGCCGGCCTTCTTGGTGACGTCCAGTTCGAAGGCGTCCACCAGGCGGCCGGCGAGGTCGCCGTCCCAGTTCGGCCGCAGATCGGCGTACCACCGCAGGGTGGTGCGGACCTTCTCGTCGTCGAACGCGTCCCCGCTCTCACGGATCAGCTGGGTGCCGGCCATGCCGCGGGGGTTCTCGAAGATCGGCTCACCGTCCACGAGCACCTCCCCCGCGCTCGGTCGCCGCAGGCCGGCGATCAGGGAGACCAGGGTGGACTTCCCGGCGCCGTTGCGGCCGATCAGCCCCGTGATGGTCCCGGGGCGGACCGTGAGGTCCACGCCGTTCAGTGCGGTGGTGCGACCGAAGGTCTGGGTGAGGCCGCGGGTCTCGACGGCGAGGCCGCGGGCGTGATCGGTGGTGGGGTCGGTGGTGGTCATGAGTTCTCCCTCCGGCCGGCGGGCAGCGCCGCCCGGCCGGCAATGTAGTCGTGCACCTCGTCGGTGCTGATGCCCAGGCGCTCGGCCTGGTCCAGTGCCGGGTCCAGGACCTCGGCGAAGTAGGCCTCGCGGCCCGAGCCCAGCAGTCGCTCGCGGGCGCCGGGGGCCACGAACATGCCCAGTCCGCGGCGCTTGTAGAGGACCCCCTCCTCCACCAACCCGGCGAACGCCTTGGCGGCCGTTGCCGGGTTGATCCGGTAGGTGGTCGCGAACTGCGTCGTCGACATCACCTGCTCCTCCTCCGCGAGATCGCCCGCGAGCACCAGGTCGCGCACGTGCGCAGCGATCTGCACGTACAGCGGTTCCGGTCCGTCGAACATCTCGTCCTCCTTGGGTTCATTACATGAGTAATGAACCACGGGAGTAGGGAGGGTGTCAAGGGTTCGGAGGGATGGAGGTGGGCGGCTAGGTCGCCCGGAGCGCGGGCACTCCTCGCTCAGGGCGGTGGACCCCTCGCTGAGGGCGGTACACCTGCGCTGAGCAGGCCGTTGCCGCGGCGTGTTGGGCGCGACACGCCGCGCGCCGGCCAAGTCGACCGCCCTGGGCGAGGGGTCCAACGCCCTGAGCGAGGGGCGACCGCTCTGGCTCAGTTCCGGAGGGACCCTGAGCAGTCAGGCGAGCACGGGAGTCAGGCGAGCGCGGCCACCAGCCGGTCCATGCTGCGCCGCGAGGCCGCCACGCAGATCCGGATCCAGCCCTCCCCCGAGCGCCCGAACGCACTACCGGGCGCCACCGCCACACCGGTGTCCAGCAGGAGCTTCTCGGCCCACGTCGCCACGTCGCCGCCGCAACGCTCGCGCACGTCGATCCACAGGTAGAACGCACCCCGCGGGCGCAGGTAGGGCACGCCGATCTGCTCCAGGCAGCCGGTGATGTACCCGAGGTTCGCGGCGTAGTGCTCGCGCGCCGCCGCCACCGCGTCCTGCGGCCCGGTGATCGCGGCCAGCGCCGCCCGCTGGGAGGGCGTGGTCAGGCAGGAGACCACCGCCTCCTGCAGGTGGGCGAGCCGCACCCCGTGCCCCGGCGGGGTGATGAGGTACCCCACGCGCGCACCCGTCAGGGCGTAGGTCTTGGAGACCGAGTGCACCGAGAGCGTGCGCTCCGCCGCCCCCGGGAGCGAGGCCAGCGGCACGTGCTCGACGCCGTAGGTCAACTCCTCGTACACCTCGTCGCTGATGATCCACAGGTCGTGCTCGACGGCGAGGTCCACGATCTCCTGCAGCACACCCCTGGGCAGCACGGAGCCGAGCGGATTGGAGGGCGAGTTCACCAGGATCGCGCGGGTGCGGGTGGTGACGAGGCCGGCGATCTCGCGCGCGTCGGGCACGAACTCGTGCTCCGGTCGCAGCGAGTACCCCACGGGAACGGCGTTCATCATTCGCGGCGCCATCGTGAAGGTGGTGTAGCCGGGGTCGGGGATGAGGATCTCATCGCCCGGGGCGAGGATCATGGTCATCGCCATGTGCAGCGCCTGGGTGCCACCGTTGGTCACGGTGACCTGCTCGGCGGCGACGTCGTGCCCCCGCTTGCGTGTGGCGAGCGCCGCGACAGCCTCCCGCAGCTCGGGGATCCCGTTGTTCGGGGTGTAGCGCACGTCCCCGGCTGCCCACGCGGCGCGCGCCGCCTCGGTCACGTGCGGCTGCGGCTGCTGATCGGGCTCCCCGACGGCGAGGTAGGCGGCGTCCGGCGTGCGCAGCGCGATCTCGAAGACCCGTCGGATTCCCGAGGGCGGCACGTGCGGGATGTGATGGGCGAGCGAGGGCACGAGCGCGAGGCTACCCGCGCCGTGTTGCCACCGTGTGAGCAGGCCTCGCCCGTGCCGTGTGCATCACGGCACAGCACCTGGGTCGTGCCTCGCGCCGGTATACGTGCCACGATGGCGTCATGCCGCAGACCGTGAGAGGCCGGGGCGCCCTGGCCACGGCCGAACCCGTCAGCCTCGTCGACATCGTGGACGCCGCCGGCACCGCGGGGATCGCGATCGACGGCGGGACGAGGGCCCTCAGCGAGTTCCACGGTCCCGCGCCTCGATCGGCGGTCGTGCGATGAGCGCGAAGATCCGCCGCGCCACCACGCAGGGGCACTTCAGCCTCGACGGCGAGACCTGGGACGTGGCGAACAACGTCTGGCTGATTGGGAACAAGCGTGAGGTGCTCGTGATCGATGCCCCGCACGACGCCGCCGCCATCCTGCGCGCCATCGGGGAACGCACGGTCGCCGCGATCATGCTCACCCACGGTCACAACGACCACATCAACGCGGCGCTGGAGCTGCGCGAGATCACCGGGGCCCCGCTCTGGTTCCCGCCGGGTGACCGGATGCTGTGGGACATGCTGCACGCCGACGAGGCACCGAACCTCGACCTGACCGACGGCACCGAGCTGACGATCGACGACGTGACGCTCCGCGCGATCGCCACCCCGGGGCACACCCCCGGCAGCACCTGCCTCTACTCGCCCCACCTGAAGGCGCTCTTCAGCGGCGACACGCTCTTCCAGGGCGGTCCGGGTGCCACCGGGAGCTCCTCCTCCTTCGAGACGATCATCGAGTCGATCTCCGAGAAGCTGCTCACGCTGCCGGCCGAGACCGTGGTCTACCCCGGGCACGGCGACACCACCACGATCGGGGACGAGGCGCCGCACCTGGCGGAGTGGATCAAGCGGGGTCACTGAGGGCACTGAGGGGCACAGAGGCGGCGTCGCGGAGCCGCTGGGGCGTGAGTGAGCAGCGGCCCGCGACCTGGCTAGCCCGTGACGGCGGCGACCGCCTCCACCAGCAGGCGAGCGGCGCCGTCGAGTTCCTCGGCTGTGCGGGCCTCCCCGAAGCTGAACCTGATCGCCGTCTGTGCCACCTCGGGCGCCAGGCCCATCGCGGTGAGCACCCCGGAGGGTTCGGTGGAGCCGGCGTGGCAGGCCGATCCGGAGGAGACGACGACGCCGCGCTCCTCCAGAGCGAGCAGGACCGCCTCCCCGTTCACGCCGGGCAGGACGAAGGACGCGTGACCCGGCAGACGCCGGGTGGCGTGCCCGGTCAGGGCGACGTCCGGGATCAGGGGGGCGACGCCGTCGAGCACCCTGGCAATGAACGCATCGCGCCGCTCGGCGAGGGCCTGGGCGCCCGGGTGACCGGCGGCCAGGGCGGTCGCCAGACCCACGGCCCCGGCGACGTCGACCGTGCCGGAGCGCCTGCCTCGTTCCTGGCCGCCACCGTGGATCAACGGCTCGATCCGCATGCCGCGGCGCAGCCACAGCGCGCCCGTGCCGCGGGGACCGCCGAGCTTGTGACCCGAGAGCGTCAGGGCGTCCACCCCGAGGGTGGCGACGTCGATCGGCAGCCAGCCGGCGGCCTGCACCGCATCGGTGTGGAATGCGGCGCCGACCTCGCGCGTGAGCGCCGCGAGCTCGGCGACCGGCTGGATCGTGCCCACCTCGTTGTTCGCCAGCTGCACGCTGACCAGGGTGGTCTCGGGGCGCAGCCGGGCGGCGAGCGCCTCGGGGATGACCGTGCCGGTGGCATCGACGGGGAGGCGCTCCACCTCGTAGCCGATCCGGCCGAGCCAGTCGGCGCTCTCCAGCACCGCGGCGTGCTCGACGGCGCTGACGAGCACGTGCCGGCCGCGCGGGCTCGCCAGGGCGATGCCCTTGATGGCCGTGTTGGCGCCCTCGGTGCCGCCGGAGGTGAACACGATCTCCCCGGGGCGGCCTCCCAGCGCGCGCGCCACGGTGCCGCGGGCGTCCTCGAGTGCGGCGTCGGCGTCCCGGCCGATCTCGTGCACGCTGGCGGGGTTGCCGAAGCGCGCGGTGAGGAAGGGCCACATGGCCTCGAGCACCTCACGGCGCGGCGGCGCGGTCGCGGCCTCGTCCAGGTAGAGCCTCATCGTCTCCTCCACATCCTGCAGAACCACCTCGCGGTACCTGCAGAACCACCTCGCGGTACCTGCAGAACCACCTCGCGGTACCTGCAGAACCACCTCGCGGTGCCTGCAGAACCACCTCGCGGTGGCTACAGAACCGCCTCGTCGAATCCCAGGTCGAGGGAGCCCGCGCCGTGGGTCAGGGCACCCACGGAGATCAGGTCCACGCCGGTCGCGGCGATGGCGCCGATCGTGGTCAGGGTGACGCCGCCGCTGGCCTCCACGAGGGCCCGCCCGGCCACCGCGGCCACGCCCGCGCGCAGGTCCGCGAGGGAGAAGTTGTCCAGCATGATCGTGCCGACCACACCGGAGGCGAGCACCGGCTCGATCTGGTCCAGCCGGTCCACCTCCACCTCGATGTGCGTGGTGTGCGGCAGCCGTGCGGCCGCCTCCTGCAGTGCCGCGGTGACGCTCTGCGCCCCCGGCCCCGCGAGCGCCGCGAGGTGGTTGTCCTTGACCATCACGGCATCCGAGAGGCTGTAGCGGTGGTTGCGCCCACCGCCGCAGACCACGGCGTGCTTCTCGATCGCGCGCAGCCCCGGCGTGGTCTTGCGGGTGTCGACCACCCGCACCCGCTCGCCGCGCGCGGAGCGCGCATCCCCCACGGCCGCCACATATGCGGCGGTGCGGGTGGCCACCGCGCAGGCGCGCTGCAGCAGGTTCAGCGCCACCCGCTCCCCGCGCAGCACGGCGCGGGCCGGGCCGGCCACGTGCGCCAGCACGGCGGCGGGCTCGAAGGCCTCGCCGTCGGCCAACACGTCGGTCACCGAGACGGCCGGGTCCACCTGGCGCATCACCTCGGCGATGACGGCGCCACCAGCCATGACGCCGGCCTCGCGCGCCGCGACGGCGATGCGCAGCGTCGCGCTCTCCGGCACGAACGCCTCACCGGTGAGGTCACCCCAGGGTGCGTCCTCGGCCAGCGCGGTGGCGACGATGCGGCGCAGTTCGGCGTCGGTGAGCATCAGGCCTCCACCAGCTCGCCGGCGGCCCATGCCCCGCCGCTGCGGGCGATCGGCGCGCACGTCCGCTCGGCGCGCAGCACGTGGTGCACCGCGGCACTGCCGGGTGCCGGCGTGCCGGCGTCCCGGCCAGCGTCGCTGCGCACGTGCGCCCCGAGGGAGCCCTCACGGGCGAGCGCTGCGGCCACCACGGCGCGGGCGGCGATGAGGAGATTGGCGTCCTCCACGTCGCGGCGATCCAGCGGGTCCATCGCGTCGGAGACGAGCTCCGGGGTGGCCATCGCGGCCAGGGCCCGGGCCCCGGCGCGCAGGCCGTCGGCGTCACGGGTCAGCCCCGCCACGCTCCACATGACCTCCTGCAGGTCCGCCCGGGTCCAGGGCAGGGCGTCGCGCGCATCGTCCAGGTCCACGGCCTCGGTCGCGGCCCAACCGGTGCGCTCGCCCATCGGCGAGAGGGGGCCGACCGCACCCCACACGGCCTCCTCGCCGCCCACCGGCTCGGCGAGCGCGGCCACGAGGCGGCGTGCGAACACTGCGGCCTCCAGCAGTGAGTTGGACGCGAGCCGGTTGGCGCCGTGCACGCCGGTGCAGGCGACCTCGCCGGCTGCCCACAGGCCGGGCACGCTGGTGCGCCCGGCGAGGTCCGTGCGGACGCCGCCCATCCAGTAGTGCGCGGCCGGGGAGACCGGCACCGGTGACCCCGCGAGGTCGAGGCCCCGCTCGCGGCACGCGGCCACGATCGTGGGGAAGCGCTCGGCGAGGTCGGCGGCCAGCGCCGTGGCATCCAGCATCACCGGGGAACCCTGCGCATCCGCCTGCGCGGCGATCGCGCGGGCGACCACATCGCGCGGGGCGAGCTCGGCGTCCGGGTGCACCGCGGGCATGAAGCGCTCGCCGTCAGAATCCAGCAGCACCGCACCCTCACCGCGCAGCGCCTCGGAGAGCAGGAACGGTCGCTCGTGCAGCAGCACGGTGGGGTGGAACTGGATCATCTCGGCGTCGGCCACCTCGGCGCCGGCGCGCAGCGCCATGCCCACGCCGTCGGCCGTGGCCACCTGCGGGTTGGTGGTGGTCGGGAACAACTGTCCCGCTCCCCCGGTGGCGAGCACGACGGCGTCGGCCGGCAACCGCTCGATGTCGCCGCCGGCGGGGAGCACGTCGAGCGCCACGCAGGCACCCTGCTCGTCCAGGACGAGGTCCACGGCGGTGGTGTGCTCGCGGATCTCCACGGCGCGGGTCAGCACGTCGATCGCCAGGGCGCGGATCATCTCCGCGCCGGTGGCATCGCCGCCGGCGCGCAGCACCCGCGGGTGGGAGTGGGCGCCCTCGAGTGCCCGGCACAGCACGCCGTCCTCGCGGTCGAAGCGCACCCCGAGCTCCAGGAGCCGGTCGATGGCCGCCGGGCCCTCGGCCGCCAGGGTCATCGCGGCGGCCGGGTCGGACAGGCCCGCACCGGCGCGGCGGGTGTCGGTCACGTGGGAGACCACCGTGTCCGGGCGCCCCCCGACCACCGCGATGCCGCCCTGGGCGTGCGCGGTGTTGGAGACGGCGAGGGCGTCCTTGGTCACCAGGGTGACGTGGTGGCTCGTGCTGGCCTCGATGGCGGTGAGCAGACCGGCCAGGCCCGAGCCGACCACCACGAGGTTCATCGCGCGCTCCCGGTCGCGGCGGTGGCGGCGGGTGCACCCTGCGCCGACCCGGTCAGCGGCTTCGGGGCGGCCGCGAGCATCCGCTCCAGCGCGGTGCGCGCGTGGCGAGCCACGTCGTCGTCCACCTCGATCCGGTTGTGGGTCTCGCCGGCCACCAGACCCTCCAGCACCCAGGCGAGGTAGCCGGGGTGGATGCGGTACATGGTGGAGCAGGGGCAGATCACCGGGTCCAGGCAGAAGATCGTCTTGTCCGGGTGCTGCGCCGCGAGGCGGTTGACCATGTTGACCTCGGTGCCGATCGCGATGACCGAGCCGGGCTCGGCGTCGGCCACGAACTGGCGGATGAGCTCGGTGGAGCCGGCGGCGTCCGCGGCATCGACCACGGGCATGGGGCACTCGGGGTGCACCACCACCTGCACGCCCGGGTACTCCGCGCGGGCCTTGTCGATCTGGGCGGTGGTGAACCGGCGGTGCACGGAGCAGAACCCGTGCCACAGGATGACCGTGGCGGCCTGCAGAGTGGCCTCGTCGTTCCCGCCCAGTGGCTTGCGGGGGTTCCACATCGGCATCTGCTCCAGCGGCACCCCCATGGCCTTGGCGGTGTTGCGGCCCAGGTGCTGATCGGGGAAGAACAGCACCCGCTCGCCGCGCTCGAACGCCCACTCCAGCACGGTGCGGGCGTTGGAGGAGGTGCACACGATCCCGCCGTGGCGGCCGCAGAACGCCTTCAGCGCGGCGGAGGAGTTCATGTAGGTGACCGGGACCACCGGCAGCTTGCCGCCGGGGTAGTCGGCGGGGTCGTCGCTGCCCTCGGGGTCGAACCCGTACGCCTCGGCGAGGTCGAGCCAGGCCTCCTCCACGCTGTCCTCATCGGCCATGTCCGCCATAGAGCAGCCGGCGGCGAGGTTGGGCAGGATGACCTGCTGGTCCTCGCGGGCCAGGATGTCGGCGGTCTCGGCCATGAAGTGCACGCCGCAGAACACGATCGCCTCGGCATCCGGGCGGGTCAGGGCGGCGTTGGCGAGCTGGAAGGAGTCGCCCACGAAGTCGGCGTGGGCCACGATCTCATCGCGCTGGTAGTAGTGCCCGAGCACGACGACGCGGTCCCCCAGCGTCTCCTTCGCCACCTCGATGCGGCGGTACAGGTCCGCCTCGTCTGCGTCCCGGTAGGCCTGCGGCAGCTGACCGGGGCGGGTGGTGGCGTTGGTGGTCTCGGCAGGCACGGCGTCGTCGACCGAGGCACCCGGACCGTAGGTGGTCAGGGCGTCGAAGTCCCAGGTGGGGGCCGCCAGGCCGGAGTCGCAGGACTCGGTGGGCGGGGCGACGGCGAGGCGAAGGGCCACGGAGGTCATGAGGCGCTCCTCGGGGGTGGGGTCGGACTGGTGGCCACGAGCTGGGCTCGGTACCGGTACAGGCTGGGCGGGCGGTGGGAGGCGCCGGTGAGCTTCTCCCCCGTCGCCTCGAGGTGCCCACGGGCGAGCATCTGGCGGCGGAAGTTCGCCGGGTCGATGTCGCGGTCGAGCACGGACTCGTACACCTCACGCAGGTCGGCGAGGGTGAACGCATCGGGCAGGAAGGCGTGCGCGATCGGGCTGTAGGTGATCTTGGCGCGCAGCCGGTCCAGGGCGTAGGTGAGGATCTCGCGGTGGTCGAAGGCGAGGTCCGGGAGGTCGTCCACGGGGAACCAGGAGACGTTGACCGGATCGATGCCGCCGGCGGCGTCGATCGGGGTGGCCGCAGCGTCCTCCTCGGGGCGCACCAGTGCCCAGTAGACGATGGAGACCACCCGCGGCGGGCGCACCTGCCCGTGCACCAGTTCTGCGCTCGGGAGCGGGTCGGAGGTGCCGCGTGCCCGGTCCAGCCCGCCGAAGCAGTACAACTGCTCCAAGTAGCGCGGGTCCAGGCCGGTGGTGCGGCGCAGGGTCTCGCGGGCCGCCTGCGCGAGGCCGCACTCCAGGCCGAGCGGGCCGCCGGGCAGCGCCCAGGAGCCCTGATAGGGCTCGCGGATGCGTCGCACCAGCGGGGTCCACAGGGTCTTGGCGGGGGCGTCGGTGGTGCGGGAGGTCTGGGCGCCCTCGGGGCGCGGCCGCAGCGCGAGGATCACACTGGAGACGGCGAGCTCGATGCTCATGCGCGCCTCCTCTCGTGCGGTGCCAG
Source organism: Serinibacter salmoneus (assembly GCF_002563925.1). NCBI lineage: Bacteria > Bacillati > Actinomycetota > Actinomycetes > Micrococcales > Beutenbergiaceae > Serinibacter > Serinibacter salmoneus. Next base: position 868,974 of record NZ_PDJD01000001.1, on the reverse strand, counting down.
GCGCCCGCCCGGGCGGGCCACCGGTTCAGGTCAGTGCGACCTTAACCGTGGCGGCGACAGTAGCACCCTTATGGTCAGTCGCACAAGAACACGCCGGAGCGCCCCGCGGCCTCCCGCCGAGACCGTGCCTCCGGCGCCCAGCCCGTGCTCCGAGAGCACGGACGCGGCGCACACAGCACGGACTCGGCGAGGGCCCGAGGCGCCCGCGGCGCCCGCGGCGTAGCCCTCAGTCGCGCCCGGTCTCCCAGCCGCCCCGGCGGTAGGCGGGGGTGGCGAAGATGAGCACGAGGATCGCAGTGAACACCGAGGCGCCCATCACCGCGGCCATCGCCACGCCCGTGCCGCCGAAGACCCCCACCAGGGGGCTGATCGCCGCCGGCAGGAGCGCGTTCAGGGAACCGCACACGGCGGCCGCGGCGCCGGCACGCGCCCCGTGGCGCCCGAGGGCCAGCGCGGTGGCGTTCGGCGGCACGAAGTTCTGGAAGCTGATGGCCAGCGCCAGCGGGATGAGGAACAGCAGCGCGTTGTCGCCGCCGAACAGCGCCGCGGCCAGCAGCACCAGGATCGAGGCGAACTGCACCGGCAACGCGAGGCGGATGATCCGGATCGGGGCGTAGCGGTGCACCAGGTGGGCGTTGATCTGCGCCATCCCGACCAGCAGCACCCCGCCGACGGCGAAGAACAGCGCGAACTGGTTGGCGCTCAGTCCGTACTGGTTCTGCAGCACGAACGGGGAGCCGGAGACGTAGGAGATCAGGGCGGCACTGACGAGCCCGGGCAGGACTGCCAGAGCCATGAAGTGACGGTCACGCACCAGGGTGCGGTAGTTGCGCAGGGCGACGACGACGCCTCCCCCGGTGCGCTTCTCGGCCGGGTGGGACTCCGGCAGGAAGCGCCAGGCGGCGAGCAGCACCATCAGGCCGGCCACCGCGAGCACCCCGAACACGGTGCGCCAGCCCCAGTGTGCGGCGATGAAGCCGCCCACGGTCGGGGCGAACAGCGGCGCCACACCGATCACGAGCATGAGGCGGGACAGGGTCGCGGCGGCGACGGGCCCCGAGTAGCGGTCGCGGATGAACGCCTGGGCGCACACGCCCAGCGCGGCGGCGCCGATGCCCTGCAGCAATCGCAGGCCGAGGAAGACCTCGATGCCGGAGCCGAAGAGCACCAGGGCGCACGCGAGGCTGTGCAGCGCACCACCCACGATCACCGGGAGGCGGCGACCCACCCGGTCCGACCACGGCCCGATGACCAGCTGACCGATCGCGGCGCCGACCATCATCACCGAGATGGTGAGCTGCGCCGTCGCCTCCCCCACCTGCATCTCGGCCGCCACCCGGGGCAGCGAGGGCAGGTACATGTCCACGGTGATCGCGAACACGGCAGCCATGGCGCCCAGCAGCCCGACCAGGGCCGGGCGCGGGCGGGGGGCGCGCGCCGCGGGAGCGGGCATGCCGACGCCGGCGCGGTTGGTGCCGCCGGGTCCGGCAGGGCCGGTCGGTCCGGCGGGGCCGGCCTGCGTCTCGGGCGTCACCGCCACGGCGGGCGCGTCCTGGGCTGCACCCTCGGGCACGACGGCGGAGCGCGGCTCGGCGCTCGAGGCGCATGCGGTGGGGGCCGGGGTGCGGCGAAGGGATCGACTGGCGTGGGAGCGGGCCGGTGCGTGGGACATCGTCGAGACTCGGTTTCGCATGGAAGGAGTGGGAGGGCGCTCGCGGGCCTGAGGCCTACTGCGCCACTCACATCATGCACCTGCGAGGAGGATCGCGTCGAATCGATTCGAACGACCATAGTCACAGGTCACAGAGATGACCAAGGGAGGGTCAGGGGCACCCAAGAGATCGTCAGCGGCACCTCAAGGACGGCGCCCCCGGCCCGCAGTCGCGCCGCTCAGTGCGCGTTGACGCCGGCGAGCAGCGCCGCCGCACGGGCGTCTCGGCCTCCACCCGGCGCGTGCGTCGAGCCCGCCGCCCGAGGCCCTCGCACAGCGAGCCGCCGCCCGAGGCCCTCGCGCGGTGGACGGCGCTTCGCGCACGGCGGATCGGCTTCGCGCACGGCGGATGCGTGACGCCGCTCTGACCACCGCCCCGCATCGGTGCAGGTCACAGGGTCAGGGCCCGGCCGCCGTCGACGCTGGTCCGCCGTCCGCGAAGCCGATCCGCCGTGCGCGAAGCGGCCCGGGATGCGGCACCGCACTGCCTGGTACCGCACCTACCGGGGCGGGGATCCGACCAGCACCCCGCGCTCGCTCAACGCTGAGCGTCGGCCAACTCGGCGAGAAGCCCCTGCACGCGGGCATCGATGTCGTCACGGATCAACGCCATGCGCTCATCGCCTTCGATGCCGCGCAGCGACGGCTCGTCCGTCTCCCACCGCTCCACCGTGACGGACTCGAGCGGGAGTGCATCGCCGTCGAGAATCGCCTCACCGCCGATGAGCACCACCCGGTCCATCCGGGCGAACAGGTCGGGGTCGATCGGCTTGGTGTACTCCCCCTCGAACGTCGCGCCGACCTCGGCCACCGAGGCGCCAGAGGCGGCATTGAGCCCGGCGCCGGGTCTGGTGCCGGCCGAGTGGACCTCGACCGCGTCCCCAGCGCGCAAGCGCATCAACGCGGCAGCCATCTGGGACTTCCCGCCGTTCTTCACGCAGACGAACATGACAGCAGGACGATCGCCGCCGGGCGCGGGATCGACAGGTGTGAAATCGGCAGGCGTGGTGCTCATGCCTCGACCGTAGCGCCCACTGCCGGCACCCGCCCTTTCGCTCCATCATTGGCCATGGATTCGCGCCGAAACCGGGCCACGACCTGCGCAAATGGGGTTTATCCACAGCCGGGGAATCCCATTCCGCCATGCTCCTTCGAGTTCGCCTAGGTTGACCCACAGACGGCATCGTCATAGGTCAGGGGGCCCACGTGCTAGACGACACCGCGCGCCGCGTGGAGGCGGCAGTCCGGGAGCTGGTCCGCGAACGCGGCATCGACCCAGCCACCGAGACCCGTGCCTTCCAGGACCTGGTGCGCGAGGTCATCCAACTCGACGAGGAACGCTCCCTGCGCGGCCTCGTCCCGCCGATCCCCGACCCCGACGGCCTGCAGAAGTCCGTCGCAGCCGCCGTGGCCGGCCTCGGGCCACTCCAGCCGCTCCTGGAGGACCCCGAGGTCGAGGAGATCTGGATCAACGGACCCAACCGGGTGTTCGCCGCGCGCCGCGGCGTCAGCGAACTGACCACCATCGTGCTGACCTCAGCCGAGATCACCCACCTCGTCGAACGCATGCTGCGCCCCTCCGGCCGCCGCCTGGATCACTCCGCGCCGTTCGTGGACGCCACGCTGGCCTCCGGGGAACGCGTGCACGTGGTGATCCCGGACATCACCCGCCGCCACCTGTGCGTCAACATCCGCAAGTACGTCGCCCGTGCCCGCCATCTCGACGACCTCGTCGCCGCCGGCTCCCTGCCCAAGCCCGCGGCCACATTCCTGGACGCCGCCGTCGACATCGGCCTCAATGTCCTGGTCTCCGGCGCCACCCAGGCGGGCAAGACGACCATGCTCGGCGCGCTCACCGGGTCCATCCCCTCCTCCCAACGCCTGGTCACCTGCGAGGAGGTGTTCGAGTTGCAGCCCGCCTGCCGCGACCACGTCGGCATGCAGTGCCGCCAGCCCAACCTCGAGGGGAAGGGAGAGATCACGCTGCGCCGCCTGGTGAAGGAGGCCCTGCGGATGCGGCCGGACCGGATCGTGGTGGGTGAGGTGCGCGAGGCCGAGAGCCTGGACCTCCTGATCGCACTGAACGCCGGGCTGCCCGGGATGGGCACCATCCACGCCAACGGTGCGCGCGATGCGGTCCAGAAACTCTGCGTGTTGCCGCTGCTCGCCGGGGAGAACGTCTCCAGCCAGTTCGTGGTGCCGACCGTGGCCGCCGCGCTGGACCTCGTGGTGCACGTGGAACTGGACAGCACGGGACGGCGCAGCGTGCGGGAGATCCTCGCGGTCACCGGGCGAGCCGAGGGCGGTGTGGTGGAGACGGGCGAGGTGTACGTGCGAGCGCCGGGCGCCCCCGCCGGAACCCTGCGCCGCGGGGACGCCTTCCCTCCCGGCGCTGAGCGCTTCGAGTCCGCCGGCTGGGACCTCGCCGAGTTGCTCGCAGCCGACGGCTGGGCCGCCTGATGGGCGCCGTAGCGGGCTTGATGCTGGGGCTCGGGCTCCTGGCGGCATGGTCCTCGACCTGGCCGCCGACCCAGAGCCCGCGAGCGGGCCGACTGCGCACCTCGTGGGATGACCTCGCCGCACGCGCCGGGTTGCACACCGTGGGACTGGGCCCTTTCGCCGCCGTGTGCGTGGGCGTGTCGGTGGTGGTGTTCGTGGTGGCGCTGGGGTTGGGCATGGCGATCTCGGTGGCCCTGGCGTTCGCCCTCATCGCCTTGGGTGCTCCGATGGCGTACGTGCACCACCGGTCGCAGCGCCGCCGGGTGGAACTGCGCACGCTGTGGCCCGATGTCGTGGACGATCTCACCTCCGCCGTCCGTGCGGGCCTGACGCTGCCGGAGGCGATGGTCGCGATGGCCGAGCGCGGGCCCGTGGAACTGCGCCCCGACATGGCCCACTTCGCGGCGGAGTACCGGGCAACGGGCCGCTTCACCCAGGCCCTGACCGCCTGGCAGCTCCGGCTGGCCGATCCGGTGGCAGATCGGCTCGCCGCCGCCCTGCGGATCGCCTCGGAGGTGGGCGGCACCGACCTCGCCGCGATGCTGCGGACCCTCTCGGAGTTCCTCCGCACTGACCAACGCACCCGCTCCGAGCTCGAGGCGCGACAGTCGTGGACGGTCAACGGCGCGCGCCTGGCGGTCGCTGCGCCCTGGGTGGTGCTCGCGCTGATGAGCGGACGTGGCGAGACGGCGGCTGCATTCGACACCCCCGCCGGCGTGCTGGTGCTGGCAATCGGCGCCGCGGTCTCGGCTGTGGCCTATGTGACGATGCTGCGCATCGGACGGTTGCCCGATGAGCCCCGGGTCCTGCGAGGTGGCGCGTGATCCCCGTCGGGGCGCTCGCGGGCCTCGGTCTCGCATGCGGGATCCTGCTCATCGCCTCGGCCGTACTCGCCGGCAGGCCCTCCCTGATGGCGCGGGTGGAACCGTACGTGCGCGCGGCCGATACGCCGTCGCGCCCTACCCAGCTGGCCGACGGCGACGCCTCCTTCTCGGCGCGACTCCTGCGCCCACTCGCGCAGGACTCCGCTCGGGTGCTGGACCACCTCGGATCCTCCACAGCCTCGGTCCGCCACCGACTGCGCACCCTGGGCTCGCCACAGGCGCCCGAGGCGTTCCGCGTGGAGCAGCTGCTCTGGGCTGCGGGTGGTCTCGCGATCGGGCTCATCGCGGCGCTGGTCATCGGGGCGACGCGCGGTGGCTCGCCCCTCGCGCTGGCGGCGGTCGCCGTGGTCTGCGCAGTAGCAGGGGCGCTCGCGCGTGACCGCGCCCTCTCTCGCGCCGTGAAGCAGCGGGAGGTGCGGATCGCCGCGGAGTTCCCCACGGTGGCCGAGTTGCTCGCCCTGGCGATCGGATCCGGGGAGGCCCCCTCGTCGGCGCTGGCCCGGGTGGCGCGCTCGACCCACGGCGACCTCGCGGGCGAGCTCCGTCTCACCCTGGCCGATGTGCGCGCGGGGGCGACGATGTCGGCGGCGTTGGACGGGCTGGCACGGCGCAGCAACCTGCCCGCGATCGCCCGGTTCGCCGACGGCGTGGCCACCGCCATCGAGCGCGGCAGCCCCCTGGCGGAGGTGCTGCGCGCCCAGGCCGGGGATGCCCGCGACTCCGCCAAGCGGGAGCTGATGGAGGCGGGCGGCCGCAAGGAGATCGGGATGCTCGTCCCGTCAAGCGCTGGATAGATGTACTGCCGGACTACACTGGTGGTATGGCCCGAGGAGTGATCTACGCGCGAATCTCCGATGACCGCGAAGGCCGAGAGTTCGGCGTGGATCGCCAGGAGCGACTGTGCCGCGATCTGGCAGACCGGCACGGCATCGCCGTGGTGCATGTCTACCGCGAGAACGACGTGGGAGCCTCGACGCACTCGCGGAAGAAGCGCCCCCTCTATGCCGAGATGATCGACCGCGCCCGCGCTGGCGAGTTCGACACGATCCTGAGCTACTCGACTTCAAGGCTCACGCGCCGAGTCCGAGAGTTCGAGGACCTAATCGACCTCGCGGAGAACACCGGCGTGACGGTGCGCACGATCCGATCGGGAGACCCCGACTTCACTACCGCGATGGGTCGGGCACAGGCGCGGAACCAGGCGAACTGGAACGCCCTCGAAGCAGAGACGACCGCCGAGCGCGTACGGGACGCAGCACGGGACCGGGCGCACAAGGGGATGCAGCACGGGCGGGTCGGTTACGGGTGGCGACGGGTAGACGGCAAGGACGTGATCGACCCCGAGGCTGCGGCGATCCTGCGAGATGCAGCGTCTCGAATCCTCGCCGGCGATTCTTTGCGCTCGATCTGGAAAGAACTGAACGCCCGCGGAATCCCGACTCCCGACGGAAAGCGGTGGACGGGAACGAACCTGCGACAACTGCTATTGCGCCAGAGGAACAGTGGGCGGCGAACATACAAGGGTGAAATCGTCGCCCGTGGATCGTGGGAGCCACTGTGGGATGACGGCACCCAGGATCGCCTAATCTCGATCCTCCGTGATCCCGCCCGCAAATCGGCGCGAGGAACGCCACTCAAGTACCTACTCTCAGGGATCGCTTTGTGTGGTCGCTGTGGCGGGATAATCCGCCCCGCCTCGCCCGTTCGGCAGAGACTCGCGGACGGCACATGGAGCTACGGGAAGCAGGCCTACACCTGCGGAGAGTGCTACCGCATCCGCCGTGTGCAGGTGGACGTTGACGCCGTGGTCATCGCCGTAGTGCTGGCCCGCCTCGAACAGCCTGACGGCCCTCGACTGCTCGCGGGCGACCCCGACGAGATGCAGGCGCAGACGAAGCGGGCGGGCGACTTGAAGGCGCGCCTCGACCTCGCGGCGGACCAGTACGCCGAGGGCGCGATCACGGCTGACCAGCTCGCCCGGATCACGGCGCGGCTGCGACCCCAGATCGAAGAAGCCGAGCGCCTCGCACGACACGCAGGACCGCCCGCGGGTATGGAGGGAATCGGCGGGCCGGGCATCCGCGAGGCGTGGGGGCGGGCAAGCATTGAGCGCCGGCGCGCGATCGTGGATGCCCTATGCACCGTGACGATCCTTCCCGCGACCCCCGGAATGCCGTTTGACCCGGAGCGTATCCGCATCGACTGGAAAGGATCGGGAGAATGAGCCGGCGACGAAAAGGGGTCGAGCAACTATTCACGCAAGTCAACATCGTGTGCCGCTGTGGTGTCCAACTAGGGAAGGTCATCAAGCAGCAGGGACGCTACCTGGTGCCGAGGTCGATTGAGTTTCGCGACCAGCCAGACCCCACCCCGGAGTCCGGGAAGATTGTCCGCCGCTGCCCAGAGTGCGGGGCCGACTATCAGCGCCGCTGGTCTGCCGTGCGTCAGATTCTCGACAAAATGGAAGAGGACGGCGTGTCGCGGGGCACTCTCGGCCCGTAGTGCTGCTACTGTCACTCGCAGTAGCACGCAGAATGTGCCGGTCGGCAGCCGCTTACAGCCAGGCAGTGCGCCTCTCAGCGGAGGTGCGATTCGTCGTACCCGCTGGGAGGCACTTTCGTGTCAGCACGAGCAATCCGGGGACGCCTGGCCGCTGAAGTCAGACACCACCCCGACAAGGACCACACCGAACTGCGCCGGGAATACTACGCGCAAGCCCTCGCAGAGCACGTCTCGCGCGTGGTGGCAGCCGCGCCGCCCCTGACTGCCGAGCAGCGAGCACGAATCACCGCCGCGCTCGCTGGGGGTGGCCGCGGTGCCTGACCGTTCAAATGGGGATCGCCGCCCCCGCGACCAACGGGAGACGGCGACCGGCTATCCCATCAACACCTGCCCTTCAAGTATCGCCCTCGACGGGACCGCTCGCCAGGACGGCGCGCGCGACCTCGAAGCGCCGTATGCGGTCCTGCTGACGGGGACGAAGCGCCGCCGCGTGCTGTTCGGTTTGCCCGGCGCTGAGCGTGCCCTGAACCGCGCCCTCGCCCGTGGCGAGGATGACGCCCGGCTGCTGCTGGTGCGCCTCGAAGCGGTCGGGGGTGAGGTGTGATGGTCCCGACCACGACCGCCTACGATCGCCTACTCGACGCGCTACGGGAGGCCGGGAAGCGCGTGGAGACACGCGGGGATCGTGCGATGGCACAGTGCCCCGCCCACGACGACGGTAGGCCCTCGCTGAGTCTCACGGCAGGCGATGGGCGCGCCCTTGTCTACTGTCACGCCGGGTGCACGACCGAGGACATTGCGGGCGCGCTGGGGTGGACCATGCGCGAGCTGTTCGACGACCCGCGCGGCAAGACGTACGAGTACCGGGACGCGGGCGGACTCACCACGATTCGCACCGTCACCAGGACGCCGGAGAAGCGGTTTCGGCAGGCGGGGCAGACTCGCGGTGCCTCGCCCCTGTATCGGCTGCCAGAAGTGGCGCAGGCGGTCGCTGAGGGGCGCGTGGTGCACCTGACCGAGGGTGAACAGGACGCTGATACCGCGTTCGTCATGGGAGGCACCGGGACCACCGCACCACAGGGCGCGACGAACTTTCATCTCGCGGACGTGGAGCCGCTACGGGGTGGGCATGTCGTGGCCGTGGTGGACCGTGACGCCGCCGGGGAGAAGTGGGCCGGGATCGTCGCGGAGAAGTTGGCCGGGATCGTGGCGAGCCTCGCGTTCGTGGAGGCGGCGCACGGGAAGGACCTATCCGACCACTACGCCGCCGGGGGCACCCTGGGCACCCTCGCGGCCCGGCAGGCCCCACAGGAGGCGCAGGAGGCCCCACAGGAGGCCCCGGGGAGCACCTGGGCACCAGTGGACCTAGACGGCATCCTCGACGCGCTACAGGCGGGCACCCTGGAGCGACCCCGGCCCACTGTGGGGAGCCTCGATGGTGGGAGCGCCCTGTTCTACGCCGGGCGCGTTAACGGCCTCGCGGGGGAATCGGGAGGCGGGAAGACATGGGCCGCCCTCGCCGCCGTGGCGCAGGAGCTGGAGGCCGGTAACGGGGTCGCGTTCGTTGACCTCGAAGACGACGCCGCCGGCATCCTCTCGCGGCTGCTGGACCTGGGGACCGACCCCGAGGCGATCCGGGCGCGGTTCGCCTACGTGCACCCCGATCAGCGGCTGACCGAGGCCGACCGCGAACACATGGGGATGCTGCTGGACTCGCTGCGCCCCTCGCTGGTCGTCATCGACTCCACAGGCGAAGGCCTCGCGCTGGAGGGCGCGAACCCGAACGCCGATGAGGAGGTAGCGCGATGGTTCCGCATCCTGCCCCGGTGGGTCGCGGACCAAGGCCCCGCCGTGGTGATCCTCGATCACGTCACCAAGGCCGACAGTGAGGGACTGTGGCCTATCGGGTCGCAACGTAAGCGCGCGGCGATCTCCGGGGCGCAGTACATGCTGCGAGTGGTCAAGCCGTTCGACCGGACCACCGCCGGATATGCCCGCCTGGTCGCAGCCAAGGACCGATCCGGGAACTACCGGGCCGGTCAACACGTCGCGGACCTGAGAGTGTCACCCGGACCCGATGGGGTGGAGGTTGCCCTAGTCGCGGCGATCGAACGCGACCCCGCCGAACCGTTCCGACCCACCACGCTGATGGAGCGCGTATCCAAGGCCCTGGAGGACGCCGAGGCACCGCTGAGCTACCGGAGCATTGAAGGAGCCGTGACGGGGCGCAAGGGTGCCGCACGGGCCGCGCTTGACGTGCTGGTGGCCGAGGGATTCGTGAGCGTGGAGGACGGCGCGCGTAACGCCAAGATGCACACCCTCACTCGCGCCTACAGGCAGGCCGACGACCCGCAATCGGACACCTACACCGGCGGGGGACACTCAACCGAGAAAGTGCCCCCAATCGAGTGTCTGACTGTCCCCCGTCCTAGAGACGGGGACGGGGGACGGACAGTCAAAGCGTCCCCGGGGGACAGTCGGGGGACGGTGGGGGACGGTGGGACAGTCACCCCGATTCCCTCACGTTCGCCGGCCTGCCCCGAGTGCGCCGAACCACTCGACGGACCCGGCTACACCTCACGGTGCCGCCCCAACCACACCGGGGGATCGCGACCGTGAACGTGTACCTCGAACACGCCGGAGCCTGCGCCGACTGTGACGCTGACCTGATCGTGAGAGACGACGGGCCGGGGATCGTGCACATGACCGTCGCCCACGACGAGACATGCCCGACCCTCGCGACCTACCGGCGGGCCGACCGATGACCGCCGATGCGTGGACGCCCATGTGTGCCGTGTGTGCGCGGATGGGCGGGCCGTGGTTCGTGCACCGGGGGTCGCTGACGTTCGTGTGCGAGTCCTGCCGCTGGACGCGTGCCGCTCACCTGATCGCTTTCCCTGAGTGCCGGGTATCGGAGTCAGACCAGAGCGATGGCTGCCGGATGGACGGCCTACACGCCGATGAACCGCAGTGGGTGACCGGCGGTCAGCGCGAACTTGTGCAGTGGGTGCTTCGGCAATGGGAGGCGCGATGAGTCCGGCCGAGGATCGCCGCGAGGCCGAGCGGTTGCAGCTGCTGGACCGCCTCGCCCGCCGCGCGCGCGAGATTCCCTGCGTCATCTCCCCTGCCCCTGAAGCGTGGACGGCTGAGGAGATTCCCACTCAACGAGTCGCGGCTGCCGCGTGCTCGCCCTGCCCACTGAAGGTCGCCTGCCGCGCGTACGGCCTCGCCTGGCCCGATGAGGCCGGCGTGTATGGCGGCCTGACCGAACGCGAAAGGAAGTCCCGATGACCGACCCGTACGGGCTGATTCACCGCCCACACTGCCCCGCTTCGCCGCCCGTGGTGAAGCCCTCGACCTCTGAGCGCTGGCTGCTGGTCACGTGCCCGGACTGCCGAGCGCGCGCCCTCGCACACAACACACCACTCAAGGAGACCCGATGAACCCCGACCCGTTGATGAGCGACGCCGTTGCCGTCCTGCGAGCAAAGGCAGCCGGTAGCGGTGACGCGCTGGTGGCCATGCTTCGCGCGATGGACCACGCCGAACTCGAACACCTCGCGGTGCGCCTGGCCACGCTGGCCGAAATGGCCCACTCCGCCGACCCCACCGCGACCACGTTCGATGAATGGTTCACGCTGGCCGATGAGGCGTGGAAAATCGCCGCGAGAAATCTCGACGATTAGGCGTGTCGCTGGTGTCGATTCTGCCGCTCACAGGAGTAGGATCGACACCAGACGCGAAAGCGTTTAGAGCACGGCCAGCGGTCATAGCCACGGCCAAGGACGAGGAGCCGGAAAGCGGCCAAGGGTGAGAACCCGAGGAGCTGCTGAAGGCCAAGTCCGAGGAGCCGCCGGTTTCAACCCGTCCGCCTATCAGGCTCGCCGCACGACAGCACGGCCAGCGGTCACGCCAGCCTCGCCAACGACGCCGAGGCCCGGTTCAACCCGTCCGCACGTGCCAGGAGCGGAACCCACATTCAACGCGCCCATATTGGCGCACATTCGTAGGAGCAGTTATGAACCTGAAGGAGCAGCGCGAGGCCGCGTTCAAGGCCGCCGAAGCGCTCATTGAGAAGGTCAAGGCGGGCGACGAGTCCGCCGTCCCTGAGGCTGAGGCGAAGATCGCCGAGGTTAAGGCACTGAACGAGAAGATGGAGCGCGCCGCTGAGGGTGACGCCCTGATCGCGCAGATCAAGAGCATGGGTGCACCCGATGGGCGCGACGCGACCAAGAGGCTCGACTTCAAGGGCTTCGGCTCGCAGATCGCCGCCTCGATGCACCGCACCTCTGAGGACATGGGGCGAAAGTCGCTGGTTGCTTCGGGCGAGTCGATCGCCCCGCTGCCGGTCACCTATGAGGAGTTGACCCGCGAGGCCACCCGTCGCCCCACCCGCCTGGCCGAGGCTATCCCGCTGGCGCAGCGCGAGGAGTCGATCTACGCGTTCGTGCGTAGCGCCTCGGTCAGTGAGCCGGGCGGTGCTGGCGTGGTCGCACCCGGCAACCTCAAGCCCCGCCGGGCACTGGCCCTGGAGCGCGAGGAGTCCCGACTCCGCGTGGTCGCGGTCCTGTCCGACCCCATCGACAAGTACCTGCTTGCCGACCGCTCCAACGTCGGCACGTGGGTGGAGCAGCAGCTCGCCGCCGCACTGGCCGACGAACTGGAGAACCAGGTTCTCGCCGGGGACGGCACGGGCGAGAACTTCACCGGGATCGCCAACACCTCCGGTATCCAGACGCAGGCGTACGCGACCGATCCGCTCATCACGGTGCAGGCCGGTATCTCCAAGTTGCTGGCAGACGGGGTGAGTCCGGCATTCGTTGGTCTGAGTCCCGCCGACTGGCTGAGCATCCAGACCACCCGCAACGCGTCCGGCAACTTCGACGTGGGCGGCCCGATCGATGCCACCGCCCAGCGACTGTGGGGAGTCCCGGTTGTCGTGGCACCCGGCGTCACGGACGGCGAAGGCTACGTGATCGGTGAGCAGAGCGTGGTTCTCTCCACCGACCAGAGCGGCGTTCACGTGGAGTGGGGAACCTCCTCCGACATGTTCGAGCGCAACCAACTCATGGCCCGCGTGGAAGGTCGCTTCAACCTCGACGTGACCCTGCCTCGCGGCATCGTGAAGCTCGCCCTCACCGCAGCCTAGGCGAGGGTCTGGCGTCAACGTCACCGCGTCGCCCCGATGATGCCGGGAACTCCTAGCGACGAGAACGGAACGATGGCTGGATAGCACGCCGGTACCGCATCTCCGCCGGCAGCCGAGACCCAACCAGCGCCAGAACGGGCCGGTCACCACACGGTGACCGGCCCGTTTCACATGCCAGGGGTAGGGGCGTTACAGCCACGGGGAGGAACGCCGCACGGACAATTGCTCCGGGAGTTATCCGTCCCCCCCAGCCTCAATTCTGGCCCTCGCGCGCGCGATGGGGTGGGGGGTCTGCAGCCACGAGGATCACTGCCGGAGCCGTTTTCCGCGCGCCGCCCCCGTCGTGATCCGAACGCCCCTACCCGTCAGCGCCCATCCTCGCGAGCCTGAGAGGCATATCCGACCGCGGGCGTAACGGACGATTGTCCGATATCGGACAATCCACCACGCCCGGGCCGGAGGTGGACGAAGCGTTGAAACGAGTTCGTCCACACATGATCCTCACCACGCCCGGGCCGGATTCCATCACCTAGGGGACTCCGAGGTGATGCATTTGCATCACCTGAGTCTGCCCCCACCACGCCCGGGCCGGAGCGGCTCCGGGGCAGGTGCGTAGTTCTGCGCACCACCGCCCCCACCACGCCCGGGCCGGATGACTCCCCCGTCTAGCCCCGCTGGGCTAGACGGACATGATCCCCACCACGCCCTGGCCGGAGCCAGCGAGTTCTAGACAAGAACTCGCTGCCCCCGTCACCCCCCACCACGCCCGGGCCGGATGACCCCGGGCCCTGCTGGGCCCAGGGTTCTCCCGAGCCCCGTTGGGCCCCGCTGGGCCCGACGGGGCCCGAGCCCGAGCCCGTGACACTTTGGGCCCCGCTGGGCCCGAAGTTAGGTCTAGCCCCGCTGGGCTAGACCTATCCGGCGATGCCCCACCCGCACACGGGGGTGCGTTGGGCCCCGCTGGGCCCGACGCATCCACGCCCGGTTCTCCCGTGGCACCCCATCGTGACGCAACGGCGCGGACACCCTACGGGTGGCGCTTGTCTTGATCCCCTCCCCGGACTCCCACGAACCATGCCCCGTTATCGCGTCACGGCACACCTGAGGGCCGCGCCTCGAATCGTGAGCGCGGCTAGATTGGTGTGACCCCCGCCGTACGGTGCACGCGTACGGCGGGGGTGCCTGTGCCCGTTCACAGGACTGTGGTTGTCCGGGACACCCTCGGTTTACGGCTGAGGGGCAGGAGCGCCGTGGTGAGCCGAGGCCACCACCGCCCGCCAGGTGGTCGGAACTGACCACCTGAGGGACGGTGACTGCCTCGACTACACGCGCGTAGGCGCCTCCCCTGCCAGCTCGAAGGCTGCCCCGAGGATCACGTACGGATCGACCCCCAGCGCCTCGCTGACTGCCCCGACCCACGAGAGCGTCACGCGCCCCGGAGCCTCGCGACAGAACCGCGCCATGCGGGGAGGCTGCCCCGCCTGCGCCGTGACCGCCTCGACGGTGGTCCCGCGCGTCTCGCACGCCGCCAGGATCAACGCCGCGATATGCCGCGCCGTCGTGGTCGCGTGGTCCCGGATCGCCTCGACCCCACCACGGGGCACCAGCGCCCCGCTCACAGGTCCGCACCCTCACGCGAGGCCCACCAGCGCAGGACGGGGCGGGGAAGAACGTCAAGGGCATCGAGCCAAACCGAGATCTTGCCCTCATCGGTCAGCGCGTAGGGGATCGGTTGGTCATCCTGCGGTCCCCACACGTCATCGCTGACGGTGGGTTGGGTAGTGTCTGTGCTCACGGTTCGCACCTCTCGGTAGGCGCCCGGACCGAGGCCCCAGGTTGAGCGGTTGCAGCGCTCCCTGGGGCCGACCTATACCGGCCGGGATGCCCGCGAGTCTGTACTACGAATGCTCGTCCCCGTCGTCTTCTTCGTTTTACCTCTTACCGTGCTCTTTGCCCTCTTTCCGGGCATGTCCATTCTCAACATCGCCTGACTCATGCTCACACCATGAAAGGACCAGTTCATGTCGCAGCGACCCGACACCTCCTCGCGTCCGGCACTCCCCCACCGCGTCCGTCAGCGGGTCGCGGTGTTGCGGAGACACCTCCTCGAGAACCTGATGCGGGTCGCGATTCGCGCCGCCTCGAACCTGCGCGCCGTGCGGGCGCAACCCGAGCGTGGGGACGTGCCAGGGTGGGTGATGGTCACGCTCATGACCGCAGGCCTCGTCGCGGTGATCTGGCTCCTGGCCGACGACTGGCTACGGCAACTGTTCCAGCAGGCCGTGGACCGGGTCAGCGGACCCTGACCAGAGCCACCCGCGGGCACGATGGACCCTCGCACGGCGGGGAGCGGGGCTCGGCGATCGCGGAGTTCGTGATGGTGGGCGCCCTGGTGCTCCTGGTGATCCTTGCCCTGGTGCAACTGACGCTCGCGCTGTGGGTCCGCACCATGCTGATCGATGCAGCCGCCGAGGGGGCGCGGTATGCCGCTCTGGAGGGCTCCTCCCTGGAGGAGGGCACGCAGCGTACCCGCGAGGTGATCGCGATGAGTCTCGGCGCGGGCTATGAGGAGAGCGTGACCGCTCGGGCCGAGGACGCCGCGGGGTGGGGCGTGATCGTGGTGGAGGTGCAGGCACCCATGCCCGTGCTGGGCCTGCTCGGCCCGAGCGGCGGGCTCTCGGTCACCGGTCGAGCGGCTGTCGAGCAGTGACGGTGGTGGGATGAGGACCACGGTGAGGAGCGCCGTCGAGGGGGCGGACGCAGTCGAGGTGAGCGACGCCGTCGGCCCGCCCGCCTCCGACGGGGAGCGGGGAAGCGCCCTGGTGGAGTTCCTCGGGGTGACCGTGCTGCTCCTTGTGCCCCTGGTGTACCTGGTGCTCACCCTCGTGCAGCTGCAGGCGGCCGCCTTCGCCGCCGAGGGCGCGGCCCGCGACACCGGCCGGATCCTCGCCACCGGCGGCGGGCCGGAGCGCGTCGGAGATCTCGCGGCCCACAACGTCGAACTCGCCTTTGCCGATCACGGCTTCGAGGTGGACGGAGCCTCCGCCCTGCAGGTCCAGTGCGAGGCCTCCTGCGCACCGGGCGAGCAGGTCCTGGTCATGGTCACCACGTCCGTCCCCCTGCCCTTCCTGCCCGACGGCGTGACGGCGCTGCCGGTGCACGCCGAATCGCGCTCCACGATCGACACCTTCCGGGAACTCCCATGACGGGTGGCCGCCTGCCCGATCGGGCCCGGAAGCACCTCGCTCGGCTGCGCGCACAGACCCGGGAGGAGTCCGGGCGTGTGCTGGTGCTCTCCATCGGAGCCCTGGCGGTCGCGGCCATGCTCGTGGCGGTGGTCGCCACCGCGAGCGCCGTGTACCTGGACCGCAAGGCCCTGCTCTCGCTGGCGGACGCCACCGCGGCGCACGCCGCCGCCGCGATCGACCAGGGCGCCTATCTCTCCGGCGACCTCGGGGTGACGGACGGGTCCGTCGACGCCGCGGCCCTGGAGTTCCTGCAGGAGGCGCCCGACGGCGCGGCCGTCACCGGGCTGCAGGCCTCGGTCACCGCCGACGGCGCCGCCGAAGTCACCCTGAGCAGCCTGTCCCGCCCCGAGTTCCTCCCATGGGTGCTGGCGCCATGGAGCGACGGCATCGCCATCACCGTCACCGGGCGCGCCAACGCCTCCTAGCCAGCCGCTAGTGCCCCGCCTCGCCGCCTCAGAATCCACGCTCGCGCACGGCGGACCGGCTTCGCGCACGGCGGTTCAGCGCCGATCGCTCCTGGCACACACGGCGCTGACCTGCGCGGACGCACCAGCCCTCGGCGCGCGGCGCCTCGCATCCGCCCTGCGCGAAGGCGACCCGCCCTCCGCGAAGCGGGGAGGGTGCGCGCGGCAGTGCATCCGTTGAGGCAGGCCCTCCGAGCCGAGGGCTCACGGCCCCGCGCCCCGACCGCCGCCAGCCCAGCAGCGCCACCCACCGCCGCCAGCCCAGCAGCGCCCGCACCGCGAGGCCCGCGAGCAGCGCCGCCTACCTCCGCCAGCCCAGGAGCGCCCGCACCGCGAGGCCTGCGAGCAGCGCCCAGAACGCGGCGCTCACCCCGGCGATCGCCACGCCGGAGGCCGCGGTCACGAAGGTGACGACGGCGGGGATCTGCTCCTTTGCCTCCGCGAGGGCCGAGCGCAGGGACATCGCGAGGGTCCCCATGAGCGCCAGGCCCGCCACCGCGGGGATCACACCGGCCGGGGCGAGCAGCACCAACGCCCCGAACGCTGCCGAGCACAGGCCGAGCACCACCCACACCACCCCGGCGGTCACCGACGCGACCCACCGCCGGGAACGGTCCTCCCCCGCCTCAGGGCCGGCGGCGAGCGCCGCGGAGATCGCCGCGAGGTTGATCGCGTGCCCACCCGCCGGGGCCCCGAGCAGGGTGCCGGCGCCGGTCACGAGCATCGAGCCGCGCCACGGCACCTCATAGCCCAGGCCCCGCATCACCGCCGCACCGGGCACGTTCTGCGAGGCCATCGTGACCAGGTAGAGCGGCAGCGCGATCCCGACCACCGAGCCCAGGGTGAGGGTCGGGGTGGTGAGGCTGACGTGCGGGAGGAGGGCTGCGGCGTCGGGCAACTCGCCGGTCCCGGACACGTGCAAGGTGATGGCCACGGCGGCCGTCACGAACGCCAGGGGCGCCGCCCACCGGGAGGCGAACCGCAGCGCGAGCAGCCACACGATCACCACGGGCGCCACCTGCCACGGGTTCTCCGCGAGGCCCGTGACCGGCCCCAGGCACAGCTGCAGCAGGATCCCCGCGAGCATCGCCTGCGCGATCGCCGTGGGGATCCGCGCGATCAGCGCCCCGAGCTGCGGGAGCAGGCCGGTGGCCAGGATCAGTACCCCGGTCAACAGGAAGGCGCCCACGGCGGCGGGCCAGCCGCCCGGGATCGCACCGGTCGCGGCGAGCAGCGCGGCGCCGGGCGTGGACCACGCCACGGTGATCGGCAACCGGCTCCACAGGGACAGCGCGATGCTCGCCAGGCCCATGGTCACGCTGACGGCGAGCAGCCCGCTCTCCGCCTCCCGGCTGGAGGCACCCACGGCGGTGAGCCCGGCGAGCACCACCACGAAGGCGCTGGTGAAGCCCACGAGGCCGGAGACCACGCCGGCGGAGACGGGACGAACCAGGGTGTTCACCCGGGCACGGTAGTGGTCAGGCACCGCCGGGTGCTGCGACGTATCGCCTGACGGCCCTCAGCCCTCCTTGACGCAGATCTCCCCGCGTCGCACCCCGATGCCGGTGCGCACCCCGACCCCGATCACCACCGCGGTGGTCACCGCGAGCAGGGCCGCACCGACCCAGCGGTAGTCCACACCCCCGTGCACCGTGGAGGCGAGGTAGGCGCTGGCGGCCGCGGCGAGCGGGAAGGTGTACGCCCACACGGAGATCGCGAACGGCATGCGGCGCAGGGTGTCCGCCTGGACCGCCAGCAGCAGCAGTTGCATGGTCATCACGCCGAGCAGGATGAGGGAGAGCGGGTCCGTCCAGGTGCCCTCGAGCCGGTTCCACGCGAGGGCAGCCACGGCCGGGGGCGCCACGAGGATCGCGAGGGTCGGGGCGAGCCGGGCCGGGAGTGTGCCCACGGTGAACAGTCGCGTCAGGACCACCGGGAGCAGGCCCAGCCAGTACACCAGGCCGACGCCGAAGAAGTACCAGACGATCACCTCCGGGGCGTAGTCCACCCCGGCGATCGGGGCGACGTGGTTCCCCACCACGGGGATGAACCACGCCGGGTGGATGTGCCCGGGCTGCACGGTGGCGTTCTGGATCCAGTTGCGCAGCACCATCACGGTGATGACGGCCTGCCCCGCCCCGCCGATCCAGAACAGCACCTGCGAGAGTCCGGGGAGCCAGCCCGCCACCGCGATGGAGAGCACCAGCAGGGACACCGCGACGGTGGCCGTGAACGCGGACTTCACCGGGTGCGCCCACTCGGCGCGCACCACGGCCGGGTACCGCACCGCCTTGGCCAGGTAGCCCGCCCCCACCACCAGGAACGCCACGAGGCCCAGCACGGCCAGGCCGCGGGAGACCCACGGCGTGATCGACCACACCTGCGCGGCGAGGTGCCACGCCACGGCGCTTCCCCCCAGGCCCATGACCATCGCGAAGCCGCCCAGCGGGACGTGCTTCAGCCGCGGCTCGACGGCCGGCGCTGCGGCACCCTCAGCGGCGCTCTCAGCACCAGGCTCAGCACCAGGCTCGGCGGTGGGTAGAACGGCCGAAGCCGTGGTGGCGCTCATGGATCCTCCAGATCAACGATGGGTCTCGCCGACGATTCTATACCCCCTGGGGTATCTACTCATCGCCACACCCTTGCGCCCGACTGAACGCACGTTTAGTCTTTTGAACATGCGTTCAGCCGCCGGCGACTCGGGCACCCCACCCCCGGACGACCAGACCACCCGGGCCCGCATCCGCGACGCCGCCATCGCCCGGTTCGCCGCGGACGGCTTCCACCGCGCGAGCCTGCGCGCCATCGCCGGGGACGCCGCGGTCAGCCCGGCGCTGATCGTGCACCACTTCGGCGGCAAGGACGGCCTGCGCCGGGCGTGCGACGAGTACGTGGTCACCTCCCTGCTCGGCCCGAAGGAGCAGATGGCCGCGGAGCCCAGCCCCGCCCTCATGCGCGCCGCGCTGGACGCGGCCCCGCAGATGCAGGACCAGTTGGACTACCTCTCGCACATGCTCATGGAGACCGACGGCTCGGCCGATGAGCTCTTCGACCGCCTCTACGCGGGCACGCACGCGATGCTCGAGCGGCAGATCGCGGAGGGCACGGTGCGCGAGCAGGAGGATCTGGAGACCACCGCCGCGTACATGCTGCTGTACGGCCTGTCCGCGGTCCTGCTGCGCCGCCAGCTCGGCCGCACCCTCGGGGCCCCCGGCGAGACGGGCTTCTCCCCCGCCGTCGCCGCCCGCTCCACCCTGCCGATCCTCAGCCTGTTCACCCACGGCCTCTACGCCGACGACCGGATGCTGCGCGCCGCCCGCGAGGCCCTGCGCGAGCAGCCGCCCGGCGAGCCATCCCAGAAGGGGGACCCCGCATGACCACCGCGAGCACCGCCGTCGCCACCCACGGCCTGCGCAAGCACTACGGCAAGCACGAGGCCGTCCGCGGCCTCGACCTGCGCGTGGCCACCGGCAGCATCTTCGGCCTCATCGGCCCCAACGGCGCCGGGAAGACCACCACCCTGCGCATGCTGCTGGACATCATCCGGCCCACCGCCGGCAGCATCGAGGTGCTCGGCGCCAACCCCACCGCCGCGGGCGCCGACCTGCGCCGCCGCATCGGCTACATCCCCGGCGAACTGCGCCTGGTGGGCAAGATGACCGGCAGGCAGACCCTGGACTTCTACGCCGAGGTCTCCGGCCCCGTGGCGCGCGGCCGCCCCGAGGAGCTCGCCGAGCGCCTCGGCCTGGACCTGACCCGCCAGGTGGGCACCCTGTCCAAGGGCAACAAGCAGAAGGTCGGGATCGTGCAGGCGTTCATGCACGCCCCCGAACTGCTGATCCTGGACGAGCCCACCAGCGGCCTGGACCCCCTCGTGCAGCGGGAGTTCCTCGCCCTGGTGCGCGAGGCCCGCGAGGCCGGCGCCACCGTGCTGCTCTCCTCCCACGTGCTCTCGGAGATCCAGCAGGCCGCCGACGACGTGGCCGTCCTCGCCGCCGGCACCGTGGTGGCCGAGGGCGACGTCTCCTCCCTACGCCTGGGTGCCGTGCGCCGGGTGCGCGCCACCCTGGCCGCCCCCGCCGAGCAGGTCACGGCGCTCCTGGGCGGCGTGCCGCACCTGAGCGAGGTGGAGGTGGCGCCCGACGGCGCAGCCCCCGAAGCAGCGACGCCCACCTCCCAGCAGCCCACCTCCCAGCAGCTCACCTCCCAGCAGCTCACCTCGGTGACCCTGACCGTGCAGGGCGAGATCGACCCGCTGGTGAAGGCCCTGGCCACCACCAGCGTGCGTGACCTGGCGATCGAGGAACCCGACCTGGAGGAATCCGTGCTGGCGCTGTACGGACCGGGCGCCACCAGCACCGCCACCACTACCAACACCGCGAGCAAGGAGGCCGACCGATGAGCGCCACCCCCGTCCTGCGGCGCGCGCTGCGCGAAGGTGGCCGCGGTGCGCTCGGCTGGGGCATCGCCGTCGTCGGCGTGCTCATGCTCTACCTGCCCCTCTACCCCTCCATCGGCGCCAACGGGCAGATGCAGGAGATCATCGAGACCCTCCCGGAGGGGATGGTCAACGCCCTGGGGTACGACCAGATCGGCACCGGGGCCGGCTACACGCAGGCCACCTTCTACGGCCTCATCGGGTTCTTCATCCTCACCGCCGCGGCGGTGGCCTGGTGCAGCGACGCGATCGCGGGCGCCGAGGAGAACGGGCGCCTCGAGCTCGACCTGGCCCACGGCGTCGGGCGGCAGAGCTACCTCTACCAGGCGGCCGGCGGGGTGCTGCTGCGCCTCGTGCTGCTCGCCGTCATCGCCGGCCTCGTGGTCCTCGGTCTGAACTCCCCCGCTCAACTGGGGATCGAGCCGATCCACATTCTCGGCGCGAGCCTCGCCCTGCTCGGAGTCACCGCCCTGTCCGGCGCCCTCGCCCTGCTGGTGGGCGCCCTCAGCGGGCGGCGCACCTGGGCCCTGGGGGCGGGGGCCGGGATCGCGGTGCTGAGTTACGCCGTCAACGCGGTGGCCAACCAGAGCCCGGACCTGGACTGGCTGCACACCCTCTCGCCCTACTCCTGGGCCTACCGCACGCCGCCGCTCGCCGAGGGGGTGGCCGCGGGCGGCCTGATCGCGCTGTGGGTGGGGGTCGCTGTGCTCACCGCGGCGGCCGCGGTGGCGCTGCGCCGGCGCGACGTCGTCGGGTGAGTGACGTCGGGTAGCGCACCCCGACACGAAGCAGACAAAACCCCAGGTCAACGCTTGCCCGAACCGGCCGGGGTGGGGTGAGATGGAGGCACGAGCGTGACGGCGCCGTCCGCTGCGGTGGGCGGCGCTGTCGCGCGCCACCCCCGGACGGCAGGACCTCGCGATGAGCACATCCGCAGCACCACCCAGCAGGATCAACGGCCGGATCATCGGCATCAGCATCGGAGCCGCCCTCGGCGGGTTCCTGTTCGGCTTCGACACCTCCGTCATCAACGGCGCCGTCGACTCGATCGGGGAGGAGTTCGCCCTCGGCTCCGCGCTGCAGGGATTCGCGGTCTCCTCCGCGCTGCTGGGCTGCGCCGTCGGCGCCTGGTTCGCCGGCCCGATCGCCAACCGCCGCGGCCGCATCCCCGTCATGGTGATCGCCGCCCTGATGTTCCTGGTCTCCTCGATCGGCTCCGGCCTCGCCTTCGGGGTGTGGGACCTCATCCTGTGGCGCGTCATCGGGGGCCTGGGCGTGGGTGCCGCCTCCGTGATCGCCCCCGCCTACATCGCCGAGGTCTCCCCCGCGCACGTGCGCGGCCGGCTCGGGTCCCTGCAGCAACTCGCGATCGTGCTCGGCATCTTCGCGGCCCTGCTCTCCGACGCCCTGCTCGCGGGCGCCGCCGGCGGCGCCGACCAGGTCCTCTGGTTCGGCCAGGAGGCCTGGCGCTGGATGTTCATCGCCGAGGCGATCCCCGCGATCATCTACGGCGCCTTCGCGCTGCGGCTGCCCGAGTCCCCCCGCTACCTCGTGGCCCGCGGGGAGTACGACAAGGCCTCCGCGGTGCTGCACGACTTCACCGGCATCGTGGAGGTCAACCTCAAGATCGAGGAGATCAAGAAGAGCCTGCACCGCGAGGACCAGGAATCCCTGCGGGACCTGCGCGGCCCCTCCTTCGGCCTCAAGCCCATCGTCTGGGTCGGCATCCTGCTCTCGGTCTTCCAGCAGTTCGTCGGCATCAACGTGATCTTCTACTACTCCACCACCCTGTGGCAGTCGGTCGGTTTCGACGAGTCCAACTCCCTGCTGATCTCCGTCATCACCTCCATCACCAACATCGTGGTGACGATCGTGGCGATCCTGCTCGTGGACCGGGTCGGGCGCCGCATCATGCTGCTGTGGGGCTCCATCGGGATGGCGGTCTCCCTCGGGGTGATGGCCCTGGCCTTCTCCTTCGCCACCGTGGTGCCCACCGATGACGGCGGCACGACGGCGCAGCTCGCCGCTCCCTGGTCCGGCATCGCCCTGGTCGCCGCGAACGTGTTCGTGATCGCCTTCGGCGCCACCTGGGGTCCGCTGGTGTGGGTGCTGCTCGGGGAGATCTTCCCCAACCGGATCCGCGCCGGGGCGCTGGCCGTGGCCGCCGCCGCCCAGTGGCTGGCGAACTTCGTCGTCTCCACCACCTTCCCCGCCCTGGCCGGGGTGGGACTCACCCTCGCCTACGGTCTGTACGCGGCGATGGCGCTGCTGTCCTACTTCTTCGTGCTCGCCAAGGTGCCGGAGACCAAGGGCCGGGAGCTGGAGGACATGGACGACCTCAAGGTGGAGCGGCATCACCGCAGCCGTTCCTGAGCGCGGACCCCCGCGAGATCGGGCGCCGTCTCCCGCCTGCCCCGCACGGCGCCCGTCGAGCCTCTCGACGGGCGCCGTCGCCGTCCCTGACGTAGCGTCACGGGCGTGAAGAACGGCAAAGCACTCGCAGTCCTGGCCACCGGCCTCGGCATGATCATCCTGGACGGCACCATCGTGGCCGTCGCCCTCCCCGACATCATCGAGGACCTCAAGCTCGACCTCTCCGATGCGCAGTGGGTCAATGCCTCCTACTCGGTGATCTTCGCCGCGCTGCTGCTGACCTTCGGGCGGCTGGGTGACCGGCTGGGCCGCCGGGAGGTGTTCGTCGGGGGAATCGCGCTGTTCGCCGTCGGCTCGCTGTTGGCCTCCATGGCCACCGGGCCCGTGAGCCTCATCGGTGCGCGCCTCATCCAGGGTGTCGGCGGCGCGGCCGCCCTCCCGAGCGCGCTGTCCACGGTCACCGCCACCTTCACCGGCAAGTCCCGCGTGCCCGCCTTCGCCGTGTGGGGCGTGGTCGCCTCCGGCTCCGCCGCCATCGGCCCGCTGCTGGGCGGCTGGCTGACCACCGCCTTCACCTGGCCGTGGATCTTCCTGGTCAACCTCCCGATCTCGGTGTTCGTGATCCTCGGCGCGATCCTCTGGGTGCCGAACTCCAAGCAGACCGCCCTGGCTCCCGGCCTGGACATCCCCGGCCTGCTGCTCTCGGCGCTGGGCTTCGGCGCGATCGTGTTCGCGCTCGTGGAGGGGCAGACCTACGGCTGGTGGACCCCGCACGGCGCCCACAACGTGCTGGGGGTACAGGTCCCCGCCGACGCCCCGATCTCCGCGACCCCGGTGCTGCTGGCCCTCGGCGCGCTGCTGGTGGCCGGCTTCATCCTGTGGGAGCGCCACCGCGCCCGCGCGCAGCGCTCCGCCCTGCTCGACCTCACCCTCTTCCGCATCCCCACCTTCCGGTGGGGCAACACCACGGCCACCACGGTCGCGATCGGCGAGTTCGGCATCGTGTTCGTGATGCCCCTGTTCCTGGTGAACGTGCTCGGCCTGGACACCCTGAAGGCCGGCCTGGTCATCGCCGCGATGGCGTTCGGCGCCTTCTGGTCCGGTGCGATGGCGCGTCACCTCGCCGCCGCCATCGGCGCCCCCGGCACCGTGGTGGTCGGTCTCGCGCTGGAGGTCATCGGGACCGCCGCGACGGCGTTGGTCATCACCGCGACCTCCTCACCCTGGCTGCTGGCCGGGATGCTGGCGATCTACGGCTTCGGCCTGGGGCTGGCCTCCGCGCAGTTGACCGGCACCACGCTGCTGGAGGTCCCCGCCGCCGAGGCCGGTCAGGGCAGCGCCGCGCAGTCCACCGTGCGCCAACTGGGGTCCGCCCTCGGGACGGCGATCGTGGGCTCGGCCCTCGCCGTCGCCCTGGCCTCCGCGGTGCCCTCCTCCCTGGCGGGCACCTCGATCTCCTCCAGCGAGGCGGACCAGCTCGCCACCGCGACCTCGGAGTCCGCGGGCGGTGTGATCGAGCAGTTGCGCGAGCAGGGCACGAGCTCCCAGCTCGGCAGCCACACCACCGAGGCCGTCACCGCGCTCTCGGATGCGTTCGCCACCGCCACCAGCCTCGCGCTGTGGATCGCGACGGCGTTCCTGTTCATCGGGCTGATCTCCTCGATCCTGCTGGTGCGTCACTCCCCGAAGCACGTGAAGGAGTCCGCCGGGACGGTTGCGCCGGGCTGAGCGGCGCGCGGCCGCAGCAGCGCGACTCGCCGAGCGAGTGATTACCCCGAGCCCGCACGCGAGAACTCGGCCTAACAGCACACTCGACGAACTGAGGGCAGCGCAACCGCACGCTCGGCGAACGGGAGCACCGGCACCACGCGCCGAGCGGGTGGTTGCGCCGAGCCCGCGCACGCCTGGCTCGCCGAGCGGGTGATTACGCCGAGCCCGCGCGCGAGAACTCGGCCTAACAGCACACTCGGCGGACTGAGGGTGGAGCAACAGCACGCTCGGCGCACCAGGCGCCCCATGTGTGACGCAGATCACGTATCCTGGACCAACGCGCCGGGACGACGAGGTCGAAGGTGGGGACGTGCTGACGTCGACGCAACTGACAGCCAGGCAGATGGTCTGGATGCGTCGCGCGCACGAGCGGTTCCTCACCCGCGGCGAGGTGGCCCCCCGGGTGCGCAGCGCCGTCGCCGCCTCGTGGGAGCGCAGCGCCCGCGTGGGTGTGGACCCCGACGCCCCCACACCCCCCGTGGATCTCTCCGAGCAGGACGTCGCCGCCCTACGCCGCGACCACCCGCTCGCCTGGGCGATCCCCATCGCGCGCACCCTGCTGCTGGAACCGGATGCGGGCTGGGTCGCCGCGCTCACAGACACCGCCGGCCGACTGCTGTGGGTGGAGGGCAACGGTGCAGCCCGCCGCGACCTGGAGACCGTCGGCTTCACCGAGGGAGCGACCTGGCGCGAGGACTGCACCGGCACCAACGCCCCCGGCACCGCCCTGGCCACCGACTCCGCCGTCCGGGTGCTCGGCGCGGAGCACTGGGCCACCCCGATCCACGGGTGGAACTGCGCCGCCGCCCCCGTGCACGGCCCCACCGGCCAGGTGCTCGGCGTGCTGGACATCACCGGCGCGGACCCGGTCGCCTCGCCCCTGGCCGCGTCCCTTCTGCGTGCCACCGTGGCCACGATCGAGGCGCGCATGCTCGCCGCCAGCCTGGCCACGCCGTCCCGCACCGGCACCGGTACCGACGCCGACGCCCGCAGCGAGCTCGGCACAGGGTCCGGGTCCGCCGCCGAGCCCGGTGCCCCCACCGCCCGCCTGCAGGTGCTCGCCCACCGTCGCGCCCTGCGGCTGCCCGACGGCGAACGCACCCTCTCCCCCCGGCACGCCGAGATCGTGCTCCTGCTGGCGGAACACCCGGAGGGAATGACGGCGGAGGAGGTGGCCGTGGCGCTGGCGGAGCACGACCTGTCCGTGGTCACGGTCCGCGCCGAGGTCTCCCGGTTGCGGCGCGTGGCGCCCGATCTGCTGCGGGAGGGGTCGCCGTACCGCCTGCGGGGCGCCGTGCGCACGGACGTGGCCGCGGTGCGGCAGTCGCTGCGCGCCGGTGATCTCGCCGGGGCCCTGGCCACCTATCCGGGCCCGGTGCTGCCGGCCTCCCGCGCGCCCGGAGTGGAGACGATCCGCGAGGCCCTGGAAGGGGATCTGCGCGCAGCCGTCCTGGCCAGCACCGATCCGCACGCCGTGGCCCGCTGGACGGCGAGCGACTCGGGCCGGGAGGACTGGTGGGCCTGGCACCACCTCGGGCAGATCGCCGCGCCCGGCAGCGCCCTCGCACAGCGCGCCCGGGCCGAGGTGGCACGGCTCGACCTGAGCCAGGCCTAACGCCTGTGCCCCTAAGGCTCGTGCCGGCTTGTGCCGGCCGCTGCCGACGACCGTGCCCCAGCACAAGCCCGTGCCAGGGCGAGCCGATGCAACGGGATTGCAACGCCGTCGTCCCTACCGTGGCCCCCAACGGCGCAGCAACGAGGCTGCCCGAGGTCACGACATCGCCGTCGTGAGGAAAGGAGCAGAGATGACCGTCTACGCACAGCCGGGCACCGAGGGCTCGCTGGTGGAGTACCGCTCGCGCTACGACCACTGGATCAACGGGGAGTTCCGGGCCCCCGTCAAGGGCCAGTACTTCGAGAATCCCTCCCCCGTGACCGGCAAGACGTTCACCGAGGTCGCCCGCGGCACCGCCGAGGACATCGACGCCGCACTGGACGCGGCCCACGCCGCAGCCCCCGCGTGGGGCCGCACCACTGCCACCGAACGCGCCATCATCCTGAACAAGATCGCCGACCGGATGGAGGCGAACCTCGAGATGATCGCGGTCGCCGAGAGCTGGGAGAACGGCAAGCCGGTCCGCGAGACCCTGAACGCCGACATCCCGCTCGCGATCGACCACTTCCGCTACTTCGCCGGCGCGATCCGCGCCCAGGAGGGCACCCTCAGCCAGATCGACGAGGACACGATCGCCTACCACTTCCACGAGCCGCTGGGCGTGGTCGGTCAGATCATCCCGTGGAACTTCCCGATCCTCATGGCCACGTGGAAGCTCGCCCCGGCCCTGGCCGCCGGCAACGCGGTGGTCATCAAGCCCGCCGAGCAGACCCCCGCCTCGATCCTGTTCCTCATGGAGTTGCTCGCGGACATCCTGCCGCCCGGGGTGGTGAACGTGGTCAACGGGTTCGGTGTCGAGGCGGGCAAGCCGCTCGCCTCCTCCCCCCGGATCCGCAAGATCGCCTTCACCGGTGAGACCACCACCGGGCGCCTGATCATGCAGTACGCGGCGCAGAACATCATCCCAGTCACCCTCGAACTGGGCGGGAAGAGCCCGAACATCTTCTTCTCCGATGTGGCCCGGGAGCGGGACGACTACTACGACAAGGCGCTCGAGGGCTTCACGATGTTCGCCCTGAACCAGGGCGAGGTCTGCACCTGCCCCTCGCGTGCCCTGATCGCGAAGGACATCTACGCCGACTTCCTCGCCGACTCCATCGAGCGCACCAAGGCGGTCAAGCAGGGCAACCCGCTGGACACCGACACGATGATCGGCGCGCAGGCCAGCAACGACCAGCTGGAGAAGATCCTCAGCTACATCGACATCGGCAAGGCCGAGGGCGCGAAGGTGCTCACGGGCGGCGAGCGCTGCGGCCTGGGCGGGGACCTCGAGGGCGGCTACTACGTGACGCCCACGATCTTCGAGGGCAACAACGCGATGCGGGTCTTCCAGGAGGAGATCTTCGGGCCGGTGGTCGCGGTGACCTCCTTCGACGGGTTCGACGACGCGATCGCCATCGCCAACGACACCCTGTACGGGCTGGGTGCCGGGGTGTGGTCACGGGAGGCGATGACGGCCTACCGCGCCGGGCGCGCCATCCAGGCGGGCCGGGTGTGGACGAACAACTACCACGCCTACCCCGCGGCGGCGGCCTTCGGCGGCTACAAGGGATCCGGCGTCGGGCGGGAGAACCACCTGATGATGCTCGACCACTACCAGCAGACCAAGAACCTGCTGGTGAGTTACTCCGCGAAGAAGCTCGGCTTCTTCTAGGCCACCCTCACCCCGGGGCCGTCGCGACGGCGGCCCCGGAGCGACCCGGTCGGCGCGCATCCCCCTGCGCGCCGACCCTCCCGGTGCGGGTGCCCGGCGACTCGACCCCCTCTCTCTGTCGCCGGGCATCCCACCCACCGTGAGGCAGTCCGCCGCCGCGCGGCACTGTCGCCCCCACCGCGGCGTAGTCTGGGGGTCCGAGTAGGAAGGAGCACGATCATGTCTCTTCCCGAGCGCGTGGCCGTCACCGATGACGCCGCGACACTCCTGGCCAAACTCCGTGAGCAGCACGGCGAGCTCATGTTCCACCAGTCCGGCGGCTGCTGCGACGGGTCCTCACCCATGTGCTATCCGGCGGGTGAGTTCCTCACCGGCGACGCCGACGTCCACCTCGGCGACCTGACCATCCCCGTCGAGGGCGGGAGCGCGAGCGTGCCGGTGTGGATGAGCCGGAGCCAGTTCGAGTACTGGAAGCACACCCACCTGACCATCGACGTGGTCCCGGGCCGCGGCGCCGGGTTCTCCCTCGAGGCACCCGAGGGCGTCCGCTTCCTCATCCGCTCCCGGGTGTTCAGCGACGCGGAGTACACCGAACTGACCGCCGCTGGCGCCCTGTAACCGAGGGTCAGGTCGCGGACAACGCGCCCTCGTGCGCGGCTGGCGGGGGCCGTCCTACGCTGAACGCATGTGCGGACGCTACGCGGCCTTTCGGGAGGCGCAGGAACTGGCGGAGGAGTTCGACGTCGAGGACGTGGACGAACGCGCCGCGGCGCGCGAGCCGTCGTGGAACCTCGCACCGACCGACCCCGCCCGGATCATCCTGGACCGCCCCGCTACCGCCGAACGCGCGGCCACGCGCGAGATGCACCTCGCGCGGTGGGGCCTGCTCCCGGCCTTCACCAAGGACCCCAAGCGCGGCGCTCCCCTGTTCAATGCGCGGATCGAGACCGTCGCCGAGAAGCCCGCATTCCGCAAGTCCCTCGCCGTGCGCCGGTGCCTCGTTCCCGCCGACGGCTACTTCGAGTGGCGCACCGAGCAGGCCGAGGGTGGCGGCAAACCGACAAAGACTCCGTTCTTCATTCACGCCACGAGCCCGGACGGCGCGCCCCGCCCCTCCCTCGCCTTCGCGGGCCTGTACGCCTGGTGGCGCGACCCCAGCAAGGGCGAGGACGACCCCGACCGGTGGGTGCTGTCCACCACGATCATCACCACGCAGGCGCGCGATGGCCTGGAGGCCATCCACGATCGCGAACCCGTGGTCCTCTCCCGTGAGGCGGTGGACGCCTGGCTGACACCCGGGGAGCGCGACGCCGAAGCCTCCCTGGAGATCCTGCGCTCACCCGGCCCGCAGCTGAGTTGGCACGAGGTGGGCAGCGCCGTCGGCTCGGTGCGCCACAACAACCCCGGGTTGGTGCGCCCCCGCTGATCAAAGCGAGTTCCGGTGGCACGTCACCGGAGCGCCACGTAGCGTCGATCGGCATGCGACGACGTGGACCGCTCCTCGGCGCCCTGAGCGCCGCCGTCCTGGCCATCGCCGGCTGCACCACCGCGCCGCAGGCCGCCGCGCCCTCGGGTCCCCCCGACCCGGCCCCAGCCGACTCATCCCCAGCAGACGCAGCCCCCGCCGTCGCCCCCGCCTCTCTCACGCAGGACGGCCTCGCCGACCTCGTCACCGCGGCGATGACTGACCACGGGATCGACGCCGCCCACGTCCAGCTCACGATCGGCGAGGACGCGCGCACCACCAGCCGAGAGCGCGCGGATGCCGCCCCCGCCCCCATCACCCAGGTCGGCCTCGGCACCGCCACGGCCGCGCTCACCGGCACCCTCCTGCTCGCCGATCCCGGCTCCTTCCCGCTGGAGTCGCCCGTCACCGATCACCTCCCGGGCTCCGGCGTGACCGCGAGCCTACGCGAGGCCCTGCGGATGCGGTCGGGCCTCGGCGCCGCCGCGGGCCGCCCGTTCGCGCTGGACGCCGCCGGCGCCGACCTGCTCACCGAGATCGCGCGGACCTCCGAGCCGGACCTCACCGACCAGGTAGCCGAGGGCATCGCCACCCCCCTCGCCCTCGCCGACACCCACTGGGCCGGCGCGCAGGTGAGCAGTTCCGTGGCAGACCTCGGCGTCCTGGCCCGGGCCCTCGCCGTCGGCGATCTCCTGCCCTCGGGCACCCAGACCACCCGCATCGCCAGCCTGCAGGACTCCCCCGCCTCCGACACCTTCCACGGCACCGGATACGGGCTGGCCCTCGCGCGCTACGGGAACCTGATCGGCCACCCCGGCACCGCCGCGGACTCGGGCGTCTTCTTCGGGTACGACGACGCTGCCGACCTGACCCTCGTGGTCACCACCGGGGAGCCCTACGCGGGCGACGGATCCCCGGCCGCCGAGGCGATCGCCGTCGCCCTCCTGGAGCACCTCGGCGTCATGACTCCGCACCCCACCCCAGCCTCCGGGACCACCCCAGCCTCCGGGACTGCCGCGCCCACCACCGGGGCGGACGGGTCGTCCTCGGCCGCGGGCGTCCCGGGGCCCACCCCAGGCGAGGCCGGCACGGGCGGCCCGGCCCCCACCACCCCCGCGCCGCAGCCGGACCCCACCGGCCCGGCGCCGCAGCCGAGCCCCACCGGCCCCGTGGTGGACTTCGGCCCGTACTACTCCGACCCCGAGACCGTGCCGCTGACCGGCATCGAGAACCCAATGGACGACGTCCTGCTCACCGCCGAGCAGCGCGAGTCCGGCTACCTGCCGGCGCTCCAGGCGGACGGCTTCGACTGTGACCCCCGCCACCCCGAGTGCGGCGTCGCCTCCCTCCCGGCCTGGACCGCAGAGACCGGTTATCCGATCACCGACCTCACCGAGATGTACCCCGGTCTCGCCGGCCAGGTCACCGTCGTCGATCTCGACGGCGACG
Organism: Serinibacter salmoneus; assembly: GCF_002563925.1. Taxonomy (NCBI): domain Bacteria; kingdom Bacillati; phylum Actinomycetota; class Actinomycetes; order Micrococcales; family Beutenbergiaceae; genus Serinibacter; species Serinibacter salmoneus. The sequence goes on along the minus strand of NZ_PDJD01000001.1, from coordinate 837,694 downwards.
ACTGGCCCGAGATGGTCGGCGTGAGTGAGAGCTGGGCGCAGATCTGGGGCTACGAGCCGCTCACCGACCAGTGCGCAGTCCTCGGCGAGGAGTGCGGCCGCTTCACCCCGTGGACGATGCACACGTTCTTCGGCATCCGCGGCACCGAGGCCACCCTGCCGGACGGCGCCACGGCCGCGGGATGGAACACCTACCAGGAGTGGGACGGAGTCGGCTCCTTCCGGGTGGGTGATTTCGACGGCGACGGCCGACAGGAGATCGCCGCCCGCACGCCCGGTGCCCCCGGCACCGTGAAGCTCATGGACTGGGACCCCGACACCGAGACGATGTCCCTGCACGCCGTGGACACCGCCGCCACCCAGCACGGCGGGCAGATGCTCGTGGCGGACCTGGACGGCGACGGCACCCAGGAGTACGTCATCGTGACCGATGACGCCTCCTACCGGATCTCCTGGGACGCCGGGCACACCGCCCACGTGGAGAACCTGCCCAGCCCCCGCACCTCCGGCATTCACGGACCGCTCGTGGCCGCCTCGCCGGACGGTGGACCCACGCAGGTGCTCCTCGCCTCCGCCTACGACCGGCTCACCAGCTTCGCCCTGCACGACGGCGCCTGGCAGGAGTCCCTGCTGACCCCGATCGGATCGATCCCCGCAGGCACCATCGGGCGCGAGCACGTCACCGACCTGATCGCCCAGGACCTGACCGGGGACGGCGTACCCGAGGTGATCGTGGTCGTCACCGACCCGCGGACCTCCTACGGCCCCGGCACGGACAGCCGGGACGTGACGGTCATCCAGTTGCCCGCCTCCGCGAGCGATGGGCAGAGTCACCACTGGCCGATCTGGATCGACGACGTCCAGGACACGATCCACATCGCCGACCTGGACGGCGACGGCACCTCCACGCTGCTGGTGCACGCCCGCGACCACGACGAGGTGTGGGGCACGGATCTGGACGTGACCGGCGACGACATCGGCACGGAGATCCTCACCGATCAGCGGATCGACGGCGTCGGCTCGCAGTACTCCCGCGCCGGGTGGATCCTGTCCACCTCCTGGCAGTCCGTCTCGGGTGCCGACCTGCTGGTCGCCCAGCACGAAACGGGGATGCGGGTGCTCGGCATGGCCGGTGGCGCGCTCATCCAGCCCGGCACCCAGGCGCCTGCGTTCACCGGCGATGAGCAGGACGCGTTCGCCGCGATCTCCCGCCACGTCACCTACGCGGCCACCGCCGACCTGCGCACCCGATACGCCGACACCGCGAACCTGAAGACCTACCAGGAACGACTGAACAACATGACACCGGCGCAGGCGCCCGGGGTGTCCGAGGCCGCGTTCGAGTCGGTCCACAGCGCACTCGCCTCCGAACTCACGGCGGCCTCCGCCGTGGCGACCTACGAGTTGCACATGCGCGATGAGCTGCACGTGGCCTTCTCGACCGATGCGGCACTTGGCCAGGCCGTCATCGACAACCTCGAGACGCAGGAGCGCCGCACGACGGCGGCGCACAACAACGTGGTCTCCCTGATCAGCGGGGTGGTCTCCGTGTCCGCCTCGGTCGCGAGCCTCGGGGTGGGGGCGGTGGCCGAGGAGGTCGCGAAGGCGGCGGCCTCCGAGGTCCAGGCGCTCGAGGAGACGGTGAGCGGCATGGACCGGGCCGCCACCCTCGACGGCATGGGCTCGGCCTCCAGCGCCGTGCTCGGGTTCCTGGAGCGGGACGTGGACGGGACCACCTACACCGCGGCGGCCGCAGAGGTCGCCAAGAAGCTCGCCACGGTGATGAACGACGGCGCCGCCGTGCACGACGCCCGTGTGGCCCACGCCAACAGCGACTACGCCCTGATGTTCGCGACGAGTCGGGTGATCGGGTCGGGCTACTGGACCATGCCCGGGACGCAGGCGACGGTCTATCGCAGCACGCTGCAGCGCGAGGCGGACCAGTACGTGTACGCCACGATCCTCCCGGCCGTCTCGGTGACATGGAGCTGCGTCGTCGCGGGCTGGTTTGCTCCCCCCGCGTGCACGAACGACACCAATCCGTATCCGGATGCGGTGATCACGCCGGGCAACGTGAAGGTCTACCTCGCGTGGAACGAGCAGGAGTTGGTCGCAGGCCGTGCCTCGACCTGGGGCTGGGGCGTGCCGCGCGCGGTGACGGACAAACTGTTCACCGCGACGACGAGCGGGTGCGAGACGACCTGGGCGCCGGATTGCGGCTTCGGGTACGACAAGCGCGCGTTCTACCTGGGCGAGACGCCGATCGCCATGGAGTGTCACGGCCTGCGCAACCAGCGCGGCTGGCCGGACTGGCGGGTGGACCACCTCGCGGATCGCTGCCTGACCGACCACTACTGGAGCGAGTAGCGGCGCTACCTTCTCGTGGCGCCTGCAGAACCACCTCGGGGTGCATGCAGAACCACCTCGCGGTGCCTGCAGAACCACCTCGCGGTGGCTGCAGAACCGCCTCGCGGTCAGTCCGTGGTCGGAGGCCGGCGGTGCGGACGCGACCTGGGGTGGAGGCCGCGGCGGGCCCGCGCCTCTACCCTCGCAGCATGACCGCCCCACCCGCAGACCCCGCGGGCACGCCCGCTCCGGGGTCCGTGCCCCCCGGAATCCCCATGGCGCCGCCGGTGCCCGAGGCGGAGTCGGCCACGACGCCGGGGGTGCAGTGGGACTCGTGGGTCTCGCGCCACTCGACCATGCTGGACCTGTGGACGGGTGTGGCCGCGTTCGTGGTGCTCGGTCTCCCGACGATCCTCCCGCCCTCGCCGCAGACCGTCGCGCAGAGCCTGGGCTTCCTGCTCGCCGGCGTGGGGCTGCCGGCGGCGATCTCGGTGCGCCACCGGTGGCCGATCGCGAGCGCGGTGGCCGTGAACGCGATCGCCCTGGCGCACGTGGTGCTCGGTGTGCCGTTGACCCCGGCGGATCTGCTCATCTACCTCTCGGTCTACTCCACCACCGTCCACGCGCCGCTGTGGGCGCGCCGCGTCAGCCTCGCCGCGGCCCTGCTGGGGTCCCTGATCCTCGCCGCCCCCGAGATCGGGCTGTTCGCCCGCGAGTCCTGGGACCCCGTCAGTGGCGTGTTCGTGGCCGTCGGCACGGCGACGCCGGCGCTGTTCGCGTGGGCGCTCGGGCTGCTGCGGCGCAGCACCCGGCAGCGGTGGGAGTCGCTCGCCGAGCGGGCCCGTCGACTGGAACGCGAACGCGATCAGCAGGCGCAGATCGCAGCCGCCGCCGAACGTGCCCGGATCGCCCGGGAGATGCACGACGTCGTGGCGCACTCCCTGTCCATCGTGATCGCGCAGGCCGACGGCGGGCGCTACGCGGCGCGCACCAGCCCGCAGGCGGCCGAGGCCGCGCTGGGGACGATCGCCGAGACCGGCCGGGAGGCCCTGGCGGACATGCGCCGCATCCTGGGGGTGCTGCGCACCTCCAGCGAGGCCTCCCCGGGCGCGGACGGACCCGCACCGGCGCAGCCGCCGCTGGCACCGCAGCCGACCGGCGAGGAGATCACCGCCCTCGTGGAGTCGGTGCGGGCGACCGGGCGCCGAGTCGACCTCGTCATCACCGGCCAGGAGCGGCGCCTGCCCGACGCGCTGGGCCTGGCCGCCTACCGGGTCTGCCAGGAGTCGCTGACCAACGTCCTCAAGCACGCCGGCCCGGGCGCCCGGGCGCGACTGGACCTCGCCTGGTACCCGAGCGCCCTGGTGGTGCGGGTGGACGACGACGGGGTCGGGGTCGCCGCACCGACGCCGGGCACACCCGGCACGACGGGGGCGCCGACCACCACCGGCGGCGATGCGGACACCGACACGGATCCCATCGGCTCACCGGGACACGGCCTCGTGGGCATGCGGGAGCGGGTCGCGCTCTTCGGCGGCGAGGTGTGGACCGGCGCCCGGCCCGGCGGGGGCTTCCGGGTCCAGGCGAGTTTCCCGCTGCACGGCGCACCGCTGATAAACCGAGCCACACCCGCCACACCCGTGATGACCGAACCAGGAACGACCCCCAGGAGCACCCCGTGACCGAGACCCCCGGCGCCCCGATCCGTGTGGCCCTCGTGGACGATCAGCAGCTCGTCCGGGCCGGCTTCGCGCTGGTGATCGGCTCGCAACCGGACATGGAGGTGGTGCTGGAGGCGGGTGACGGCGCGCAGGCGGCCCGCCTCATCCCCTCCTATCAGGTGGACGTGGTGCTGATGGACGTGCGCATGCCCCAGATGGACGGGATCGCCGCCACCCGCGCGCTCATCGATGCCGCCGGTCCCGGCGCGCCGCGCATCGTCATGCTCACCACCTTCGACCTGGACGAGTACGTGCTGGCCGCGATCCGCGCCGGCGCGAGCGGCTTCCTGCTCAAGGACACCCCGCCGGAGGACATGCTGGCCGCGATCCGCACCGTGCACGCGGGCGACGGCGTGATCGCCCCCTCCGCCACGCGCCGCCTCATCGAGCACGTGGCGACCACGACCCCGGCCACCGAGTTGACCGAGCCGAGCGGGCCGACCGGGTCGACGGGGGTGCCGGACGCCGTCGCCTCCCTGACGGCACGGGAGCTGGAGGTGCTGCAACTCATCGCACGCGGCCGCTCGAACGGCGAGATCGCCGCGGAGTTGTTCGTGGCGGAGGCCACCGTGAAGACGCATGTGGGCCGCCTGCTGGCCAAGCTCGAGGTGCGCGACCGGGTGCAGCTCGTGGTCCTCGCCTACGAGACCGGCCTGGTCGCCCCGGGCGCTCCGTAGGCGAAGGGTCACCGAACCACGCCGCGAGACCACGGCACCAGATCACGGCGGGAGATCACGGCACCAGATCGCGGGACCTCGCGGCGAGAGATCACCCGGGCGGGTGACCTAGGATTCTGCCCGTCCCCGCGCCCGAAGGAGTTCACTGTGTCGGCCTCTCGCCTGCTGTCCGCCGCCCTCGCCGTCCCCGCCCTGGTCGCCCTCGCGGCCTGCACCAGCGAGCCCAGCGAGGTCGCCACCCCCGAGGCGAAGGAGACCACCGCCGTGGTGATCCCCGAGGCGAGCGAGGCCGACCTCGTGCGGGTGGAGATCACCGGCGGCGCCACCACGGGCGGCGAGCCCGGCCTCCTGGAGGCCGGGGAGCGCCTGTCGATCGAGGCCGCGTGCCTCACCCCCGACGGCGCCGGGTACGGCGCCGTGACCCTGTTCGTGAACGAACAGGAGTCCACCGCCAAGGAGCTCCCCTGCACCGGGCACACCGTCACGATCACCATGGCCGAGTCCGGCGAGACCCGCCAGGTGCAGGTGGCCCTCGCCGTGCCGGAGGGCACCGAGACCGCCTACGCGGTGGGCGTCCTCGACTGACGGACAGCCCCGCCGGGCCGGGCGCGACCTGGTTACGCTGACCCGCGATGACCAGATGGACACACGTGGCCCGCGCCGCCGGCCTCGCCGAGCCCGGCGGCGCCCCCCGGCCCACGATCTTCGCCGAGATGACGGCCCTCGCCCAGCGCGAGGGCGCGGTCAACCTCGGCCAGGGCTTTCCCGACGTCGACGGTCCGGAGTGGATCCGTGAGGCGGCCGTGCAGGCGATCCGCGACGGCGTGAACCAGTACGCCCCGGGCGCGGGCCTGCCGCCGCTGCGCGAGGCGATCGCCGCGCACCAGCGCGAGCACTACGGCATCGCGGTGGACCCCGACACCCAGGTGCTGGCCACCACGGGCGCCACCGAGGCGATCGCCGCGAGCATCCTCGCGCTCGCCGGCCCGGGTGAAGAGGTCCTCACGATCGAGCCGTACTACGACTCCTACGCCGCGAGCATCGCGATGGCGGGCGCCACGCACACCACGGTGCCGCTGATCCCCACCGCGGAGGGCTTCCGGCTCGACACCGAGGCGCTGCGCGGGGCCGTGACCGACCGCACCCGCCTGATCCTGGTGAACACGCCCCACAACCCCACCGGCACCGTCCTGCGGCGCCCTGAGCTGGAGGCCATCGCCGAGCAGGCCAGGCGGGTGGATGCGGTGGTCATCACCGATGAGGTCTACGAACACCTCACCTACGACGGCGCGGCGCACCTGCCGATGGCGGCGCTGCCCGGGATGGGCGAACGGACCCTGACGATCTCCTCCTCGGGCAAGACCTTCTCCCTCACCGGGTGGAAGGTGGGCTGGGTCACCGGACCCGCGCACCTGATCACCGCGGTGAGCACCGTCAAGCAGTTCCTCACCTACACCTCCGGGGCGCCGTTCCAGATCGCGATCGCGCGGGCGCTGACCGAGGGACGGGCCGACGTCAGCGCGCTGCGCGAGGGGCTGCAGCGCCGTCGGGACCTGCTCGTGGCGGGCCTGCGGGAGGTGGGGTTCGGCGCCGTGGTGCCCGAGGGAACCTACTTCGTGTGCGCGGACGCCTCACCGTTCCTGACCCCGCAACTGCCCGACGGCGCCGCCCTGGCCCGCGCGTTGCCCCGCCTGGCGGGGGTGGCCGGGGTGCCGATCTCGGCGTTCTGCGTGCCCGGCTCGGACACCGCCGATGCGCTCGGCTCGTGGCTGCGGTTCACGTTCGTCAAGCGGGAGGACGTGTTGGCCGAGGGAATCGAGCGGCTGGGCCGGCTCACCGGCTGAGGCCACCGGCGTTGGTGCGCCCCACGGCCTGCTCAGTCGATCCCGAGCGCCTCACGGGTCGGTCGGGCGCTCGCCGCGAAAACCCCGGCCGCCCCGGCGAGCACGATCAGCGTGGCCACGAGCGGATTGACGCCGAACTGCGAGCCACCCACCAGGACCACCAGGATGGACCAGGCCACGCACGCCCCCCGGGCCCATCGCCGCAGGCGCCACAACGACAGGGCGAGGGCGCCCAGGATGAGGGCGAGCACGAGGAGGAAGACGGCCACGACCACTGAGCCGCCCACCTGCCCGTCGCCGCCGGCGGCCAGGAGTGCGGAGACCCCGAGGACCACCAGGGTGAGCGCCTCCAGGCCCAGCAACGCGACCACCACCCAGACGGTCACGGGGCGCCGGGCACCCCCCGGGAGCGGGTACTGTGAGCGGTGATCGGCGCGATCGCCGTGTTGCGGGGAGCCTGGCACGATCCCACCTTATGTCTCCCCGCGCAATGTGACGCACGACTCAGCGTGACCTGCCGGAAACCTCCCCGTCACCTCTTGTGCAACTTTGCAGTCCGTGTGACGCTTGTTCCAGCCCCGATACCACATGGGTGCTCCCCTCCGCTCACGCGTCCATCAGCACGCCCTGGGGGCACCCCTGTCCCGCAAGGAGATTCACGATGGACTGGCGTCACGAAGCAGCGTGCCTCACGGAGGACCCCGAGCTGTTCTTCCCGATCGGCAACACCGGCCCCGCCCTCGCCCAGATCGACGAGGCCAAGGCCGTGTGCCAGCGCTGCACCGTGAGCGACCAGTGCCTGAAGTGGGCGCTGGAGACCGGTCAGGACTCCGGTGTGTGGGGCGGCCTGTCCGAGGACGAGCGCCGCGCCCTCAAGCGCCGCACCGCCCGGGCCCGCCGCGCCGGCTGAGCGCCGCGCCCAGCGACACCCAGGAACCGCCGAGACGGGCGGGTCGGAGAGAATCCGACCCGCCCGTCTCGCGTTCGTTGCCCCGCCCTCACTCCTCGAGTGAGGAGGCCGGACGCAGCGAGGAGTCGACCTCGTCGCTGTCCCCGAGGTCGGCGAAGTAGTCCTCCAGCGGCACGCCCCAGGTGGTGTGCTGCGCCGGTGCGTCCGGCCAGGCGATCACCACGTCGCGCGGCTGGAGGAAGTACTGCGTGAGTTCCCGCGTGGATCCGTCGACCAGGTGGTAGCGCAGCCCGGTGACCCGCGCGGCCTGGAGGTCCTCGCCACGCGAGGCCAGGGTCCCGGCCGGGACGTCCGTGAAGGCTTCCACGAGCTCCTCGACCATGGCGGGATCCGTGATGGTCGTGCGATTCACCTCGCCGGGCACGGAGGCCGGCTCGTAGAAGTAGAGCTCCACGCGCAGCACCTCGCCCGGCTCGAGTGCCACCGAGTGCGTGCCGGGTGGCGTGCACCCGGCCAGGACGAGGGCGAGCGAGGCTGCCGTCGCCGCGCCCCACCTGGCCCTGCTACCGCGTCGAGCAGGCGCAGACGATACGTCCACGATTCCCCCTTGCGAATGGCTGCGTCACCCGCCTCATTGCGCGTGATCGCAGTTCCGAGCGCCCCTATGAGGCCGAACCTAGACCGCACACCGAGAGCGGTCAACGCATGCCCTCAGCTGAATCCGGGGCACCGCGTCAGAAACTGTCCGGCTCCCCGTCGCTGGGCTGGGCGAAGCCGAGGCGGGCCTGGATGGTGACGGCCGTGCCGCCCTCCTCCCGGCGCTCCCACTCCAGCGTGCCGTGCAGCTCCCCGGCCACCATCGTGCGCACGATCTGCATCCCCAGTCCGGTCCCGGAGGGCTTCGCGGTCAGGTCGATGCCGCGGCCGTCGTCGATCACCTCGACCGTCAGCGTGCGCCCGGCGCGGCCCGCGCGCACCGTGACCGTGCCGCCGGTACCCGCCAGCCCGTGCTCCACCGCGTTGGAGACCAGTTCGGTCAGCACCACCGCCAGCGCCGTCGCCTCCGTGGCCGCGACCTTGCCGAAGGATCCCTCCCGCGCCAGCCTCACGGGCGCCTCGGCCGCGGCCACATCCACCGCGAGCCGCAGGGTGCGCCCGAATACCGCATCGAAGTCGACCACCTCGTCGATGGTCTGCGACAGGGCCTCGTGCACGGTGGCGATCGTCGCCACCCGCCGCATCGCCTCATCCAGCGCGTTGCGTGCGTCGGTGGACTGCACCCGCCGGGACTGCAGGCGCAGCAGCGCGGCCACGGTCTGCAGGTTGTTCTTCACCCGGTGATGGATCTCCCGGATGGTGGCGTCCTTGGTGATTAGCTCCTGCTCGCGGCGGCGCAGCTCGGAGACATCGCGGCACAGCAGCACCGCGCCGAGCCGCTCCTTGCCCGCGGTCACCGGGATCGCCCGCAACGACAGGCACACGCCGTGCGCCTCCACATCCGTGCGCCACGCCGCGCGCCCCATAGCCACCAGCGGCAGGGACTCGTCCACGCTCTCGGCGTCCTCCACCTGCTCGGCGATGACCTCCGCGAGGGAACGCCCCACGAGGTCACCGATCACCCCGAGTCGATGGAAGCAGGACAGGCCGTTGGGGCTGCAGTAGATGACCTCCCCCTCGGCGTTCAGCCGCGCGAGCCCGTCACCCACACGCGGCGCGCCGCGCAGCCTGCCGGTGGCGGTGTTGGTGGAGGGGAAGTCGCCCGCGGCGATCATGGCGCACAGCTCGTCGGCCGCCTCGATGTAGTTGATCTCCAGCCGGCCCGGGGTGCGCGACTCCCCCAGGTTCGTCTCCCGGCTCATCACCGCGATCGCCCGACCCTCCAGCGTGACCGGGATCGCCTCCTCGCGAATAGCGATCGTGCCGGTCCATCGCGGGATCCGGGTGCGGCGGATCTCGCCACCGGCGAGCGCCTCGGCGAACGCGGCGGCCTGCCCCTGGGGCGCGGGGTGGCCCACCACGTCGTCGTAGTAGACCGTGCCACCGGTGGAGGGGCGGCAGTGCGCCACCGCCACGAAGCCCCCGTTGCCGTCCGGGAGCCACAGCACCAGGTCGGCGAACGCGAGGTCGGAGATCACCTGCCAGTCCCCCACGAGGAGGTGCAACCAATCGGCCTCCCGAGCCGACAGCGAGCCGTGGCGGGAGATCAGGTCACTCATGGTCGGCACCCGGCAAGGCTAGCCGACCTGCGCCGTCGCGCCTCCAGCGCCCGCGGCGCCTACCGTGGCCTCATGTCCACCGCCTTCCCGCTCGTCCCCGGCCCGGGACGCCCCCTGGTCATCGCCCATCGCGGCGCACCCGCCGCACATCCGGAGAACACGGCCGCCGCTTTCGGGGCCGCGGCCCGGGCCGGGGCGGACGCGATCGAGACCGACGTCCAGCTCTCCGCCGACGGCGTGCCGTTCCTGCTGCACGACGACACCCCTGACCGCACCACCGACGCCCTGGCACGTGGCTGGGAACCCGGCACGCTCGCCGAGCGCGCCACCTGGGAGACCCTGCGGGCGCTGGACGCCTCGGGCGGGACCGGGCCGGTGCAGCGGGTCCCGCACCTGGACGAGGTCGCGGCGGCGGGCCTCGCGGTGGACCTGGAGATCAAGACGCCCATCGTGCACGAGGCGCGCGACGTCGTCGCCGCGGTGGCCGAGGCCTGGCGATGCAACGCGGTCTGGCGCCCCCTGCTGGAGTCGGCCCGGGTGGCGGTGACCTCCTTCGACCCGATCGTGCTGACGGCTGCGCTCGACCTGCTCGCACCCTGGTCGGTGCCGATCGGGTTGATCACGGAGGCGGCACCGCAGGAGGAGGATCTCCCGGAGTTGACCGAGGCGGGGGTCTCGATGCTGGTACTGCGCCACGACACCGTGACGCCCGAACTGGTAGCGGCAGCCCACACGGCCTCGCTGACCGTGTGGACCTACACCGTCAACGCCGACGCCGACCGCGAGCGGGTGCTCGCGGCCGGCGTCGACGGGTACTGCACGGACCACCCCTGACCCCCCGTGAAGGCGGGCACCCCGCAACCCCGAGGACGTGGCGGCCGACGCGAGCACGTGCGCCCGGGCCACGGTCTCGGCGCGGGCGGCACGGACTCGCGGATGTCAGGCAAGCGCGCTCAGGCGTGCAGGTGCCCGTAGCGGTGCTTGGTGCGGGAGATCGCCTGCTCCCGGGTCACCGTGCGCAGCTCCAACTCGGGGTCGGTGAACACCGGCGCATCGATGAGGGTCACCTCGGCCTGCACCGCGGCGCTCCAGGTGCCCGACGGCGCGGACTCACCCCGGGCGCCGATCCACCGGATCCGCTCGGTGCTGGTGCCCTGCGCCACCCGGGCGGCGAAGTCCTCCTCGGTCTCGGTGCGCCAACTCACCACGCAGGCCGGTGAATCGGCCGGTTCGGCGGTGACCGGCAGACTCGGGTCCACGCTCACCACGACCCGCTGCACCCCGACCGTCTCGGCCGCCGCCAGCGCCCGGCGCAGGTCCCAGCGCGAGGACCCCGCCGCGGCGCGCACCGTGATCGCCGGGAAGGGGCGGTAGCGCAACGTGTTCTCCTGCGAGGCCAGGCCCGTGGGGTCGCTGCCCGCCAGTGCCTGGGCCGCCCAGGCTGCGTCCGCGGCGCGCACCTCGGCCAGGTCGATCGCGTCGTCGGTCAGCGCCGCCCGCTGCGACCAGCGCTCGGCGTCCTCGCTCCACGTGCCGAGCTGGGCCACGTACCCGGGGCCGCCCGCCTTGGCGCCCGGACCCATCACCGAGGCCTTCCAGCCGCCGAAGGACTGCCGCTGCACGATCGCACCGGTGATGTGGCGGTTGATGTAGGCGTTGCCCACCTCGACCTCCTCCAGCCACTGCGCGATCTCCTGCGCATCCAGGGACTGCAGGCCCCCGGTGAGACCGAAGGCGACCTGGTTCTGGATGTCGATCGCCTCGGTCAGGGTCGCGGCGGTCATCACGCCGAGCACCGGGCCGAAGCACTCCGTCAGGTGGAACCAGGAGCCGGGGCGCACACCCGAGCGCACGCCGGGCCGCCACAGGTGCCCCTGCCACTGCTCGCTGCCCGCCGGCGCGGGCAGCTGCTGGGGCGCGATGGCCCACCGCTCCCCCGGTTCCAGCGTGGTCAACGCGCGCTCCAGTTTCCCGCTGGGGGCCTCGATCACCGGGCCCATGCCCGTGCCCAGGTCCTGCGGCACCCCCACACGCAGGGAGGAGACGGCGTCGAGCAACTGGTTGCGGAAGCGGCGGGAGGTGGCCATCGACCCCACCAGGATCACCAGGGACGCCGCGGAGCACTTCTGCCCCGCGTGCCCGAACGCGCTGCGCACCACATCCGCCACGGCCAGGTCGATGTCCGCGCTCGGGGTCACGATGATCGCGTTCTTCCCCGACGTCTCCGCGTACACGGCCGGCCCGCCCGGGCGCTCGGCGCGCCAGTCGGCGAACAGGCGAGCCGTCTCCATGGCGCCGGTCAGGATCACCTGGTCCACGCCGTCGTGCGTGATCAGGTGCTTGCCCACCTCATCCTCCGGGACCCGCAGCACCTGCAGCGTCTCGGGGTCGTGGCCGGCGGCGGCCAGCGCCTCCCGGATCACGTCCGCGACCACCTCACCGCACCGGGTGGCGCTCGGGGAGGGCTTGAGGATCACCGCGGAGCCCGCCGCGAGCGCGGCCAGCAGCCCGCCCGCGCAGATCGCGACCGGGAAGTTCCACGGCGGGGTGACCAGGGTGACCGGCACCGGGGTGAAGGTGGCGTCCACATCCGCCAACGCCAGGGCGCTGCGGGCGTAGTAGCGGGCGAAGTCGATCGCCTCGGTGACCTCCGGGTCGCCCTCCCCGGCGGTCTTGCCCGCCTCGTGCGCCATCACCGAGAGGATCTCCCAGCGTCTGGCCTCCAGCCGGTCCGCGACGTCCGCGAGCACGGCGGCCCGCTGCGGCGCGCTGACCTGGCCCCAGACCTCGGCGGCGGCCTGCGCGAGCGCGACCACGTCGTCGACCTCCTCGAGCGAGGACGCCTGGGCGCTGGTGGGCGTCAGGTCGGGGCGCGAGGCCATGGCGGCGGTGGCCTTCTCCCGGATGATCGCCACGGACGGGTCGGCGTCGGCCGCGTTGCGGAAGGGCTCCTCCAGCGGCGGGACCGGGGCGGGCTCGCCCCGGCGCCGGGGCGTGGTGGTGACGCTGGCGGCGCCGCGCACGGAGGCGACGAACCGCTCGCGCGCCTCCTGCTGGCCCTCCTGCGTGAGGCTCTGATGCAGGTAGTTCTCCGGGGAGGCGTTCTCCTCCAACCGGCGCACCAGGTAGGAGACGGCCACGTCGAAGTCCGCCTTGGCCACCACCGGGGTGTACAGCAGCACGGTGCGCCCGATCGTCTCGCGCACCGCGCGGGACTGCGCCGGGGCCATGCCCTGCAGCATCTCGATGTCCAGGGCGTCGCTCACGCCACGCTCGGTGGCCAGCAGGTGCGCCAGGGCCAGGTGCGGCAGGTTGTGACCGGCCACGCCGATGCGCAGCACGGCCGCCACCTCGCTCTGCAGGGCGCGCTCCATCATCCGCACGTAGGTGGCGTCGCTCGCGGCCTTGGAGACGTGCGGGGCCTGCGGCCAGTCGTGCTGCTCGGCCTCCACCCGCTCCATCGCGAGGTTGGCGCCCTTGACCAGGCGCACCTTCACGCGCTTGCCGCCGGCGGCGACCCGGCGGCGGGAGATCTCGATGATCCGCTCCAGGGCCGCCGGGGCGTCCGGCAGGTAGGCCTGCAGCACGATCCCCGCGTCCAGGTCGGCGAACTCCTCCTCCGCGAGCAGCGCCTCGAACACCTCGATGGTGAGGTCGAGGTCGTGGTACTCCTCCATGTCCAGGTTCACGAAGGCGCCGCGGCGCACCGCCTCGCGGTACAGCGGGCGCAGCCGGGTCAGCACCCGGGCCACCGTGCCCGGGGAGTCCCAGTGGGAGATCTGCGAGACCAGGGAGGAGACCTTGATCGAGACGTAGTCCACGTCGCCGCGGCGCAGCAGCGCGATCGTGCGCTGCACCCGGGAGGCCGCCTCCTTCTCCCCGAGCACGGCCTCACCGAGCAGGTTGATGTTCAGCCGGTAACCCTCGCTGCGGGCGCGGGCCAGGCGCTTGGTCAGCGCGGCGTCCTCGGCGTCCACCACCAGGTGACCCACGAGCTGACGCAGCCGCATCCGCGCGGCCGGCACCACCACCTCCGGGGCCAGGGGCGCCACCTTCTGCCCGACGGCGAACAGCGCCCGGTCGCTCGGCGTCAGGAACGCCGCGGCCGCCTCGGCCGGCAGGTGCGCGAGTTCACGCGCGGCGACGGCCGGGTCCTCGGGGCGGGCCACCCGGTCCACGAACGCCACCGCCAGATCGAGCCCGGCCGGGTCCGCCACGAGTTGGGCGAGGGTGTCCGAGGCCGCGTTCTCCGCCTTGCTCGCGCCGGCGCTCGCGGCATTCGACCACTGCTGAGCCAGCGCCAGTGCCGGCTCCACCAGGTGCTCCATCGCAGCCGGTGCATCGCTCTCGCGTACCTGCGCCCGGGTCTTCTCCTTCGCCACGTCCAACCTCCTTCACGTGCCAGTACCCGGCACTCCCGGGCGCCCCTAGTTCATCACCGATTCGGTGTGATGCGTGACACGGTCCGCTCACCGATTGCTCGGCCGCTCGGGGACCCGATGATCCGTCACGAGACCGTAACGCCCCACTATCAGGCGGGACATGCCGCACTGCCAGGATCGGGGCATGGCACAAGGAGGCGACGTCCGGCTCGCAGCGCTCAATGCGACCCATTGGGAGCAGGTGTACGCGATCTACGCCGCCGGTATCGAGACGGGCCACGCGACCTTCTCCGACACCCCACCCACCTGGGCGCAGTTCGATCGGGAGAAGCTGCCGATCCTGCGCACCGTGGCGCTGGACGGCGATGGGCGGGTGCTCGGCTGGGTGGCCTGCTCGCCCACCAACACGCGCCTGGTGTACGTGGGGGTGCTGGAGGTCTCGATCTACGTATCGCCCGAGGCACGGGAGCGCGGGATCGGCGGGAAACTGCTGCGCAACACCGTCCGGGAGAGCGAGGATGCCGGTTTCTGGACCCTGCAGTCCGCGGTGTTCCCGGAGAACGCCGCGAGCATCCGACTGCACGAGTCCGCGGGGTTCCGGGTGATCGGCACCCGCGAGCGCGTGGGGAAGATGACGCACGGCCCCATGGCGGGCGTCTGGCGGGACACGGTGCTGCTGGAGCGCCGCTCCCCCGTCGTCGGCTCCTGACCCACCCCTTCGCGAGGCAGTTCTGCAGGCACCGCGAGGTGGTTCTGCAGGCACCGCGAGGCAGTCGCGCCCCTACGCCTCGCCCTCCAGGGTGAGGTCGACCTCGAGGCCGGCGGTGACCGACCGCGAGACCGTGCAGAGTTTGTCGACGGCGGTGCGCGCCGTGCGCAGCATGCGCTCCCGGCGCTCCGGGTCCATCTGGGAGGCCGCCACAACGAGTTCGACGGCGATCCGCTCGTACCGGTTCTCCTCCGCGTTCTTGTGCCGTGTGGCGCCCACCGACAGCGCGACCTCATCGCCGAGTTCGGAGGTGATCCGCCGCTCCGCGCTCATCCCGGTGCACGCCGCCACCGCGATGGCGAGCAACTCACCCGGGGAGAACACGCCGTCCTCCCCCTCCGGCCCGACGGCGACGCTCGCCCCCCGCTCGTTGCGGCCCTCCCACCTGTGGTCACCCAGGTACCGGGCGAGAAGGATCGGGTCGGGGGCTGCGTCGTCGGCCATGGCGCCATCCTGACACCGCGGTGCTGCGGGGCGAAAGGGCCCCGCGAACACCAGGGAACCGCCCTCGCAGTACCTGCAGAGCCACCTCGTGATGCCTGCAGAAACACCTCGTGGTGCCTGCAGAACCACCTCGTGGTGCCTGCAGAAACACCTCGCGAACGGGACGGGAGAACCTCGCGGACGGGTGGCGGGGAGGGGGCGTCGCGCGCCTACCATGTGGCATGACGTCGCAGCCCCGGCCGCCGTACGAGGACCTCCTGGAGCGCGTGCTCACCCAGGGCACCCCCAAGGGGGACCGCACGGGCACCGGCACCCGCAGCATCTTCGGCGCCCAACTCCGCTTCGACCTGTCCGAGGGCTTCCCCCTGGTCACCACCAAGCGGGTGCACCTGAAGTCCGTGGTCCACGAGCTGCTCTGGTTCCTCCAGGGGGACAGCAATGTGCGCTACCTGCAGGAGAACGGGGTGCGGATCTGGAACGAGTGGGCCGATGCGGACGGCGACCTCGGCCCCGTCTACGGCGTGCAGTGGCGCTCCTGGCCCACCCCGGACGGCGGACACATCGACCAGCTCGCGGGCGTGATGGAGCAGATCCGCCGCAACCCCGACTCCCGCCGACTGCTCGTCTCGGCCTGGAACGTCGCCGACCTGGATGCCATGGCGCTGGCGCCCTGCCACGCCTTCTTCCAGTTCTACGTGGCCGACGGGCGCCTCTCGCTGCAGCTCTACCAGCGCAGCGCCGACATGTTCCTGGGCGTGCCGTTCAATATCGCCTCCTATGCGCTGCTGACCCACATGGTGGCGCAGCAGGCCGACCTGGCGGTCGGGGACTTCATCTGGACCGGCGGGGACTGCCACATCTACGACAATCATCTCGAGCAGGTGCGCACCCAACTCGCGCGCGATCCCTACCCGCTTCCCCGCCTGGAACTACGGCGCGCGGACTCCCTGTTCGACTACACCTTTGAGGACATCTCGGTGCACGGGTATATCCATCACCCCGCGATCAGCGCTCCCGTGGCAGTGTGAAGGTCCCCCCAACGAGAGGTGACGACATGCTGGGCATGGTCTGGGCGCAGACGCCCGCGGGAACGATCGCTGCCGACGGCGACCTGCCGTGGGACGTGCCGGAGGACTTCGCGCACTTCCGCGAGACGGTCGCCGGGCACCCGGTGATCATGGGGCGCACCACCTGGGAGTCCATGCCGCCCTCGATGCGCCCCATGCCGAACAGCCGCAGCGTGGTCGTCACCCGCAACGCGGAGTTCGAGGCCACGGGCGGTGAGGTCGTTACCTCCCTGGAGGCCGCGCTGGAACTGCTCGCCGAGCCCGCGGACCTGGAGGAGGTGTGGGTGATGGGCGGCGGCCAGATCTACGCCGCCGCGCTCGCCTACGCCGATGAGCTCCTCGTCTCCGAGATCGACGTGGAGGAGCCGGAGGGCGACCTGACGCCCGCTCCCTCGATCGAGGAGGGGTCCTGGCGCGAGGACACCCCGAACGACATCGCCGGGTGGCGCACCTCGGAGAACGGGACCCGCTGGCGGGTGCGGCGCTGGGTGCGTGCCGGCCGCCCGTGATACGACTGGCGGCATGAGAACGGGGTGGTCGACGGCGCAGTCTCGCCTCGCGCTGGCCGCCGTCGGTCTCGTGGTCCTCACCCTGGCGGTGCTCGGTGCGGCCCTGCGCGGGCCGCTGGAGATCGTGCCGCGGGGCGGCACCATCGACCCGCGGAGTGGCGAGATCGCCACCCTGGCGCCGATGCCCACCCCGACCGACGAGCAGACGGACGAGCTCGGCATCGAGGGGGTCCAACCGACCGCTCCGGTGCTGGAGATCCCCTCGTGGGTGGCCTGGGTGGCCGGCGGTCTCGCCCTGCTGTTCGTGGTGACGTTGCTGGTGCTGATCCTGCGGGCCGTGCTCGCCCGTGACTCCCGGACGCAGGAGTTCGACGAGGACGTCACCGGGGAGGCCTCGGCCGCGCCGGCACCCTTGGACCTGACGGCGCCGCTGGCGGATGCCGCCCAGGCGCTGCGCTCGTGTGCGGCACCCCGCGACGCCGTGCAGGCGGCCTGGGTCGCGCTGGAGCAGCGCGCCTCGGCGGCCCACCTCGCGCGGGGCGCCAGCCAGACGCCCACCGAGTTCGCCTCCCGCCTGACCGGCGCGACGGCGGCCGATCCCGATGCCGTGGACGCGCTGCGTCGGCTCTACCTCGCGGCGCGCTTCGGTGAGCACCCGGTGGGCGCGGAGTCCGTGGCGGCTGCGCAGGCCGCGCTCGACCGCATCGGCGCGACGTGGCGGGACTCATCGGAGAGGCCCGAGGCGCCTCAGACCCGCAGTGCACCCGCCCGCGACCGTGCCGGTGGTGAGCGATGAGGACCAGCCAGGACGAACGCGAGCGCGTCCGGCGGGAGCGGGAGCACGCCCGGCAGGTGGCGGCGGCTGCCGCGCGGCGCCAGCGCACGCGCGTGATCACCCTGATCGCCGGGGGTGTGCTCACCGTGGCCGTCGGCGTCGTCACCTATGTGGTGGCGGGCCTGACGATCGCGGGGACGCTGCTCATCCTGTGCGCCATGCTCGCCGCCATCGTGATGGTCACGATGCTCCCGGAGGTCACGGCCCCGCCGTGGCCCCGCGCGCAGGCGGTGGAGCGCGGCGGACGCCGCTCGGAGATCTACCGGCTGTCCTGGAATGCCGGGGACTCCCACCGGTCCGCCGAGCTGCTGCGATCGCGCCTGCTCGCCACCCTGGAGACGCGTGCCGCGAGCGCCACGCCGCAGGATGCGCGGGCGCTGCAGGAGATCCGAGGGGAGCTCGGCTCGGCCCGGCCCGGCATGGGTCCGGTGGAGCGCGCGCTCGACGCCCTCGACGCGTTCGACTCGCGCGACTCACGCGACTCACGCGACTCACGGGGCACCCTGTCCGCCACCACATCACACGACCCACACGGCACCGCACGTCAAGGAGCGACATGACCGACCCCACCCCTGCACCCGCCGCTGCGGACGCCCCCGCGTCCGTCGAGGAGATCGCCGAGGCCGGCGCCGCCGTGCTCGCCGAGGTGCGCACCGCCGTGGTGGGCATGCCCGCACTGGACACCGCCCTGGCGACGGTGCTCGCGGGTGGCCACCTGCTCCTGGAGGACGTGCCCGGGACCGGCAAGACGCTCGCGGCCCGCAGCCTCGCCGCGGCCCTGGGCCTGGACTTCGCCCGGCTGCAGTGCACCCCCGACCTGCTGCCCGCCGATGTGACGGGCTCCCAGGTGTACGACCCGGCCACCACGTCCTTCGACTTCCGCCCCGGACCGGTCTTCACGGGCCTGCTGCTCGCCGACGAGATCAACCGGACACCGCCCAAGACGCAGTCGGCGCTGCTGGAGGCCATGGCCGAGCGCCAGGTGACGGTGGAAGGGACCACGCACCGGCTCGCGCGCCCCTTCCACGTGATGGCGACGTCCAACCCGGTGGAGCACGAGGGCACCTACCCCCTGCCCGAGGCCCAGCTCGACCGGTTCATGACCCGCCTGGACGTGGGCTACCTCGCAGCGGAGCAGGAGACCCAGATGCTGCAGCGCCGGCTCGCCCGGCACGCCGAGGAGACCAGCGTGTCCCGCGTGATCGACGCCGACGGCCTGCGGCGGCTGCAGGCCGGGGTCGAGAACCTGCACGTGGATGCGGACGTGTTGCGCTACTGCGTGGACCTGGTCGCGGCCACCCGGCAGGCACGCGAGGTGCAGGTCGGCGCCTCCCCTCGCGGCTCCCAGGCCCTGGTGCTGCTCGCGCGGGCACGTGCCGCGATGTCCGGGCGGGACTACACCACGCCGGAGGACGTCAAGTCGATCGCGATCCCGGCGTTGGCGCACCGCCTCGTGCTCACCCCGCAGGCGTGGGCCGCGGGCGTGCTGCCGACCACAGTGATCGGCGAGCTGCTCTCCCGCGTCCCCACGCCCAGCACCACCGCGGCCGCGACCGCGACAGCCGCGGGCTGATCGCACGCCATGAGCGCCTGGTACACCACCGGCCGCGGGGCGTCGCTGACGCTCGTCGGCCTGGCCGCTGCCGTGCTGGGGGTCGTGCTCGCCCGGTGGGACCTCGCGACCCTCGGGGCGCTCGCCCTCGCGGTGGTCCTCGCAGCCCGCGCCCTGCCCGGCCGCACCGTGCCGCTCGCGCCGACCACCACCGCAGACCCTGCGAGGACAGGCGACGCGGCCGCTCACACCGACGTTGAGGCCCCGACCGCCGCCGCCGCCGACGCCGACGCCGATCGTCGCCCGGCACCGACGATCACGCTCGGCGGCTCCACCGGGGGCCGCCACGTGGGCCTGCTCCGGCTGCCCGGGCCCACCCGGGTGCGGGTGACCGTTGCCGGGTACCGGCCCGCGGCCGCGCTGCTCGCCCCGGGCGAGGTGCGGCTCTCCTTCCGCTCGGTCCACACCGGGGTGCTCCCCACGTTCCGGGTGGACTACGCCGAGGTGGCCTCCGGGCTGCGGGAACGCGGACCGGCCACTCTGAAGGCTCCCCCGTTGATCGTGCAGCCCCGGGTGCTGCCGCTGGACGAGCTCCCGCTGCCGGGCCAGTTGCTCGGCCTGACCGGGGAGCACACCTCCCGCCGCCGCGGGGAGGGCGAGGACCTGCGCGATATCGCCACCTACGCCCCCGGTGACCGCCTGCGCAGCATCGACTGGCGCGTCACCGCGCGTCGCGGCACCACGGACCCGCGGCTGCCCACGCAGTTGTACGTGCGCCGCACTCACGCCATGGCCGAGGCCGTGGTGATGCTCGTGCTGGACTCGCGCGATGACGTCTCCCCCGACATCTCCTCCTGGGCGGGGGGCACTGAGACAGTGCCACACAAGGTGACCTCGATCGATGTGGCGCGCACCGCCGTCGCCTCCCTCGCCTCCGCCTACATCGGCCAGGGCGACCGGGTGGGGCTGGCGGACCTGGCCACACGGCGGCGAGCCGTCACCCCCGGCGCGGGCCCGCGGCACCTCGCGCGGCTGCGGTTCGCCCTCGCCCTGGCCAAGCCCGAGGGTGAGCCGGCGAGACTCTTCCGGGCGCCGCAGATCACCTCCGGCGCGCTCGTGGTGCTGGTCAGCACCCTGCTGGACGACGGCGCAGCCTCCGCGGCCGCGGACTGGGCCGCCCTGGGCCACCGCGTGGTGGTGATCGACGTCCTTCCCGAGCTGTCCATGCGCGGCCTGACCAAGCCCGAGATGGTGGCTGCGCGAGTCGTGCTCGCCGAGCGCGAGACCCGCGTCAGCGTGCTGGAACGCTCCGGGATCCCCGTGGTTGCCTGGCGTCGTGCCTCGACGTCGACCGGTGCCGCCGAGCAACTCCGAGCCCTCTCCCGGGTGCCGGCATGAGCGGCGGCACGGGCGGGAGTACGGGCGGCACCGGCGGCACGGGCGGCGCCAAGAACCCGCGCGGCCCGCTGACTGTGGAGATCACGGGACAGCGACTGCTGCGGGTCGGCTGGCTGTGGGCGCTGATCGTGGCAGCGGGCCTGGGCGCGGCGCTCGTGATCCCCACCCTGTGGCAGCTCACGGTGGCCGCCGCGCTCAGTGTGGCCCTCGTGCTGTTCCTGCCGCGCGG
Source organism: Serinibacter salmoneus (assembly GCF_002563925.1). NCBI lineage: Bacteria > Bacillati > Actinomycetota > Actinomycetes > Micrococcales > Beutenbergiaceae > Serinibacter > Serinibacter salmoneus. Next base: position 816,796 of record NZ_PDJD01000001.1, on the reverse strand, counting down.
CCAGGCCGTGGGCTGGTGGCTCGCGGTCATCGCCTTCGCCGTGGTCGCAGGCGAGCCGCTCGGGCAGCCACGACTCGCCGCGCTCCTGCTGTGCGTCCACACGGTGATCCTGGCCTCCGGGCTGATCGTCAACCTCCACCCGCGCGACGGCGTCTCCTTCGGCGTGCTGCGTCCACGGCTGCGGCTCGCGGCCGCCGTGCAGCTCCTCGCGCAGGCACTCGGCCTGGCCGGGTGGGCGGTGAGCGCGACGGTCGCCCCCTCCCCGGACGGCGCGCAGTCCCCGATGATCTGGCTCGCGGTCGTCGCCGCCGTCGCGCTGACGGCGTTGGCGATCCCCCTGCTCGCCGAGACCCGCGGCGCCGCCACGGGATGGACCCGGTTCGCCCGGGCGCGTGTGGAGATGCGCGACCCCGCCGCCTCGCGACACCTGCGCGACCGGCGGCGGCAGGCACCCGCCACCCGCGCGCCGCTGGACGGATGAGCGCGCGACGCGCGCACGTTCGCTCGTCGAGGGAGTGACGCCGGGGCGCTGATCTGGCAGGCTCGACCCATGCCGGAGCTCCCCGAGGTCGAGGCGCTGGGCGCGTTCCTCACGCAGAACGCGGCCGGGCGGCGCGTGGTGGATACCCACGTCGCCTCCATGGGTGCGCTGAAGACCGTCGAACCGCCGCTGGAGGCGCTCGTGGGGCGCACGCTCGTGGGGGCGCAGCGCTACGGCAAGTGGCTGGCCGTGCGCACCGACGCCTCCGCCCCAGACACCACCGACACCACCGACACCACCGACACCACCGACACCACCGACACCACCGACACCGAGCCGCTCTACCTCGTCTTCCACCTCGCGCGCGCCGGGTGGCTGCGCTGGCAGGACTCGATGCCGCCCGCCGAGGCCCGCACCGGCAAGCCGATGGGTCGCGCCGCCGGAGCGCTCGCGCTGCGGGTGTGGCTGGAGGAGGGCGGATTCGACCTGACCGAGGCCGGGACCCGCAAGAGCCTCGCGGTCTACGTGGTGCGTGACCCCACCGACGTCCCACGGATCGCCTCGCTCGGCTTCGACCCGGTGGGCCTGAGCGTCGAGGAACTCGTGCCGAAGTTGCGGGTGGCGGCCAAGGTCCGCAATCAGCGGATCAAGGCGGCGCTGCGCGATCAGCACCTCATCGCGGGGATCGGGAACGCCTACAGCGACGAGATCCTGCACGCCGCGAAGATCTCCCCGTTCGCACTGACCGGGACGATGCGCGAGGAGGAGCTGCAACGCATCGCCGAGGCGGTGCACGACGTGCTCGGCGGCGCCATCGAGACCTCCCGCGGCTTCCCGGCCCCCGCGCTGAAGGACGCCAAGCGCCGCGCGATGGCGGTGCACGGGCGCACCGGGGAGGAGTGCCCGGTGTGCGGGGACGTGGTGCGCGAGGTCGCCTTCACCGACTCCTCGATGCAGTACTGCGCCACCTGCCAGACCGACGGCCGCATCCTCGCCGACCGCCGCCTGTCCCGCCTGCTGCGCTGACCGCGCCCCACGCCCCACTACCGCGGCGAAACCGTGGCATACGCGCCGAGACCGTGGCATATCGGCACGGTCTCGGCGCACACCCCACGGGCTCGGCGAGAGGGGGGCGCGTGGGGCACGATGGCGGGCGTGACGAACACCCTCCACCGACGCCTGGGTACCCCCGGCGCGGTCGCCATCGGACTCGGCGCCATGCTCGGCGCGGGTGTCTTCTCCGTCTTCACCCCCGCGGCCGGTGCGGCGGGAGCCGCGCTGCCCCTCGCCGTCGTGCTCGCGGCCCTGGTCGCCGTGCTCAACGCGACCGCCACCGCCCAGCTTGCCAGGCAGTACCCGGTGGCCGGTGGCGCGTACGTGTACGGCCGCAAACGCCTGGGCGAGTGGCCGGGTTTCCTCGCCGGTTGGGGCTTCCTCATCGGCAAGACCGCCTCCTGCGCCGCGATCGCGTGGACGCTGGGCGCCTACGCCCTACCCGGCCACGAGCGTTGGGTGGCACTCGCTGCCGTCGCGGTCCTCACCCTGCTCGCCCTGGGCGGCGTGACCCGCACCGCGGGCGCCTCGATGATCATCGCCGGCGCCGTGATCCTCGCCCTCCTGGCCGTGATCGCCCTCGGGTGGGCTGGAGTGATCTCGGGTCGGATGGCCGACGGCGCAGCCGCACCCCTCCCGTCCGGCGGCACCTGGTACGGGGTGCTGCAGGCGGCGGGTCTGGTGTTCTTCGCGTTCGCGGGGTACGCGCGGGTGGCCACCCTAGGGGAGGAGGTGGTGGACCCGGCCCGCACCATTCCCCGCGCCATCGCGATCAGCCTGAGCGTGGTCCTGGTGATCTACCTGGCGCTGGCGGTGCTCCTGGACCGGGCGCTGGGTGCGGACCTCGCCACCGCGCTCACCCCGATCGCCGACCTCATCGCTCCGGTGCTGGGGACCGGCGGCGAGGTCGCGGTGCGGATTGTGGCGACCGTGGCCTGCGCGGGGTCCCTGCTGGCCCTGATGGCGGGCATCAGCCGCACCACCGTGGCGATGGGCCGCACCGGCGATCTGCCCCGTGCCGTCGCCCGCATCTCCGATCGCGGGGTGCCCACCCGGGCCGAACTGTTGGTCGGTGTGGTCGTGGCCGCCGCTGTGCTGACGGTGGACCTGCGCGGCATGGTCGCCTTCTCCAGCTTCGGGGTGTTGCTGTACTACGCGGTGGCGAACCTCGCCGCGTTCACCCAGGCCCGCGAGGACCGGTTCGTGCCCCGCGCCGTGAACGCGGTCGGCGCGCTGTTGTGCGGGGTGCTGGTGGTGACCCTGCCGCTCAGTGGGTCGCTGGTCGGCCTCGGGGTGCTGGCGCTGGGGGTGGGGTGGCGGCTGCTGACGCGATCCCGGGCGCCTCGGCGCGCCGCGTGAGGCCCGTGAGGCGTCGCGCCGCGTAGGAGGCTCCCCGGGTCATCACCCACGCGGCCTGGTCCCGGCGCGTGACACCCGCCCCCGGTCGATCCCCCTCCCCCGCCAGTGCGACGACGGCGTCCCGCGCGGCAGTGTCCACGATCCCCTCGGCGTGCAGCATCCGCGCGTACCCGGCCGCGACCCGCCGGTGGCTCAGCGCGGACAGGTGGATCCCGTCCACCCCCACGAGCTCGCGCCGACCGAGGTCGCCACAGGTGACGCGCAGGTCCAGGTGCAGGTGCCCCGCCGCGGCGCTGCGCGCGGCGATCGCCTCGTTCAGTCGCGTCACCCGCTCACAGATGCGCCGCAGCCCCCACCCGGGGAACGGCAGCGCATCGGTGGGCAGCGGCATGCTCGCGGTCCCCACTCGCGCCCCGGCCGCGGCGAGTGCCGCGCACGAGTCGGCCACGGCGTCGGCCACCGCCTGCGCGTCGAAGGCGAACCGCAGCAGGTCGTTCAGGCCGAGCCACACGAACGCGACTGCGGGCCGGGCGTCCAACGCCATCGGGACCTGCCGCGTCAGGCCGTCCGAGGCGTCCGCGCCCGGCCAGGCCGTGGAGGTGAGCACCGCCGGGCTGCCCGAGGCCCGCACGCCGCGGGCGAGGTAGTCCGCGAAGGTGGGCTGGCGCGCATCCGTGCCGACGTCCACCACCCCCGCGGCCAGGGAGTCCCCCACCAGGGCGATGCGCAGCGGTGGCGCCGGCACGCGGGCCGTGACCGGGTCACTCACCCACGCCCTCCCGGGCCAGGCGGGCGTCGGTCACCCGGGTGCGCCAGGAGACGCGGCGCGGCGGCGCGAGGCGGGCGATCGCCTCGGCGTGGGTCGCGAGCATGGCGCACGCCGAGGCGTGCCAGCCCTGAGCCACGGCGCGGCGCCGGGCGCGTTCGCGTGCCACGGGGTCCGCGGCGAGCGCGCGGGCGGCGGCGGCGAACTGGCGTGGGTCCGCGTCGCGCTGGCTGCCGCCGATGCCCACGACCTCCGGCAGCGCGCCGGTGTCGCTGCACACCACCGGGGTGCCGCACGCCATGGCCTCCAGCGCGCCCAGGCCGAAGGTCTCCGCCGGGGCCGGGGCGAGCGCCACGTCCGCGTTGGCCAACGTCTCCGCGACCTGCGCCCGGGGCCGGTGCCCGAGGAACTCCACCGGCAACCCGGCGGCGCGCCGCTCCAGGTCACCGGCCAGCGGACCGCTGCCGAGCACCACGAGCTCGGCGTCCACCTCGCGCTGCAGCAACGCGCGCAGGGTCTCGATCGAGAGCCAGGGCCGCTTCTCCCTCGACAGCCGCCCCACGTGCACCAGCCGCAGCGGCCCGCCACCCGGGGTGCCGGGCGCGCCGGGCGCGCCCCCACCCGCACGCCCCGGGTGCACCCGCAGGCGCGGGTGGAACGCCTCGATGTCCACCCCGAGGGGAACCACCCGGGCGTGCACGCCCACCCGGGCGGGCTCCAGCGCCGCGTAGCGACTGGGGGTGACCACCGTGGTGGCGCGACGCCCGGCGCCCATGTTCGCCAGGTCCGCGACGGCGCAGCTCACCGCGCGGGAGAACCCGCGGGTGGTCAGCACGTCCTGCACGTGCTCGTGGGCCACCATCACGCAGGCGATGCCGCGGGAGGCGGCCCAGGCGGGCAACCACCGCAGGGTGGTGCGGTCGCTGAGCTCGATGACATCCGGGCGCCATCGGTCCACCAGACGCATCACCTCGGCCTGCGCGGTGATGAGGCGATACCCGGCCCCCACCGCCATCCCCGGGGTCGTGCGGGCGTCGGGGTGCTCGGGCCACCACTGCGCCGGGTCGTCACCGGCCTCGGGCACCAGCGCCGTCACCTCGTGCCCGAGCGCCTGGTACCGGCGGGCCCACGCGGCCAGGGCCGTGCGGATCCCGCCGGACTGGGGCGAGACGAAGTTCGCGACCTGCAGGATCCTCATGCGGCGACCCCGGTGGACTCGATGGCCGGATCCGCGCCGCGCAGCAGGTCGCGCCAGGTCGCGGTGAGCTGCCCCATGGAGGTCGGCATGCTGCGCCGGGCGGAGAGGCGGGCGGCGGCCGCGGCGTGGCGGCGGTGGTCGGCGAGGATCTCCAGCGCGGCGGCGTGGATCGCGGCGGGGTCCCCGACCGGCACCACCCGGCCGCTGTCGGGTGTCACGAGTTCCCGCACGCCACCGGAGTCGGGGACCACGGCCGGCACCCCGCAGGCCATGGCCTGCATCACCGACTGGCACAGGGTCTCGTGACGGCCGGGGTGGACCACCACGTCCAGGCTCGCCATCGCACGTGGCAGGTCGGCGCCGTCCAGGTGCCCGGTGAAGTGAGCCTCGGGCAGCTGCGAGCGCAGGGCGAGGCTCTGCGGCCCGTCCCCGATCAGCACCAGCTGGATGCGCGGGTCGGCGGCGAGCTGCGCCAGCAGCGGCAGTTCCTTCTCGGGTGCGAGGCGCCCCACGTAACCCACCACCGGGCGTCCACCGCCCCAGAAGGCGTTCAGCGCCTCATCGCGGCGCCCCGGGTCGAAGGTGTCCAGGTCGACCCCGCGTTGCCAGTGCCGCACCCGCGGGACGCCGTGCTCACGCAGCGCCTGGACGGCGTCCTCGGTGCAGGCCAGGTTCACATCCGCCCGGGCGTGGGTGCGCGCGATCCACTTCCACACCCCCGCCGCGGTGCCCTTGAAGCCGTTGGCATCGGCGAACGCGGCGACGTCGGTCTGGTAGACCGCCACGCTGGGGATGCCGAGCACGTTCGCCGCCCGCAGCGCCTGCGCACCCAGCAGGAACGGGGAGGCCACATGGACGACGTCGGGGCTCACCTCGCGCAGGTAGCGCACCATCCCGGGGGTGGGCAGGGAGGCGGCGTAGCCGAGACCGGCCAGCGCCACGGCCGAGGCGGTGAAGGTGGTGCGCGCCCGTGGTGCGTTGCGCGCCGACGCGCCGGGTCCGACCAGGTGGAACTCGACACCCGAGGTGTGCCGGAGTACCTGCTGCACGGACCTGACGACTCCGTTGGTGGCGGGGGCCCAGGATTCGGTGACGATCGCGATCCTCACGAGCCCCCAGGCTAGGAAGCGCGGGCGACGAGCCGGTCACCGCTGTGCGACCGGCCCGCGAGGGTCTGCCGAACGCTCGGTGAACACGGCGCCAGGAGTCTCCGCGGCGGGGTCGGGGTCGGGGCCGGGTGCGGGCACGGTCTCGGCCGCGGTCGCGGGTAGCGCCCACGCCGGTCCGGGTCCGGCCTGCACAACCGTCTCCTGTCCCACGCGCACATCCCGCCCGAGCGGGAGCTCCACCTCGATGGTGGTGCCGGCCGGCGCGCGGAGGGTGGCCACCACCCGGCGGCCCCGCACCCGGCGGTGCGTCACCCGGGCTGTGATGCCCACCGTCCCGGGCGTCGCCTGGGAGGTCAGCCGCAGGTCCTCGCGCCGCAGGAGCAACACGGCCGGTCCCTCGCCGAACAGGTCCACCGGCATCCGGCCCCAGTCGCTGTGGTGGATGCCGCGCCGCACGATCCCGGGCACCTCGGTGAACCCGCCGAGCATCCGTGCCACGGCGAGGCTCGCGGGCCGTGTGTAGACCGCGGCGGCGGGCGCATGCTGGTGGGCGACGCCGTCGATGACCACGAGCACCCGATCGGCCAGTGCCGCCTCGTCCAGGTCGTGGGTCACGAGCACGAGCGTGGGATCCAGCGCCGCGCGCACCTCGCCCACCAGATCGTGCATGGCCCGGCGCAGCTCGGAATCCAGGGCACTGAACGGTTCGTCCAGGAGCAGGACCGAGCGCTCGGCAGCCAGTGCGCGCGCCAGCGCCACCCGTTGCGCCTGACCGCCGGAGAGCGCTGAGACGGGGCGGTCCTGCAGCCCGGGGAGCCGCACGAGGTCGAGATAGCGCCGCGCGAGCCGGCGCGCCTCGCGCCGCCGTGCCCCGGCGAGCCGGGGGGCGAAGGCCACGTTCCCCGCCACGTCGAGGTGGTCGAAGAGGGTGGGCTCCTGGAACATCACGGTCACGTCCCGGCGCTCCACGGGCAGGTCGGTGACGTCGCGGCCCGCCAGGTGGACGGCGCCCGAGGTGGGGCGCACCAGTCCCGCCGCGGCGCGCAGCAGGGTGCTCTTGCCCGAACCCGAGGGTCCGACGACGGCGAGCATCCGCCCGGCGGGTACGGCGACGGAGACCTCGCTCAGGGCGGGGCGTTCGGTCCCCGGGTAGCGGTGGGTGATCCGGTCCAGCTCGAGTGCGGTCACGGCGAGCTCCTCTCCGTGGTGGGTCGTGGTCCCCGGGTCAGGGCCGCCACCGCACCCAGGAGCAGGAGCGGCGGCGCGAGCGCCGTCAGGGCGATCACCGCGACGGTGGCGGTGTTGCCACTCCCCGCCGCGAGTGAACCGAGCAGCACCGGGGCCGTGACCAGGCGACCCCCGCCCACCAGCACGGTGATGACGTAGTCGCTCCAGGCCACGAGGAAGGCCAGCAGGGCCGCGACCAGCAGGGAGCGGCGAAGGGCCGGGAGGAGCGCGCGCAGCGCCGCCTGCATCGGGCCGGCCCCCAGGGCCCGGGCCTGCTCGGCCAGGATCGGCGGGGTGCGGGCGAAGGCGACGGCGGTGGTGAGGGCCACGTAAGGCAACGCCGCCGCGGTCAGCAGCGCCAGGACGGCCACCGGCTCCGGCAGCCCCGTGCGCACCAGCACGGCGTCGAACCCGAGTGCGACCGCAACCGGGGGCAGCAGCACCGGCAGCAGCAGGATCCCGATCACCGGGCCGGGGTGCCGGGTCAGGCGCCACCCCAGCACCCATCCGATCGCCGCCCCGAGCGGCGTGGCGAGGGCCGTGACCGCCAGGGCCAGTATCAGGGAGCGCCCGAGCGCGGGCCCGAGGCCGGCGGAGGCGGCCTCCCGCCAACCCCGCACTCCCCATTCCTGCGGCACCAAAGCGGGGTGGGACCACCGCTCGGCGAGGATCCAGCCGGCGATCGGGAACAGGGGCAGCGCCAGCCACAGCAGCGCCGCCCCGGCCCCCAGCACGGTGAGCGCGCGCCGAGCCCGCCGGCCGCTGCTCATGCCGATCCCGGGGTGAGTCGACGCAGCCGGGGCAGCGCCACGAGCGCGGGCAGCGTCACACAGACCGCGAGCAGGGAGGCGGTGAGGGCCGCCGCCGCGGCCGCCGGCCGGGCGAGTAGGTCAATGGACTGCAGCAGCCGGGCGGAGAGCACCGGCAGGGGCTCGGGCACGGCCGCCGAGAGCAGCCAGGCCGCCTCGTAGGAGCCGATGGCGTAGACCAGGGTGACCAGGCCCGTGGCCAGCAGGGCGGGCGCCGCCGTGGGCAACGTGACCCGGCGCCACCGCTGCCACGGCCCCGCGCCCAGCCCGGCGGCGACCGCCATTCGGGTGCGGTGCCCGGGTGCCAGGGCTCCGGCGAGCACGAGCGCAACGAATGCGGATTCCTTCCACGCCAGCGCGAGCACGGTCGCGACCGGCACCGGGCCGGCCACCAGGGCCGGCCACCCGACGTCGAGAGCCACCGCCACCCTGGAGAGCAGTCCGCCGTCCCCCAGCAGCATCAGCATCGAACTCGCGGCCACGATGTGCGGGAGCAGCAGCACCACGAGGCACCCGATCCGCACGATGCCCGCCAGCCGATCCGGGCGCAGGAGGAGGCCGGCCAGCCCGGACCCGACCGTCACGGCCAGCGCGGTGGCCGGCAGGGCGATCCGCAGCGACTCCCCCACCCCGCGCACCAGGTCCTCACCGTGCACCTGCCAGGCGGTCAGGGTGGCCTGCGGCGGTCCGAACAGCGGCACCAGGCCCAGGGAGGCGAGCGTCACCGTGACCATCGCACCCCCGGAGATCACCGTGATCACCACGAGCCCGGGGGCGGCACCCCAGCTCGCCCGCCTCACGGGTTCAGCACCTGGCTGCGCCAGCCCTCGTCCAGGGGCGCGACCCAGCCGGACGACAGTTCCGGCAGGGCGCCCGCGGACAGTTCCTCGAACGGCGGGACCACCGGGGAGTCGGGCAGCGCGGCGAAGGCGGCGGCGTCCTCCTGCGGCAGGCGGGAGAGGTCCAGCACGGTGAACTGCCCCCACACCTGCGGGTCGGCCTTGGCCGCCTGCTGCTGCGGCGAGAGCGCGAGGTCCGCCACCACCATCGCCCCCGCGTGGTCCGGGGAACTGGCGGGGATCGCGAGGAAGCTCGCGTTGCCGACCGTGCCCTCCTCGAGCGTGAGCACGCGGGTGGTCGACGGGAAGGTGCCCTCGGCCACGAGGTCGGTGAGGGTCGCGGGGCCGTAGGTCATCGTGAAGTCGACCTGGCCGTCGGCGAACAACCGGTCCAGGTCCACCTGGTCGCGGGGGTAGGTGCGGCCCTCGCGCCACAGCGCCGGTGCCACCTCGCGCAGGGAGTCCCACAGGGTGGGCGTCGCGGCATCGAAGGCCGCCTGACTGAAGGCGACCGGCACCTGCGGGTCCAAGGCCTGCAGGGCCTGACGCACGAACACCGAGCCGGTGAAGTCCGGCGGTGCCGGGTAGGTGAACCTCCCGGGATTCTCCTGCGCCCAGGTCAGGAGGTCCTCGATGCTGCGGGGTGGCTCCGGGACCCGCGCGGCGTCGTAGACGAGGGTGAACTGGGCCTTGTGCCAGGGCGACTCGCAGCCCTGCACCGCGACCCCGAAGTCGTCGGTGACCAGCGGGTCCGCCGGGTCGAGGTAGGCGGCGTTCGGCAACTCGGACGCCCAGCCGCAGCGCCAGGCCCCGGCCTGCTGCGCGGTGGCGAAGTTGTCCCCGTTCACCCACACCAGATCCACCGACCCCGCCGTGGATCCCGCGGCGTGTTCGGCGAGCACGCGGCGGATCGCATCACGGGTGTCGGCCAGGGGGACCCGGCGCAGGGTGACGCCCAGGTCGGCGGCCGCCGGCGCCAGGACGTCGTCCACGTAGGCGTTGCCGCGTTCGTCCCCGCCCCACATCCACAGGTCCACCACCTGGCCCTCGGCCTCGGCCTCGGCCATGATTTCGGAGAACGCGCGGGCAGGTTCGGAGGCCTGCGGCGCCGGCGCCGCGCAGGCCGCCAGCACCAGGGCCGTCGCCACGCCGCCGGTGATCGTGGCACGGGCACGCGCCGGTCTGCCTCGGGCGGCTCGCATCATCGGCTCCTTCTGCCACGGTGGGGTCACTGAAAGGGAACACGGTGAGGGTCCCGCCGACTTCCCTCCCTGACGACCCTGGGAGGCAGAGATGTTCGACGCCCGGCTGCGCCGCCGGTTCGGTGGAGGCCTGGAGGCACTCGCGCGTGCGGTGGACCGCCCCTGGATCACCCCCGACGGGCTGACGCTCACCGGCCTGGTGGTGGGGCTGGGGAGCGCCGGACTCGCGGCCGCCCAGTGGTGGTGGTGGTCGCTGGCGGCCTGGCTCCTCTCCCGGGTGCTGGACGGGGTGGACGGGCCGCTGGCGCGTCGGCGCGGGCGGACCGGTTCGGCGGCCGGTGGCTTCCTGGACATCACCAGCGACTTCGTGGTCTACGGCGCCACGGTGATCGGCGTGGCGGTGGGCGTCACGCCGGCGTCGGCGTCACCCGGGGACTGGCTGCCGTTCGCGGCCGTGCTGCTGGCGTACTACGTCAACGGCGCCGCGTTCCTCGCGTTCTCCTCCCTCGCCGAGCGCACCGGGAAGCGGATCGAGGACGGCCGTTCCCTGAGCTTCCTCGGTGGCCTGACCGAGGGTGCCGAGACGATCGTGGTGCATGCGGCGTGGCTGATCCTGCCGCAGTACGCGGCGGACATCGCCCTCGTGTGGGCGGCCCTGGTGAGCCTGAGCGCGGTGCACCGGATCGTGACCGGATACCGGGTGCTGCGGGAACCGGGGCAACCGGAGCGGCCGGGGAAGCCGGAGGATCCCGGCGCACCGGGAAGCAGGCGCGGACCCGAGGGGGTTCCTCCCGTATGACCAGCCCCGTCTCCCCCACGGCCGATTCCCCACGCTCCCGCCGCGGGGCGGTGATCCGCCTGGCCGCCTTCCTCCTGGTGTACGTGGCCGCCGCGATCGCCCTGCAGGTCAGCGGCTGGAACGGTCCGCAGCAGTTGCAGGACCTCGTGGAAGACGCCGGGTGGGCGGGGAACGTCATCTTCGTGCTGGGCTACGCCCTGCTGGTCCTGGTCCCCTCCCCCGCCTCCGTGCTGACGATCCTGGGCGGGGCCCTGTTCGGGGTGTGGTGGGGCTTCCTGCTGGCCTGGAGCGGCGCGCTGCTCGGCGCGATCGGCGGCGCGTTCATCGGCCGCCGCGTGGGTCGCGCCTCGGTCGATCGCCTGCTCGGGGGACGTCTGCGCACGGCAGACCGGGTCCTGGTCTCCCACGGTCTCCTCGCCGTCCTGGCCGTGCGCCTGGTGCCGCTGTTCCCGTTCACGCCGCTGAATTACGCCTGTGGACTGCTCGGCGTGCGGATGCGCGACTACGTGCTCGGCACGGCGCTCGGGATCATCCCGGGGTCCCTCGCCTACGCGTCGGTCGGTGCCTCGGGCGCCGACCCGCTCGGGATCGTGCTCGGCGTCGGCGGCCTCGTGGCGCTGGCCGTGATCGGCGGGGCCTGGGGGCGGCGCCTGCTGCGGCCGGTCCCCGCAGAATCCGCCCCGCAGGAGGACGGACCTGAGCGGGACCAGGACTGAGGGCCCTAGGTGGCCCGCCGGTCCAGCCACCGCCGGCGCGACCCGACGATCAGCCGCACGGCGCGGCGCGCCAGCGGCGCGTCCAGCTGGGTCCGGGCGTCGGCGATGGCCGCCCCGCCGAGGCCGTCGTTCCAGGTGGGATAGGGGTGCATCAGGCCCGCCAGGTCCCGGGTGCGCATGCCGCGCGCGACGGCGAGGGCGGCCTCTCCCAGGGTCTCGCCCGCGCGGGGCCCCACGATGGTGGCGCCGCGCACCCGACCGCTGGAATCCACCGCGAGCCGGGTGAAGCCGTCCGTCTCCCCCTCGGTCACCGCGCGATCGACGTCGGTGTGCTCGCGGGTGACCACGCGCAGGTCGCTCCCGTCGGTCGCGGCGCCGAGTGCCGCCACCTCGGGGTGGGTGTAGGTCACCCGCGGCACCGTGGTCTCCGCCCGCCGCCGCACGCCGAGCACCGCATTGGAGGCGGCGAGGCTGCCGTGCGAGGCCGCCACATGGGTGAACTGGGGGTGACCGGTGAGGTCCCCCGCCGCCCAGATGCGCGGGTTGGTGGTGCGCAGGTGCCCGTCCACGCGGATATGGCCCCGGTCATCGCACGCCACCCCGATGCGCTCCAGACCGGCACCTGACGTGCGGGGGGTGCGGCCCACCGCGACCAGCAGCCGGTCGAAGGCGATCTCCCGGCCGTCCTCGAACTGCAGCCGACCCGCGCCCGCGCCCTCGGCCGGCGCGGCGTGCACGGCGGCGACCCGCGCCCCGGTCTGCACCCGCACGCCGTCGCAGCGCAGGGACCGTGCCACGGCGGCAGCCGCGGCGGGGTCCTCGCGCGGCAGGATCCGCTCGGCGTTCTCGACCAGGGTGACCTCGCTGCCCAGGCGTGCCATCGCCTGCCCAAGTTCGCAGCCGATGCTCCCGGCGCCGAGCACGGCCAGGCGACGCGGCGCCTCACGCAGCGACCAGAAGGAATCACTGGTGAGGTAGTCCACCTCGGCCAGGCCCGGCAGCGGGGGGATGGTCGGGGCCGACCCCATGGCCAGGACGGCCTGGCGGTAGCGGACCGGCACGCCGTCGACCGCCACCTCCCCCTCCCCCCTGAACACGCCCTGGCCGTGCCTCACCGGGACCCCGGCGGCGCGCAACGTCTCGGGGCTGTCGATGGGGGCGATCTCGGCGATCGCCTGCTGCACCCGGTCCATCACCCGTGCGAAGTCCACCCGGAGGGTGACCTCGAGGCCGAACCGGTCGGCCGTGCGCGCCGCCGCGGCCTGGTGGGCGGCAGCCAGCAGCGCCTTCGAGGGCACGCACCCGGTCCACAGGCAGTCGCCGCCCGTGCGCTCGCGCTCCACCAGCAGGGTGCTGGCACCGAGGCTCACGGCGGTCTTGGCCGCGACGATCCCCGCGGTCCCGCCGCCGAGCACCAGCAGGTCCACCGGGGCGCCGGGCGCGGTCATCCCTCCTGCCCCTCGGCCCAGTCGGTGACCATGCGGCGCATCCGCTCCAGGGTGCCGGGGTCCATCGGCACGCGCTGCGGGATCCGGGACATCGCCAGCCGCAACACCCGGTTCTCCCGGACCGCCTCGCGGCACCTGCCGCACGCCTCGAGGTGCTCCTCGACGCGCTCGACCTCCGCGGGCGTCAGTGGCGCGGCCGGGTCGTGGTCGAGGTAGCGCGGGATCCGGCGCCCGGTCCAGTGACAGCGCATCAGTTCCCGGATCGTGGTGATCATGGTTCTCCTCGCATGGGTCGAAGGGTGGGCGCGAGTCGGATCCGCAGCCGCTTGCGCGCCCTGCTCAGACGGGACATGACGGTGCCGATCGGGACGCCGAGCACGGCGGCGGCCTCCGCGTAGGAGAGGTCGTGGACGTCCACGAGCAGGAGTGCGGAGCGCAATCTCGCGTCGAGCGCGCCGATCGCCTCGCTCAGGGCGGCGTCGAGTTCCTGGGTGACGTAGACCTCCTCCGCACCGGGCGCCTGGTGCGCGCCGAAAGCGGGGCGGGAGGCGTTGATGAGTTCGGAGTCGTCCACCACGATCGGCCTGCGTCGGCGGTGCAGATTGAGGTGGGTGTTGCGCACAATCGTCAGCAGCCACGCCCGCGGGTGGCGTCCGTCGAACCGATCCACCGCACGGAAGGCGCGGACGAGGGACTCCTGCAGCAGGTCCTCGGCATCGGCGGTGGACCCGCTGAGCCCGCGCGCCACCCGCCACATCATCTCGATCTCGGGTTCCACCACGGCCGCGAAGGCGCGGCGTTGCTCGCGCTGAGCGGCAGCGACCTCGCCCGGCGCGGGGCCCGAGGTCGGGCAGGCCTCGGGATCGAGGTCTTCGTTCACGTCACGGGTCACCACGGGCAACTCCAGGTGGTCCGGGGGTGGGTGTCTGGGTGAGGAACCCGGCGGCGGGGCCGTCGCATTCCTCCCGGGTGGTAGGAACCTGGCTCCCCCGGCAGCCAACGTGCCCCGGAGAAAGCGAACGGCCCGGTCTCAACTCTCGTTGAGACCGGGCCGTTTCCCTGGTAGCGGGGGCAGGATTCGAACCTGCGACCTCCGGGTTATGAGCCCGGCGAGCTACCGAACTGCTCCACCCCGCGTCGGCTTGGACTACTCTACGGCAGGATCACCCAGGAACCAAATCGGCAGGATTCCAACGCTGCGGGGCCGTGGCGGTCGCCACGGCCCCGCAGTCGAGGTGCGCCGGGCTCAGCCGGCGCCCGCGAGATCAGCCGGCGTTGTCGATCTCGATCTGCGCATCGATCGCGCGCTGCAGCGCATCGTTCAGCGCATCCTGCGCCTCGCCGTAGGCGGCCCAGTCCCCGCTGGTCTGGGCCTCGTTGGACGCCTCGATCGCCGCACCGGCGTCGATCAGCGCCTGCGCGAGTCGGCCCTCGGCCGTGGAGGTGTCCGGCGTGGCGATGCCCGTGTCGGCCCCCGGGGTGCCGGAACCGGACGTCGAACCCTCGGTGGGCTCCGTCGTCGGCTCCTGCGTGGCCTCCTCGCCGGGCTCCTCCACCTCGGGCACCAGGGTGCCGTCGGGGTCGAGGGTGTCCGGGTCCACGTCGGCGTCGCCCGCCTCCGCGCCGGAGTCGCCGCCGAAGACCTGGTCCAGCGCCTCGTCCAGCGTGGTGGCGAACCCGATCTCGTCGCCGAAGGCCACCAGCACGTACCGCAGCAGCGGGTACTGGGTGCCCTGGGAGGCCTGGGCGTACACCGGCTGCACGTACAGGAACCCGCCGCCCACCGGCAGCGTGAGCAGGTTGCCTCGCACCGCCTCCGAACCCTGGGAGTCCAGGATGTTCAGGGTGTCCGCGGCGTCCTGATCGGTGTCGAAGTTGTTCTGCACCTGACCGGGCCCCGGGATCGCCAGACCGCTGGGCAGTTCCAGCAACCGGATCTTGCCGTAGCCCTCGCCGATCACGCCGTCCTCGTCCCCGGCATCACCGGAGACGGCCGCGAACCCGCGCAGCACGTTGCGGTTGGAGGCGTCCAGGATGAAGGACGTGGTCAGCGAGAACGCCGCCTCCTCCTCGCCCGGCATCCGCAGGGTGAGGTAGTACGGGGGCTGCGCCACGTTGCCCTCCGAGGTCGGGTCCTCCGGCGTGCGCCAGAAGTCCGACCCGGCGAAGAACTGGGCCGCGTCCGTCACGTGGTAGGTGTTCAGCAGGGTGCGCTGCACCTTGAACATGTCCTCCGGGTAGCGCACGTGCGCCATCAGGTCACCGGAGATGCCGTCGATGGACTTCACCAGGCCCGGGTACACCTCGTTCCAGGTGGACAGGACCGGGTCCTCCGGCTCCCACGCGTACAGCGTGACGCTGCCGTCGTAGGCGTTCACCACGGCCTTGACCGAGTTGCGGATGTAGTTGATGTTGTCCGGCTGGTTCAGCA
Organism: Serinibacter salmoneus; assembly: GCF_002563925.1. Lineage (NCBI taxonomy): Bacteria > Bacillati > Actinomycetota > Actinomycetes > Micrococcales > Beutenbergiaceae > Serinibacter > Serinibacter salmoneus. The sequence goes on along the minus strand of NZ_PDJD01000001.1, from coordinate 801,359 downwards.
CGATCTGCTGACCGGTCTGCTCCACCAGCAGGGAGTCGACCGTGGCCTCCTCCAGCTGCTGACGCGCGGAGTAGGGGTAGTCGTTGGAGGTGGTGTAGGCGTCCACCACCCACACGACCTCCTTGGTCCCGTCCCCGTCGGTGTCGACCACGGCCGGGTAGGTGCGGGAGTCCACCGTCAGGAACGGGGCGACCTTCTCCACGCGGGTGCGTGGATCGCGGTCCCACAGCACCTGCGAGACATCGGTGACACGGTCGGAGAAGAGGATCTCCTGACTGCCGAACTTGATCGCGTACAGCGCCCGCATGAACAGGTTGGTGATCTGCGGTCCACCGTCGCCGGTGTAGGTGGACAGGACCTCACCCTCGGACTCGTCGGAGGGGAAGTCCACCTCCCACGGCGCGGTGCCCTCCGGCGCCCCCACGATGGAGTAGGTCGGGGAGTTCTGGCCGAAGTAGATCCGCGGTTCGTACTCGCCGAGCTCGCCGGTGCTGGGGATGTCGCCCTCGAAGAACTCCGGCTGCCCGCCCGCCCCGGGGGTGTTGCCGTAGGCGGCCACGACGCCGAAGCCGTGGGTGTAGACGGTGTGATCGTTGGTCCAGTTGCGCTGGTCGGCGCCCAAGCCGTTCAGGTCGAGTTCCCGCACCGAGATCACGGTGTCCTGACGCTCCTGACCCTCGATGTCGTACCGATCCACCGAGAGCACGTCCGGGAAGGCGTAGTACTGGCGGATCTGCTGCAGCTGCTGGAAGGTCGGGGAGACGATCGAGGGGTCCATGAGGCGGATGCTCGCGGTGGACTCCGCGTCCTCCCGCAGCGCGCCCTGCTCGGCCTCCGTGGTCGCGGAGTAGGGGATGGTCTCGATGTCCTGCAGGTCGTAGGCGCCCAGGGTTGCGTCGATGTTGCGCTGGATATAGGGCTGCTCCAGGGACTGCTCGTTCGGCACCACCTGGAAGCGCTGCACCAGCGCCGGGTAGATCCCCCCGAGCACGATCCCGGAGACGACCATGAGGCCGGCGGCCACGGCGGGCAACTTCCAACTCCCCCACACGGCGGCGACCACGAGCATGATCGCGACCACCACGGCGATACCCGCGAGGATCTCGCGCCCGGGCAGCACCGCGTTGATGTCGGTGTAGGAGGCGCCGTCGAACCGCTCACCCTCGTTGGTCAGCAGCGAGTAGCGGTCCAGCCAGTACGAGGCGGCGATGGTCAGCGCCAGCAGGGCGCCGATCACGGCGAGCTGGATGCGGGCGGCGCGGGTGACGTGCGGGCCCTGGCCGACCTGCAGACCCCCGTAGAGGTAGTGCGTCACCACGGCCGCGATCCCGGAGATCACCAGCAGCGCCATCACGAAGGACACGATGAACCGCAGCAGCGGCAGCGTGAACGTGTAGAAGGACAGGTCGATCCCGAACTGCGGGTCGGTGATACCGAAGGACTGGGCGTTCATCGCCACCAGCACGGTCTGCCACTGCGCGGAGGCCGCGGCGCCCCCGAAGAACCCGAGCACGACCGGCGCGCCGATCAGCACGGCACGGCGCAGCGGCTCCACGGCCTCGCGGTAGCGGTCCAGGTTGCGCTGCTCCGGGGTGACGGGCGCATACACCGGCCGATTGCGGTAGGCCAGGTGCAGGTTGAGGAAAGTCAGCCCGCCCATGAGGACCGCGCCGATCACGAACAGCACGATGCGGGAGATCCACTGCGTGGAGAGCACCTGAGTCGCGTCGAGTTGGGAGAACCACATCCACTCCGTGATCAGGCCCGCCGAGGCGAACACGGCGATCACGAGCACGGCGAGGACGAGGAACGTGATCCACAGGGCGGATCTCCGGCGATCGGGCCGGGCACCAGCGGTGGTGGTCACAGCTATTCAGCACCTTCAGGTCGAGGACAGGACGCGCTGCCGCACGGCAACACACGGACGAGCGGCGCTGGTAGGACAACGCCGCCACCCTCACACAAGTTTCACACGTGGCGCACGCGCGCAGTCACCCGCTCCCGGCACGCCCCTCGCGCCTGAAAGACTGGGGCCATGAGCGAACCCGTCGATCCCACCCACGCCGCCGACGCCACGCCCCCTTCCCGCGCCGACGCCCCGGATGCCACCGCCGCGCTCGCGCGGTGCCTGCGCGAGACCGAGGCCCACGTGGCGGGCGCCGGATGGGACGCCCCGATGCGACTGTTCGCCCTGGTGCGCCTGGCCGAGGCGCTGGCGGAGGACCCCTCGCTTGCCTCGATGCTGCCGGAGCCCGACGGCGATCCCCACCAGCTCATTGCGGTGGAGCAGGAGGGGCTACCGGAGGCGGAGACCCTGGAGGACCTGCTCGCGCAGATCTCCTGGCCCGAGAGCGTTGACGGGGCGGCGATCGTGATCGAGCGCGTGGTGGTGCCGCCCTCCGCGGAGGCCGAGGTGGACACGGACGACCCGCAGGCCGTGGCCGCCCTCGCGCAGCGGGAGGACGCCCAGGACGTGCGGATGGCCGCCGGGGTGCTGCGCTCGGGTGAACGCTGGTGCGCGCTGCGGGCCCGCAGCCACGACACCGACGACCAGGTGATGGGCGGCGCCGACCTCGTGCCGGGGCTGGTGGCCGCGCTGGCCGTCACCCTGGAGGACTGAGCGCCGCGCCCGGGAGGTTCAGTCGGCCTGTGCCAGCACGTCCTCGCAGGTGGGCAGGTCGGCGCTCTCCCCGGCGCCGATCGCGGTCACCGCGTCCCACGCCTCCCCCAGGGTGCTGACCGCGACCACGGTCAGCCCCTCGGGCTCATGGCCCACCACCTCATCGCAGTTGTCCGCGGGTGCCAGGAACGCCGTCGCCCCATCACGCCTGGCGCCGGCGAGCTTCTGCTGGATCCCGCCGATCGCTCCGACCTCCCCGCTCATGCTCATCGTGCCGGTGCCGGCGATCACCTCACCGCCCGTGGCGTCGCCCTCGGTCAGGCGCTCCATGATGCCCAGGGCGAACATCATCCCGGCCGAGGGTCCGCCGATGTTCTCCAGCGCGATGTCCACCTGCACGGGGGGTGTCACCTCCGGGGCCACCAGCACGCCCAGCACGCTGCCGCCCTCACCGTCGTCCCCGGTGACGAGCGCGACCACCTGGTCCTCGCCGTCGCGCTCGATCAGCACGGATGCCTCGGTGCCGGCGGGGATCACGGCGAGCGCCTCGGACAGCTCCCGCATCCCGTTCACCTCGGTGACCTCGTCCTCGGAGGAACCCACACCCAGCAGCAGGTCGCCCTCGGAGAGCACGTCCACTGCCCCGGTGCCCTCCACCACCCCGGCGACGGTGAGGGTGGCGGGCACCTCGTAGCCGAGCTCCTCCAACGCCGCGACGGTCGCGTTCTCCTGGGAGGTGCTCATCTGCACCTGCGACGCCTCGGCGGTCTCCTCGGCACTCTGGTCGTCGGGGAAGAGCGCTTCGCGCGGCAGCACCGAGGACGTGTCGTCGAACAGCGACTGCAGCACGCGCACGGCACCCACCGGGTACCCGGGGCCGCCGTAGGCCGACACGGTCGTCAACCGCAGTTCGCCCTCGGAGTCGAACTCCTGGTCGGCAGGGACCGTGATCAGGGTGGTCTCCCCGCTCTCGCCCAGGGTGTCCACAGTCGGGCCCGGGGTGCGCACCACGTAGGGCACCGGGATGATCAGTGCCAGGGTCAGCAGGGCGCACAGCGCCACAGCGATCGCGAGCACGCGCACCGAGACCCCGGCGGAGCGCCGGGGCAGCGGCAACGGGTCATAGTGCACAGCGGTCTGCTCACGGTCGCTCGGGGGCTGGGTCACCCGCACATTCTCACCCAGGTGCCTGACAGGATCCTGCGCCCTCCCCCTGCGGCTGATCCTGCGCCGTCAGCGAAAGGCTGCCGCCACGGCGTCCACCGGCGCGTGCTGCGGGATACGTTGGAGGCCGACGGCGAGTGAGCCGCACAGCGACGGGAGGCGTGATGACAGAGCCCACATCCGGAGACGGCGCCCGCGAACGGTGGGAGATGATCCTGCGGCAGGTGCTCGGCGAGGAGGGCGCCCGCGAGGCGATGTCCGCCCTGGAGGCCTCCGGCTTCGATCCCGCACAGATGGCCGGGGCGGCGAACCTGCCCACGGACCCCGCCGCGATCCAGGCCATGATGATGCAGATGCAGCGCATGATGGCCTCCGGCGGGGATGCCAGCGTGAACTGGCAGGTGGCACACGACCTCGCGCGCCAGGTCGCCCACACCGGGGGCGACCCCAGCGTCACCCACGAGCACGCGCGCCGCGTCACCTCCGCGTTGAGCGTGGCCGACCTCTGGCTGGACGCCGCGACCGACATGCCGGCCGCGGCGACGCCCCGGTCGGCCTGGTCGCGCGCCCAGTGGGTGGAGGCGACGATGCCGACCTGGAAGCGGGTCACCGGGCCCGTGTTGGACTCGGTCGCCGAGACCCTCACCACCATGCTCGCCGAGGGCGGCATCACCCCGGACATGGGAGCCATGGGCTTGCCGGAGTTGCCCCAGATGCCGGGCATGCCCGGTGGCGCCGGCCTGCCGGGGATGCCGGGGCTGAACCCGGCCACGATGCTGCGCCAGTTCGCCTCGATGGTCTTCGGGATGCAGGTCGGGCAGGCCGCCGGGACCCTGGCCCGGGAGGCGTTCGGCACCTCCGATCCCGGGCTGCCGTTGGTCGAGGAGCCTGCGACCGCGTTGGTGTGGGCGAACGTGGCGGAGTTCGCCGAGGGCCTGGACGCCTCCGAGAGCGAGGTGCTGCACATGCTTGCGGTGCGCGAGGTGGCCCACGTACGCCTCTACGCCCACGTGCCGTGGCTGCGCGCCCACATCCTGGGCCTGGTGGAGGAGTACGCCCGCGGGATCGACCTCGACCTGCAGGCCATGGAGGAGGCGATCCGCGAGATCGACCCCAGCGACCCGGAGGCGCTGCGGCGCGCCATGTCCGGTGGGGTGTTCCAGGCCAGTACCACGCCCGAGCAGAAGGCTGCCCTGGAGCGGCTGGAGACCGCCCTGGCCCTGGTGGAGGGCTGGGTGGAGCACGTATCGGCGCAGGCCGTGGCCCCGCACCTGACCCACGCGATCCCGCTGCGCGAGATGCTGCGGCGGCGGCGCGCCGCTGGCGGTTCCGCCGAGCAGGTCTTCGCCACCCTGGTGGGCCTGCACCTGCGCCCCCGGCGTGCCCGCGAGGCCGCCACCCTGTGGGCCACCCTGGAGGCGGAGGGCGGCTGGGAGCTGCGCGACTCGCTGTGGGCCCACCCCGACCTGTTGCCCGACGGCGACGACCTGGATGTGCCGAAGGAGTTCTCCGCGCGGCGGCGAGCGACGGCGCAGGGCGAGGCTGATCTGGATGCCGCCCTGGCCGAGATCCTCGGTGGCGCGGATCGGGCATCCGATGCGCCGCCGGATGAGGGAACCGGGGAGCAGGACCGGACGGTGCAGCCCCCCGAGGACGAGCGCTGAACCCGGGTGGCGGCGGGCCCTGGCGCGCCGCCTACCCGTGCTGGCGCTGCCAGCTGACGCCGTCCAGGAACGCCATCGCCTCGTCCATGCGCGGGTAGCGCTGGACCAGGTCCTGGAAGGCGGGCCCGTGGCTGTACTCCCGCAGGTGCGCCAACTCGTGGACGAGCACGGCGTCCAGCACGTGGGCGGGCATCTCCGCGAGATCGCGTGAGATCCGGATCTGCCCGGTCTGCTGGGTGCAGGACCCCCACCGCTTGTGCTGGTTGTCCACCCAGGACACGGCGGTGGGCCGCTCGCTGATCCGCAACACGGTGCGCGCCAGTTCCTCCGCCCGCCGTTCGAGGCGTTCGTCACTGCGGCGGGCGCGGGTGGCGGTGGCCGCCCGCTCGGTCATGGTGCGCACCCACTCCCGCTCCTGTCCCTCGGTGAGCCGATCCGGAATCGCGACCACGAACTGGCCGCGCTCCAGGAACGCGGACACGGTGCGCGTGCGCCGCCGGCTGCGACGCACCACCACTTCCGTGCCGTCCTCGAGGTGACCCACCACGGTTCGGGTGACGCCACTGGTGCCTGCTGTCCTCACGCGCCCAGGGTAGGTCGCCCGGGTGACATCCACCGGCGCCGTCCACAGATCCGCGCCGTCGGCGGCCCGCGTCACACTGCTGTCCACAGGTGAGCCACCACGTGCCCGCCATCGAACCGCCGACCGTGGCAGGCTGCCCGACACCAGGAGTCGAGGGGACGTGGAATGGACGGCAAGCGGCTACCGCCAGGGGTTCTCGCACTGTGGCGCGCTGAGACACAGGCGCAGTTGGGGACCGATCCACGCCACGCCGTCGTGCTCGAGGGGCTCAGCGCCGCCCAGCACCGGCTGTTGGAGGAGTTGGAGCGGGTCGGCACCCCTGCCCGCGCCCGGATGGACCCCGTCCTCGCGCTCGGTCGCCGGCTCGGGGTGCCGCCCGCGGAGGCGCGGATCGTGCGCGATCACTTGCGAGCCGCACGGCTGGTGCCGGCCACGTCCGGTCGGCCCACGTCACCCGCAGCGCCCACCTCACCCGGCGCGCCCGCCTCACCCGGCGCGCCCGCGCCTGCGGGCGCGGTGACCCAGCCGCCGGCGCCGACACAGTTCCGCCATCTCGCCTACCGTGCCGACCTCGCGGCGCACCCCGAGCAGGTGGCGCAACGCAGGGCAGCCGCGGCGGTCGCGCTCCTCGGGGGTTCCGCGCTCGCTCTCCTCATCGCGCGCCTGGTGGTGTGCGCGGGCGTCGGGTCGGTCAGCCTGGAGGACGAGCAGGAGGTGACCGGGCGCGATGTGATGCCGGGCGCCTACCTCTTGCGCGAGGTCGGCAGGAGCCGGCAGGACTCCGCGCCGGCGCACCTGCGCCAGAGCGGGCCCCGGGTGCGGACCGATCCGCCGCAGCGGCCCGACGTGGTGGTGAGTGTGGAGTCGCGGGTGGCGGTGCCGTTCCGCACCTCGGGCCTGATGGCGCGCGACGTCCCGCATCTCTCGGTGGTGGCACGGGAACTGGATGTGGTGGTGGGCCCCTCGATCCGGCCGGGGAGCGACCCGTGCCTGCGGTGCCTCGATCTCCACCGGTGCGATGCGGATCCGTGTTGGCCGGCGCTGGCAACCCAACTCGCGATCGCTCCCCCGCCCCAACACGAGGTCGCGACCTGGTACCTGGCTGCGGCGAGTGCCGCGAAGGAGGTGGTGGCGCTGGTGGACGGGCGGCCGCGGTTGACGGGCAGGAGCGTGGAGGTGGACGGCGTGGAGCTCACTCGGGTGCGCGTGTGGGCGCCGCATCCGCAGTGCGGGTGCGGCGCCGACGGCGCGCTCCCCGGGGTGGGGACCGGGCCGCCGCCGGGGGCCGGCGCGGCGGGCGGCCCCCTCGCCGAGGGCGGCGGGTGAGCCCGGCACGGGTGCCGGGGTCCGGTTCGCCGTCATGCGGCTACCTTGCGGGGACGGCCACGGCCGCGCTTGCGGGCCACGACCACGCCGTCCACCAGGACCTCACCTCCCCACACGCCCCACGGCTCGGCGCGGCGCAGGGCGCCGGCGAGGCACTCGGCGCGCAGCGGGCAGGTGGTGCACAGCGCCTTCGCTCGCTCGACGTCGTCGCCGCGTTCGGCGAACCAGAGGTCGAGGGTGCCCGGTTCCTGGCAGGGCAGGGCCTCGAGGATCGGGGCGGGTGATGTCGGTGTCGGTGTCGGTGTCGGTGTCGGTGTCGGTGTCGGCAGCACTGACAGGGTGGTCTCGGACCGGGAGTCCAGGACGGACATGAGAGTTCTTCCTACGTTCGTGTCGTCAGCAGAATCGGCTGGTGCCGTATAGACCCGTGGGTCCTGGTGCCGCAGGCGAGGCGCCGTCGGGCGCGAAGCGTGCGGGGCGGGAGAGGTGCGGCTGCGCACCCGACCCGTCTCTACCGGGCGCTGAGGGTGCCGCGGCGCGCAGAGCGCGGGCTGCCGAGCCTCAGTGTCCGCAGACGGGAACCGGACATGGCTGTGCCACGCACGGCGGGGGTGGTCACCGCGGCGAACGCGGTGGTCAGGGTGATCCTCATCTCGAACACCTCCTCTCGACTCGGACCCGGATGCTGGCTAGGCGGGGCCCATGAACACGAACTCGATGAGCGTACTCCTGCACCGCGGTGGGCGCGCAAGGGATTATTCGGAGGAGTTCCTGCGACCATCGCAGACGGGCCGACCGGGTGGCGCGGCCGGTGGAGTCCGGGGCTACGGCGCCTCGGGTGCGGGCACGTCCTCACCGCGCACGATCGCCAGCACCGCGGCGCCGTGTGCCTCGATCTTCGCGGCACCTATCCCGCGCAGCATCGCGAGCTGACGCAGGGTCTGCGGTTTGGCGGTCGCGATGGCCACGAGCGTGGTGTCGTGCAGGATCGTGTAGGCGGGCTTGCTCGTGGCGCTCGCGAGCGCGGCACGCCAGGTGCGCAGCGCCTCGAAGACCTCGGGGTCGGCATCCCCGCTGGTCAGGGCGTGCTCCACAGCCTCCGCCCGGGCGCGGCGCCGGGCACGGTCCGTGGTGCGTGCCGGCCCCTCCTCGCTGGGCCAGATGCCGTCCAGGAACCGGGAGGGCTTCCGGCTCGCGCGCCCCCCGACCGCCCGCGCCCGGGCGTAGGAGATCGCCAGGTGTTCGCGGGCACGGGTGACCCCCACGTACAGCAGGCGGCGCTCCTCGGCCACCGACTCCGGGGTCTCCGCGAAGCTGATCGGCAGCAGGCCCTCGCTCACACCCGCCAGGAACACCGCGTCCCACTCCAGGCCCTTCGCGGCGTGCAGGGAGGCCAGCGTGACGCCCTCCACGGTGGGGGCGTGCTGCTCGGCGGCGCGCTCGGTGAGCTCGGCCACCAGCGCCGCGAGATCGGCACCCCGGGTGGTGGCCAGGTCGTCCGCCAACTGCACGAGCGCATTGAGCGACTCCCACCGCTCCCGCACGGCGCCCCGGGTCGCGGGTGCCTGCGGGGCCCAGCCCGCGGAGGTCAGGATGTCCCGGACCGTCTGGGGCATGGGGGTGTCGGCGTCGGCCGAGCGCACCGCGCCGCGCAGCAGGCCGATGGCCTCGCGCACCTCGCGCCGCGAGAAGAACCGCTCACCGCCCCGCACCAGGTAGCCGATTCCCGCGTTGGCGAGGGCCTGCTCGAACGCCTCCCCCTGGGCGTTGGTGCGGTAGAGGATGGCGATCTCACTGGTGCGCACGCCGTGGGCGATCAGCCGCTTCACCCGCTCCGCGATGCCGCGGGCCTCCGCCTCGTCGTCGTCGTAGGCCGTAAAACTCACCGGCGGGCCCGAGGGGCGCTGCGCCACCAGCTGCACCGAGGAGGTGGAACGCTCCCGCCCGGCCCGGGCGAGCACGTCATTGGCGAGCGAGACCACCTGCGGTGTCGAGCGGTAGTCCCGCACCAGGCGCACCTCCACCGCCTCGGGATAGGTGCGGCGGAACTGGGTGAGGTAGCGGGGGCTGGCACCGGTGAAGGAGTAGATGGTCTGGGAGGCGTCCCCGACCACACACAGTTCCTGCCGCTCCCCCAACCACAGCTGCAGCAGGCGGTACTGCAACGGCGAGACGTCCTGGAACTCGTCCACCACGAAGTGGCGGTACTGGCCCCGCACGGTGCGGGCGATGTCCTCCCGCTCGGCGAGGATCCCCACCGTCAGCAGCAGCACGTCCTCGAAGTCGATCACGCCGCGCTCATTCTTGACGTCCTCGTACACGCTGAGCAGCCGAGCGATCGTGGTCAGGTCGTGCCCCGCCGCGCCGTCACGCCCCGCCTTGCTCGCGGCGGCCACGTAGTCGTCCGCGGTGATCATGGAGACCTTCGCCCACTCGATCTCGCCGGCGAGATCCCGCACCGCGAGCCTGTCGGCGCCGAGACCCAGCCGCCCGGAGGCCTCGCCCACCAGCGACGCCTTGTGCTCGGCGATCGGCGGCAGCGAACCACCCACCGCCTGCGGCCAGAAGTAGGACAGTTGCCGCAGCGCCGCGGCGTGGAAGGTTCGCGCCTGAACCCCCGGCACACCGAGATCCCGCAGCCGGCCCCGCATCTCCGACGCGGCGCGCGCCGTGAACGTCACGGCGAGCACCTGGGTGGGGACGAAGGCGCCCTGCGCCACGCCGTTGGCGATGCGGTAGGTGATCGCGCGGGTCTTGCCCGTGCCCGCGCCGGCGAGCACGCACAGCGGCCCCGACAGGTGCGAGGCGACCGCTCGCTGGTCCTCGTCCAACTGGGCGAGCAACTCCTCGGAACTGCGCAGGGACGTCTCGCCACCCGCGGGAGTCGCCTCCCCCGGGCGGGCGCCCTCGTTGTCCTGGGTGATCTTCGCCGTCGTCCTCATCCCTCACATCCTCCCACCGGCCACCGACATCGGGCCGTGCCCGCCGCCGCGCTGTGGGTTCGGGCGGTGGGTACCGGCTGTGGGTACCGGCTGTGGGTACCGGCTGTGGGCACCGGGAACACGACGGGCTCCCGCCGGGTTACTCCCCATGACCATCGATTGGAGCCCCAGCATGACCGCGACCCCCGAGGCCGGAACGATCACCATGTACTCGACGACCTGGTGCGGCTACTGCCGCCGGTTGAAGTCCCAGTTGAACCGCGAGGGCATCGCCTTCAGCGAGGTGAACATCGAGGAGCACCCCGAGGCCGCCTCGTTCGTGGAGCAGGTCAACGGCGGCAACCAGACCGTCCCGACCGTGCTGTTCCCGGACAGGTCGGCGATGACCAACCCCTCCCTCGCCCAGGTCCGCGAGCGCCTCGCCCTCTGACCCGGACGCCCGCCCGGGCCCGCCAGGATCTTCCCTCAGGCGGGTTCGGGCAGGTCACCCCCGTACCAGGACTCGATCAGGGCGCGGGCGATGGAGGTGCGCATCGGGACCCCGATCTCGCCGGTGGTCACCGCCCGCGCCAGTTCATCCCGGGTGAAGAACTCGGCGTGGGTGATCTCCACGCCGTCGGGCACCGGCGCCGCTTCTCCCCCCGGCACCAGCCAGCCGTGGAAGGCCACCATCAGTGACCCCGGGAACGGCCACGGCTGCGCACCCGCGTACTGCACACGACCGACCTCGAGCTGCACCTCCTCGGCGACCTCGCGCCGCACCGCACTCTCCAGACCCTCCCCCGACTCCACGAACCCCGCGAGCACGGATCGTCGGTTCTCCGGCCAGGCCGAGGAGCGGGCCAGCAGCAGCCGGTCCTCGTGGTCATGGATCGCCATGATCACCGCGGGATCCGTGCGGGGGTAGTGCACCGAGCCATCCACAGTGCAGGTGGCCGACCAGCCCGCCTCCGAGAGGTGCGTCGCTGCCCCGCAGCGGGGACAGAAGCGATGCCGATGCCGCCAGGCGGCCAGCGCGACGGCCGTGGTCGCCAGACCGGCATCGCGTGCGGACATCAGGTGCCCGGACTCCCGCAGCGACACCCACTGCGCATCGCCGTGGGTGGGTGCGTGTACCCGCTCATCGGCCGAGATCCGCTCGTCGGGGGTCCCCACAGCCGCGATCGGCACACCCCCAGCCTCGGGCGGGAGCGCGAGTGCGAGGTAGGAGGACTCCTCGTCCCGCCCCAGGTAGAACCACTCCAGCGGTGTGCCTGGATCGCCCTCGGCCGCATTCGTGAGGCCCAGGTCCGCGGGCGAGACCAGGCGCAACCTGTCGTGGGCTCCCGCGAGCCGCCCGCCGCTGACCAGCACCACGCGCGTGGCCGCATCGGTCCGCAGGGTGGCGATGAGGTCCTGGTCGGTGCGGCGCTCCGCATCCCGCGGGACGCTCCACCGACCCAACGGCAGGGCATCCATGGCCAACGGGGGGACCTCGGGTCCGGCATCGCTCACGCTCCCAACCTACGCTCTTGCGGCGCGGGAGGCGCGGAGCACCACTAGGCGGGGTTACGTTAGGTGGTGTGTCCGATGAGCAGATGAGTGACGGTCCGGGCGAGCCGTCACCGCCGCGATCCGCACTCGTCCTGGCGGCGCTGGCGACCGCTGCCGTCCCCGGGCTCGAGGTCGTGGCCACCCGCGAACCCCGTGGCGTGGAGGACCACCTGGAGTACACCGGCCTGCTGGACTCCGTGGGTCGCTCCTGGATCGTGCAGGCGCCACGTGATGTGCTCGGGGCGAGCACCCTGGACTCGGCATGGCGGTTCGTGCGTGCCCTTGAAGCCGACGGCGCCGCCCTCCCGTTCGCCCTGATCTCCCCCGCCGGGTTCGCCCACCTCGAGACCGGCATGCGAGCCGCCGTGTTCCCACAGCCGCCGGGCACGCCGCTGCGGCTGGAACTCCTGACACCCGGCCCCGGGCTCGCCGCAGGGCTGGGCCGGGCGCTGGCCGCGCTGCACGAGCTGCCGCACGAGGTGGCGGCGCAGGCCGGTGCGCCGGTCTACAGCGCCGAGGAGTGCCGCACCCGCCTGCTGAGCGAGGTGGACGAGGCCGCCCGCAGCGGACGGGTCCCTGCCGGACTGCTGCGCCGCTGGGAGGCTGCGCTGGAGGACGTCCGCGCCTGGCGGTTCCAGCCCACCGTGGTGCACGGCGAACTCGACGAGCAGAGGGTGCTGGTGGAGGACGACCAGGTCGCCGCCCTCACCGACATCGGCGGCGTGCATGTGGGCGACCCGGCGAGCGACCTGGCGTGGCTGGTCGCCGCCGCACCGGAGGACGCCCTGGAATCGGTCCTCGAGGCGTACTCGTTCTCGCGGTCCGGTGAGGTCGGCACCCTCCTGATCGCCCGCGCCCACCTGCTCAGCGAACTGGCCGTGGCTCGCTGGCTGATGCAGGGCCTGCGTACCGATCAGGCGGAGGTGGTGGCCGAGGCCGCCGCGATGCTCGCCGATCTGGCCGAGGCGGTCGACGGCGACCCGGGCCTCATTCCGACGTAGTCGCCCCCGGCTGGGCAAGCGCCGCCAGGTGGCCGGCCACGAGTCTCTCCACCTTCGCCTCCCCGAGCATGGGTGCGCCGATCGTCTCGCGCTGCGCGACATGGTGAAAGGATGCGGCGACCCGCTCGATCGGGATGCCGTGCAGCCGCGACCAGGCGAGCCGGTACACCGCCAACTGGAGTTCCCGCGCCGCACGCGCCTCGGCGCCCCGCGCGGGAACGCCGGTCTTCCAGTCCACGATGTGCACCAGCGGCGCCGGCTGCCCCGCAGGGGCGGGTACGGCCTCCCCGGGGAAGACCGCATCGATGCGGCAGCGCACCACCGTGCCCGCCACCGGGGTCTCGACGTCGGCCTCGATCGCCACCGGCTGCGTCCCCGCCCACGGGGAGTCCAGGAAAGCCTCCTGCAGCGCCAGCAACTCCTCGTCCGCCACCGTCTCGGCGGTGTCCAGGTCGGCGACGTCCAACAGTGCGGCACGTCCGTAGTGACGCTCCACCCAGGTATGGAACTGGGTGCCACGCCGCGCGGTCCGGCTCGGCCGGGTCGGCATCGGGCGGCGACGGTCCGCGGCGAAGGCCGCGGGGTCCTCGGCCAGCGCCACCACCGCCGAGGCCGACAGGTGCGAGAGGTCCAACGCCGCGGCTCCCCGCGCCTCATCCCGCTCGGCGAGCAGCGCGGCAGCCTGCCACCGCCAATCCGCCACGAGCGGGTCGTCCGTGGCCGGTGGTGACGTCGGGGGTGCCTGCGTCGTCGGGGGTGCCTGCGTCGTCGGGGGCGCCTGCGTCGTCGGGGGTGCACCGCCCGGGGATCGCTGCGGCGCATCGCCACGCGCGGACACCAGGTCGGCGGCAGCGCGTATCCGCGCGGTGAACCCCTCATCGATCGGCGCGGGCCACAGCGCCGTGGCGGGGGCCGCTGGCTCGCTCTGTTCAGGCGGCGCCTCGAGCGCATGCGGGTCCACACCCGGTAGCGGTTGCGCAATACCAGCCGCCACCAGCTCACGCAGGTAGCGACTGGGGGTGTTCGCCCTGCGCCGGTGCGACCACCAGCACCCGGTCAGCACCAGCACCCGGCGGGCACGGGTCACGGCCACGTACGCGAGGCGGCGTTCCTCCCGCAGGGCACGTTCGCCGTCGTCCATCCGGAACTGGGCAACGGCGTCACGCACCTGCGCGTGCGTGGCCCCCGCACCCACCTCCAGTTCCGGCAGGTGGTCGGCATCTCCCCGCAGTTCGTAGGGCAGGGAGCCGGTGGCGCTCAGCCAACCCGAGGACGTCGCGACCTCCTTGGTGTGGTTGACGGCCGGGAAGTCCTCCTCGTTCAGGCCCGCCAGCGCCACCACGTCCCATTCCAGGCCCTTGGCCGCGTGGATCGTCATGATCTGCACCGCATGCGGGTTCACGTCATCAGCGGGGGCGTCCAACCCGCGTTCGTGCTCGTCGGCCGCATCGAGCCACGCCAGGAACGCGCCGAGGGTGGGAGCCGTGGACCCCAGTTCGAACTGCGCGGCCACGTCAGCGAACTCGTCGAGGTTCGCCCGGCCGCGGCCACCCGCACCACCGTGCACCGCGACCTCCAGATCCAGCCCGAGCAGGTGCTCCGTGGCCACCACCAGGTCGGCCAACGCGAGGTGCGTCAGTCCGCGCACCTCCCGCAGCAGCGTGCGCAGGTGCCGCAGGCGCCGCAGACCGTCCGGCGAGAGGGTGCGTTCCCCCTCCTCACCGCCCCCGGCACGCGGGTGCGCTCGGGCACCCGGACCCGCGCTCGCGTGCTGATCCGGTGCCGTGGCATCACGGGGCAGGTGTTCCAGCGCCTCGATGATGCTCGCATCGTCGAGGTCCTCGCGCACATGACCCTCCTCGGGCCGGGACCGGGTGCGGCGGGAGGCCACCTGCGCCAGCGCGAAGAGGTCGGCTGCCCCCAGCCGCATGGCGGGCCCGGTCAGCAGGCGCATCAGCGCATCGCCGCGGGAGGGATCGTGCGCGGCGATCAGGGCGGCGCGCACATCACTGACCTCCGGGGTGCGCAGCAGGCCGGCGAGCCCGACCACCTGGCACGGCAGTCCGCGGGCCGTCAGGGCAGCACGGATCGACTCGAACTGCGCGCGCTTACGGCACAGCACGGCCGCGGTGCTGCCGTCCCCCGGTTCCCATGCCCGCGCGATCGCGTCCGCCAGGAGCGCGGTCTCCCCCGCCTCGTCCGCGGCGAAGGCCCACCTCACCGTGCCCGCGCCGGCCTGCGGTCGCGGCAGGAGTTCGGGGACTCCCGCCGCGGCGCGCAGGGGTGCCGACGTGAGATTGGCGGCCCTCAGGATCGTGCTCTCGTTGCGCCAGGAGACGGTGAGGTTACGGACCGGGGCTGCCTCGCCGTCGGGCAGCGGGAACTGGGTGGGGAAGGACAGCAGTGCGCCGGCCGAGGCGCCACGCCATCCGTAGATCCCCTGGTTCGGGTCGCCCACCGCGGTGACCGGGTGCCCCTGCCCGAACAGTGCCCGCAGCATCTCCAGTTGGGCCACGGAGGTGTCCTGGTACTCGTCCAGCAGCACCACCCGAGCGCTGTCGCGTTCGTTGCGCGCCACCAGCGGCTGCGTTCGCGCCAGCCGCGCCGCCGCCGCCACCTGATCGGCGAAGTCCATCACCCCGGCCGAACGCTTGAGCTCCTCGAAGGCGGAGACCAGGGTCATCAGTTCCGCGCGTTCGAGCAGCGAGGCGCCGACCTTCGCAACCTCCGCGTACGGGCTGCGCTTACGGCCCTCGGGCTGCGCATCCAGCAGTTCGTGGGCGATCATCATCATGCGCTCGCGCGCCTCGGTGGGTGTCAGGAGGTGCTCGGCGAGTTCACCGGCGAGATCCACCACCGCGCCGACCACGGTCGAGGGCGCCTTCGTGACGTGGTGCAGGTCGCCCGTCCAGGTGTCCACGAGTCGTTGGGCGAGTTGGTAGCGTCCTGCCTCACCGAGCAACGCGGTATCGGCCTCGATCCCGATCCGCACACCGTGGTCGGCCACCAGGCCTGCGGCGTAGGCGTTGTAGGTGGAGATCCGTGGCGGCTCGGTCAGGACGTCGGCGCTCGCCTCGCCGTCCACGAGCGGCGCCGCCCCCCGCCCGGTGGCATGCCCGGCCGCCTGCGTGGCTGCGTGCGTGGCCGGCTGCCCCCTGTTCTCGCCCCGGTCGGCGTCGAGTCGGGCGAGCCGGCGCAGGCTGCGCTCGATGCGGCTGGCGAGCTCCGATGCCGCCTTGCGGGTGAACGTGAGTCCGAGCACCTCCGAGGGTGCCACGAGGCCGTTCGCCACGAGATAGACCACCCGGTCGGTCATGGTGGCGGTCTTCCCCGACCCCGCGCCTGCCACCACGAGCATCGGCTCCAGCGGCGCCTCGATCACCGCGATCTGCTGGGGGGTGGGTGGCGGTGAACCGAGCAGATGAGCCAGTTCCAGTGCGCTGCGCATCAGCGGTTCCCTTCCGAGGACCCGAGGGTGGGTGCGCCCTCGGGCCGTGCGGGGCAACTGCCCTTCAGGGGGCAGACCCCGCAGTGCGGTCCTGTGGTGGCGAGGAAGGAGGACGCCGCCATCCTCTGGGCGGACTCCTGCACCAGGCGGGTGGTCCAGCCATCGGTACCGGGCGCGGGTTGGTCGCGCAGACCCGGGGACTTCCCCCCGGCGAGATGCACCAGCCGGGCGCCGCCCGGCACACCGCCGAATGCGCCTGCCTCCACGGCCGCCTGGTAGGCCGCGAGCTGAGGGTGGTGCGCGGCGTCCTCGGCGCTGACCCGGCTCTTCCCGGTCTTCAGGTCCACGATCCGCACGGCGCCGTCGTCCAGGTGCTCCACCCGGTCCACCCGGCCGCGCAGGTGCGCCCGCCCGATGACCACGTCGATCTCCTCCTCCACGTCCACCCGGCCGGGAACGGCTGCCAGGTACTGCGCGAGAAGGTCCACCATGGCCTGGGCGGAGGTGTACTGCAGTCGATCGGGCCAGGCAGTGCCGAGGCCCAGGGTCGGCCACCCCTGCTCCAGGGCGGCGAGGAGCTCCTCGTGGCTGCCCCGCGGCAGGTCGGCCGCGATGGCGTGCACCAGGGTGCCGACCTCGGAGGCGGTGGAGGACCCCGAACCGCCACCCGCGGTCTCCAGCGCCCAGCGCAGGGCGCATTGGTCGAGCCTGGTGAGCGCGGACGGCGAGACCCCCACCAGGTCCTCCTCACCCCACAGCGGCGCCCGGGTGGAGTCCTCGGCGTGACCCCACCACTGCGCCGGGTCCGCTCCGGGCACGCCCCGGGCGGCGAGGTCGGCGAGCAGCTCACCGGCAGCCTCGGCGCGGCGCCGCTCCCGGGCATCGGACTGGGCGAGGGTGCGACGGCGCAGGTGTGCCACCAACCCGCGCAGGTCCAGCGCGGGCGGAACGGGGGTGAGGGGACGCGGCTCGCCGGCCTCCTCGCGCGGGTCCAGGAGGTCGAGGAAGCCGGAGGGCCGGGTCTCGGTGTCCTGCACCGCGGTGAGCAGGAGATGACGCCGCGCCCGCGAGACCGCGCACGCGAGCAGACGCTGCTCGTCCTGCAGCACCGAACGGCGGGCCTCGAGCGGGCGGGGTGGCGTCGCGCCACGACCGGCTGCGACGTCGCTGATTCCCAGCGGGTCCAGCAGACGAGCCCGCAGCCGCAGGTCCGGCCACACCTCCTCTTGCAGTCCGGCCACGACCACCACGTCCCACTCCCGCCCGGCGGCGGAGGCGACGGTGATCACCTCGACCGCATCGCGACTGGCAGAGGCGGTCAACGAGTCCGGGGCGAACTCCTGACTCTCCAGCGCGGCGAGGAAGGTCGTCAGCGTCGCTCCCTCCCGCTGGGTCACGAACGACTCGGCCGCCAGGAACAGTGCCAGCACCGCGTCCAGGTCGCCATCGGCGCGTTCCGCCTGGGGCCCGCTCCCCAGGGCACGGCCGCGCCAGACCCGCGCGAGGCCGCAGGCGTCCCACAGGGCCCAGAGCGTGAGTTCCACCCCCTCGCCCTCGCGGACGGCGTTGGTACCGGCGGCGAGAACACGCGAGAGCCTGCGCACGGGTTCGCGAAGTCGCGTGGGGGCGTCCGCGACGACGGTCGGGTCGCCCACGGCCTCGACCAGCAACGCCCCGCTCGGGCGGCGACCGCCCTCGGCGCGCTCGCGGGTACGCAACCAACGACGCAGCGCGCGTAGTCCCACGGCGTCCATCCCCCCGAGCGGGCTCAGCAGCAGGTCCGAGAGCCGGTCCACCACAGGCGCGGCGCCGGGTGCGGCGTCGGGCGCGACGGCGGGGTCCGGCTCGGGCGAGGAGTTCGGCGGTGCCTCCTGCTGTGCGTCTTTCTGTGCGTCTTTCTGTGCGTCCTTCAGTGCGTCTTTCTGTGCGTCCTTCAGTGCCTCCTGCGGTGACGGCGCGGGGGGCCACGCCGTCGCCACCAGGTCCAGGGCCTGCAGGAGCGGGCGGACCGCAGGCTCCAGTCGCAGCGGCACCTCGCCCTGTGCGGTGGCCACGGGGACCCCGCCCATGCGCAGCCCTCGGCGCAGCGCCGGGACCTGCCCGCTGCTTCGCACGAGCACCGCCATCGAGGACCAGTCGGTCCCCGCGCGCAGGTGGTGTTCACGCAGCGACCGGGCGATCGCACGCGCCTGCTCCGGCACGCTGCGCAGCACAGCAACCGTCACGTCTGAGTCCTCGGCGACAGAGACGGCGGGTGCGCGCCGCCGCGTGACGTCGCCGAGCGCCGGAAGCCCGGAGGCCGCACGGCGCACCACCGCGCGTAGCCGCTCGTCCCCGCGCCAGACCACCGGGAGCACGTGGAGTCGTGCCCCCACCTCACCCGCGGGACTCGGGGCCGCCGGGTCCGTGGGCCGAGCACCCACGCCACGGGCACCACCGTGGCCACGGGTGCCACCTCCCTCGCCCGCGGTGAGGAAGCCGTCCCAGTCCAGGCCCGCGAGGGCGCCACCCGGCGCGGCCGTGGCCCGGTCCAGCAACGCAGGGACAGCGCCTCGGAAGGTCTGCACGGCGATGTCGGGATCGCCGAGCAGGACCAGCCGTGCGCCGTCGCCCGCGAGCACGTCCAGGAGCCTGGCCGTGGCGAGCGTGGCGTCCTGGTAGTCGTCATGGATCACCGCGCGCAACCTCGGCCGGGGGTGATCGGGCAGGTCCTCCTCCCACCGCCGCAGGGCGAGGACCGCTTCGTCCAGGATCGTCGCGGCGTCATACCGTCGGCCCCTGTCCGGGGTGGTCTCCCCCAGCCGGGTGATCTCCTCGTACTCCTGCAGCACCCGGCCGCAGGCCTCCCACTCGGGGCGCCCGAGCCTGGCCCCGCGCCACTGCAACTCCTCCCCGTCCCAGCCGGCCTCGGCGGCGCGCATCAGCACATCGCGCAGTTCGTGGCGGAAGGTCGCCAGCTCGAGTGCCTCGCGGGGCACGCTCTCGGGCCATCGCGGATCACGCCCGTAACCCGCGGCGTGGCCAGCGAGCATTTCCGTGAGGGTCGCGTCCTGGTCGGCCCCCGTCAGGAGGCTCGGCGCGCTCTCCCCGAGCAGCGCCGCACGCGAACGCAGGAGTGAGAACGCGAACGATGCCGGGGTGCGCACCAGGACCCGACCCACCGTGACGGGAAGGAGCGCGGCGAGCCCGTCCCGCAGTCGCGCCGCGGCGCGTCTGGTGGGGGCCAACAGCAGCACGTCCTCCGTACCCGCCTCGCACAGCGCGGCCATGACCTCGAGCGCAACCCTGCTCCGGCCGGATCCCGGCGGGCCCAGGACCACGTGATGGCCCCCGCCGAGCGCAGCCGCGACGATCTCGGAGCGCGCCGACTCACCCCGACGCGCCCGCTCGGCGCGCGACTCGGTGACCTCCAGCACTGCCATGTCCCGATCAGATCACAGGCCACTGACACGGCCGGACCGGACCCGCCCGTTCGCCCACCGCGAGAAGTGGTCACATCCCGTGCGCCACCAGCGAACACGCCGCCGAGTCGGCGGGCACGCCCTCACCGGCTGCCTACGATGGCGCCATGGACATCACCATCGGTGTGCGCCAGGTGGCGCGCGAACTCAGCTTCGAGACGCAGATGACGCCGGAGGAGGTCTCCGCCGCGGTCGAGAAGGCGCTCGGCGGCGGCACCTTGGAACTCTCCGACACGCGCGGCCGCAAGGTCATCGTGCCCGGCGAGTCGCTCGGCTTCGTGGAGATGGGCGAGGCGACCCCGCGTCGCGTGGGATTCGCCGGTCCGTGACCGACTGATCGCCCGCCCTCCTCGCCGAACCCGTGGCGTCTGCGGCGAGCACGTGGCCCGCCGCCACGTGCTCGGCGCGGCAGCCACGGGTTCGGCGGTGGTTCGCGCGGCGTTTCCGGTGCGGTCAGGCCGTCAGGCTGTTCAGGCCGTCAGGCCCAGCCGGCCCATTCGCCGGGCGTGCTCGCTGGTGAGGCGGCCCATAGTGGGTGAGAGCACCTCGGCCGAGACCTCCGTGCCCTCGGGCACGATCCCCGCGAGCACCGCGAGTTCCCGGTGCTCGGAGACCAGGCGGCTCGCCATTCCGAGCCCCTCCCCGACCACCCGGCGGCCCCACAGGGCCAGCCGCGCCGCCAGTTGCTGCTCCTGTGCCACGGCCGGCGCCAGTCGCTCCACCACGAAGTCCCCGAGTCCGCTGTCCGCCAACGCCTCCTGCGCGATCGCCGCCGGCCGCCCGGACATGCCCGCGACCAGCTCCCGCTGCAGGTCCAGCACCAGGCCGAACCCGATGTAGGTGCTGATGAGCCGCTCCCACCAGTCGCGTGGCACCGTGCGGGCCTCGAGGTCGGCAAGCAGCGCCCGGTAGGACCAGATCTGTTCCTCCACGGCGGCCTCGTCCATCCCGATCTCCCGCTGGTAGGCCTGCACGGGGTCCAGCGGCGCGAGCTCCCGGGCCGCCATCCGCGACAGCAGCATCCGGGAGGTCAGATCGGGGGCGTTTGCGGCGTCGTCGGCCAGCCAGGCGAAGCCCGAGAGCGCACCGGCCGCAATCAGGCTGAGCGCGCTGCAGACAGCGGGGTCCCCGCCCTCCTTGTGCGCGTCGGTGTGCAGTGTGTCGGGGTGTCCCGTGCTCATGGGCCCAGCCTACCGAGCGCGTCCAGAACGGCTCGGCCGGGTACACTGGCAGTGAGACCAGGGTGTCCGGTCGCATGGATGAACCCTTTCTGCCGCTGCCCCGCGGCGCGATGTGCGCGATCGGCTCCACGAGATCGCGTCGGCGACCCACCTGAGCCCCGAACGAGGGATGTTCCGGGTGAGCGGCGTCGTCGCGCAGGGGACAGTGAGGATGACAACCCGTATGACCGACAGCATCACCGACACCACCGCGAGCGCCGAGGGCACCGAGGGCACCGAGGGCACCGAGGGCACCGAGGGCACCGAGGGCACCGAGGGCACCGAGGGCACCGAGGGCACCGAGGGCACCGAGGGCACCGAGGGCACCGAGGGCACCGAGGGCACCGAGGGCACCGAGGGCACCGAGGGCACCGAGGGCACCGAGACCCTCGAGGACGTGGTGACCGAGAGTGTGGACGCTCCCGCGATCGACCCGCGCACCGAGGAGCCCGAGCAGACCTTCGCCGACTTCGGCGTGTCCGAGGCGGTGGCAGGCTCCCTCGCGGACGTCGGCATCCTGCACCCCTTCCCGATCCAGTCGCTCACCCTCCCGGTGGCGCTGACCCGGCAGGACATCATCGGCCAGGCCAAGACCGGAACGGGTAAGACCCTCGGCTTCGGCGTGCCGCTGCTGGAGCACGTGGTGGCGCCCGGGGAGGACGGCTTCGACGACCTCGCCGCCCCCGGCAAGCCGCAGGCCCTGGTGATCGTACCGACCCGCGAGCTCGCGGTGCAGGTGGCCGGTGACCTGGCGACCGCGTCGCGGCGTCGCTCCGTGCGGATCCTGCAGGTCTACGGTGGCCGCGCGTACGAGCCGCAGATCGACGCGCTCACCAAGGGCGTGGAGGTCGTGGTCGGCACGCCCGGCCGCATGATCGACCTGCTCAAGCAGCGCCACCTCGACCTCTCCCAGGCCCGCACGGTGGTGCTGGACGAGGCCGACGAGATGCTGGACCTCGGCTTCCTGCCGGACGTGGAGACCCTGCTGGCCTCCACTCCCCCGAACCGCCACACCATGCTGTTCTCCGCGACCATGCCGGGCGCCGTGGTCGCCCTGGCCCGTCGCTACATGAGCCGCCCCACGCACATCCGCGCGCAGGACCCCGACGACCAGGGCGTGACCCTGAAGTCGATCCGCCAGCTTGTCTACCGCGCCCACGCGATGGACAAGGTGGAGATGCTCGCGCGCATCCTGCAGGCCCGTGATCGCGGCCTCACGATCGTGTTCACCCGCACCAAGCGCACGGCCGCGAAGGTGGCCGACGAGCTCAACGACCGCGGTTTCGCCGCGGCCTCCATCCACGGCGACCTCGGCCAGGGTGCCCGCGAGCAGGCGCTGCGCGCCTTCCGCAACGGCAAGGTCGACGTGCTGGTCGCCACCGATGTGGCCGCCCGCGGTATCGACGTGGACGATGTCACGCACGTGGTGAACTACCAGTGCCCCGAGGACGACAAGACCTACCTGCACCGCGTGGGCCGCACCGGGCGCGCCGGGAACACGGGCACCGCGGTGACCCTGGTGGACTGGGACGACGTGCCCAAGTGGGCGCTGATCGACAAGCAGCTCGAACTCGGCACCCCCAACCCGCCGGAGACCTACTCCTCCACCCCGCACCTGCACACCGACCTCGACATCCCCGAGGGCACCAAGGGGCGGCTGCCGCGCTCCGAGCGCACCCGCGCGGGCCTGGGCGCCGAGCAGTTGGAGGACCTGGGCGAGACCGGCAAGAAGCACGGCGGTGGTTCCGGGCGCGGCGGGCGTGAGGGTGGCCGTGGCGGTTCCGGGCGCGAGGGCGGTCGCAGCAGCGGTGACGCCGGCCGCTCGGGCGGGCGTCGCCGAGGCGGCCGCAGCGAGAGCACCGGCCAGGGCGGCACGACGGCGCAGGGCGAGTCCGCGTCGTCGCCCACCTCGGGTGAGGGTGCTGCCGGCGGCGAGGGCGGCGAGCGCAAGCCGCGCCGCCGTCGTCGTCGCCGCAGCGGTGGCAGCGGGGCGGGCGCTCAGGGCGGCCGGCCCAGCACCTCCGCGGCCTCGGAGTAGCCGCCCTAGCATTCAGCACGACGCCGGCCCCCGCACCACCAGGTGCGGGGGCCGGCGTTCATCTGCGTCGGGGCCGGGCCGCGGCCTACGGTCGGACTAGAACCCCAGGCGGTAGCCGTAGGTGTCGATGCCGTCGCCGTCCCAGTCACCGGTGAACACGACGTACTCCCACGTCTCGCGGGAATCGTCCATGTGGGACAGATCCAGGTCGATGCGAAGGTTCGCGCTGCCCGGATCCTGGGCGACGAGGACGGCCTCGTCCTCCCCCATCCGCACCACCGCCACCGTGTCGGTGCCGTCGCCGTCCCAGTCGCCGACCTCGACCCACTCACCCGCGTTGCCGTACCGGAAGTCGTAGTCTGCACCACGGGTGGGATCAGTCTCGTTGGTCACGAAGAACCGACCCTCCCGGATCACCGCCAGTGTGTCCGTGCCGTCCCCGTCCCAGTCCCCCACGCGGGGCGCGTCCCAGTGATTGCCGTACCGGATCACGTAGTCCGCGCCGCGGGTGGGGCGGGATTCGTTGGTGATGTACCAGGCACGGCCTCGCTTGACCGCCAGCGTGTCCGTGCCGTCGCCATCCCAGTCCCCGACGTACGTACGGTCATCCGCGTCGCCGTACCGGATCACGTAGTCTGCGCCCGTGGTCGGGTCGGGGTCGTTGGTGACGAAGTACTCGCGGCCCCGGCGCACCATGAGAGTGTCGATGCCGTCACCGTCCCAATCCCCGACGAAAGCACCGTCACTCGCCCTGCCGTAGCGCAGATCCCGCACCTGCGTTGCCGCCGAGTCGCTGGGCGAGTCGTAGTTCACCACCGTGTACACGCGGGAGGAATGGACCCCTCCGCCGAATTCGACCAAGTTCTTCTCTGCGGTAGCGGGCGCCACAGTAGCGAGCGTCAATACCGCAACCGTTGCCACGATCATGGGCGTGCGTCGGTGCATGGTCATGTTCCCCCCCAAGGCTGGTATCAAACCTGTGAGGCCTTTCTAGCACCATGTCGTGGTGCAGGGGTTCACGGGCTGGTTCGGCACGGCCTACTCGAAGGGCGTGGGGTCCCCCGCCCCGCGGCGCACGACCTCGGGGGCCCCACCGGAGAAGTCGATCACGGTGGTCGGCTCGGTGCCGCACTCCCCCGAGTCCAGGACGGCGTCGATCTGGTGACCGAGGGTGTCGTTGATCTGCCAGCCGTCCGTCAGCGGCTCCTCGTCACCGGGCAGCAGCAGGGTGGAGGACAGCAGCGGCTCCCCGAGCGCGCGCAGCAGTTCCCGCACCACCGGGTGCTGCGGGATCCGCACCCCGACAGTCTTCTTCTTCGGGTGGTGCAGCCGCCGCGGCACCTCCTTGGTGGCCGGCAGGATGAACGTGTAGGCGCCCGGCGTGGCCGCCTTGATCGCGCGGAACGCCGAGTTGTCGAGGTAGACGAGGCTGCCGAGCTGGGAGAAGTCGGAGCACACGAGGGTGAAGTCGTGCTTGGCGTCCAGGTTGCGGATCTGCCGGATCCGCTCGGGGCCGGTCACGGAGTCCATCCGGGCGCCGAGGGCGTAGCAGGAGTCGGTGGGGTAGGCGATCAGTGCGTCGTCGTCGTTGAGCAACGCCACGGTCTGGGCGATCGCGCGGGGCTGGGGGTCCACGGGGTGAAGTTCGATGTATCGCGCCATTGGCCCAGGCTACTGGCGTGACCTTCCGTGCGCACCAGCCACACCGCGTCCCGCGGCACAACCACACACTCCGTTCGCCGAACGATGGACTACGCAGGCCCCGTGCGCACAAACTCGGCGCAACCACACGCTCGGCGCAGGGGTGGGATGAGAGAGGTGGGGATACCCCGCTACCGCAGCACCTCGAGCACGCCGAGCTCCTCGATGCGCTCGAGCACCTGCGGCGCGGTGGTGTTCTCCCCGAGCCGATTCGGCTTGCCGGCCCCGTGGTAGTCGCTGGACCCGGTGACCAGCAGTCCGA
The DNA here is from genome assembly GCF_002563925.1 of Serinibacter salmoneus. Taxonomy (NCBI): domain Bacteria; kingdom Bacillati; phylum Actinomycetota; class Actinomycetes; order Micrococcales; family Beutenbergiaceae; genus Serinibacter; species Serinibacter salmoneus. Next base: position 776,396 of record NZ_PDJD01000001.1, on the reverse strand, counting down.
GTTCCGCGGCCAGGCCGCGCAACTGCGCGCGCTGCGCCTCGGTGTGGTCGCGGTGATCCACCTCCACGCCCACGAGGCCCACGGCGGCCAGGGCCGCGATCCGCTCGGCGGACAGGGTGCTGCCCCGCGCCGTCGCGAACGGGTGCGCGAGCACCGGCACTCCCCCGGCCTCCAGCACCAGCGGGATCACCTCGGCGGGTGAGGGGACGTCGTTGGGGATGGCGTAGGGCCCGCCGGAGTACAGCAGGTCGGCGAACGCCTGGTCCCGATCGCGCACCACGCCCGCGGCGATGAGGGCGTCCGCGATGTGGGGGCGCCCGATGGTCGCGCCGGGCGCCGCCTGCGCGGCCACGTCGCCCCAGGTCAGCGGGTAGTCCCGCGCGATCCGCTCCACCATGCGCCGGGCCCGGCCCTGGCGTTCCTCCCGGGAGTCCGCGAACACGCGCGCCAGCGCGGGATGCCGCAGATCGTGCAGATAGGACAGCAGGTGCACGCTCACGCCGCGCTCCCGGGTGGAGATCTCCGTGCCCCGCACCAGGGCCACGCCGAACTCACCGGCCGCGGCGGCGGCCTCGCCCCACCCCACGGTGGTGTCGTGGTCGGTCAGCCCCACGACGGCGAGCCCCTCCGCTGCGGCCGCGGCCACCACCTCCCGTGGCGAGGTCGTGCCGTCGGACGCCGTGGAGTGGGTGTGGAGGTCGATGCGCACCCACCCATCCTGCACCGAGCGAACCCCCTCCCGCCGAGTCCGTGGCGCGCGCGCTGAGGACGTGGCCCGACGGCACGTCCTCGCCGCGCGCGGCACGGGCTCGACGGCGGGAGTCAGTGCTCCGCTGCGGTGTCGGGTGCCACGTGCTTGCCCACGTGGCGCGCACCCGCGCCCGTCGGCCCTGCACTGTCAGCGCTCTCGCCGGCCCCGTCGCTGCCGGCGCCCTCGCCCCGCTTCGCGGCGCGCTTCGCGGCCCGCCGCTCCTTGCCGCGCTCCAGCAGCGTGTACAGCACCGGCACCACGATCAGGGTCAGCAGCGTGGAGCTGATCAGACCACCGATCACCACCAGGGCCAGCGGCTGGGAGATGAACGCGCCACCGCCGGTGATCCCGAACGCCATCGGGGTCAGCGCGAAGATCGTCGCCGCGGCGGTCATGATGATCGGCCGCAGTCGCTTGCGCGACCCCTCCATCACCGCGTCCGAGAGTGAGCGCCCGCGAGCGCGGTACTGGTTGATGAGGTCGATCAGCACGATCGCGTTGGAGACCACGATCCCGATCAGCATCAGCAGACCGATCAGCGAGGGCACCCCCAGCGGGGTCCCGGTCAGCAGCAGCGCCGCCAGCGCCCCGGTGGCCGCGAACGGCACCGAGACCAGCAGGATCAGCGGCTGCGCGAGGGAGTTGAAGGTGGCCACCATCACGATGAAGACGATCGCGATCGCGGCCAGCAGCGCCAACCCGAGGTCGGCGAACGCCTCCTCCTGGTCGGCGGCCACACCGCCCACCTCCACGCTCACGCCGGCGGGCAGGTCCAGGTCCTCGACCATCGCGGTCAGGTTCGCGGTCAGCGCGCCGAGGTCCTGGCCCGCCGGCGTCACCGAGACCGTCGCGCTCCGCTCCCCGTTCACCCGGGTGATCGATGTCGGCACCTCGGCGATCTCGATGTCCGCGATGTCCGAGAGCGGCACCGGCCCGGTGGCACCCTGCAACTCCAGGGCGGCGAGCTCCTCCTGGGTCTGCGGCGAGGGCGCGGTGACCAGCCGGACCGGGATCGGCCCCGCGCCCAGGTCCACCTCGCCGATGCTGCCCGGGCTGGCCTGTGCGGCGATGACGCCCGCCACCTGGGTCTCGGTGAGACCGGCGGCCGCGATCAAATCGCGGTCCGGCACCACCTGGATGACCTCCACGGCCTGGGCCACGTTGCTGACCACGTCCGTGGCGCCGTCGACCTGCGCGGCCCCGGCGGCCACCTCGGCGGCCGCCGCCTCGAGCTGCGCGGAGTCGGCGGAGCGCACCACGAGGTCCACGGTGGAGCTGCCGAAGGCGGCGTCACCCCCGCTGATCGTGAGGGTCTCCACCCGCTCGGCGTCGGTCTGGGAGTCCAGCGCGTCGCGGATCTCCGCCTCGGTCTCGCTCGCCGGGCTCTCGCCGTCCAGGGTGATGGAGAAACTCGCGGTCGGCGCGGAGGAGCCGGAGAAGGCCGCCATCTCCCCGCTGCCGGAGCCCACCGTGGACTGCACGGTGGCCACACCCTCGATCCCGGAGAGGATCTCCTCGACCTCGCGCGCCGCGGCGTCCTGCGCCTCGAAGGAGGTCCCGGAGGAGAAGGTCTCGGTCACCGTCAGGGTGTCCTGCCCGGTGTCCCCGAGGAAGTTCGTCTCCAGGCGCGTGGCCAGGCCGGCGGTCCCCACCAGCAGCAGCACGGCCACGGACATGGTGAGCGCGGGGTGCCGGATCGCGGACGAGAGGGTGGGCAGGTACGCGCGCTGCCAGGGGCTGCGGCGCTCCTTGGCCTCGGCAGCATCGCGCACCCGCGCGATCCGCGCCTCGCGTTCGTCACCTTCCGCGCCACCGGCCGGGTCCTGCCCGGCGGCGTCCTTGGGCGCCCGCACGAACCAGTACGCCAGCACCGGCACGATCGTCAGGGCCACCACCAGGGAGGCGAGCATCGCGATCGCCACGGTCATCGCGAACGGCCGGAACAGCTCGCCCACCATCCCGGTGGTCAACCCGATCGGCAGGAACACCGCCACGGTCGCGATGGTGGAGGAGGAGATGGCCCCGCCGACCTCGCGCACCGCGGTGATGATCGCGGACATCCGTTCCTCCCCGTAGGAGAGGTGGCGCTGGATGTTCTCGATCACCACGATCGAGTCGTCCACCACACGCCCGATGGCCACGGTGATCGCGCCGAGCGTGAGGATGTTCAGGGTGTACCCGACCACCTCCATCACGATGAAGGTGGACATCAGGGACAGCGGGATCGAGATCGCGGCCACGAGCGTGGGGCGGCCCGAGCGCAGGAACAGGAAGATCACCAGCACCGCGAACACGAGCCCGAGCAGGCCCTCGGTGGCCAGGCCCTCGATCGACTCCTCGATGAAGGGGGCCTGATCGAACACGATCGCGATCGTCAGGCCCTGCTCGGTGAGCACGGGCTCGAGGTCGTCGATCACCTCCTGCACAGCGTGGGAGACCTCGACCGTGTTGGCGTCCGGCACCTTGGTGACGGAGATCGCCACGGCGTCCTCGCCGTCGAGCCGGGAGGCAGAGGTGGCATCCGGGGAGACGAGCTCGACCTCCGCCACGTCGTCCAGGGGCACCGGCTCGCCGGACTCGCTGATCAGCGGGATCGCACGCAGTTCCTCCAGGGAGGTGACGCGTTCCCCGATCTGCACGCTGAAGGTCTGCTCCCCCTCGGTGATGGTGCCCGCGGGGATGATCACGCCGTTGTTCTCCAGCACGTCGCTGACGGCGCTGACCTCCACCCCGGAGGCGAACAGAGCGGCGGGGTCCAGGGTGATGTCGACCTCGGTGGTCGACTCCCCGGTCACGGCCACCGAACGCACGCCCTCCACGTCCCCGAGGCGCGGCGCCACGATCGTGTCGGCGGCCGTGTTCAGGGTCTCGTCGCTCGCCTCGGAGCCCGGCGCGATCGCCAGGGAGAGCTGCAGCACGGGCAGGTCGTCGATGGAGCCGGTGATGACCTGCGGGTTGAGGTCGTCGGGGAGCTGGGAGCGCACCTGTTCCAGCGCGGTGGAGATCCGCCCGGAGATGCGCTCCACGTCCGAGCCGTAGGTGAACTCCGCCGTCACCACGGACAGCGACGAGGAGGAGGTGGAGTTCAGGTCGCTGACCCCGGAGACCCCGAGCACGGCGCTCTCCACGAGTTCGGTCACGTTCTCCTCGACCACCTCGGAGGACGCCCCCGGGTAGACGGTCACCACGGCGGCGGCCGGCAGCTGCAGCGAGGGGATGAGCTCCTGCTTCAGCGCCCCCGCGGAGTACACCCCGAGGATCGCGATCATGGCGGTGACCAGGGCGACCAGCGCCCGGTTGCCGAGGGAGAGTCGGGCCAGCCGCTGCACGGCGCCTCCAGGGGTCGGTGTCTCGGGCCGGCGAGCGCGGGCCGAGCACACTCTAGGCACTCCCAGGATCCGCGCTCCTTCCGGTCTCAGCCGCGGCACAGGTAGCGGCTTCGCCCACCGCGCGGGCCGCGCCCGCGGCTCCGGCCGCGAATCGGGACCTCGCCGCCGAGTGCCACACAGTGAGACGATGGGCGGCATGTCCGAGAACACTGAGCAGCAGCCGATCACGGAGCGGAACGCGAACCGTTCCCGCCGCCCGAGTTCGCAGGCCTTCCGCGAGTTCATCGCCGGCAACTGGGCGCCGCGCGCCGCCGAGCCCGTGCAGGCCGGCCCGGCGGCCCCGTACGCGGCGGCCCGGCGTGAGGCCCTGTCCGCCGCGATCCCGGGCGACACCCTGGTGATCCCCGCCGGCGCGCTGAAGGTCCGCTCCAACGACACCGACTACGCCTTCCGCCCGCACACCGCGTTCTCCTACCTCACGGGGCTGGGCACGGATCAGGAGCCGGACGCGGTGCTGGTGCTGCACGCCCGCAACGATGACGAGCTGCCCGACGGCGCCGCGCACCACGAGGCGGTGCTGTACACCCGGCCGTTGGCGGGGCGGGACACCGAGGAGTTCTACGCCGACGCCCGCTACGGGGAGTTCTGGGTGGGTGCGCGCTGGACGCTGCAGGAGGCCGAGGCCCTCACCGGGATCCGCGCGGCCCACATCGATGAACTGCGCGACGCGCTGGCCAAGGACGCCGGCACCCCCGGGGTGAGCCTGCGGGTGGTCCGCGGGGCGGATGATGCCGTGGCGAGTCTGGTGGACGTGGTGGCCGCCGAGAATGGCCAGACCAGCTTCGAGGAGCGCGAGGCCGACGACGAACTGGCCCAGGTGGTCTCCGAGCAGCGCCTGATCAAGGACGAGTTCGAGATCGAGCAGATGCGCCTCGCGGTGGCCGCCACCCTGGAGGGGTTCGGCCGGGTGGCGCGGGAGCTGCCCCGCGCCGTCGCCCATCACCGGGGTGAGCGCGTGGTCGAGGCGACCTTCGCCACCACCGCCCGGGAGGAGGGCAACGAGGTCGGCTACGACACGATCGCGGCCGCCGGGGACCACGCCACCACGCTGCACTGGATCCGCAACGACGGGCAGGTGCGCGAGGGCGAGCTGCTGCTGCTGGACGCGGGCGTGGAGGTGGACTCCCTCTACACCGCGGACATCACCCGCACCGTGCCGATCAACGGCAGGTTCAGCGAGGTGCAGCGCCGGGTGTACGAGGCGGTGCTGGACGCCGCAGACGCCGCATTCGCCGCCGCCCGCCCGGGCGTGCTGTTCCGGGAGGTGCACGAGGCCGCGATGGCGGTGCTCGCGCAGCGGCTGGAGACCTGGGGCCTGCTCCCGGTGCCAGCCGCGCAGGCGCTGACCCCCGAGGGGCAGCAGCACCGCCGGTGGATGCCGCACGGCACCAGCCACCACCTGGGGATGGACGTGCACGACTGCGCCCAGGCCCGCGCCGAGATGTACATGGACGCGCCGCTGCGCCCCGGGATGGTGTTCACCATCGAGCCGGGTCTGTACTTCAAGGCCGATGACCTCGCGGTCCCCGCGGAGTACCGCGGGATCGGGGTGCGGATCGAGGACGATGTGCTGGTGACCGCCGAGGGCGTGGAGAACCTCTCCGCGGCGCTGCCCCGCACCGCCGAGGGCGTGGAGGCCTGGCTGGCCGAGCACCAGCGGTGAGCGACGCCGTCGCCGCGGCGCCCCCTGGCAGTCGGGGACGCCGGCGATCGCGCGCGCAGGCGCGCGCGCCGCTGGCCTACGGCGCCGCGGTGACCCTCGTGGTGGCGGCTCTGCTGTGGCTCTACTCCTCGCGGCAGTGGGCGCTGTACCAGGTGCCCAGTTGGGACCTGGGGATCTTCACCCAGCTGATGCGCGCCTACGCGGAACTGCGCAGCCCAATCGTGCCGATCAAGGGCGAGGGCTTCATGCTGCTCGGGGACCACTTCCATCCCCTGCTGGTGGTGCTGGCCCCGTTCTATGCGTTGCACCCCTCGGGCTTCACCCTGCTCGCCGTGCAGGCGGTGCTGTTCGGCCTCGGGGCCGGGATCGTGACGGTGTTCGCGGTGCGGGCGCTCGGCGCCTGGGGCGCCCTGATCGGGCTGGCGAGCGGGCTGAGCTACCTGATCGTGGAGGCGCAGGCCGCGCAGTTCCACGAGATCGCGCTCGCGGTGCCGCTCCTGGCCCTGAGCATGGGGATGCTGCTGGAGCGCCGGGTGCGCGCCGCCGTGCTGTGGTCCCTCCCGCTGCTCGGGGTGAAGGAGGACCTGGGGCTGACGGTCGCCGCGATCGGGTTCGTGGCGCTGCTGCGCGCCCGCGACCGCGGGGAGCGTGCCTGGGCCGTGGCGGGGATGACGCTCGGGGTGGCCGGCTTCGTGGTGGTGACGCAGTGGGTGCTCCCCGCCCTGAACACCGGCGGCGTGTGGGACTACGCGGACGACTCGATCACGTCGCTGATCCTCTCCGACCCCGGCGCCGCGCTCACCCAACTCACCACGGGCCTGGACCAGAAGCTCGGCATGATCGCGCTGCCGATCCTGGTGACCTGCGGCCTGTCCCTGCGCTCCCCCCTCGCGTTGGTCGCGCTGCCGACCCTGGCGTGGCGGGTGGCCTCGGACGTGGAGTTCCACTGGGGCACCGCGTTCCACTACGGGGCGGTACTGGCGCCGATCATGTACCTCGCGCTGGCCGATGGCCTCCTCTCGCTGCGGGCCTCCTGGCGGGGTCGCTCACCGCTGCCCGTGGTTCCCGTGGTCTCGTGCGCGACGGCGGTGATCGCCCTGGTGATGCTCCCCTCCTTCTCGCTGTGGTCGCTGACGAAGCCGGAGACCTGGCGGGACAGCGACCTGGCGGCGAACGCCCGGGCGGCCGAGGCGCAGGTCGCGGATGGGGAGCGGGTGGAGACCGACATCACGCTGATGGCCTACCTGGCGCCGCGCGCGCAGGTGCTGTGGCTGGGGAACGCGAACAGCGTTCCGGACGTGATGGTGCTCAACGCGGCATCGGGTGTGTTCTCGCAGCCGCCGGAGGATGTGGCGGCCTATGCCGCGGGCAAGCACCCGCAGATCGGGTGGGTGAACACCTGGGAGCAGGGCTCCTTCGGGGTGGCTCGCCCGGAGTAGGCGGGAACAGGAAGGCGCGGCCCGCACCGGGTGCGGGCCGCGCCGAGTCAAGTCGAGCAGCGTCGAGCTGTGCGCTCAGTTGACCTTGATGGTCGCGCTCCGCGGCGCCGGCAGCGGCGGCAGGAAGGTGGTGGGCCCGACTCCCGCCACGTCCATCTCCACCGGGGTGATGGCCAGGACCTCGGTGGTGACCGTGTAGGTGCCGGCCGCAGACACCGGGAAGCCCCGGGAGTTGGTCGCCTGCTGGTGCTCGTGGGCGTCGACCTGGTCGGTGCCCTCGTAGAGGTTGCCGAGGTGGGCGCCGGTGGCGTCGTAGACGGCCACACGCCACGTCACCATGAACGCGGCGGGGAAGGCGTTCCACACCTGGCTGGGATAGGGGTTCTGGCCGGCCCAGGCGGCCTCGATGGCCTCGGGCTGGTAGTCGACCTGTGCGCCGTAGAGGAAGATCGCGCGCTGGCCGTTGGTCCCCACGTTCGGGTCGTGGGTGACCACGATCGCCTCGCCGTAGTTCTTGGCCGTGGTGGAGTCCACGGCGTAGGCGGGCGCTGCGGCCACGACGGCGACCACGGGTGCGGACCAGGCGGCCGCGGACAGCACGGAGCGACGGGAGATGGTGCGGGTCATAGGGGGGATCCTTCTGCGGCGGTGGGGGACGCAGGTCACGTCGATGCCGGGGCATCGGCGCCGCTGGAGACCTGCGAAGCAAACCGGAATTCGACTTCCGATGATATGGGACCGCTCCCATGCTCATGGCCCGTTTGCGCCGAATCGGCGTGTGATCTCCCCCACAGCCTCGACGAAGGGCGCCCCTACGCCTTCTTGTGGCTCCTCGATGCGCCTAACGTCCAGATGTGGTGTCGTCGTTATCGTCGACGTCCATGTCCCCCTGCGGCTCACCCTGCGGCTGGGCGGGGTCGGCGGCGGGCATGGTCCGTTGCCCGTACTGCGGCGCCTGCGCAGCCGGTGTGCCCGCACCCGCTGCTCCCTCGCGGCGAGCGCGCGCGGCCGGCGGGTAGCCCCACGGCGAGGGCGCCGCGTGCGCGACCGGTTGCGGGTGCTGCGCCGCCGCCGGGTCGGTCTTGCTCATGGCCGGGGCACCGGCCGGTGCGCCGTCCTGCACGCGCTGCCCGTATCGCGGGGCGCCCAGGGGCCCGCTATCGGCTGCACCGGCCCGCGGTGCCGGGGTGTGCGTTGCGCCCGGGCCTGGCTGCGCCGTGGAGTCCCCCGCCGCGGGCGATCCACCGGTTGCGGCGCCCGGCACATCCTCCTGCCGTGCGCCGTAGCGGGGTGGGCCTGCCGGCCGCTCCACGGGCCTGGCCACCACGGCCGGCTGGGCGGGCCGGGCCGCAGCAGTGGGCGCCCCGGCGGCGCCGCCACGCTGGGCCACGGCGTGCGACGTGGTCGCGATGCCCTGCTGGCGCAGGTGGTCGCGGGCGTCCGGCGCGAGGTCGGGCAGGCACAGCACCGAGTAGCGGGAGGCGACCACCTGGGACTGGGAGGTGAAGTCGCGCTTACCACCCGAGAGCGCGTAACTGACCACCGCGAGGAACATCCCGAAGGCCGCGCCGATCGCCGCACACGTCAGCACGGTGACCATCACGTTGCCGAGCGAGTTCGCGAACAGCCCGAACATCAGGCCCACGAACAGGCCGAGCCACATCCCCGAGAGGGCGCCTCCCAGGGCCGCGCGCGGGTAGGTGAGCCGCGCCGTCACGCGCTCGACCATCTTCAGGTCGGTCCCCACGATCGTGACCGCACGGACCGCGAAGTTGCTGTCGGCGAGCACGTCGACCGCCTTCTGCGCCTCCAGGTAGGTCGCGAAGGAGGCGATCTCCTCCCCCTGGGGAGGAGTGGGAACGCCCGGGGTGCGTGGACTGCCGAATGCCATGCGTCCATTGTCCCCCGCGCGTCCTGGGAAAGCGATGTGAGGAATCGGAGAGCCTCGCGAGGGGGCGGAACTGCCGCACCAGGGCCGCTGGCCCGTACCCGCGCCCTACCCTGGGACCGTGAGCACCCCAACGCGCGTCTTCGCAGGCAGGCTGGCCGGGACCGGCGTGTTCGACCCGAACCGTGACCGGGTCGGCAAGGTTCACGACGTGGTCGTCATCACCCGCGCCAACGGACGGCTGCGCGCCGTGGGTCTGGTGGTCGAGGTCGCCGGCAGACGCCGCGTCTTCGTGCCCCTGACCCGCGTGACCAGCATGGACTCCGGATCGGTGATCACCACCGGGCTGCTGAACATGCGCCGGTTCGAGCCCCGGATCGCCGAGCGTCAGGTGCTCGGGGAGATCCTCGACAAGGAAGTGACCCTCTCCCCCCGGGACGGCGGCGGTACCGGCAAGGTGGAGGACCTCGCCTTCGAGTTGCGGCAGGGCCGCGATTGGGACGTGACCAAACTGTTCGTGCGCCGGCACGCGCCCGGCCTGCTGTGGCGCCGCGGTGAGACCCTCATGGTGGACGCCGACTCCGTCACCGGGCTCACCCAGCAGCAGACCGACCAGGGCGCCGCCTCCCTGCTGGCCAAGCTCGAGGGGCAGAAGGCCGCGGACGTGGCGGACGTGCTGCACGATCTGCCGCCGGAGCGCCGCATCGCCGTGGCCGAGGAACTCGACGACGAGCGCCTGGCCGATGTGCTGGAGGAGCTCTCCGACGAGGACGCGGTGGAGATCCTCACCACCCTGGACACCGACCGTGCGGCCCGGGTGCTGGACGTGATGCAGCCCGACGACGCGGCCGACCTGGTCCAGGAACTCCCCGACGATGCCGCGCGCGAACTGCTGGAGCGCATGGATGAGGAGGAGGCCGCGGACGTGCGGCGCCTGATGGCCTACGACGAGCACACCGCCGGTGGTCTGATGACCACCGAGCCGGTGATCCTCGGCCCGGAGTCGACCATCGCCACCGCGCTGGCCCACGTGCGCCGCCGCGACCTCGTGCCCACGTTGGCCACGGTGGTGTTCGTGGTGCGCCCCCCGCTGGAGACCCCCACCGGGCGCTTCCTCGGGGTGGTGCACCTGCAGGCGCTGCTGCGCGAACCCCCGCACGATTCCATCGGCACGATCCTGGACTCCGATGTGGAGTACGTGCTCCCGACCGATCCGCTGGGGAAGGTGACCCGACTGATGGCGACCTACAACATGGCGGCGCTGCCGGTACTGGATCCGGAGAAGCGGCTGCTGGGCGCCGTCTCCGCGGACGACGTGCTGGACCGGCTGCTCCCGGATGACTGGCGCGATGCCGATGAGGACGTCACCGACGCCTCCCTGACCCCGGGGGGCGAGCGTGGCTGAGCAGCGCACCCGGCTGGACACGCCGCTCCACAAGTCCCGCAACCCGTTCGTCAACCGCCGCCGCGCGGTGGGTGGGGACGACGGCGCGGGTCAGGTGGCCGAATCCATCGCCCGGTTCCTGGGGACCCCGAGCTTCATCATCTGGTTGACGGTGTTCTGCCTGGTGTGGATCGGGTGGAACACCCTGGCCGCCGAGGAGATGCGGTTCGACGACGCCGCGCTCGGCTTCACCGCGCTGACCCTCATGCTCTCCCTGCAGGCCTCCTACGCCGCGCCGCTGATCCTGCTCGCCCAGAACCGGCAGACCGACCGCGACCGCGTGGCCGCCGAGCAGGACCGGCAGCGCACGGAGCGCAACCTCGCCGACACGGAGTTCCTGGCCCGCGAGATGGCCTCGCTGCGCGTGGCGCTGCAGGACGTCGCCACCCGCGACTATGTGCGCGGGGAGTTGCGTGAACTCCTGGAGGACATCGGGGAGCAGACCCGCAAGGAGGTGCGCAAGGAGGTGCGCCGCGAGGTGCGCAACGAGATCCGCACCGAGATCCGCGGGGAACTGCGCAGTGAGGTGCTCACGGAGGTGCGCAGCGAGGTGCGCGAGGAGATCCGCGCCGAGCTCGCGGCCGAACGCAAGCGCCGCAAGCGGAAGGAACGCCAGGCCCGCCGGGAGTTCCAGGCCTACCTGGAGGAGCAGGAGTCGGACTCCCCGGAGGAGGAGTGAGGACGCGGGCCGGCGGACCGGTTCCCCTCGTCGTGTGGCCTGCGCACTTTCGCTCCGGCCCCGCCCGCGTCAGGCTAGGACCATGACATCCGGTGAACCCGCGGTCCGCGTGAGCGACCTGCACAAGCAGTACCCGAAGCACCGAGCCGTGGACGGCCTGAGTTTCGAGATCCACCGCGGGGAGACCTTCGCCCTGCTCGGGCCGAACGGTGCGGGCAAGTCCACCACCGTGGAGATCCTCGAGGGCTACCGGCGCCGCACCTCCGGGCAGGTCAGCGTGCTCGGCGAGGATCCGGGCACGGCCGGGCGCCCCTGGCGCTCCCGCATCGGGATCGTGCTGCAGGACCTGCCCGAGTCGGAGGTCTACGGCGTGTACTCCGTGCGGGAGCAGATCACCCAGCAGTCCCACTACTACCCGAACCCGCGCGATGTGCAGGAGGTGATCGACGCCGTGGGTCTGCGCGCCAAGGCCGACGCGAAGGTGCGGACCCTGTCCGGGGGGCAGCGCCGTCGCCTCGACGTGGCCCTGGGGATCATCGGCCGCCCCGAGTTGCTGTTCCTGGACGAGCCCACCACCGGGTTCGACCCCGAGGCGCGCCGGGAGTTCTGGGGCCTGATCCGGGGCCTGTCCGCCGATGGCACCACGATCCTGCTGACCACGCACTACCTGGACGAGGCCGCCGAGCTCGCCGACCGGGTCGGCATCATCATCGGTGGGCGGATGCGGGCGATCGGCCCGGTGGGCGAGATCGGCGGCGATGCGGCGCGCACCCCGATCGTCTCCTGGACCGAGCCCGACGGCGAGGCCCACTCTCAGCGCACCCCCGCCCCCGCCGCGCTGGTCGCCGAGCTCACCGCGCGGCTGGGTGAGCCGCGTGACCTGGAGATCCGCCGGCCCCACCTGGAGGAGATCTACCTCGACATGGTGGCGGCGCACGCGGCCGGCGCCGCGACCGGGACGGAGGACGTGGCATGAGCGAGTCCACGCTGCCCGGACCGATCGGCCTGGCCCGCACCCGCATCGCGTACGAGATCCGCGGCTACTTCCGCCAGGGCGACACGGTCTTCTTCACCTTCCTGTTCCCGGTGCTGATTCTGACGATCTTCTCCTCGATCTTCACCGGCTACCTCTCCCCCACCACCGGGATGCTGGACGAGCCCGCCCCCGGGGCGTTGTCGATGGCCACCTACTACCTGCCCGGGATCGTGGCCGCCGGACTGCTGCTGTCCGGGGTGCAGAACCTCGCGGTGGACATCGCCCAGGAGAAGTACAACGGGCGCCTGAAGAGGTTGGGCGGCACCCCGATGAGCCCGTTGACGTACTTCCTGGGCAAGCTCGGGCAGGTGTTCATGACCGGCATCGGGCAGTGCGCGCTCATCCTCGCGGTGGCGGTGCTGCTGTTCGACGTCACCCTCCCGAGCGACGCCGCGAGCTGGCTGACGTTCGCGTGGGTGTTCGTGCTCGGGCTGGCGGCCAGCGCCGTGCTCGGCATCGCCCTGTCGGCCCTGCCCCGCTCGGGCCGCTCCGCCAGCGCCGTGGTGATCCCGATCGTGCTGATCCTGCAGTTCATCTCCGGTGTGTACGTGCTGAACTTCCAGTTGCCGGACGCCGTGCAGAACGTGGCGAACGTCTTCCCGCTGGCCTGGCTCGCCCGAGGGATGCGTTCGGCGCTGCTGCCGCAGGACATGGTGGTGCTCGAGCAGGGCGAGACCTGGGCCCACGGCGCCACCCTGGCGGTGCTGCTGGCGTGGCTGATCGTCGGCACGGTGCTGGCACGGCTCACATTCCGTTGGATCCGGCGTGATGCCTGAGCGATCTGCCACGGCACGGCCGAGCACGTGAACCCCGTGCCTAGACTGGAAGCATGACCTCCCAGACAGCGACGACCGACGCCATCCAGGAGGCGCTCAGCGGGGTGCTCGACCCCGAGATCCGCCGGCCGATCACGGAACTGGGCATGGTGAAGGACGTCTCCGTCTCGCCCGAGGGCGTGGCGCGCGTGCTCATCGCCCTGACCACCGGTGGCTGTCCCATGAAGGACACCATCAGCACGAGCGTGGCCAAGGCGGCGGGCGCGGTCGAGGGCGTCAGCGACGTCGCGGTCGACCTCACCGTGATGACCGATCAGGAGCGCGCGGACCTGCGCACGCATCTGCGGGGCGGCGCGGCCGAGCCCGTGATCCCGTTCGCTCAGCCGGAGTCCCTGACCCGCGTGATCGCGGTGGCCTCCGGTAAGGGCGGGGTGGGCAAGTCCACGGTGACGGCGAACCTCGCCGTCGCGATGGCGCAGCAGGGCCTGCGCGTGGGTGTGCTGGATGCCGACATCTACGGCTTCTCGATCCCGCGGATGCTGGGCGTGACGAACCGCCCCACGAAGGTGGAGGACATGATCCTGCCGCCCGTGGCGCATGACGTGAAGGTGATCTCGATCGGGATGTTCACCCCGGAGGGGCAAGCGGTGGTGTGGCGCGGCCCGATGCTGCACCGCGCGCTGCAGCAGTTCCTCGCGGACGTCTACTGGGGCGACCTGGACGTGCTGCTGCTGGACCTGCCCCCCGGCACCGGTGACGTGGCGATCTCGGTGGCGCAGTTGCTCCCCGGCGCGGAGATGCTGGTGGTGACCACCCCGCAGGTGGCGGCGGCGGACGTCGCGGCGCGTGCCGGCGCGATCTCCCAGCAGACCCGGCAGCGGGTGATCGGCGTGGTGGAGAACATGTCCTGGCTCACCCAGAGCGACGGCACCCGCATGGAACTCTTCGGTGAGGGCGGCGGCAGCGCCGTGGCGCAGCAGCTCACCGCGGCGCTCGGTCACGAGGTGCCGCTGCTCGCGCAGATCCCGCTGGACATGACGGTGCGGCAGGGTGGCGACATCGGCGCCCCGGTCGCGGGGATCGCGGTCTCCGAGCCGGGATCCGAGACGGAGGGGGCGACGGCGCTGCGCACCCTGGCACAGCACCTCGCCACCGCGAAGCGCGGCCTGGCGGGCCGCCGTCTCGGCCTCAGCGTCATCTGACCGCGAGGCACTCCCGCACCCACCGCGAGGCACTTCCGCACCTACCGCGAGGCGATTGATGCCCTACGTGGCCTCGTCGTCGAAGGGCACGGGGCGATCACCGGTAGTACGGGCGATACCGTCGGCATGCCGGACGGCGAAGTCCTCCCTCGTTCCCGCGGGGCCGGCGGGCTCGGCCGGTGCAGCTGCGGCCGCACCCATGGCGCCGGCGCCCGCGGTGCGGGCTCCCGCAGCACGGGCCCGGGCGGCCGACGTGGCCTGCGCCCGTGCCGCGGAGGCCGGCGGGTCGTCCGCGAGCGCCTCCCGCACGATGCGCCTCGGGTCGTACTGCCGGGGGTCGAACTGGCGCAGTTCCTCGAAGTCGTCACCCATCTCGGCCTTGAGCTGAGACGTGGCGCCCTTGGCCATGGCGCGCAGTTCGCGTACCAGGCGTCCGATCTGTGCCGCATACCCCGGCAGTCGCTCGGGCCCGATCACCACGAGAACGAGGATCAGGATGAGCCCGATCTCCATCCCACCGATGTTGCCCATCACCTCGGCACCCTATCCACGCTCACTATCCATTCCATCCCGTGCGCCCACGCAACGGGAAGCGCAAGACCTGCGGCTCGGCTACTGCGAGCGCGCCTCACCCAGGACCACCTGGATGTCGCGGTCCCCGGAGGACTCGCGCACCGTCAGCGTAATCGTCTCGCCGGGCGCGTGCGCACGGATCGCGACGATGAGTTCATCGGACACCGTGACCGGGACACCGTTGATCGCCACGATCACGTCGCCCGCGGCGATACCCGCCGCCTCCGCGGCACCACCCGGTGTGACCGGCGCCACACCGTCGACCTCCGCGTCGACCACCTTCACGCCCACACCGGTGTAGGAGGAGTCGAGCAGCACCCCGATCACGGGGTAGGTCGCGAACCCGTCGGCGATCAGTTGCTCAGCGGTGCGCCGCGCCTGGTTGGAGGGGATGGCGAAGCCCAGGCCGATGCTGCCGGATGCCTCCTGCGTGGAGGCCTGCGCGATGGCGGAGTTGATCCCGATCACCTCCCCCGACCGGTTGAGCAGGGGGCCGCCGGAGTTGCCCGGGTTGATCGCGGCGTCGGTCTGAATGGCGTTGATGAAGGAGGTCTGGGTGAGGTCACCGGCCAGCACGGGTCGGTTCAGCGCCGAGACGATCCCGGTGGTCACCGTGCCCTGGAGCCCCAGGGGCGCGCCGACAGCGACCACGGGCTGCCCCACCACCACCTCGTCGGAGTCGCCGAGCACGAGCGGCGTGAGTCCCTCGCGCTCGACCTTGAGGACGGCGAGGTCGTAGTCGACCGTCTCCCCCACGATCGTGGCGGGGAACTGCTCACCGTCGCTGAAGACGACCACGAGGTCGGCGCCCTCCGATCCGGCGACGACGTGCGCATTGGTGAGGATGTAGCCGTCCTCCCGCAGCACGAACCCGGAGCCGCTGGCGGCGAAGGAGGCACCCGTTACCTCGATCGAGACGGTGCTCGGTAGGGCCGTGGCTGCAATGCTCGCGACGTCGTAGAGGGAGTCCTCCTCGAGGTCCGGCTGCAGCAGGGTCTGCGGCACCGACCCGGACTCGGGCGGGTCCGGCTGGGATGCCCCCTGCGGATCGGAGGGACTCGACGAGCTCTGCCCGCTCGAGGTGGTCTCGATCCCGAACCAGGGGGCCAGGGCGAGCCCGGCGCTCATCCCCACCAGGAGCGCCAGCACGGCGATCACGGCGACGGTGCCGCCGGCGACCCCCCGCCGGCGAGGACGGGTGCGCGCGTAACTCTCAACCACGGGCGAGCATCCGCCAGCCGCGTTCGATGCGCTCGGCGAACGTCATCGAACTCGCCTCGAAGGAGGCAAGCACGGCATGGCATGCCTCGTCGCTGCCGTGAAGAGCCACGATCTCCTGTCCCACCTGAGCATTCCACCAGCCTTCCACGAAGTGCGTCTCGACACCGCCCAGTCTCACACTTCGCTCCACCTCCAGTCCGGCCAGGTCGAGGTCGCCGCGGCCCTCCAGGAGGATCACCGGTTCGCCGTCGACCTCCAGTTCCACGCGCAGCACCTGGTCGGTGACCATCGCCGCCGAGACCAGCACGGTGCCCTCCGGAAGGTCGCCCGGCCTGCCCCAGTCCTCGGGCCAACTGGTGGCCACGCTCTGCGCGGCGCCGGCAGCCTGGTCCGGGGTGTCGCCCTGGGCCTCGTCCTGGAGGTGGGCCTCGTCCTGGGCCTGGGAGCCGGCCACGTCCAGGCCCAGCATCGCCAGGAGGTCGCCCGCATCCTGCCCGCCGGTCGCGACCGGCCCCACGTCCTGCTCGGTGACGGCGGCCGCGGCCACGGCGGTGAGCCCCACCGGTGTGGCGGTCATGGGCCGGCCGCCCACGAGGTAGAGAGTCCCGACCCCCACCACGGCCACACCGGTCACGCTCGCGACCGTCACGGTCACGGCCATGCGGATGCCACGGCTGCGCCGTCGGGAATCGGCCCACGGTGCGGGCGCCGGCACCTGGCCACAGGAGAGCTGCAGGAGCCGTTCCTGCAGGCTCGCCGGCACCTCGGGCGCCCCCAGGGATGCGGTGAGTGCGCGCTGGCGTCGCGCCTCGGAGACCTCGCAGGAGCAGCGCGAACAGTGCGCCACGTGCCGGTCCAGCCGCTCGCGGCGGGCCGGCTCCAGCGTCCCGTCCACGTACGGCCCCAGATCGGTGCCGACGTGCCCGAGGCGCAGAAAGTCGGGTATCACGGAGCGACCCCCGCGGCCCGTGGGCCGGTCAGGAAGCCGTCGCCGGACCCGGCCACCTGGGGGTCGCGGTGCGCGAGCATCTCACGCAGCTTGGCCCGCCCACGGTGAATACGGGAGCGCACGGTACCCATGGAGATGCCGAGCACGTCCGCGATCTCCTCATACGGCAGGTCCTCGATGTCACGCAGCACCACGGCGGCGCGGTACTCCGGAGCGAGCTGGGCGAGCGCGGCCTGCACGTCCACATCCAGGTTGCCGATCTCGAAGCCGCGCTCGGGTTCGTCCGCGCGCGCGGCACGTGGCACGTCCGCCTCGTACTCACCGAGGGCCTGGGTGCGGTTGCGGGACTTGCGGCGCACCTGGTCCAGGAAGAGGTTGGTGGTGATCCGGTGCAGCCAGCCGTCGAACGTGCCCGGCTGGTAGCGGTCCAGGGAGCGGAAGACGCGCAGGAAGACCTCCTGCGTGAGGTCCTCCGCATCCGCCTGCTGCCCGGTCAGGCGGTAGGCGAGCCGGTACACCTGGGGCGAGTAGTCGCGCACCACGGCATCCCACGTGGGTGGCTGCCAGTCTTCGGTCTCCACGACCCTGCCCTTCCTCGGCCCTCGGATCTCGGTGTTCAAGTCTACGAGCGGCACCTGTGAAAACGCTGGACTGCCTAGGATGGTTCCCAGACGAAGGGAGTCCCCATGGCGGGATCGAGCGCCAAGGCGCAGAACTGGGTGTACACCGAGGGGTTGGCAGTCGAGAGCGAGGCCGCGCAGCAGGCGCGCGCCGCGGCCGCGGAGGCGGGTATCGAGTGCGTCACCCCGGCGACCGGCGCACTCCTGGAGACCTTCGCGGCCATGGCCCGCGCCAAGCACGTGGTGGAGGTCGGCACCGGAACCGGGGTCAGCGGCACGTGGCTGCTGGCCGGCATGGCGAGCGACGGCGTGCTGACCACCATTGATGTGGAGGTGGACCTGCAGCGCGAGGCCCGCCGGGCGTTCGCGGCCGCGGGGATCGCCTCCTCCCGCACCCGCACGATCGGTGGACGTGCCATGGACGTGCTGCCCCGCCTGGCGAACGGCAACTACGACCTGGTGCTCGTGGACGCCGAGGTGACCGACGCCGCCGATCACCTCGCTCAGGCCAAGCGCCTCCTGCGCCCGGGGGGAACCGTGGTGGTCACCGAGGCGCTGTGGGGCGACAAGGTCGCCGATCCGGCCCGCCGGGACTCCGACACGGTCGCGATGCGCGAGGTGATCCGCACCGTCATGGAGGACGAGGGCCTGCATGCCACGCTCCTGCCCACCGGCGGTGGGGTCCTGGTGGCCGTCAAGCGCTGAGCCCTCCGCGCGCACGCCCCGCTGCGCTTCTTCTCCCAGTCCTGACCTCTGTCTGACGTGCCTGGAGGCCTAGTACCCCGGCACGCAATAGGTGAGGGTGATGTACCCCGGGTTGCGGACGTAACGGGCCGTGCCGCCGTTGCCGGCCGCACCTCGTGTGGCGACGATTCCGGCGGCCACGAAATTGCCACCACCCCCACCACCGCCACCGATACCGATCCGAGAGACCTCGCCGCTCCCATCCGCTCGGAGCGAGCCGGCAGCACCGCTGCCCCCGCCGCCGTAGCCACCGCCTCCGGCACCGGAGACGACGTGCGTGACACTGCTACCCGCAAGGACGTCGACACCACTGCCGTTCCCGCCGTTGCCCGAGGGGCCCGCGGATCCCGCCGAGCCGGCGCGAAGCTGACGCTCGGAGAACTCGATCCCGAGACCAGTCACAGTGCTGGCGGTTGCCACTGCCCCCCGGCACCCCCCGCACCACCGGCCAGGGCGGACAGTCCGCCAGGGGCCACGAGCCACTGGTTCGGGTAATTCTCCATCGTCGCGAGTTGACCGCCACCGTGGTGCCAGGGAGTACCTCCCACTGCGCCAGACGTTCCCCACGCCATGCTCGGCGCCGTGTTCAACTGCGCAAAGGAGCCGTTCCCCCCGCCGCCGCCGGCGACGACGAGCGGCGAACCAGCGAGCAGGATCGCCGAACCACCTCCACCGCTCCCCCCGAAGTTGGTCCCGCTGGGCCCGGCGGGGTTGACGACGTCGCCACCGTTACCGTAGCCGCCACCGCCGAGCGCCTCCTGGGTGGCGTTGCCGATTCCGCCTGCTCCGGTGATGAGTGTCAACACCTGGCCACCCGTGACAGCCATCTCGCCGGTGATGAGCGCACCCGAGCCGGCAGCACCGAGCGCGTTGGAGTAGCCGCCGCCGCCGCCGGCGACCGCGAAAGTGACCGAGGTGACACCCGCGGGCACGGTCCAGGTCGTCTCGGTGCGCGCCTGCCCGTCCGGCACCGGAGCCGGGTAGGACACCGGCGTACAGGGCTGGGACGCTTGGGCGTGCGCCGGCGCGCCAGCAGCGACCGCCACGACAGGAACCGACCACACCGCCGACTTGGTGATGCCGCGCCGTGATATTCCCCTCTGGTTTCCGTCAGCAGTCATCGTAAGAACCATCCCCTCGGTGAGATCAGTGCGATCGTTGTGATGGGTGCGTCTGGGCCGGACTGGCCACAGCGTCCTCGATCGCTGGCTAGCCTTCCATCACGCACCACCCGTCGGATGCCGCCAACGGGTGATTCGAGGGGTGAAAACGGGTGATTTGAGGGGTGAACCCGGGCGCGGGCGCGCAGGCGCAGCCCACTCCTGGTCAGCGCAGGTGGCGATGTCGACCGCAAGAAGGCGGGGGCCGACCGGGCATACGCCCGGTCGGCCCCCGCCTCGCTGTCCAGGAGTGGGGGCGTGTGCTCAGCCGACGACCCCGTTGAGCTCGGAGTACAGGGACTGCGCCTCCTCGGCGTTCAGCTCGACCACGAGCCGCCCTCCGCCGTCGACGGGGATGCGGACAACGATGCCGCGACCCTCCTTGGTGACTTCCATCGGTCCGTCACCGGTTCTCGGCTTCATCGCGGCCATCGCGGTAAATCCCTCCGTCGTCATGGGCCTGACCTGGTGGTCTGCCATTGCAGTGCACGGCCGGCGGGGCACAGCCCCGCTGACGCGTGATGAACACCAGTGTACTCCGCACGCCCCGAGGAACGTGGCGCGGCTCACTCCGCTGCGCCCACTCCGCTGCTGCTACTCCGCCAGGTCGGCCGCCACGCGCCGCACGTACGCGACCGCCTCGACCGGATCGTCCACCACGTGCAGCAGGTCGAGGTCCATCTCGCCGATCAGACCTCGCGCCGCCAGGGTGGTGCGGATCCACTCCAGCAACCCGCCCCAGAATTCCCGGCCCACCAGCACGATCGGGAATCTGCGCACCTTGCCGGTCTGCACCAGGGTGATCGCCTCGAAGAGCTCGTCCATGGTGCCGAATCCCCCGGGCAGCACGATGAAGCCGGTGGCGTACTTCACGAACATGACCTTCCGCACGAAGAAGTACCGGAAGTTCACTCCGCGGTCCACGTGCGCGTTCATGCCCTGCTCGAAGGGCAACTCGATGCCCAGTCCCACGGACTGCCCGCCCGCCTCCCGCGCCCCCCTGTTCGCCGCTTCCATGAGACCGGGCCCACCGCCGGTGATCACCGCGTAGCCGTGCCGCACCAGTTCACGTGCGATCTCCTGGGCGACCTCGTACTCCGGTTCGCCCTCCGTCAGCCGTGCGGAGCCGAACACGGAGACTGCGGACCCCAGTTCGGCCAGGGCGCCGAAGCCCTCCACGAACTCGGACTGGATGCGCAGCACCCGCCAGGGGTCGGCGTGCAACCAGTCGGCGCCGTTGCCCCCAGAGAGCAGGCGCTCATCGGTGGTGGTCTCGGGGACCTGCTCTCCGCGCAGCATGACGCGGCCCGCTTGCCGTTCGCGCCGGGCCGACCTCTCGCGCTCGGGCGTGCTCATGCGTCCTCCTTCTCCTGCGGTGCTGCGGCGCCTGGCGCTCGGCCCAGCCATGCGGCCAGGGCGTCGGCCACGGCGGTGAACTGCGCCGTCGGGCAGCGTTCGTCATCGGCGTGGGCGAGCATCGGGTCGCCGGGCCCGAAGTTCAGCGCCGGAACGCCGAGGCGGGAGAACCGCGCGACGTCGGTCCAGCCGTACTTGGGATTCACCTGCGCGCCGGTGGCCGCGCGTGCCGCCTCCACGAAGCCTTGCGCCACGGGGTGGTCCAGGCCAGGGCGGGCACCCTCGGACAGGTCCGTGACGGTGAAGGTGAGCCCGGGGATGTCGGCGAAGACCGCGCGGACGTACGCCTCCGCCTCGGCGGCGTCTCGCGAGGGGGCGAACCGGTAGTTCACGGTGACGGTGGCGCGGTCGGGGATCATGTTGCCCGCAATGCCGCCGGTGACGAACACGGCGTTCAGTCCCTCGCGGTAGTCGAGTCCGTCCACCGTCACGGTCTCGCTCTCGTGTGCCGCCAGCGCGGCGAGCACCGGAGCCAGATCGTGCACGGCGTTGTGGCCGCGCCAGGCGCGCGCGGAATGCGCGGTCGTGCCCGTGGTGGCGATCTCGATGCGGATGGTGCCGTTGCATCCACCTTCGATGTGCGCGCCCGTGGGTTCACCCAGGATCGCCAGGTCCCCGGCCAGCCAGTTGGGGTGGTTGGCCGCGACCCGCCCGAGCCCGTTCTTGGTGGCCTCGACCTCCTCGTGGTCGTAGAAGACGTAGGTGACGTCCAGGGCCGGTGCAGGCTGGGTGGCCGCCAGGTGGAGGGCGACGGCGACGCCCCCCTTCATGTCCACGGTGCCTCTCCCCCACAGCACCTCACCCTCCCCCTCAAGGGTGCGCAGCTGCGTGGGCAGGTTCCCTGCGATCGGCACGGTGTCGAGGTGCCCCGCAATCACCACCCGACTCGTGCGGCCCAGGCGGGTGCGGGCGAGCACGGCGTCACCGTCGCGGAGCACCTCGAGGTGCGCCTGGGCGCGCAACACCGCCTCGACGGCGTCCGCCAGGTTCCGCTCGTCCCCGCTGACGGAGGGGATGTCGCAGATGGCGCGCGTGAGCGCCACCGGGTCGGACAGGTGCGGTGTCAGGTCCGCTGGCTCACGTGTCTCGCTCACCGTGTGAGCCTACGATGCGACCGAGCTCTGCCGCAGTCACCGGCTCCTACACGCAGCGAGCCGTGGCGGTGATGAAGCCGGGGACCCGTTGCTGGATGGTGCTGAACTCGGTGGTGCCCACCGAAACAATCGTGACCGAGGTGCTGATGAAGTTCGATCCCGCGCCACCGTTGCCACCAATGCTCCAAGCCAGGTCCCCCAGCGGACTCGCGTAGTAGAAGGCTACGGAACTGCCGCTCGCCCCGCCCCGGTACCCGCCGCCACCGGCGCCGGAGCCCACCGAGAAGCGCCCAGCCGAGGTCGCGGAGACCGCACTGGCGACCCCGGCCCCGCCCGAGCCGCCTTCGGCTCCCGGCAGGCCGACTACGGGATCGACCAGCTCACCCGCGGTGAACGTCGAGGTGGCCGCCGTTGCGGACGGGACGCCTACCGCGGCGTCGGTCGCGTTACCCCCGGGGAAGACGGTGATCAGCCCGGAGGGCTGCCCGGACCCCGCCCCCGATCGGGAGATGACCGAACTGGTTGCCGCAGTCCCGAAGGCGCCGGCGTGGGTGCTCGGCGAGGACGGGTAGCTCCATTCCCAGCTCGCGGGGCTCACTCCCTCGAGCATTCCCCCGCCGCCACCGCCACCGGCGATGACCAGTGGCGTGCCGTTGAGCAGGATTGCGGAGGCGCCGCCACCGCTTCCGCTGGTCCCGGTGTCACCTGCGCCGCCCGGCGCCGGCACGTCACCACCATCCGCGAATCCGCGGCCACCGGTGTTCGTGGAGCCTGTGCTGCGCTGCCCGAATCCGCCCTGGCCCACGACGAAGGTCACCATGTCGTTCTCGGCGACGGAGAAGGACCCCTGGATGAGCCCTGCGCCCCCGCCTGCCGCGAAGGGCGACGCCCCGCCTCGCCCACCGGCGATGGTGAAGTCGATCTGAGTGATGCCGGGTTCCACGGTGTAAAAGGAGGAGGCGCCGTCAGCAGCGTCGACGCGGATGTCATCGATCTCGGGGATGGGTAGTACGACATCCGCTGGGCACGGCCCGCTCGTTTCGGCGCGGGCCGGAGCGGAAGCGGTGGCCGCCACGATCGGCACGGACCACGCAGCCCCTCGGATGAGGGCGCGGCGGTTGGGCTGAGGACTGGTCACAAAGGCCTCCTTGGGCTGTCGACGAACTCCTGGTGGAGTCTGACAACGCCCCCGCTGGATCGAGGCTATGCGTCTGGCGACACCGGCGCGATCGGAGCACCGTTTGGTATCGCGTGGCACCGCGACCGGTGCTGGCACGCGAGCGAGCCGCTAGCGATCCCGCCGAGTCCGGGTTGTGGACACCGCCTCGCCGCTCGGTGTGACGGGCTTCCATTGCACCGCGTGGTCGCCGGAGGCTGCTGGCGCACTGGCGGGCGGGTAGCTCGCCGGAGCGTGCGCCACGGGCGAAACAGGCGGCTCCTGCGTGGCCGGGGCCGCTGCGGACGGCTCAGCAGACGAGGGCGAGGCCCCAGCGGAGGCAGAATCGCCGACGGCGCTGGCGTCACGACCCAGGCGCTGGCGCTTGGTGCCGGCGGGGGTGAGGGACTGGCCCTGACCGTCGGTGGAGCCGTAGTAGCCGCCGTAGTAGGCGCCGTAGTAGCCACCCTGGTACCCGGTGGACTTCTTCGAGACGGCGTTGAGCACCGTTCCGAGCAGTCGCCCGTTGGCTGCCTCAAGGTCCTCAGCCGCTGCGGTCACCTGATCGATCGTGGTGACACCGGCGCGGGCCACGAGCACGGCGCCGTCCACGCGGGCGGTCAGCACGGCCGCGTCGGTCACGGGCAGCAGCGGCGGGGAGTCGATGATCACGAACGCGTGCTCCTTGAGCTCCATGAGCAGGTCGTGCATCACGTCGGAGCCGAGCAACTCGCTCGGGTTCGGCGGGGCGGAGCCGGCCGGCAGCACGGCGAGGTTCTGGCTGTGCGGCCAGATCTGGATCACATCGTCGATCTCCGCGGCGTGCACCAGCACGTCGGTCAGGCCGGCGCCCTCCACGAGGCCGAAGCGGTCCGCCACGGTGGGCCGGCGCAGGTCCGCGTCCACGATGATGGCGCGCTGACCGCTCTCCGCGATCGCGATCGCGATGTTCGCGGCGACAGCGGACTTCCCCTCACCAGGCAGGGCGCTCGTGACCACGATCACCCGAGGCGGATCGTCCACGTTCATGAACCGGAGGTTCGTGCGGATGCGGCGGAACGCCTCGAGCGTGGGGGCGTTGCTGCGGTCCTCACGACCGGTCAACGCACTGGTGACATCCCCCGTCGGGACGGCGCCGAGCACGCTGGAGTTGGTAGCCCTTCGCAGCGCCTCGATCGTGCGCAACTTCTTGTCCGATTGATTGCGAATCAGCGCGTACAGGACACCGGCCACCGCTCCGACGAGCAGTCCGAGGACCACGCCCAGTTCCACGTTCGGCGAGATCGGGCGGGTTGGCAGCGCAGCGGCCTCGATCGGGATCAGGGTGAGACTCGAGGCGCCATCAGCCTCGCCGCCCTCGAGTTCCGCGACTTCCGCTGACAACGCGTAGACCCAGGCGTCCGCAAGGTCTCGCGCGTCCTCAGGCGTCGATGCCTCGGCGCTCACGCGGATCACCGGAGTCAACTCCGCCTGGCTCACGCTCACCCGCTGAACCAGTTCCTCCGGCGAGACGCTGAGTCCCTCCTCCGCGATCACGCGCTCGGCCACCGCACGCGATGTCCCGATCGTCACCCAACTCTCCGCACGGCTACGAGCCAGTGACTCGCTCGCACTCTCGAGCGCGACGTTGTCGCTGGCACCGGCCGAGACGTAGCCCGAGGCGTTCGCCGAGTACACCGGAGTCTGAACAAGGGTGTACGCCATGGAGATGGCCACCCCGGCGAGCGAACAGATCACCAGCGCGAGCCAATGGCGGCGCAGGACGCGCACATAGTCCAGGAACTCCACAAACACTCCTCAATCGGCCCTCGGTGCACCTCACCGCGACGTCGCCAAGCAAGGCAACAGTCTGCCACGTTTGAACGCAATAGCCAGTGGTCGTCGGACATATCACATCGCGCGCTGCATGAGCCACCCAACCCCCAGAGATGGCTCTGCCGATGGCCGTAGCGAGACACACCGCCTAGAGTAGGGTGGTCGCGGCGACCCCCGCGTGATTGAGCGCCGTGGCGCAGCGAGCCGCCGTCGAGTGAGGAGTCCGCCTGGTGATCCCATCCGTCGTGGAGGACGCGACAGTCGCCGAGAGCGCGCCCGTCCCTGAGCGTCGCGAGTCGCTGCGATCGCTCTTCACGCGCGGGCCACTCTTCGAGCGACTCGTGCTCGCCGCTGTCGCGGTGATCCCGTTCCAGTACGCGCTTACTCTCCAAGTAGGATTCCCCCTCAAGGGCACCGAGGTGTTCCTCGCAGCAGGCGTAGCCGTGTACATACTTGGCCCGAAGCCCAGGCGCTCCCCCCTCCAACCGGCTCGCTCTTCGCTGTGCTGGCCCTCGCGGGCCTTCTGTGTGTTTCGTTCGTCACGAACCTCGCGGTGCGCAACGGACATGCCTCGACACGCCCCTACTCGACCTCGCTCACGGTCGACATCACGCAGTACTCACTGTACGGCCTGATCGCTCTGGGCTTCTGGGGCGTTCTCGCGATGGTACCGAGGGAACGAATCGCGCGAGCGTTCCAGGTCTCCGTCTGGCTGTGTGGCGCGGCCTCTCTCGCCCAGTACGTCGGCGTACGGGTGGGCGCTGCCCCGCTGCTCGCGCAATTGGGCTTTCGCGTCGAGGGCGTGGACGACACATTCGAGTCGCTACGGTCCGGACCATTCTTGGAAGGTCAGCAGCTCGGCTTCTATGCGGGCGGAGTACTGCTCGTCTGCCTCTGGCGGCGATACTGGATGAGCGCCGTCGTCGCTGGCGCCTTGGTGCTGTTCTCTGAGTCGACTACGGCCTACCTCGGGCTCATGACGGGCCTCGCTGCCGCACTGCTACTCTTGCCGCGCCCGCGAGTCGTGGTCACCACGATTGCTGTCCTAGCAGGCCTCGCGATCGCAGCGCTCAGTGTTCCAGCATTCGGGACCGTCGTCGGGCGCCAACTTGCCAAGCTTGGGTTCACGCAGTTCGCTCCGGACTATGCATGGGCGACCGCCTCGCTAGACCTCCGAAGCGTGAAGGCCGAAGTCGCATTCGCCATCGCACAGGACTACCCCCTGTTCGGAGTAGGCCCAGGACGGTTCGCTGCCTACTTTTACCAGTACGCCTCCGAGTACCGACTGCCGTGGCGCTACTACAACACCCAGACTCGACCCATTGCAGAAAATGCCTACGGTCACATCGCGTCCGAGCTCGGGCTCATCGCACTGGGAGCCTTCGTCATCTTCATCGCGACGCTCGCGCTGGCCGCTCGTCGAGTCCACCCGGTGCTCGTCGCCCTTGCGGGGTTCGTCGCGATCGCCGTCTCGACTCAGTCCAGCTGGACGTTCCTGCCCATTTGGGCATTCTTGGGGCTTCTCGCAGCCCAGAACTCCACGCGAGGAGCGGAGTCGAACCAAGCACCAAAGCCCGCGACACGTGCGAGGAAATCGACGCACCCCTCTACCTGACCGAGCCCTGCTCGTGGCGTTGTGCGCGCTACGGATACCCTGGCAGCATCGCCGCCGAACGTGGCCCACAAAGGGGCTCTTCGTCGTTCTGGTGGGGAGTGAGGGGTTCGGCGCGGTGAGTGGGGCATACGCCGAGGATCAGAAGCGCCAACTTACTGATCCAGTTTCCAGGAAGACCTCGACGTGCTTGACTGTAGGTCTTCAGGTGGCTGGTCTGGGGCCCGCTGCTGAGGATGGTCCCGGCTGTCCTTTCGAGGCGTGACTCCGTGTCTGACTGGCCGCGCTCGCGAGTGCCTTGGTAGCGACGTGTCCGCCTCGGTGGGGTGGCCGGCGCTGTCCTCGGCCCATCTCGGTGACCTGATCAGAAGGTTGTCCAGCCCCGCGCGCGGGCGTTGGGACTCATTCACAGTCCTGTCCGGTGGTGACTCCTCCCTGGGCCAGCGCCGCCCTTCGTGGCCGGACCGTTGCCCCGGAAGAGGAAGGACCTGAGCCGCTGTGACCATCCTCGCGCACAACCACCCAATCGCCATCGGCGTGGACACCCACGCCCGCAACCACGCCCTGTCGATCTTGGGGACGCCTCACGGCGAGGTCGTCGACGCCGAGTTCCCCGCCACGAGCTCGGGGATGGCCCGTGCGCTCGATTGGGTGGGGCGCTGCACCGGCAGCGACCTCGAAGCGCTGTGGGTGATCGAGTGCTCCGCCTCCTACGGGTCCAACTGGCCCGCGCGGTCACGACGGCGGGCTACCGGGTCGTCGAGGCCGCGCGGATGAGCGCCAAGGACAACCACGGGATCGGCAAGTCCGACCCTTTGGGCGCACGGCGCATCGCCGCAGACTACGAGGGTGTGAGGGCTATCTCGGCGTTGTGCGGCGGAACGCGGCCCGGTGCCCTGTCGGGCTGATGCCGAGCCGTTGACCGAAGTGCTTTCGCAGCAGATCGTCGCTGGCGTACCCCACAGCATTGGCGACTTCGAGGACCGAGAGTCCGGTCTGTTCGAGGAGTCGCTGTGCCTCCCGTACGCGGAGGTCGTTGAGCCAGGTCAGCGGTGTCGTTCCGACTCGGTCAGCGAACCAGCGGTGGAACGTGCGCGGCGACATCGCGCAGGCTCCGGCCAGGTCCACGACAGGCCATGGACGGCGAAGGTCAGCGCTCACGAGAAGCTGCAATCGCTCGACGCTCGGCGCCGTCGTCCTCGGCATCACGGTATCGGCATACTGCGCCTGTGAACCCGGTCGGAAGACCGGAGTGACCATCGACCGCGCGACGATCTCGGCGGCCTCCGCGCCCCAATCCAGGCGGACAAGGTGGAGGAGCAGATCGATTCCGGCCGTGACCCCCGCGGACGTCCAGACACCATCACCACCGCAGTAGAGGTCGCGCTCGCGCACCTTGACCTTGGGGAATCTGCGGGCGAGCTGTGCAGCGAAACGCCAATGCGTCGTCGCCTCGCGGCCCTCGAGCAAGCCTGCGGTCGCCAGCGTGAACGCCCCAGTGCACAACGAGGCGATGGGCACACTGGCGTCGGCCGCGCCGGCGACAGTCTCGACCTCGATCGTGGCCGGCTCGAGGAGTGGATCATCGCTCCCAGGCACGATGAGCAGATCGAGCCCGGCGACCGCGTCGAGAGGATGGGTGCGCCGCAAGGACTGGACCCCGTCAAGGTCCGTGACGGATGCCGCGGCGAGAAGCCGTACCTCCGCGCACGGTAGCCCCCTGTCGGTGCGATCGCCATAGACCTCTCTGACCGCCGCGATATCGAACGCGCGTCGCCCGGGGCCAATCAGGACACCAACGACAGTCATGGCGCAATCTTATCGATCTACGTCACTCCTGCCACTCCCGAGGTCGTGCCCTGCTTGGTGAGGTAGGAGCATGAAAGCCAGCACTCGCACAACACTCATCGTCATCGACATGCAGAAGGGGTTCGATGACCCAAGTTGGGGGCCAACGACCAACCGAGAAGGCTGCCAGCGCAACGTCACCCGTCTCATCGGGGCCTGGACCGAGCGCTCGCTGCCGATCGTGGTTGTTCGCCACGCCAGCGTCAAGGTTGACTCGTCGCTTCATCGCAGCCATCCCGGCAACGCACTCATCGATCCGGTCGCCGCTGCCCCCGCAGCCCTGTTCGTCACCAAGACCGTGAACTCTGCGTTCCACGGAACTCCCGACCTCGAGCGGTGGTTGCGCGCCGAAGGCGCAGAGCAACTGGTGATGTGCGGAATCCAGACGAACATGTGCGTTGAGACCACGGCACGCATCGGTGGCAACCTCGGCTTTGACGTGATCGTGCCCCTCGACGCGACCCGCACCTTCGACCTCGCGGGCCCGGACCGAAGTGTCACAAGCGCCACCACCCTCATGCAGACGACCGCCACCAACCTTCACGGCGGCAAGTTTGCACGCGTCACCACGACCGACATCGTCATCAACGAACTGGAGCCTCCCCCGGTTGATGTCTCGTCCTCTTGAGCCCGAGGCAATTCCATCACGTCGATCTGGTGGGGCTCAGGGGGTGAGTCCGATTGCGGCGAGGACCATGCGGACGCGATAGTTGTCGCGGTTGCGGTAGCTGTAGGAGATGCGGCGGTGGAGCTCGCTGATGCCATTCACCGCCCCGGTGGGTCCGTTGTTCGCCCTGCAGGTGGTGAAGTAGGCCAGGAACGCCTCGCGCCAGCGCCTGAGGGTCCGCATGAGGCGGGCGACCGCGGGGGTGGGGCAGGTGTGGAAGGAGTCCAGGATCATCTCCGCCCGCCCCTTGCCCGCTGCCGTCTCCTTGTCACGGGAGAAAGTTCAGAGGTCCTGGGCGCAGCGCCGGGCCGTGTAGACCTCCTCGTGGACGGGGTGGCCTCGATCGCGGTGGCGAGGCGGTCCGCTGCTTGGCGGTGAGGTCCGCCGCCCCGGCCCGCAAGATCGTGTGGATGCCGTAGAGGGATCACCCTTGCGGCCGCGGTGGCCCAGAGTGGCCTGCTGCACGCGGCGTCGGACCTCGTCCACGACCTGGGTACAGGACTTGACGACGTGGAAGGCGGCCAGGACCGCAACAGCGCCTTGTAGCCTCCGAACGGGTCCTGTGCTGCCACGGTGTAGTTCTTGCGGAAGGCGTCGCCGCGGGCGGTGAGCCAGTCCACATAGGCGTTCTCGGATCGGCCCGGGACCAGGTCCCGCAGTCGGGCGTGCACTCGTCCTTGCTCATCGCGGGAGAGGTCATGCCCGTCAACTCCTTCGGACCCTTCCTCCCGAGGTCACCGTGGTGCCCGATGTGTTCGTCGAACCCGCGGCGCTTCACGCGGGATTGTCACTTCCTGCGGGTAGGGGTGCAATCCCCGTCAAACCGGCTCTTCGGACATCCGGTGGGGGTCAGGGGGTGAGTCCGCCGGCGGCGAGGAGCATGCGTAGGCGGTAGTTGTCGCGGTTGCGGTAGCCGCGGGCGAGGCGGCGTGCGAGCTCGACGATCCCGTTCACGGCTTCGGTGCCGCCGTTGTTCGCGCGGCCGGTGGTGAAGTAGGCCAGGAACGCCTCGCGCCATTTGCGTAGCGTGCGGCCCAGGCGCGCGATCTCCGGGATCGGGCAGGTGTGGAACGTGGCCAGGATCTTCTCGGCCAGTGCCCGGCCGTGGGTGGTGTCCCTGGCCTGGTAGGCGGCTCGGAGGTCCTGGGCGCAGCGCCAGGCGATGTAGACGGCTTCGTGGGCGGGGTCGGCCTCGATCGCGGCCGCGAGGCGGTTCAGCTGCTTGTCGGTGAGGTTCTCTGCCCCGGCTCGCAGCAGGCGCTGGATGCCGTAGAGCGGGTCGCCCTTGCGGCCTCGATGCCCGGTGGTGTCTTGCTGGACCCTTCGTCGGACTTCGTCCACGGCCTGGGTGCCGAGCTTCACGACGTGGAAGGCGTCCAGGACCGCGACGGCGTCGGCGAGCTCGTCATCGATCGCGCTCTTGTAGCCCCCGAACGGATCCAGTGCCGCGATCTGGATCCCGGACCGGAAGACCTCTCCGCGCCCGGTGAGCCAGTCGGCGTAGGCCTTCTTCGACCGTCCTGGCACCAGGTCCAGCAGTCGGGCGTGGAGGCGGCCCTTCTCGTCGCGGGTCAGGTCGACCATCCCGGTCAGCTCCTTGGGTCCCTTCCTACGGGGGTCGCCGTGGTGCCAGATGTGTTCATCGACCCCGAGCGAGGTGACCCCGGCGAACCGGGACTCATCAGCGTCCAGCCGCTCCAGTTCGGGTCTGATCGCGCGCCAGGCCGTCTTCCACGCGATCCCGAGCTGGCGTCCCAGCCCGCTGATCGTGGCGTGCTCACGCCGTAGCTGATCGATCGCCCACCCGATCGCGCGAGTCGTGACCGATCCCCGCGCCGCGACCAGGCCCGGGACCTGCTCGCTGAACATTCCGGCTCTTCGGACATCCGGTGGGGAGTAAGGGTGTCGGCGCGGTAGTCCGGGGGTAGGGGTCGAGGTCCCCGATGATCAGTAGCGACCAAGCAACTGTTCGTTCCGGAGACCTCGACGTTGACCAACGCTACGGGGTGCCCTGCGGCACCCGCGACCACGGATCCATGCTCGCGCTGTGACGTGCTGCTCGGCTTGCCGGGCGTGCAGGTCGAGGCGGTGGAGCGCGAGGCGGACCTGCTCGCGGTGACGGTCTCGACGCCGTGGCGTCTGATGGGCTGTCCCGACTGCGGTGTCGTGGCTGCGAGCCGCGGCCGTCGGATGCGGCGCCTCCACGATGTTCCCCACGCCGGGGCACGTGTGGAACTGCTCTGGCGGCAACGATTGTGGCGCTGCCCTGATCCGGGGTGCCCGCGCGGAATGTTCAGCGAGCAGGTCCCGGGCCTGGTCGCGGCGCGGGGATCGGTCACGACTCGCGCGATCGGGTGGGCGATCGATCAGCTACGGCGTGAGCACGCCACGATCAGCGGGCTGGGACGCCAGCTCGGGATCGCGTGGAAGACGGCCTGGCGCGCGATCAGACCCGAACTGGAGCGGCTGGACGCTGATGAGTCCCGGTTCGCCGGGGTCACCTCGCTCGGGGTCGATGAACACATCTGGCACCACGGCGACCCCCGTAGGAAGGGACCCAAGGAGCTGACCGGGATGGTCGACCTGACCCGCGACGAGAAGGGCCGCCTCCACGCCCGACTGCTGGACCTGGTGCCAGGACGGTCGAAGAAGGCCTACGCCGACTGGCTCACCGGGCGCGGAGAGGTCTTCCGGTCCGGGATCCAGATCGCGGCACTGGATCCGTTCGGGGGCTACAAGAGCGCGATCGATGACGAGCTCGCCGACGCCGTCGCGGTCCTGGACGCCTTCCACGTCGTGAAGCTCGGCACCCAGGCCGTGGACGAAGTCCGACGAAGGGTCCAGCAAGACACCACCGGGCATCGAGGCCGCAAGGGCGACCCGCTCTACGGCATCCAGCGCCTGCTGCGAGCCGGGGCAGAGAACCTCACCGACAAGCAGCTGAACCGCCTCGCGGCCGCGATCGAGGCCGACCCCGCCCACGAAGCCGTCTACATCGCCTGGCGCTGCGCCCAGGACCTCCGAGCCGCCTACCAGGCCAGGGACACCACCCACGGCCGGGCACTGGCCGAGAAGATCCTGGCCACGTTCCACACCTGCCCGATCCCGGAGATCGCGCGCCTGGGCCGCACGCTACGCAAATGGCGCGAGGCGTTCCTGGCCTACTTCACCACCGGCCGCGCGAACAACGGCGGCACCGAAGCCGTGAACGGGATCGTCGAGCTCGCACGCCGCCTCGCCCGCGGCTACCGCAACCGCGACAACTACCGCCTACGCATGCTCCTCGCCGCCGGCGGACTCACCCCCTGACCCCCACCGGATGTCCGAAGAGCCAACATTCCGCGCGGGCACCCCGGATCAGGGCAGCGCCACAATCGTTGCCGCCAGAGCAGTTCCACACGTGCCCCGGCGTGGGGAACATCGTGGAGGCGCCGCATCCGACGGCCGCGGCTCGCAGCCACGACACCGCAGTCGGGACAGCCCATCAGACGCCACGGCGTCGAGACCGTCACCGCGAGCAGGTCCGCCTCGCGCTCCACCGCCTCGACCTGCACGCCCGGCAAGCCGAGCAGCACGTCACAGCGCGAGCATGGATCCGTGGTCGCGGGTGCCGCAGGGCACCCCGTAGCGTTGGTCAACGTCGAGGTCT
The DNA here is from genome assembly GCF_002563925.1 of Serinibacter salmoneus. Taxonomy (NCBI): domain Bacteria; kingdom Bacillati; phylum Actinomycetota; class Actinomycetes; order Micrococcales; family Beutenbergiaceae; genus Serinibacter; species Serinibacter salmoneus. Next base: position 743,605 of record NZ_PDJD01000001.1, on the reverse strand, counting down.
CCGGAACGAACAGTTGCTTGGTCGCTACTGATCATCGGGGACCTCGACCCCTACCCCCGGACTACCGCGCCGACACCCTTACTCCCCACCGGATGTCCGAAGAGCCGTCAAACCCCTACCCGCAGGAGTTCACAAGCCCCCGCCCGAAGTACCCAGTGCCTCGAGGGCCATGTTCCATTTCTGTCCGAACAGGAAGGACCACACCGCATCCCACGTCACGGAATGCGCTCTGGACGCGGGCAAGATCAGGTGGCCCTGCACTACCGTCACCAGCCGTACCTCCGTTGCCGCGGGAACGACGCGCTTGATCCGTTTGCATGGAACCCACGGAACGAGATGTGCCCCGTCCCCTCACCCACGCGCAGCAGCAACCCTGCGATCAAGAAGCCCGGAGATCACGAAGGACATGCCACCCGCGAACCCGCCATGGGGCCAGGCCAAAGCGTGATCGAGGAACACAACCAACTACCCCCTAGCGCGCCTGAATCTTGGCTACTGCGGCGAAATACACTACAGGATTCCGCACATGGGGGCCATATGGGACCTCACGCAACACATTGACTGCCAGGCAGGCCATGACGACGCCATCACTCTGCCGGCACACCTGGAGTCGCCTATCTCCAGGAGACCACCACGTCATCGCGGCGCCGCCGAGGCGATCGCGCCACTCGAGCACCTTCCCGCGCGTACCCGAAGGCGATGAGACACATGATCTCCTCCTCCTCAGGGATGTCAGTCAAGTTCCGCAATTTCGCGGAGTGCACGTTCCGCTTCGACCAGTTAAGCATACAACTCGACACACCCATTTCGTGCAGTCCGGAAACAAACGCCATTCCAGCGAGTGATCCGTCGATCCACGCCTGGTTGCGCTCGCCTGCACCAGAGAACAGCGACAGTCGAGCTGTCAGCACAGCGACGTACGGAACGTCGCGGGAGAATCCTGAGCCACCACCCTGGAGCTCAAGGAGCCGCTCGATCATGCCACGGTCTCGGTAGAGGTGCAGACGTGCGGCCTGGCGATTGCACACCGACGGTGCTGACTGGAAGCAGTCCAGAGCGGCATCGAGCACATCGCTCGGGACCACACGTGAGAGATCGTAGTCACGCACGCTCCGGCGTGAAGTGAACCTCTGGCTGACTGTCGCCGGAGACTCTCCCGCGAACGGGGCGGGAACCGGGGCGACTTCGTCCGAGACTCTGGACTCGTCGTTCCACTGCCGGAGGGCATCGAGGGCAATCACGCCGTGCCCGGCTGCGGCGGCAGCATGAGACGAGTCACTCTGAAGCCCAGCCGGCAAGAGCCTCGCCAACCTCGCCTCCACCGCCGCGCCGAACGGTCGCTTCGGCTCGCGCAGGCTCAAACCCTTCTCTACTCGGTGATAGTCCTTCACCAGCTGGGTCTCGAGAGCAGTGTCATCGAGTTCGTTCGGCACAGCGGAGTCCGGCGGACCCGAGAAGCGTGCGAATCTCACGGCGTCCATCAGCGCCTCACGGTAGCCGTTGGCGCGATCGAAGAGCGTACGGCCCATCAGGGAAACTCTCGACAACATCACTCATTCACCTCTCTACGTGCATTGGCTTCTGCCCTGAGCCGACGGAATCCCGCCCACACAACCCACATCTGATAGATGGCAAGCGTCCCCTCCGAGCACGCAAGCGCCCAGAATGCTCCTGGCACGCCGAATGCGCTATACAGGAGAACGAACGCGACAACCAGGACGATGCCCGACCCCACGGCGCCCCAGAACAATGCGCGGATACGCCCAAGAAGAACCATCACGGAGTTGCCCGTGATGCCAGCCGCAAAGTACAAGGTCACAACGAGTCCGAGTGGGACAGCAACGTCCAGCCCCAGGGACATCGTGCCAGCGGACACTGGCCCGGACGCCAGAGGTATCACCACGATGGTACCCAGGCCTAGCGTGCCACCGACGAGCCAAGCCGCCACAATCCCACGGAGAGCACGCGCCTGGAGATCGCCCGATCCTCTGGACACGCGCACCTGCAGAGATTGCATCAGGGGTGTCATACCTGTGTTGGCCCACCGCAGGAACTTGTCACCAAGCGCTACCGCGGGAGCCAGTGCGGCATTTAGAATCGGACTCACGATCACGGCAAAACTGATTCGTCCGACGTTGAGCAAGGCGGCACCGACGACCGGCAAACCCTCCCGCAGGTGCGCAAGACTCACGCGGAAAGAAGCGAGACGGACATCGACGTCAAGTGCTCGCGCTTCCCGTCGCAAGCGTGAATACGGCCCGAGGACCGCCATACAGGACCCCAGCACGGTCACGAGGCCGAAGACCCAGACTACCCCGACAGAGCCCGCGATCACTGCGCCCACGAGAATCGAGAGCGCTCGGGGAATCGAGTCGATCAGGAGAAGGAGGATCGGCCGGTCGCTTCCGATGAGCACCCATGCGCCGCTCAGTCCGTACACTGCGCCGGTCAGAGCCGAGAGGATCGCAGCCACAGGGCTCGACAATGGGATAAGGAAGCAGGCTGCGACGGCGATGGGGATAACCAAAGCCAAGACGATGAGACGCGGGCGCAATGACTCGAAATAGTAGCGCAAGCGAGCGGGGCGGCTCATCGGTGCGGAACGCGTCAGCCCGATCGAGTTCCAGCTCCAGATCACAGTGGCCCGGCAGAGCTCACCGACTGACTGACCGACCGCGATACTCAGCCAAAGTTCATCACCAACCCCACGGATGAGCAGCGGGATCGAAAAGAGAGTCGCAAGACTCAGAACCACGGGCGAGAGCCCGAGGAGGCTTGCACTCGTGAAGTACGCGCGGACGCGGCTGAGATAGCCGCCACCCTGCGTGCGCACTTAGTGAGACCCGCCCGCGTCGAAGTTGCGCGCAGACAGTTCCTGCACACGGCCCAACGATGATGAGATTGTCGACGCAAACGAGGTGCGGTCGGCCAGGACGGACTCAAGTGCATTCACGATGGACTCTGCCATTCCCGGTGCAGGCTGAACGACCAGCTCAGGAAGTGAGAACATGTCGTACAGACCCTCGACCTTGCCCACAGTAGCCAACGTGACCGCGGGTACTGCGTTGCTAAGGGACATGATGGCGAAGTGCATCCGACCCGTGATGACGCAAGCGCACCCTCTGGCAACCGTCTGCACCTGAGCAGGGGACAGCTGGTTCTCAATCAGGAAGTCCTCGCCCAGGCCTACGCGCTCGACAACGTGACGAATCGCCACCAGGTCACTGTCACCCGCACGGAGCACGTGCGGGACAAACAGAACGCTGACATCCCGCGACCGGAGATGAGAGACAACGGTGACATACTCGTCAAGCAGGTCCTTGTTGCGAGCGATGAACCCACTGACGTTGAGGGCCACCACTCGACGTCCCGCCTCCTTTTGGGAGTCGAGCCAGGACTGCAAGTCAGCGGAAAGGTCAGCCTCACGTCGGTACGAGAACACCACGTCTGCGGCAGGCGTGATAGGTGCAACGTGCGATGCCTGCAAGCGCTCGACGGCGCGCGGGTCACGGGGGAACACCAGTGCACGCTTCGCGACCGACCGCATGAGGGTGGTCACTGATGCGGGCACGTGGTCCGACCAACTGAAACCCTGCACACGAGCCGCCGCGCCGGCGTCGTGGGCAAGCACGACCAAACTAAGACGGGCGAGGCTCGCGTGAGCGTGGCCCCCATCGATGGTGTCCGCACCGGGAACCATCACTTCGCTGGCACTCCCCGCGAGCGCCGCGAACGACCGCACGTCGGGGATCCGCCGGATGAGACCACCGCGGACGAGACGTGGCAGTACGTGCAACCGCACCCGGTGCAGATCAGAGACCGGCACACGAAGCGAGTTGCTGGAGTGCAGGACGATGTCGATCGCACCGTCGGTGTTCGCGAGAATGGCCTCGAACATGGCCTGGTCGCCGATGTTGCCCCGGCCAGACGGTGAGACGAGAACCACGCGATCCCGGCGTTCCGCGGGGAGCACACGCGAAGCTGGGCGCGCGGCGACCCGATCGTGCAACACCAGGAGCTTGGCGTAGGCGGGTGACGCCCACAGGCGGCGGACCCCGGCCTTTGCACGACCTATTGCGACCGTTCGTACTCGGCTGATAGAAATCACAACGCCTCCAAGGACGCAATCGACTGGACATCCCTAATGAGCGCTGCCCGACGCGACTCCAGACGCGAGCGAGCTTCGCGGAGAGTCGCGTCGTAGGCCTCGCGCACTTCGAGGGAGTTGAGCAGGGACGCGACCTGGGCATGGACCCGAGCTGGATCGAAGTCGTTCACGTTGTGCACGTACTCTGGCAGGCCGAGGTCCTGGAAGGCCCCGAAGCCCTTACGTTCGTACGCAAGATGGACCACCAGGTGCCCAGCGTTGAGAGCCATCAGCGCGGCATGCAACCGCACCGCAACGACCACACGCCGCTCGTCGCCCTCGAGGAGCTCACGTCGGGTCACAATACGCCGCGGCGAGATTGACTCGACCGCTGCTTGGTCCTGGTTCGATCCGACGGCACTCTGCACGTATCCGTCGAACGTCTCCAGCGTGTGCGTCAACTCGAGCACGTCTGTGGGCACTGATCCTGCGACGTTGCGCACCGACACAATCGGCGTCGCAGACGGCACTGCGCCGGAACGATCCCGGTACGAGCGCGCTAGGAGCGCCATGTCCGGGGTTCTCACCGTATTGGGCAACCGAACCTCGTGCATCGAGCGGTCGTCTCGGAGATGAATCCGCTGAACGCGCGCGGCGAAGTGGCGGACCATGCCCTGCGATCCGAAGCGCAACGGTCCGATGCTCTGGGGGAGGTAGATCACGGGTGTCTTGGTCATCGATGCCAGAACCAACTGGTAGCCGTGCACCGCCGTGGTCTTCAGCGCCTCGACGGGGTGTCCGAATCGCAAATAGCCGCCACCCACGGCAACGATGAGATCGAACGCATCGAACTTCGGGAAGTCACCACGGAGCGCGGCCTTGAGTGCGGAATCCGGGCGGGAGGGATAGAGGGCGAGGCCGAGCTCACGGAACGAATCGGGGTATTGACATAGCAACTCTACTTGCGGGTCACCAAACGCTTCGCGAACCAACTCGAGTGCCGCGCTGACCAGCAACCCGTCCCCGGCATTGTCAGCGGAATAGCCGTGAATCAGCAACACTCTCATAGCCGGGCCTCCAGCGCAGACCTATAGACACGAATGTGCGCATCGATACTGTCGTCCCACTTGAACCGCTGCGCCCATTCCGGTCCAGACTGTGCTGCACCCGCGAGAAAGTCACTGTCTTGGAGCGCCGCGGCAAGAGAGTTGGATAGGCCCTCTGCGGAGAGGTCATCCAACTCCCAGGAGGGCCCGGAAACCTCCGCGAGAGAGCCACGACGGGAACACGCAACCGGCGTGCCCACGGCCATCGCTTCGATCACTGGCATCCCAAATCCCTCATACAGCGATGGGAAGACGAACAGAGTTGCGCCCTGCATCAACGCAAGCCGGTCCTCGTTCGAAACGAAGCCCACATAGTGGACGTTCCGCGCACGATCGATCGCAGCTGCTGACTCTTCGAAGTTCCACGCCATTCTGCCCGCGATGACCAGCGGGATACCAAGGTCGGCAAGTGGAGTGCGGTCGAACGCTTCACTGAGTGCGATCAGGTTCTTCCGAGGCTCAACGTTTCCGAGGTAGAGAGCGTAGGGGCCGTCCGGCATTGCCTCACGCAACTCCTGGGAGATCCCCTCGGACTCGCCCGGATGATCCACTCCGTGCAGGATGACTTCGATACGAGACGGGTCAACCTGGAAGACGTTCGCGATGTCATCCGCAGCCGAGTTGGACACCGTGATGATCCGATCCGATGAGGCCATCGCACGCCCGACCCGTGATCGCCAGATGAACTCCTGGCGGGGATTGCGCGCAACGTCGATCCACCGACTCGCCACTCCGTGGACTGTCACCACGGAAGCCGTCCGGGTTTTCAGGAGGGCCCCAGTGTCAGCACTGTAGTGAATGACCTCATTCTCGCGCTTCGCGAGACCGGTAGCGGTCTCGGCAACGAGGTTCCCCAGCGCACCCCCCCGCATCGGGATCACGGCAGTATCAACCCCCCTTGCAATCATCCCCTCGCGAATTCGACGAGCGTAGGTCGTATTCCCACCAACATGCCGATCTACGATACGGCCAGGGTATCTAATTAGCACGGCTCTCCCACTCGACTCGTTCTCTCCTGGACACTTGCTCATACAGCCCCAACAGGCGCGTGCGCTGATGTTCCCGACTAAATCCCGAGAGCCCTTCTTCCGCTGCACGAAGGGCCTTTACCCGTTGGCCGCTCGCCTGTAGAGCAGCAAGACCGTCGATGCAGTCAGACGGTGAATTGACGTAGACTGGAAGGTCGATACCCTCGAACGCGCGGGAGCGGCGCACTACCGGCACAGCACCTAGCCGCACGGCCTCGAGGACGGTCACCGGGAAACCATCCCATGCCGCAGTGTGCAGGTAGATATCCGCCCCCGCCAGTGCTCGGTATACCTGATCCCTGGTCACCCATCCGGTGCACGCGATGTCGTGCACCTCTAGGACCGACTTCAGGGCATCATCGCCCCCCACCCATGTTGCCTCAACCTCGAGCCCAGCGGCCCTGGCCTCTTCTATGGAGCGCAGGAAGAACCCAGGGTCCTTCTGCCGGCTAGCTCTACCCACTCCGACAACGCGCAAGGGTCCATCGGTGGTCGGCCGGCAATCGTCAGCGCTTAGCGGAACAGCCGGAGGGACATTGGGCACCATGGCAACGGGACGTCGTGTCATGGGGAAGTCCGACAGTCGCGCCTCGCTCGGCGAACACGCGGCGTAGGCGGTGGTGTTGGTCGATAACATCCACTCGGTGGCGCGGAACGCGCCTCGTATCGCACGGTTCACGTCCAGCCGCTCAAAGGCGAATGCATGAGGCGTGTAGACGATGGGCGTACGCTTCCGATTTACGGCCAACCTCACATAGGCGCCCGCAAAACTCGAATGAGCGTGCACGATATCCGGGCGAAGTTCCGTCACGCTGCGCCTGACGCTCTGAATACGGGCCCAATGAGCTATCGGCATGCGCTCTACGCTCTTGAACGGTGCTAGATCGCTCTCAGCGATCTCCCCGTCAGCCCGAGGCGCGTAGAGTAGTGAGTGCTCGTACTCCGGAGTCGAGTTAACATAATCCAACACCGCGGTTGCGACCCCGCCAGCGTAGGACTCGGAAACATGAAGGACCTGCATTAGCGAAGTGCGCTCCTCGTCATCAGCCGCTTCGTGTTGCCGCCCCCCAAACCGCGCCCGGATGCGCAGAAGACTCCTTGAGTCTACCCGAGCCGCCCGAACGCCGTAGCCTGAGCAGCGAGCCCTGCGCCTCCAGGTAGCGTGAGACTCGCCACGTTGACAGCGCTGCAAGCGACACGCGACCGTACGGTGTTCGATACTCTTGGAGGTTGGATGGCTCGCCACAGCACGGCACAGCCGCTGACCCACCGTGAAGCGCTCCAGTTGGGCGCCGCCCTCATAGCCTGCATCGCCGACAACATCGGAGCTCGAGTCCTTCTGATCAAGGGCGACGTGTTGAGCGCACAGGGCCTTCGCCTCCCTCGCGTCAGCGCGGACGTCGACATCCTCGTAGATCCGGCCCACTTCGAGGCGCTTGTCGCTCGACTCACCGGCGCTGGCGCGGCCAGACGGTTCGAGGCCGCGAACGAAGGCCGAGTGCTCCGGGCGCACTCCGCCACTATGGTGCTGCCTTGGTTGGGATGTGAGATAGACGTCCACGAGTTCTATCCTGGGTTCCTGGCACCGCCCTCCCAAGTCTTTGAAGAGCTCTGGTCGCGCCGTGCACATATTCGGCGAGCGAACAGAGACGTTCCCTGCACTGATGCCTTGGGGAGCTTGGCGATCCACTGCCTTCATTCCGCCCGATCGAATCCGAACTGGATCGACTCCAGCGAGGTAGCCCACTCTATCCGCGCCTTCGATGTCGATAGGATTGGTCGATCCACGATCCAGACCTTCGCGTGGCGCACGGGCTCCACCGGTTCGCTCGAGCAATTGTGGACTGCCCTCGGCGTCTCTGTACCCCTCGACCGCGCCCACGCTGAGCGGGTTGCCGCTTGGGAGTTCCTTGTGGCGCGCTCTTCCCCGGGTGCGGGCAGCCACGTTCGTGCCCTTGCACGCTCAGGGTGGCGCTTCCCGTTGGTCGCGTTTCGACTCGCCTGGCCCCGCCATGAGGACCTCGGTGTCCGCTGGCTTCCCGCGACAGCTGAGCGGAGTGCATACACGCGAGCAAGAATCCGACGCCTACAGTACGGCTTGACCTCCTTTCCGGACATGTGGCGCGATGCCGCGCGCTCCTTTCGCATGCGTTCGGCGCTACGCTCCGGCACTAGCTACCTCGAGAAGGCAGACACGGCGCCGACCATTTCGGTGCCCCGTACTCCTGTGCCTGCACCCGGAGGACAACGTACGCAAACCGTCGCAAACCAGCCAAGAACAGGTACTGGCGGCGCGAATCGGCCGACGACGCCTGAACCGGATCGTCCTGCCGACCTCACTGGCGAGCGCTCCGCGTCCACTCATGATGCCGCGGATTCCATTACCATCCTCCCAAGCGTGATCTGGCACGTCAGTGAGAACCGAGTGTGCGTCGTCAATGCGCTCTCCCTAGTGGGCTTCGTTCCATTGGAAGGTGCAGCCGCCGAACTCTGGCTCGACATCGCCGAAGGGGCGAGGACACGAGGAGAACTCCAGGAGCTCGCTATGATGCGTTTCCCGGAATCGGCGCCCGAGATTCCCAGAGGAGTCGACGACGCCGTAACCCAACTGGCCTCATTCGGCCTGATCTCTACACGTACGGCGCCTTCCTGATCACATCGTGCAGAAATCGAAGTGAGCGGCGCTCATCAGTTCATCTGCGACACGGCGTCGGGACCGCCGCCGGGAGATCGGGCACTCAGTATGCGCCGTCGTTCTCGAAGACGGCCTTCACGGTCTTGGCAATGATGACCAGGTCACCGGCGAGCGACCAGTTCTCCACGTAGTTGAGGTCGAGTCGGATGCTCTCGTCCCAGGTCAGGTCTGAACGCCCGCCCACCTGCCACAACCCGGTGATGCCGGGCTTGATCAACAGGCGGCGGGTGGCGGCGGCGTCGTACTCCTCCACCTCGGCGGGCAGTGGCGGGCGGGGACCCACCACGCTCATGTCACCCACGAACACGTTCCAGAACTGGGGCAACTCGTCGAGGGAGTACTTGCGCAGGAACCCTCCGACACGGGTGATCCGCGGGTCGTTCTTCATCTTGAACAGTGGCCCGGCACCTTCGTTCTGCGCCATCAGCGTCGCCTTGAGCGCTTCGGCGTCCACGCGCATGGAGCGGAACTTCACCATCTTGAAGGTCGATCCGTTGGCCCCGGCTCGCTCCTGGCGGAAGAAGACTGGCCCGCCGTCCCCGGCCTTGACCAGGATCCCGATCACCGCGAACACCGGGAGGAGCACGAGGAGCACTGCGCCCGCGAACAGCACGTCGAACGCCCTCTTGAGGGCGTGTGCGGGCCCGGAGTACTGCGGGAGTGTCACATGCACGAGGGGCAGCCCCTGGACGGGCCGCAGGTGCATCCGGGGGCCGGCCACATCCGTGAGTCGGCTCACGAGGATCAACTCGACACCGTTGCCCTCGAGGTCCCACCCGAGGCGGCGGATCGCGTCACGCCCCCCGGGGAGCTCGCCGGCCACGATCACCGCCCGCAACTCATCCTGCGCCACACGCGTCACGATGTCCCGCTCCGCGATCTCCGGAACGGACGTCCACCCCGGGTTCCCCCACGAGGCGCTCGTGCCCGAGGTCAGGCTGTAGGCGACCGCCCGATAGCCGGCTTGCCGGTTCTCGGCCAACTCCGTCAGCACGCGCCGCACATCGGCGGGCTCGCCCATCACGATCGCGTCGCTCATGCAGCGGCCCATCAGTCGCAGATGGTCCAGCACGCGGCGCGTAATCCAGCGCCCCAGGACCAATAGTGCGAGTCCTAGGGGCAGCGCAACCAGGAAGAACCCGCGGGAGAGCCGGATCTCGAACAGGAACGCAAGGATCGCGGTCACGCCGAACGCCAGGACCGTAGCGTTCACCACGCGGCGGTACTCCTCGCCGCCCACGGCGAGCACCCGCTCCGAGCGACTGCGCTGCGCCGAGAGCGCCACGAGCCAGATGGCGCCGAAGAGCAAACTGATCTCGAGGTAGGAAAGCGGAACCCGGTTGCTCGCCACCGGCTCAGAGAATCCCCCGAACCACACATACTGTGCAGTGAGGAAGGTGAGCGCCATCATCGCTACGTCCGTCGCCAGGATCCCTGCCCGGACCTTCACGAGCCAGGGCAAGCCGGCGATCCCGCCGGATCGTGGCCGCACCTGCTCCGGCCCTCCCTCGCTCACCTCGTCAACCGCCACACTCGTCTGCACCATCCTGTAGCCCGCCTCACCGTGTCGCCTGTGGCCCCCACCGTTCAGCAGATAGGACGCTAGTCGATGGATGCGGACGGCGCTCCCTGAAGGGAGAAAAGTCACATGGATGCAACATGACGCCTCTGGACCTCAGCCATCCCCAAAGGTCGGCATATGCAACAGACGGGCGGCCTCGGCGATGCTCCCCGAGAGCGAGGGGTAGATCGTCATGGTGGTGGCGAGTTCATCCACCGTGCACCGCGTGGTCACGGCGAGCGTGAGTACGTGGATCAGCTCGCTGGCCCGAGGGCTGACCACCACACCACCCAGCACCGACCCGGAACCCTGCCGCGCCACCACCTTGATGAACCCCTCCTCGATGCCCATCATCTTCGCCCGCGGGTTGCGCGAGAGCGGCACCACCCGCACGCGGGCATCATGGGCCTCGGCATCGGCCGCCGAGACCCCCACCGTCGCGATCTCCGGAGAGGTGAACACCGTGGCGGGCACCTTGGAGACGTCCAGCGGCGCCACCGCGTCACCCAGCGCGTGCCACATCGCGATGCGCCCCTGGGTCGCGGCCACGGAGGCCAGCGGGAGCACACCCGTCACGTCTCCCGCGGCGTACACGCCGCGCACGGTGGTACGCGAGACCCGGTCCACCGTGATGTGGCCGCTCGGCGCGAGCGCCACACCCGCCTCCTCCAACCCCAGGCCAGCAGTGTTCGGCACGCCGCCCACCGCCACCAGGCAGTGCGAACCCTCGACCTCACGGCCGTCCTCCAGCGTCACCACCACACCCTCACCGCGGCGTTCCACCGCCGCCGCACGCGACCGGCTCAACACCTCCATGCCGCGGCGCCGGAAGGCGCCCTCGATGAGCTCGGCCGCATCGCCGTCCTCCCCCGGCAGCACACGATCACGGCTGGAGACCAGCACCACGTCACACCCCAGCGCCCCGTAGGCGTTCGCGAACTCCGCACCCGTCACGCCTGAACCCACCACGATGAGTCGCTCCGGCAGTTCCCGCAGGCGATACAACTGCGTCCAGGTCAGGATGCGCTCACCGTCCGGCACCGCGGTCGGGAGCACCCGCGGTGACGCCCCGGTGGCGAGGAGCACCACCTCGGCGGGAAACTCCCGCTCCCGCCCGGGGGTGGTCACCGCCACCCGGTCCGGGGCGAGGAGCCGCCCCTCGCCGTCCACCACCTCGATCCCGGCGCGCTCCAGGTTCGCGCGGATATCGGCCGACTGCTGATGCGCCAGGGTGAGCACCTGATCGTTCAGGCGAGCCAGGTCCACCTCGAGCCCGCTCTGCGGCTGCCCGCGAGAGATCCCCATCCACTCGGCCACCTCGGTCTTGGCGACCATGTTCGCCGAGGCGATGAGGGACTTCGAGGGCACCACATCGGTGAGGACCGCCGCACCCCCGATCCCGTTGCGCTCGATGAGTGTGACCTCGGCGTCGAGCTGCCGCGCCACCAGCGCAGCCTCGTAGCCGCCCGGCCCCCCACCGAGGACCACCACGCGGCTACCGCGCCGGGTGGGCGACGCCCCGCTGCCGGGCGCCGCGGGAACCTGCCCGTCTCCCCCCGAGGGCTCCACGCCGTCGGCCGGGTTCGTCTTCTCGCCAGGGTGTGCCGTCATGAGCCCAGTCTCCCGCGTCAACGGCCGTGCCTGCCACCGCCGCACCGGCCAGCGCCTATGCCCCGCCTATGTACCGCACGCGCGCGTGCACCGGCGCGCACGCGCTACGGTGACCCGGTGAGCACGCACACGCCCGACGGCCTCGACGACCCCACCACCTCGCCCTTCGACGTCGCGAAGAAGGCGGCACATCAGATCGCTGCGGCCACCGGTGTGACCAAGCATGATGTGGCACTGGTGCTCGGTTCCGGCTGGGGCGGCGCCGCCGAGATGCTCGGCGAGGTCGTGGCGGAGATCCCCGCCGCTGAGATCGCCGGTTTCTCCGCCTCCGGTGTGGCCGGCCACGGCGGCACGATCCGCTCGATCCGCATCGACCACGACGAGTCCTCCGAGACCGGTGAGGGCGCCTACGGGCACGACCGCTACGCCCTGGTGATCGGCGCCCGCACCCACTACTACGAGGGCAAGGGCGTGCGCCGGGTCGCGCACGGCATGCGCACCGCCGCCGCCGCGGGCGCCTCCACCGTGGTGCTCACCAACGGCTGCGGCGGCCTCGTGCCGGAGTGGGAGCCGGGTACCACGGTGCTCATCAACGACCACATCAATCTCACGGCGGACAGCCCCCTCGAGGGCGCCACGTTCGTGGACCTCACCGATCTGTACTCCCGCCGGCTGCGTGACCTCGCCCGCACCGTGGACCCGAGCCTGCCCGAGGGTGTGTACGTGCAGTTCCGCGGGCCGCACTACGAGACCCCGGCCGAGGTGCAGATGGCCAAGACCATCGGTGGGCACCTCGTGGGGATGTCCACGGCGCTGGAGGCGATCGCGGCACGCGAGGCCGGGATGGAGGTGCTCGGGATGTCCCTGGTCACCAACGCGGCCGCCGGTATCTCCCCCGATCCGCTCTCGCACGCCGAGGTGCTGGAGGCGGGCGCCGCCGCCGCACCGCGCATCGCCGCTCTCCTGGCGGCGATCGTGCGCGCTCTGTAACAGCCCAGGTCTGCCGGAGCAGATCCGGTTCGGTGCTGAAACGAACCGATGGCCTCGGCACCAGCCTTCTCAGCCCGGAGGGCTGACCCGGGGACGGGTCACGCCTCGCGTGCCGCGTCGTAGCCCGGGAGGATCTGCTCCGCCACGATCCGCTCGAGCACGTCCCGGTGGGCGAACCCCGCGAACGCGGCCGTGAGCGTGGCGGCCTCCAGGTCATCCAACGTCCAGTCCGACTCCGCGGCCAGCAGCGTCATTTCGCGGCTCAGCGTGGTGCCGGACATCAGCCGGTTGTCGGTGTTGATCGTGACGGCGAAGCCCAGGTCCCGCAGCCGCGTCACCGGGTGCGTCGCGATCGCGGACGCCACGCCGGTCTGCAGGTTCGAGCTGGGCGCCACCTCGAGGGGGATCTGGCGGTCCAGCACCCACTGCGCGAGCCTGCCGACCTGCACAGCGCCCTCGGAACCCTCCTGCACGGTGACATCCTCGATGATCCGCACCCCGTGCCCCAGCCGCAGCGCGCCCATCTGCAGGGCCTCCCAGATGGAGGCTGCGCCGTCGGCCTCCCCGGCGTGGATCGTCACGGGGAAGTTCTCCGCCCGCAGCAACTCGAAGGCCTCCCGGTGCAGCGTGGGGAGGAACCCGGCCTCCGGCCCCGCGATGTCGAAGCCGACCACGCCGCGGTCCCGGTTGTCCAGCGCCAGCCTGGCGATCTCGGGCGAGCGGTCCGCCTGCCGCATCGCGGTGATCAACGTGCCCACCGTGATGGTGCGGCCGTCCTCCTGCGCGTCGGCCACGCCGTCGTCCAGTCCCTGCTGCACGGCGTCCACGACCTCCTGCAGGGACAGCCCGCGCTGGGTGTGCTGCTCCGGGGCGTACCGCAACTCGCCGTACACCACGCCGTCCGCCGCGAGGTCCACCACGGCGTCCCGCGCCACGCGCCGCAGCCCCTCGCGGGTCTGCATCACCGCGATCGTGTGATCGAACGTCTCCAGGTAGCGCGGCAGGGAACCGGAGTCCGCAGCCTCCACGAACCACTCACCGAGCGCGTTCACGTCCGTGGTGGGCAGGGTGTGCCCCACCTCCTCCGCGAGCTCCAGCAGGGTCTGCGGCCGCAGCCCGCCATCGAGGTGATCGTGCAGCGACACCTTCGGCAGGTGGGCGATCATGTGCTCGGTCAGGGCGGGGGCGGGGGTGAAGTCGGCGGCGTCGTCGGTCATGGGCACCACGCTACTCGCTGCCGCGTTCCCCGCCCGGCGCCTCGCCCCCGGGGAACACCGAGGAGGGCAGCACGGCCCAGACCACGTGGGTCCAGTTCCCCAGCGCCGCCATCGGGCGCTCCCGCGCCAGCAGCGACTCCACCGTCACCTCACGGATCCGGCCGCTGCCGGGCTCGAAGATCCGCAGGCTCGGCAGGTCACGCCGCCACGGCAGCGCGAGCACCACGTGCCGGGGAAGGGCCGCGGCCGGGGAGGAACTCAGATCGCCGCCGGTGTACAGCAGCACCGGGATCCCAGCGCGGGTCGCGGCCTTGACCGCCTGCAGGATCGTGCGAGCCTGCGCCACGTCCCGATCGTTCACCGGGGTGTGCCGGTAGGTCACTCCGGGATAGCGGGCCTGACGTGCCGCTGCCCACGGCGGGGTCCCCCACCTCGCCGGCCAGGAGAACGGGCCGAGCGCGCGAGAGCGGACCTGCTCGAACACGCGACGTTCGGCGACGGCGATGCGCTCCTGCACACTCGGTGCCTCCAGCTGCGCCAGGGGCAGCCGGGCGAGCTCGGGCGGAGGCTGGGACCCGATCCGGCGCCCCGTGGTCAGCCACGCGGCCAGCACCGGGTCACCGAGGGCGGCGAGCAGCAGCAGGCTGCTCGCCCCGCAGGTCTGCGGTGTGGTCTGCGCGACGAGCGTCTCCGACCAGCGCAGCGGACCCACCCGCGAACTGCGGGTCAGGTTCACCGCCAGGCGTCGCTGCGGTGGCGCGAGAGCGCTGCGGCGCACCGAGGCGGTGTCACGCGCGGCGGGGGCGGCCGGTGGCGCCGTGGGCAGGCGGCGCTCCCCCACGCCCAGCGCGACCAGCAGAGCCCGTGCGGAGGACAGGGTGAGACGTCGCGGCATCCCCTCAGACTACGGCGGGCCAGCGCTGCGCGCTGCGCGGCGGGAGCGTTCCGGGGCGCCGCCTGACTGCTCAGACCTGCGGGGCGAGTGCCGCCGCGATGGGCCGCATCGCCGCCTTGATCTCCAGGTACACGCGCTCGAACACCTCGCGGTCCTGACCGATCGGGTCCTCGATGTCGAGCTCGTCATCGCGCAACGGGCAGCGGGCACGGTGCACGGCCGCGGAGCGCACCAGGGAGCGCCCGCCGCCGTGCACCTCCTCCAGCGCGAGCAGCGCCGCGAACTCCTTGATCGTGAACGTGCGGTTGAGCACCCGGGGTGCCTCCCGCAACACCGCTGCGCGGTGCTCACGGGTGGCGGTGAGCACCAGGAGCGCACCCTCGGCCATCTCCGGGCGGATCCGCCGGGAACGGAACTTCTCGCTCACGATCGCATCACGCGCGAGCAACTCCCCCATCCGCGGGTGCACCCGGGCCTTGGGAAGGCCCTGCGTGCCCGCCGACGCGACGCTCACGGCCGGCCCGGTGGCGTGCTGCAGCAGCAACTCACCCGCGGGTGAGCGGCAGATGTTCCCGGTGCAGACCACCAGGACGGCGGGTGCTTGGTCGGTCGGCGTCTCCTGCGCATCGCCGAAGATGTTCACGGAGCCTCCTCCGGGGGGTCACTGGGCGGCACGGTCGAGGTCACCCGGCGATGCGCTCGAGCACAACCCCCTCGCCGGTGCCGGGCCTCGAACCCGCGGGAGCAATCGTAGCCGCATCGGTGAGGATCTCGCGGGCCCGATCGAAGCGCTCCGGGGTATCGGTGTGCAGGGTCATCAGCACCTCACCGGCGCGCACTGTGGCGCCCGGCTTGGCGTGCAACTCCACCCCGGCGCCGGCCTGCACCTCGTCCTCCCGGCGGGCGCGTCCCGCGCCCAGGCGCCACGCCGCGACCCCGACCGCCAGGGCGTCCAGGCCCACCAGCACCCCATCTGCGGGCGCGAGGACCTGCTCGGTGTGCTTCGCCGTCGGGAGCGGGGCATCGGGGTCCCCGCCCTGCGCGGCGATCATGGCCCGCCAGGTGTCCATCGCCCGACCATCGGCCAGCGCCGCCCGCACGTCCACGCCCGGCTTACCTGCGGCGTCGAGCATCTCCTGCGCGAGCGCCACCGTCAGGTCCACCACATCGGCGGGCCCACCCCCGGCGAGCACCTCCAGGGACTCGCGCACCTCCAGCGCGTTCCCGGCGGTCAGGCCCAGCGGCGTGGACATGTCGGTCAGCAGCGCCCGGGTGTCCACCCCGGCGTCCGTGCCGAGGTCCACCATGGTCTGCGCGAGCTCGCGCGCCTGGGACAGGTCCTTCATGAACGCCCCGGACCCGACCTTGACATCCAGCACCAGGGCGGCGGTGCCCTCGGCGATCTTCTTGCTCATGATCGAGGAGGCGATCAGCGGGATCGCCTCCACGGTGCCGGTCACGTCACGCAGCGCGTACAGCCGGCGGTCGGCGGGCGCCAGCCCGGAACCGGCCTGGCAGATCACGGCACCCACGCCGTCGAGCTGCGCCATCATCTCCTCGTTGCTCAGCGCGGCGCGCCAGCCCGGGATGGATTCGAGCTTGTCCAGGGTGCCGCCGGTGTGACCCAGTCCCCGCCCGGACAGCTGCGGGACCGCCACGTCGAAGGTGGCCACGAGCGGCGCGAGCGGCAGGGTGATCTTGTCCCCCACCCCACCGGTGGAGTGCTTGTCCACCGTGCGGCGGCGCAGGCCGGAGAAGTCCATGCGCTCACCGCTGGCGATCATCGCCGTGGTCCAGGAGGCGATCTCCCGCCGGCCCATCCCGCGCAGCAGGATCGCCATCGCCAGGGCGGACATCTGTTCCTCCGCCACCACGCCACGCACATAGGCGTCGATCACCCAGGCGATCTGCGGGTCGGAGAGTTCACCGCCGTCGCGCTTGGTGCGGATGATGTCGACGGCGTCGAATGCCTCAGCCATGAGGGGTCTCCTTCTCGTTGTCGGTTGCGGCCGGCGTGCTGGGATCGGCCAGCGTGCCCGCCTCGAGGTCCCACGGCCCGAACGCGCCGGGTAGCACCTCACTCATCGGGATGATCCCGGCCCATGCGGTCTCCACGAGCAACTCCGGGCCGCCGTGCTCCCACAGCAGCTGCCGGCACCGCCCGCACGGGGCGATGGTCTGCCCGCGGGAGTCCACGCAGGTGAAGGCCACCAGGCGGCCCCCGCCGCCGGAGACCAGGTCGGAGACCAGGCCGCACTCGGCGCACAGGGTCACGCCGTAGCCGGCGTTCTCCACGTTGCAGCCCGCCACGATCCGGCCGTCGTCCACCAGCGCCGCCGCCCCCACCGGGTAGCGGGAGTAGGGCACGTAGGCGCGGGTCATCACCTCGCGGGCCCGGGTGCGCAGTGCCTCCCAGTCGATGGCGGATCGCTCGCCCGCCCCGCTGCCGGGAGTGGGCGCGGACCCGCCCCCGGCAGCGTCGTGTTCGCTGGTCATCACTTCACGTACGGGGTGTTCTCGGCGGCGGGTGCGCGCACCTTGCCGGCGAAGCCGGCCACCGCGAAGATCGTCACCACGTACGGGATCGTCAGCAGCAGGTTGGAGTTGATCGACACGCCCATGGTCGGCAGCAACTGGCTGAGGTTCTCCGCGAACCCGAACAGGATCGCGGCGGCCAGGGCGCCCTTGGGGCTCCAGCGACCCAGGATCATCGCCGCCAGGGCGATGAACCCTCGACCGGCCGTCATCTCCTTGCCGAACGCCAGCCCGGAGGCCACCGTGAAGTACGCGCCACCGAGGCCGGCGATCGCGCCCCCCACCAGGGTGTTGCGGAACCGGGTGCGGTTGACGTTGATGCCCACGGTGTCCGCGGCCTTGGGGTGCTCACCCACGGCGCGTAGCCGCAGCCCCCACTTGGAGCGGAACACCATGATCTGCAGGCCGATCACGAGCACGTACAGCAGGTAGACCAGCAGGTTCTGGCGGAACAGCACCGGCCCGAGCACCGGGATCTCCGAGAGCAGCGGGATCGGGATGGTCGGCAGCTGGGTGCGGTCGTTGAACCCGTCCAACTCGGTCAGCACGGTGGAGTAGAAGAACCCCGTCAGGCCGATGACCAGCACGTTCAGCACCACACCGACGATGATCTGGTCGACCATGTAGCGGATCGAGAAGATCGCGAGGATCAGGCCGACCAGGGCGCCGGCGATGGGCGCGGCGATCAGGCCGACGTAGGCGCTGGCGGTGATGGAGCCGACCACCGCGGCGAGGAAGGCGCCGGCGAGCAGCTGGCCCTCGATCGCGATGTTCACGATGCCCACGCGCTCACAGACCACGCCCGAGAGCGCGCCGAACACCAGCGGGGTGGCCAGGAACAGGGTGCTGGCCAGCACGCCGGTCAGGGCCACCACCTGCGACTTCCCGGCGCCCACGTGCACCAGGAACGCCAGCAGCAGGAGCACCCCGGCCAGCACCGTCACCCAGGTCAGGGACGGGCGGCGCTGCACCAGGCGCACGATGGTCCAGGCGGCCAGACCGATGATGACCACGCCCATGAGCGTGACAGTCAGCGGTGCGGGGATCGCGAAGACCGGGATCTGCACCGCATCGGAATTGGTGGACAGGCGGATCTGCGAATCGCCCGCGGGCACCGTGAGGATCAACAGCAGGGCGGCGACGGCGAGCAGGGCGTTGCCGATGACGCCGCGGATGTTCAACGGGTCGCGCAGCGCGGACTCCTCGGGTGCGGGAGTCGGGGCGGGCGCGGTGGCCACGGCGGTCATGCCGCCACCTCCTGGGACTGAGCGGAACGGGCCTTGCGCGGCTTGCGCTTCTGACCGGGCGTGGGTAACCGGAACACGGCCCGCACCAACGGCGGTGCCGCGATGAACAGCACGATGAGGGACTGCAGCACCGGGACCAGATCGATCGGGGTGCCGGTGCGGGTCTGCATCAGGCGGCCGCCGGCGGCCAGTGCGCCGAACAGGATGCCGGCGAGCACAGTGCCCAGCGGCTTGGAGCGGCCGAGCAGGGCCACGGTGATCGCGTCGAAGCCGATGGTGCCGGCGATCGAGGCGGTCAGCGCCCCCTCGGTGCCCTGCACCTGCATGGCACCGGCGAGGCCCGCGAGCGCCCCGGAGAAGACCAGGGCGAGCACGGTGATGGTGCGCACGTTCATGCCGGCGGTGGCCGCCGCGTGCGGGTTCGAGCCCACCGCGCGGAGCCGGAAACCGAACACCGAGCGTTCCAGCACCCACCACACCACGGCCGCGGCCAGCAGCGCGAGCACGAAGCCCCAGTGGAGCCGGAAACCGGACCCGAACATCAGGCCGAGCTCAGCCTCGGGCGCGATGTGCTGGGAGACCAGCGGCGTGGAGGAGGCGAAGACCGAGGTGGTCACCACCCACAGCACACCGAACGCCATGATGTTGTTCAGCATGATCGTCACGATCACCTCGTGCGCCCCGAAGCGCGCCTTGAGGAAACCGGGGATGGCGCCCATGATCCCGCCGCCGACCAACGCGCCCAGCAGCGCGAGCAGGGTGTGCAGCCCCGCGGGCAGGTTCAGCGTGAAGCCGAGGTAGGTGCCGAGGATCGCGCCGCCGATGATCTGGCCCTGCGCACCGATGTTGAACAGGCCGGCGCGGAAGCCCAGCGCCACCCCGAGGCCGGCGAAGATCAACGGGGTCGCGATCGTCAGGGACTCCGTCAGCGAACGGATGCCGCGGCTGAAGGTGTCGGCCTGGGTGTCATAGATCGCCCCCTGGAACAGGGCAATGTAGGCGGAGGACGCCGCATTCCACGCCGCGGAGAAGAAGTCACCGGGGCGGGCGAAGAAGTAGCCGGCGGCCTCCTGGACCGCCGGGTCCGCGGCGACGATGAGGATCGCACCGACCAGGATGGCCAGCACGATCGCACCCACGGTCACCGCCACCGAGGAGGACAGCATCTCCCGGATGATCCGGCTGCCGGTGGGTTCCTTGACCTCGGGGGCTGCGCCGTCGGGCTTCTCGGGTGTTGCCGTGGTGCCGGGTGCCTCACTCATCAGCGGACCCCTCCTCCTGCTGGATCTCGTGCTGGACGTCGATCTCGTCGTCGGTGTCGTTGCCGCCCAAGGTGGTGTGGTGCGACCGGGCCTGCTCGTAGGCCTCCTCGGCGGGCACGCCCGCCATCATCAGGCCGAGCACGTCACGGTCGGTGCCGCCCGGCACCACACCCACCAGGCGCCCGGCGCACATGACGGCGATCCGGTCACCCAGAGCGAGCACCTCATCCAGTTCCGTGGAGACGATCAGCACCGCGGCGCCCGCGTCGCGAGCGGCCACGAACTGCTTGTGCACGAACTCGATCGAGCCGACGTCCAGGCCACGGGTGGGCTGGGAGGCGACCAACGCGGTGAGGTCGTGGCTGAGCTCGCGCGCCAGCACCACCTTCTGCTGGTTACCGCCCGAGAGGGAGGCCAGGGTCTGGTCGATGGAGGTGGTGCGAACGTCGTACTCGGCCACCTTCTCGGTGGCGTGCGAGCGCAGGCGGGACATCTCCAGTGCGCCGCCGCGGGAGTAGGGCTTGGCCCCCACCCGGTCCAGCACGAGGTTCTCCACGATCGTGAAGTCGGCGACCACGCCATCGGTGGAACGGTCCTCCGGAACGAACCCGAGCCCCGCGTCCAACCGCTCCCGGACCCCGAGCTTCGTCAGATCCTTGCCGCCCATCGTGATGCGGCCGGCGGCCGGCTCCTGGATCCCGAGGATCGACTCCGTGAGCTCGGTCTGCCCGTTGCCCTGCACACCCGCGAGCACCACGATCTCCCCGGCACGCACGTCCAGGCTCACGTTCTTCACGACCTCCACGCCGGCGCCGTTACGCACCGAGAGGCCCTCGATGGCGAGCGCCGTGCCCGCGGGGTCGGCCTCGGGACGATCCACGCCCAGGGTCACCGAGCGTCCCACCATGAGCGAGGCCAGTTCGGTCTCGCTCGCGGAGGGGTCGGCGCTGCCCACCACCTTGCCCAGGCGGATCACCGTGATCGCATCCGCGACCGCCCGTACCTCGCGGAGCTTGTGGGTGATGAAGATGATGGAGGTACCGGCCTCCTTCAGGCGCCGCATGATCGCGATGAGCTCGTCGGTCTCCTGCGGGGTGAGCACCGCGGTGGGCTCATCCAGGATCAGCACGCTGGCGTCCCGCGAGAGCGCCTTGATGATCTCCACGCGCTGCTGCGCGCCCACCGGCAGGTCCTCCACGAGCGCGTCGGGGTCGATGTCGAACCCGAACATCGAGGAGAGTTCCCGCACCCGCTCGCGGGCCTTCTTGATGTCGATGATGCCGCCGCCCTTGACGGGCTCACTGCCGAGCACCACGTTCTCGGCGACGGTGAAGACCGGCACGAGCATGAAGTGCTGGTGCACCATCCCGATGCCGGCACGCATCGCGTCACCCGGGCCGTCGAAACTCACCGGCTCGTCATCGAGCAGGATCCGACCGCCGTCGGGCTGGTAGAGCCCGAAGATCGTGTTCATCATGGTGCTCTTCCCGGCACCGTTCTCGCCGAGGATCGCGTGGATCTCTCCCGGCTGCACGGTGAGGGAGATCCGGTCGTTCGCTGTGAACGACCCGAATCTCTTGGTCACCGCATCGAGCTCAAGCTTCATTGCCTCTCGGTCCCTCCGATATCCCCCGCCCGTGCGGGGATGAAGAATCCTGCCAGATCTCGGGCTGTGGTGCTCCCCCTTGTGTGCACCTCACCCGTGGGGCGAGAACGCGGGGCGGCCCGACCGGTGTCGGGCCACCCCGCGTTCAGCGTGCGGTGGCGGAGATCAGGAGGGCGAGTTGTCGCTCTCGACCGTGATCTCACCGGAGATGATCTGCTCGCGCAGCTCGTCCACGGCGGAGACGACCTCGGCGGGGATGACGTCCTCGAAGTCGTGGTACGGGGCCAGGCCCACGCCGTCGTTCTCCAGGGTGCCGACGTAGGGGGCGTTGGTGAACTCGCCGTTCACCTGCTCCTCGATGGCGGCGAACACCGCGGCGCCCATCTCCTTCATGACCGAGGTCAGGATGATCGAGCCGTAGTCGGTGGTGAGGTAGCCGTCGGAGTCGACCCAGATCATGTAGTGACCATCGCCGGCGGACTCCAGGGCCGAGGCGGCGCCCAGGCCGACCGGACCGGCCACGGGCATGACCACGTCAGCGCCCTGGTCGATGAAGCCCTGGGTGATGTTCTGACCGGCGGACTGGTCGTCGAAGCCACCGGAGAAGGAGCCGTCCTGGCTCTCCTTGTTCCAGCCGAGGACCGACACGTCGGCGCCGTTGTCCTCGTTGAACTTCGTGACGCCGTCCACGAAGCCGTCCATGAAGACGGTCACGGACGGGATCGGCAGGCCACCGAAGGTGCCCACGGTGCCGGTCTCGCTCATGCCGGCGGCCACGTAGCCCGCGAGGTAGGAGGCCTCGGCGGTGTTGAACAGCAGCGGCTTGGCGTTGTCCAGCTCGATCACGTTGCCATCGGCGTCGGTGAAGCTGGAGTCGATGAGGGCGAAGTGCAGGTCGGGGTTCGCCGTCGCGGCGTCCTCGATGGCCTGCTCGAGCAGGAAGCCGACACCGATGATGTAGGTGCAGCCGTCGTTCACGAGGCTCTCGACGTTCGGGCCGAAGTCTGCCTCGGACGCGGACTCGAGGGTGTTGATCTCGACGCCGAGCTCTGCCTCGGCCATCTGCAGACCCTCGTAGCCGGCCTGGTTGAAGGACTGGTCGTCGAAACCACCGGCGTCGGAGACCATGCAGGCCTTCACGTCGCTGGCGGCGGTCATGTCACCGTCGCCCTCCTCGGTGGCCTCCTCGGAGGTCTCCTCCGTGCCGGCGTCGGTGGTGGCCTCGTCCTCGGGGGCGGAGCCACACGCAGCGAGCGTGAGCGCGACGGCCGCGGAACCGGCAATCGCCATGATCGACTTCTTCACTGGACTCTCCTCAATGGTCACTGCGGTGGGTTGTGCCCCCGCTCAGACTGGAACCGCCCACGGGTCGGCAGAGATAGACCTCCGCCCATGGTCAGCGGAGAACGACGATACGACTCCCATGTGTCACGCAGGTCACAGACTGGCGTCAGGCACCGAATCGTGACCGAAACGTTGCGGATCGGCGCGTGTTCGGGGTGCCTGCGCGCCGTTTGGGCGCCGGCGCCAGGACGCCGTCAGGCCACCTGGGGCGGCTTCGGCGGCGCCGGGGCGAGGCCCGCGATCACCCCGGTGCGCGCGAGGATGCGCGCACCGATCGCGATGGCGGCCTCGTCCACGCGCAGGTCCGCGCGGTGCAGGTCGGTCACCGGCGTACCCGGCTCGCGCGAGCCGAGGCGGATCATTGCCCCCGGGCGCCGGCGCAGGTACCAGCCGAAGTCCTCCCCGCCCAGGGACTGCTCGGTCAGGTGCACGCCGTCCTCCCCCACCACCTCGTGGGCGGCCTGCTCGATGTGCGCGACCGCCTGCTGGGTGTTGACGGTGGGGGGCACCCCGCGGCGGTGGTCCACCTCCACCTCCACGTCGAACGGCGCGGCGATCTGCTCGATGGCGTGGCGGAGCACGCGGCCGGCGCGCTCCCACTCATCCGCGTCCAGCACCCGCAACGTGCCCTTGAGGCAGCCGGAGGTCGGGATCGCGTTGTTCGCGTTGCCCGCCGTGATCGCGCCCCAGGTGAGGTTCACCCCGGCACGGGGGTCCATCCGCCGCCCGAGTACCCCCGTGGCGCCGGTGACGATCTGCGCCAGGGCGTACACGACGTCGCCGGTCATGTGGGGCCGGGAGGTGTGCCCGCCGGGTGAACGCACGGTCACGTTCACGGGATCCGAGGCGGAAGTGATCGAGCCGATGCGCGAACCGATCGTGCCGGTGGGGATCTTCGGGTCGCAGTGCACCGCATAGATCTGCTCGGTGCCCTCCAGCACGCCTGCGTCGATCAGCGCCTCCGCGCCACCGGGCTGGATCTCCTCCGCGGGCTGGAACACCAGCCGCACCGTCACCGGGAGCTCCCCCGCCTCGGCGAGCGCCGCCAGCGCGTGCGCGGCCCCGAGCAGCACCGCGGTGTGTACATCGTGCCCGCAGGCGTGCATCACGCCGGGCTTCGTCGAGGCGAACGGGAGGCCGGTCTCCTCCTCCAGCGGCAGCGCGTCCATGTCCGCACGCAGCGCGATGCGGCGATGCCCCACGCCCGGGTGGGTCACGCCCTCGAGCGACCCGCGTGGGTCGGTGGCGTCCGCTCCCGGGACGTCACACACCACGCCCGTGGGGCCCACACGCTTCGGGCTCAGGCCGAGCGAGGTGAGTTCCTCCACGACCAGGGCGCTGGTGCGGTGCTCGGTGAAGGCGAGCTCGGGGTGGGCGTGGATGTCCCGGCGCAGGGCGACCAGGTGCTCCTCAGCGCGCGCCACGACGTCGTCGATCCGCACCCGAGCGCCCTCCGGGAGTTCCGGACGGGCGTGGTCGAGGTCGTGACGGGAGGTTCGCAGCACGGTACCCAAGCCTACGGGGTGAGGGATCCGGCGCGCCCCGGCCCAGTGCAGTCGGCCCAGTGCAGTCGCCTCAGACCAGGTCGTCGCGACCCGCGGCCTTGAGCTGATCCACCACGGCCTTCACCCGCTGGGCATGGGCGGCATCGGTGACCAGGAGGGCGTCCTCGGTCTGCACCACCACCGCCTCCGGGATACCGACCACGGCGACCGTGCCCGCGGCGTGCACCAGGGCGCCCGGGGCGTCCACCGCGACCACGTGCGATCCGGGGATCGGGGCGCGCACGCCGTCCTCCCCCGCCGCCAGCAGGGTCGCGAGGGAGGCCCAGTCGCCCACGTCGTCCCAGGTGAAGTCCCCGGGCACGACGGCGACTCCCCCCTGGGCCGCCACGGGTTCCGCGATCGCGTGGTCGATCGCGATCTTGGTCAGGCCGGGCCAGATCGCGTCCATCACGAAGTCCCGCTCGGCGGTGTCCCAGGCGCGGGCGATGACCTCCAGGCCCTCCGCGAGCGGCGGCTGCAGCTCGGTGAGGTGGTTCAGGAGCACATCGGTGCGTACCACGAACATCCCGGCGTTCCAGGCGTACTTGCCGGAGGCGAGGTACTCGGCGGCCGTCTCGGCATCCGGCTTCTCCACGAACTCCTCGACCACGCTCGCGGCGGGGCCGCCCTCACCCGGCGGCAGCGACTGACCGGCGCGGATGTAGCCGAAGGCGGTGGAGGCGTGCGTGGGGGCGATGCCGATCGTGGTCACGTAGCCGGCGCGGGCGGCATCGGCCGCGTCGCGCACCGCGCGGTGGAAGCTCGCGACGTCCGGCACCACGTGGTCGGCAGCGAAGGAGGCCACCAGCACGGGACCGTGGCGGTGCTGCAGGATCGCGGCGGCCAGCCCGATCGCGGCCATCGAGTCGCGCGGGCTCGGCTCGGCCACAAGGTTGGCGGCGGGCAGATCGCCCAACTGCTCGGCGACGGCCTCGGCGTGCTTGGCGCCCGTGACGACCATGATCCGGTCGGACCCGGTGAGCCCGGCCAGTCGATCCCAGGTGCCCTGCAGCAGCGTGCGTCCCTGACCGGTGAGGTCGAGGAGGAACTTGGGCCGGTGCTGGCGGGACAGCGGCCACAGCCTGGTTCCGGCGCCCCCCGCAGGCACGATCGCGTGGAGGTCGGGGATCTCGGCGTGGGTCGATGCGGGAACGGCGCTGGCGGGCTCGGAGCCGGGAGTGGTCGTCACGGTTTCGAACCTATCGGACGAGGTTGTCCAGCGCACTGACAACGCCCGTCAGGTACCACTCAGCCCTCGAGGCGCCGCGTGGAGCCACGTGCGTACAGCGTGGGACTCACCGTCACCCGGTGCGCGGGACGGCCGGGATCGGCGAGACGGGCCAACGCCAGGGAGACGGCGGTGCGCCCGATCGTGCGCCGCGGTGGCCGGATCGCGGTGAGCGCGGGGGTCGCCATCGTGGCGACCTCATCGTCATAACTCACCAGGGAGAGGTCCCGTGGCACCTCCACCCCGTGCTCCTCCCACCGCTGCATGAGACCGATGGCCTCCGGGTCGGAGTGCACGAGCAGCGCCGTCACGCCCGCACCCTGCACCTGCTGGAGGACCTCGTCCGCGCGTTCCCGGAAGCCCGGCTCATCCCGACCTGGGATCGCGGCATCCACGAGCGGCTCGCTCTGCAGTCCGAGCTCGTCCAGCGCGCGCAGCCACCCGGCGCGGATCAGACCCACGTGGGGCGACTCGGCCGAGAGCACCGCCCCGATCCGCCGGTGCCCGAGGCTGGCCAGGTGATAGACCGCCGTCGCGGCGCCCGAGGCGTGATCGGTGACGACGGACTCCACCGGTCGGCGTTCCGCGCCCACCAGGGCCTGGCGCTCCATCAGCACCACCGGGCACGGCGCCTCCTCCAGCCACGGTCGGATCAGGTCGCCACCCGCACCGCGCAGCGTGGGGGCCATGAGCAGGGCGCGCGCGCCGGCGTCGAGGAGTCGCTCGAGATGGGGACGCTCGTCCGCGGAGTCGTACACGGATCCGCGCAGCAGGAAGCGCATCCCGTGGGCGACCGCCTCCTCTTCGGCGCCCTTGGCCACCGTGGGCCAGTAGTAGTCCAGGGACGGGACGAGCACGCCGATCCCCCCGGCGGCGTCCGGCGCGTGGGCGGGACGCATGGAGGCGCCCGGCGAAGCCGCCGAAGCCCGTGCACCCCGTGAGGACGCCTGCGCGGTCGGCGCCGAGGAGGCGCCCGTACCATCCCCCTCCCCTGCCGCCCGTTCCAGGGCCGCCGCCCCACCGTGCACCCGGCGCACCAGCCCCTGCGCGGCGAGCGCCGAGACGTCACGGCGCACGGTGACCGCGGTGACGCCGAGTTCGCGCGCCAGATCCGTCACCCGGATCGTGCCGCGCTCCTGCACCGCCGCGAGGACCTCGGCGCGGCGGGAGGCCGCCAGCGGTCGGGCGTCGTCGTCGCTCATGTCACTCCTTTGTGGTCGCCAACGAAACGATCATATTCGATCACGCATTGGCCCCACTTGGCAACCCGGTTGACACATCACGCGCAAAGCGCTTACCGTTTCGGATCGTAACGACGACTTCGATCACCAAACGATCACACCTCAGTGAAGAGGCAGGAAAAGTGAACCGCCCACCTCAGACCCTCCTCGTCATGGCCCCCCGGACCTTCGAGCTCCAGTTCGGCGCCGGCGAGCGAGCGCGCCTGCATGCGCTCGCCACGCTCCCGGATGTGGTGCACGTGACCGAGTACCACGACCTCGGGCCCGACGAACTGGCCGAGATCGAGGTGCTGATCACCTCCTGGGGAGCGCCGAGGATCACACCCGCGCTCCTCGACGCGATGCCTACCCTCCGCGCGATCATCCACTCCGCCGGCAGTGTGCGAGACCTGGTGCCGCCGCAGGCCTATGAGCGCGGCATCCAGGTGTCCACGGCCGCCGACATGAACGCCGTACCCGTGGCCGAGTACACGCTCGCCGCCATCATCATGGCCGGGAAGCGCGCCCTTCCCCTCGCCGCCCGCGCGCGCCGCACCAGCCTCGGGTGGGGCGATGGCTTCGCCGCCAGCGATCTGAGCAACCTCGGGCGCACCGTCGGCCTGATCGGCTTCTCCAAGATCGGGCGCCGCGTGCTACGGCTGCTGAGCGTGCTGGAGACCGGCCCGATCCTCGTGTCCGATCCGTTGGCCGACCCCGCCGAGGTGGCCGCCGCCGGCGCCGAACTCGTGGAGCTGGAGGACCTGCTGGGTCGCTGCGACATCGTGTCCGTGCACGCCCCGCTCCTGCCGAGCACGCAGCACATGCTGGGTGAACGTGAACTGGGCCTGATGCGCCCGGGCGCCACCCTGATCAACACCGCCCGCGGCGGGCTGATCGACCACGACGCCCTGGTGCGGCACTGCTCCTCGGAGCGGCTGGACGCCATCCTGGACGTGACCGATCCGGAGCCGCTACCCCCGGGCCACCCGCTGCTCGCGCTGGAGAACGTGACGGTCACGCCGCACGTGGCCGGCTCCCTGGGCACCGAGACCCGCCGGCTCTCCCGCCACGCCCTGGACGCCCTGGAGGCCTACACCACCGGTGCGCCGATGCCCGGCGCGGTCGTGGCCGAGACCTCGGGAGTCTCCGCATGAGCACCCGCACGCCGATCACCACCCGCGCCGATCTCGCACAGTTCACGGACGGACTCCTCCTGGCGGCCCGTCGCTACTCCTCACCCAGCGGCGCCCTGCTCACCCTCCCCGGGACCCCCGGTGGCTACGGCACCGCCGTCGACGGGCTCGAGGGGTTCGCCCGCACCCTGCTCGCCGCGGGCTTCCGCATCGCCGGAGAGGGCGGCGCCGATCCCCACGGCCTGCTCGAGCGCTACGCCGCCGGCCTCGCCGCGGGCACGGACCCACGCCACCCCGAGCGCTGGGTGCGCCCCCGCGAGCACGGGCAGGCCAAGGTCGAGGCGGCCTCGCTCGCGCTCGTGCTCGACCTGACCCGCCCCTGGCTCTGGGACGCGCTGCACCCCCGGGTCCAGGAGCAGGTCGTGGACTACCTCGCCGAGGTGGTCGGCGACCGCGGCTACCCGCGCAACAACTGGCTCTGGTTCCGCCTCACCGTGGAGACC
Organism: Serinibacter salmoneus; assembly: GCF_002563925.1. Classification (NCBI taxonomy): domain Bacteria; kingdom Bacillati; phylum Actinomycetota; class Actinomycetes; order Micrococcales; family Beutenbergiaceae; genus Serinibacter; species Serinibacter salmoneus. The sequence goes on along the minus strand of NZ_PDJD01000001.1, from coordinate 714,793 downwards.
TTCCTGCGGTCGGTGGGAGGTCCGCACTCCCTGACCGACATGGCCGAGGACCTCGAGCGCCACGACTCCTACTACGAGCGGGATGGCTGGTATCGCGACGGTGAGGCCCGCAACTACGACCACTACGTGGGCTGGGCCATGCACCTGTACCCGACCCTGTGGTCGCGGATGGCGGGCGCCTGCGAGCTCGCTGCCGACCGCGTGGCACGCGACCGGGAACGGCTGGACCGCTATCTGCTCGACGCCGTGCACCTGGTGGGGGCCGACGGCGCCCCGCTGCCTCAGGGCCGCAGCCTCACCTATCGCTTCGCAGCCGCCGCGCCGTACTGGGTCGGGGCGCTCGCCGAGGTCCCGTCCGTGCGGCCGGGACTGCTGCGCACCGCCGCCCTGGAGATCGTGGAGCACTTCGCCGCGCGCGGCGTGCCGAACGCCCGGGGACTGCTCGACATCGGGTGGTTCGGCCCGTGGCGCCCGATCGCGCAGAGCTACACCGGCACCGGCTCGCCGTACTGGGCCAGCAAGGGCCTGCTGGGCCTGCTCATGCCCGCCGAGCACCCCGTCTGGACCGACCCCGCGCAGCCGCTGCCCGCGAGCACCGCCGACCACCGCGTCACGATCGCGGCCCCGGCGTGGGTCGTCAGCTCGACCGCCGCTGACGGGATCGTGCGCGTGGTCAACCACGGCGCCGACCACCAGCATCCCGGCGACACCGTGGCCGATTCCCCGCTCTACACGCGCCTGGCCTACTCCACCGGCACCTTCCCGTTGCACCGGGGCGTGGACTGGCACTCCCCCGTGGACCAGTCGGTGGTGCTGGTCGATGCGGATGGGGCACGCAGCCACCGCAGCGGCATGCGCAGCCTCGGCGACGCCGCCGACCTCGGCAGCGCCACCGTGATCGGCTCGGTCGCCGAGGCCCACTGGCTGACCCCGGACACCCCCGCCGTGCGGCACGGCGCCGGCCTGACCGGCGCCTCCCGCCCCGCCGGCACCCTCACCACGCTCTCCGTGGTCCGCGGCGCCTGGGAGGTGCGCCTGGTCCACCTCGCCGCCCCCGCGCACGAGGCCGCGAGCCTGCAGGCCGGCGGCTGGCCGATCGCCGACGACGCGGGTGTGGAGGTCACGCTCGATCCGGACCTGCCCCGCATCGACCTCGCCTCCACCACCCACCGGGCGGCCCTGGTGGGTCTGCACGGCTGGGAGGCGGCCCGCGCACACCACCGCGATGACGCCTCCCCGCTGGGTGCCCACGCCGTGACGGGCGTGCTGACCTCACCCGCGGGTGAGGGATGGCACGCGTGCGCCCTGCACCTGGCCGGTGTCACCGGAACGGACGCCGCCGCTGCCGGGAACCCGCCTGTTGCGGCACCGCAACTCACTCTCACCGACTCCCACGCAAGGATCGCGTGGGCCGACGGCGCCACCACCCAGGTGGCGCTCCCCCACCCCGGCGCCACCACGCCGTCGGGCCTCACCCCGCCCACCCCGGGCACACACCCCTGATGAGGAGAGATCTCGCAATGAAGCGCCGACTCATGGCCCCCGCCTCCGTCCTTGCGGCGGCAGCGCTCGTGCTGTCCGCCTGCAGCGGCGGCGACAGCAGCACCAGCACCTCCAGCGACGCTGGGAGCGACACCGGTAACGACGCCGCCTCCGGCGAGGCGGTCACCCTGACCCTCGCCGGTTGGAGCCTCGCCACCACGCCCGAGTTCGAGGCCCTGGCCGACGGGTTCATGGCCGCGAACCCGAACATCACGATCGACGTCGAGGACTACGACGTCAACAACTACGAGACCCAGATCACCGCGGACCTGGCCGCCGGGGTGGCCCCCGACATCTACACCGTCAAGCAGCTCATGACCTTCCCCACCTTCCAGGAGGGCGGGCAGCTGATGGACGTGAGCGACGTCGCGGCCGAGATCTCCCCGGACGTGGCCACCCTGGAGCACTACGAGGTGGACGGCATCACCTACGCCGTGCCCTACCGCGCCGACGCCTGGTACCTCTACTACAACGCCGACCTGTTCGAGACGGCCGGTGTCGAGATCCCGGACGGGCAATGGACGTGGGAGGACTTCGACCAGGCCGCGAGCGACGTGACGGCGGGACTCGCCGCCGCGGGCAACACCGACGCCCTGGGCAACTACCAGCACAGCTGGGCCTCCACCGTGCAGGGCTTCGCCAATGCCCAGGGCCAGGGTGACGGCGAGTTCCTCGAGGCCGAGTGGGACTACATGGTCCCGTTCTACGAGGAGGCCCTCGCGCGCCAGGCGGAGGGATCCCAGGTCGACTTCGGAGCCATCACCACGAACTCCCTGACCTACCAGGGGCAGTTCGGCACCCAGAAGGCCGCCATGATGGTCATGGGCTCCTGGTACGTGGCGACCTACCTCTCCCAGGTCGAATCGGGTGACGCCGAGTCCTTCTCCTGGGGGTTCGCCCCGGTTCCGCAGCAGACGACCGAGACCGCGGAGAACCCGGTGACGTTCGGTTCCCCCACCGCGATGGGGATCAACCCGGCGATCGATGAGTCCAAGGTCTCGGCGGCCAAGGCGTTCCTGACCTACATCGCCTCGGAGGATGCCGCGATCGCGCTCGCCGAGATCGGCATCACCCCGGCACTGACCAATGACGCCGTGGCCGACGCCATGTTCGCCAAGGACGGCATGCCCACCGACGATCTCTCACGCTTCGCCTTCACCACGCACCAGACGGCGCTCGAGGTGCCGCTCGGCACCGACTCCCCCGGCCTCCAGACGGTGCTGGGTGACGCCCACACCGCCATCATGTCCGGTTCCGTCTCCCCGCAGGACGGCATCGCCGAGGCCATGGAGCGCGCGAAGTCCGAAGTGCTCGACTGACCGCCCGACGCGGCCGGCCCGTTCACCCCGGGCCGGCCGCCCCGGGCCGGTGAACACAGACTCAAGGAGGAGTGAGGACATGGCAGTCCCCGTGCTCGAGAAGCCGGCAGCCGCGCCGGCACCACCGCCGCGCAGGAAGCCCGGCCAGCGACTGAAGGTGCGCAACGCCGTCATCGGGTGGACCTTCATCCTGCCGAACTTCCTCGGCTTCGCCACCCTGACCCTCGTTCCCGTGCTGATCCTCATGTACCTGGGGTTCACCAGTTGGAACGCATTCGGTCAGGCCACCTGGATCGGCACGGAGAACTTCCAGCGCCTGATCACCGACAAGACGTTCCACACGGCGCTGTTCAACACCTTCTACTACGCCGCCGTGCACATCCCGCTCACGCTGGGCATCTCCCTCGGCCTGGCCCTCCTGCTCAACCGCAAGCTGCGCGGCATGGGGTTCTTCCGCACCGTGGCGTTCTTCCCCTACATCACCTCGATCGTGGCGATCGCCGTGGTGTGGAACATGCTCTTCTCCCCCGACTCCGGGGTGATCAACCAGTTCCTCATGTGGATCGGGATCGACAATCCACCCGGATGGACCACCTCCACCGACTGGGCCATGCCGGCCGTGATCATCGTGGGCACCTGGCGCGACATGGGCTACTACATGCTGCTGTTCCTCGCCGGCCTGCAGGCGATCCCCGGTGAGCTCTACGAGGCCGCCCGGGTGGACGGCGCCAACGGCCTGCGGCGATTCCTGAACGTGACCCTGCCGTGCCTGCGCCCGACCACGTTCTTCGTCACGGTCATGCTGACGATCAACAGCTTCAAGATCTTCGACCTGATCCTCGTGATGACGGACGGCGGCCCGGGCACCGCCACCCTGGTCCTCTCGCAGTACATCTACCGCAAGGGCTTCGAGGAGTACGACTTCGGCTACGCCTCCGCGGTGGCGATCGTGCTCTTCCTCATCTGCCTGGTGGTCACGATCGTCCAGTTCATGGTGAACAAGAGGAGGGAACGCTGATGGCCACGCTCACCCTCGAGCGCCCCACGACCCCACGTCCCCTGAACCGCCCGCGCCGGCGCGGGCGCACCCTCGCGGGCCGCATCGCGCTGTACGTCACGCTGGCGATCGCCGCGGCAGCGATCATGCTCCCCTTCGTGTGGATGGTGATCTCCTCCCTGAAGACCAACAACCAGGTCTTCTCCATCCCCATCCAGTGGATCCCCGACCCCGTGGTCTGGGAGAACTACCTGGACATCTGGACCAAGTCCGACATGGCGACCTGGCTGCGCAACACGCTCATCCTCTCGGTGACGGTGACGTGCTTGCAGGTGCTGACCGGCAGCTTCGCCGCCTACGGGTTCGCGAAGACCCGCTTCCCCGGCCGCGACGTCCTCTTCCTCGCCTACATCGGCACGATCGCCGTGCCGTGGCAGGCGTACATGATCCCGCAGTTCATCCTCATGTCCCGGCTCGGCCTGAACAACACCCTCTGGGCGATCATCGCGCTGCAGGCCTTCTCCGCGTTCGGCGTGTTCCTCATGAAGCAGTACTACGAGTCCATCCCGGACGAATTGTGCGAGGCCGCCCGTATCGACGGACTCACCGAGTACGGCATCTGGCGGCGGATCGTCTTCCCGCTCTCCGGCCCGGCGATCGCCACCCTCGTCCTGCTCACCTTCGTCAACACCTGGAACGACTACCTCGGCCCGCTCATCTACCTGCGCAGCCCGGAGATCTGGACGATCCAGATCGGTCTGAAGTCCTTCGTCTCGCAGTACAACGCGGAGTACGCGCTCATCATGACCGGGTCGGTCATCTCCGTCCTGCCGATCGCGCTGATCTTCCTGCTCGGGCAGCGCTACTTCGTCCAGGGCATCGCGACCGCGGGGCTGAAGGGATGACCGCGCCCCGACGCCGCGGGCTGCTGCTGGGGGTGCGCCAGGAGACCTGGGGCACCGTCATCGGGACCGCCTCGGCGCTGGTCATCACCAATGCGCTCCTCGCGCTGACGTCGCTGCCGCTGCTGGTCCTGCTGGTGACCACGGACCCGCGCGCCTCCTGGCCCGCGCTGGCCGTCGCCGCCGTCATGGCCTTCCCAGGGTTGACGGCGGTGGCGACGGTCTTCGCCGCCTTCACCGACCGCAAGGAGACCGGCGTGTTCTCCGTGTACTGGGCCTCCTGGCGGCGCAACCTCATGCGCTCGCTCGCCCTCGGTGCGCTGGTGGTCGGCGCCCTCACCGTGCTCGTGGTCGATGCCGTGGCACTGTGGGGACTTCCCGTGGGCGCGGTGGCCATCCCCGTGGTCGCCGTGCTGATCGCCCTGGTGATCACGACGGCGCCGCTGGCGGTGGTCGCGTGCGCCGAACGGGAGGACGCGCGGCTGCGGGAGGTACTCAAGGCCAGCCTCTTCCTCGGTCTTCGGCGCTGGTACCTCTCCCTGCTCACCCTGGTCATGGTGGGCATGCTGTGGACCTTCTTCGTGCAGTTCCCCGCCCTGGCAGTGGGCCTGGCCGCGGCGCCCCTGCTGTACGGGGCGTGGTCCAACGTGCGCTACAGCCTGCGTCCGGTGCTGCGCGATCCCGAACCCGTTCCCGCCTGAGGAATCGAGGTGAGGCTTGCGCGTCTCGTGCGAGAGGAATGTCAGCATCCGTCTCGGGGGGTGACTAGAGTGGGACCAAAGAGCACTACAGCCGTCAGGAGGCTCAAGCACCGTGGCCAGCGCCCCTCCCGCCAGCTCGGCGACACCGCCGTCGGCGTCACCACCGAAGGGTGGACGCAAGAAGCGTGACACCCTCTACCGCGGCACCGAGGGCATGTGGTCCTGGGTCGCCCACCGCGTTACCGGAATGCTGCTGTTCCTGTTCCTCCTCGTGCACGTGCTCGACACCGCGCTCGTGCGGGTCTCCCCGGAGGTCTACAACGAGGTGATCGGCACCTACAAGACCCCGATCATGGGGCTGGGCGAACTCGGCCTCGTGGCCGCCGTCCTGTTCCACGCCTTCAACGGGATCCGCATCATCCTGGTGGACTTCCTCGCCCAGGGGACCCGCTACCAGCGCGTGATGCTGTGGATCGTGGTCGGCCTGACCCTCGTGCTGCTGGCCGGTTTCGCGCCGCGGCACCTGATGAACGTCTTCGGGGGGCACTGAGATGAGCACACCCGTGATCCCCGAACCGCGCGCCAAGGTCACGCGCAGTAATCAGATGCCCGGCGGCATCAACACGGAGATGTTCGCGTGGCTGTTCATGCGCATCTCCGGTGTGCTGCTGGTCGCCCTGATCTTCGGTCACCTCATCGTCAACCTCGTGGTCGGGGAGGGCGTCAGCGCCATCGACTTCGCGTTCGTGGGCGGCAAGTGGTCCAGCCCGTTCTGGCAGATCTGGGACCTGCTGATGCTGTGGCTCGCGATGATCCACGGCACCAATGGGGTGCGCACGATCATCAACGACTATGCCGAGCGCACCGGCACCCGCATCACGCTGAAGACGCTGCTCTATCTCGCGTTCGTGATCACCGTGGTGCTGGGGACGCTGGTGATCTTCACCTTCGAGCCGTGCCCGCCCGGTTCCCCGGACGACCTGCTGCCGAGCATCTGCTTCGGCTGACCCGGCCACCCAGACCCGTCGCCTGATCGACCCGCGAGCAAAGGAAACACACGTGCAGACGCACACCTACGACGTCGTGATCGTCGGTGCCGGCGGCGCCGGGATGCGCGCCGCCCTGGAGTCCTCCAGTCGGGCCCGCACCGCCGTCGTCTCCAAGCTCTACCCCACCCGCTCCCACACGGGCGCCGCGCAGGGCGGCATGTGCGCCGCGCTGGCGAACGTGGAGGAGGACAACTGGGAGTGGCACACCTTCGACACGGTCAAGGGCGGCGACTACCTGGTGGACCAGGACGCCGCGGAGATCATGGCCAAGGAGGCCATCGACGCCGTGCTCGACCTGGAGCGGATGGGGTTGCCCTTCAACCGCACCCCCGAGGGCAAGATCGACCAGCGCCGATTCGGTGGCCACACCCGCAACCACGGTGACGCCCCGGTGCGCCGCGCCTGCTACGCCGCCGACCGCACCGGCCACATGATCCTGCAGACGCTCTACCAGCAGTGCGTGAAGCAGGACGTGGAGTTCTTCAACGAGTTCTACGTGTTCGACGTGATCCTCACCGGCGACCCCCGCGAGGACGGTGAGGTGAAGGCCGCCGGCGTGGTGGCCTACGAGCTGGCCACCGGCGAGATCCACATCATCCGCGCCAAGTCCGTGGTGTTCGCCACCGGCGGCGCCGGGAAGGTCTTCAAGACCACCTCCAACGCCCACACCCTCACCGGTGACGGCATGGCCGTGGCCTACCGCCGCGGCATCCCGCTGGAGGACATGGAGTTCTTCCAGTTCCACCCCACGGGCCTGGCGGGCCTGGGGATCCTGCTCTCCGAGGCCGCCCGCGGTGAGGGCGGCATCCTGCGCAACGCCTCCGGCGAGCGCTTCATGGAGCGCTACGCCCCCACCATCAAGGACCTCGCACCCCGCGACATCGTGGCGCGTTCCATGGCCAACGAGGTGCGCGAGGGCCGCGGCGCCGGTCCCAACAAGGACTACGTGCTGCTGGACCTCACGCACCTGGAGCCGGCGCACATCGATGCCAAGCTCCCGGACATCACCGAGTTCGCCCGCACCTACCTGGGCGTGGAGCCGTACACCGAGCCGGTGCCGGTGTACCCGACGGCGCACTACGCCATGGGCGGCATCCCCACCACGATCGAGACCGAGGTGCTGCGCAACAACACCGACAAGGTCCCCGGGCTGTTCGCGGCCGGTGAGGTGGCGTGCGTGTCCGTGCACGGCTCCAACCGCCTGGGCACCAACTCGCTGCTGGACATCAACGTGTTCGGCAAGCGCGCCGGGATCGCGGCGGCCGCCTACGCGGTCGGTGCGGAGTTGCCCGAGCTCCCCGAGCACCCGGAGAGCTACGTGGAGGGTGAACTCGAGCGGATCCGGCTGGGCTCGGGAAGCGAGTCCGCCGCGGACCTGCGCCGCACCCTGCAGGAGGTCATGGACGCCGACGCACAGGTGTTCCGCACCCAGGAGTCCCTGACCAACGCCCTGGGCAAGATCACCGAACTGCGCAAGCGGTACGCCGACGTCAGCGTGGCCGACACCGGTACCTCCTACAACAGCGAGTTGGTGGAGGCGATGGAGCTCGGCTTCCTGCTCGAGCTCGCCGAGGTCGTGGTGGTCGGGGCGCTGGCCCGCAAGGAGTCCCGCGGCGGGCACTTCCGCGAGGACTTCCCGGACCGTGACGACGAGAACTTCATGCTGCACACGATGGCCCACCCGGTCGGGGAGGGTCAGGGCGAGGCGGGCTCCCGCGTGGAGCTGGCCTACAAGCCCGTGACCGTGACGCGTTACCAGCCGATGGAGAGGAAGTACTGATGACGGCGACGGCTGAGCGCGCACCCGAGGCCGAGGTGGGCGCGGTTCCCTCCTTCCAGGTCACGATGCGCATCGAGCGGTACAACCCCGATGTCGAGAACCCGCAGCCGTACTGGGAGGATTTCACCCTCACGGTCCACGGCACCGACCGCGTGCTGGACGCCCTGCACGCGATCAAGTGGGACCACGACGGCTCCCTGACCTTCCGCCGCTCCTGCGCGCACGGGATCTGTGGCTCCGACGCGATGCGGATCAACGGCCGCAACCGGCTGGCGTGCAAGACGCTCCTGAAGGACCTGGACACCTCCAAGCCGATCACGGTGGAGCCCATCAAGGGCCTGCCGGTGCGCAAGGACCTGATCGTGGACATGGAGCCGTTCTTCGCCTCCTACCGCGAGGTGATGCCGTTCCTCATCACCACCGGCAACCAGCCTTCCTCCGAGCGGCTGCAGTCGGCCGAGCAGCGGGCCCGGTTCGACGACACCACCAAGTGCATCCTGTGTGCGGCGTGCACCTCCTCCTGCCCGGTGTTCTGGTCCGACGGCCAGTACTTCGGCCCGGCGGCGATCGTGAACGCGCACCGCTTCATCTTCGATTCGCGCGATGAGGGCGGCACGCAGCGCCTGGAGGTCCTCAACGACAAGGAGGGCGTGTGGCGCTGCCGCACCACCTTCAACTGCACCGAGGCCTGCCCGCGTGGCATCGAGATCACCAAGGCCATCGCCGAGGTGAAGAAGGCGCTGATCACGCGGTCCTTCTGAGGCCCCGCTCGATCGGCACCCGACTAGGGACGGAGCTGCTCCTCGAACGCGAGGCCCGCGGCGATGTACTCCTCCAGCACCTCACGGTTCTCCTGGATGTGCGCGGCCTCGTACTCGAACTCGATCGCGAGCATCCGCGAGTCGTAGTCGACCTGCTCCCTGCACTCGTAGTCCGCGACGGCAGTCTCGATCTCTAGCGCATTGGCCTCGGCGACCTCCTCCTCGGAGGGAGCCTCGCCGTCGAACTCCTCGTGGTACTCCGCCAGGAGGTCCTCCTCCAGCGCGTACAGGCTGGCACGGGCCTCGCCCGGGTTCGCGAACTCGTAGCCGCCCTGCGCCATGCACGCGGCCCAGTCCGCCTCGATCTCGGCGTTGCGGGCGTCCTCGGCCGCATCCATGAGAACCTGCGTGAAGCCACGGAAGAAGTCGTTGAAGCGCGAGTACAGCTGAATGCTGTACGCCCCGTAGCCGGGGAACTCCGCGTAGATGGTGCGGGAGACTGAGCCGGAGCAGCCATGGTCGAAGCTGCGCAGGATCGACTCCTCGGCGGTGAGATCGAAGGAATCCTCCCCGTCGAGGGCGGCCCCGTTCATCGCCTCGTACCACCCGTCGCCGCTCCCAGGGTTCCGGTCGATCTCCCCGGACTCCGGCGGCAGGAAGGTGATGTCGTAGCCGATCTGCTCCGCGAACTCACGGGTTCCGCGCTCGGGCAACTCCACCTGCTCCGCCGCCTCCTGGGCGGTGAACTCCGGGACGTACTCGAAGCCCCGCTCGGCCATGCACTCCGCGAGGAGTTCCTCCTGGCGCACGCGCAGCGCGTACTCGACCTCACGGGTCTGCACCTCGAGCACCGAGGCAAGACCAGCCTCGGTGAGCTCGTGCGCGAGTGGCGAGTCGGCACGAGTCAGGCCCTCACCCGCCGCGCTGCTCGACGGCGCCTCGGCCTCCGGCTCGGAGTTCAGCGACTCCGCGGTGCTGACATCCGGGGAGGCGGTCGCCTCTGCCTCGGCGCCGCCCGGTGACGTGTCGGTCTCGGTGGCACACGAGGCGAGCACCGCACTGAGCGCGACGGCGGCGAACACCGCTGCTGGACGTGTGGTCGTCATGGACGTCATGACTGCTTCCCCCTTGGTGAGCGGTGTTCGCGGGAACTCCCGCCTGTCCTCGTCCCTTCACCTTGCCTCATGACAGGGCAAACGCGTGTGAAACTTTGGTGCAGGCATGACCTGGGATCTCACCAAGAAGTGCCTCCCGCGAATGCGACACAACCGCCTCGCGAATGCGACACAACCGCCTCGCGGGGCTACTCGGCCTCGGCGGCGGGGGCGTCGCTCGGGCGTCTGTCGGCGAACTGCCGCTCGACGGCGTCGCGCAAGCCCTCCTGCACGGCCTCCTGCCGCACCCGGTGCGCCGCCACCCGCATCCGGTGACGCACATACAGCCGGTGCAGCGGGCCACCGGAGCGACCGGCGGCACGCACCGCGCGCTCGAGCTGCTCGCGCTCCAACTCCTCCACCCGCGCCGCGAGTTCCCGTTCCCGACGCTCCGCCTCGTGTGGCTGCACCTTGCCCGTGTAGGCGTCGTGGTCCCAGTCCAGGGTGTGGGGGGCGCTGAGCGTCACGTAGTTGGGCCGCTCGCGCAGGTGCAACTCCTCGGGTGTCACCACGTCCTCGAAGCGCACCGGCGGGTTCGCCGTCCACGCCGCGATGTAGAGCATCAGCCGCGCCGCCAGGTTCACCCAGAGCAGCAGGGTCACGATCGCGGCGCTGGCCGCGAGGATCGCGTTGTCCGCCGATCCCACGAGCGAGGTGCCCGCGATCCGCAGCACCCCGGTGCCGAAGGCGCCGATCGCCGCTCCCCACCACAGGTCCCGGCGCGGTGGCCGCGCCCCGGCCAGGTACCTGATGAGGTAGGCGAAGACCACCATGTCCACACCGAAGGCACTGACCAGTCCCAGGCCGCGCACCAGCACCTGACCCCACCCCGACGGCAGGGCGAGCGTGTCCACCACCCAGGAGCCCGCGGTCCCGGCAATGATCCCCAGGGCGGCCGTCGCCACCACGGAGACCGCCAGGAACACGAAGCCGAGCAGGTCGGTCACCTTCGCGAGCACAGCGTTGCGCGGCGGCTTGGCCAACCCGAAGACCGCGCGGATGCTCCCGGACAGGGAGCTCATCACCCCGATCGCCGAGAGCAGCAGCACCGCGGTGGCCACGGCGCCGGTGATGGACAGCCCCTGGTCCAGCACCAGGGAGTCCGGGGAGACGAGCCCGTTCGGGTCGTCGTCGGTCTTGAGGATCCCGGGCAGCGCCTCCGCGATGTTGTTGAACACCGCGTCCTGCAGCCTCTTGCGGCCACCCAGCACCTGCATGAACACCGTCACCGCGATGGTCAGTCCCGCGAACACGCTGAACAGCCCCGCGTACGCGATGCCGCCGGCGAGTTGGGCACCCCGCACGGCGCCGTAGCGGCCGTTCATCCGTCCGAGGCGGGTGTGCTGGAACCACACGCCCAACGCCTTGCCACGGTCGATAGCCCGCGTCAGCCAGCTCGGCACTGCCTATCCCCCCAGGGTGAACGTCCGGATCGTGTGCCAGACCTCATCCGGTCCGAGCTCGTACAACACGAACGTACCCACCCTGAACCGCGCGCGGAACCCTGCCAGCTCATCTTCCGCGCGGTCCAGGGCCTGCGCCGAGACGTTCTGCGCCACGGTCACGTGCGGGTGGTACGGGTAGGCCAGCTCGGCGCTGAGCGGACCCGACTGCGCGAGCCGCTGCAGTTCAACGCACTCCGCCTCACCCTGGCTCAGGGCTGCGAACACGACCTCGGTGACGGGGCGGAACGTCCCCGCACCCCGCAGCTCCACCGTGAACGGCGCCACCCGGCGGGCCGCCTGATCCAGATGGACCAGCACCGGCGTGAGGTCCCAGGTCGGCAACTGGGTGGGCGGCACCAACGTGATGTGCGGCGGGATGATCTCCGCCGCGGCCTCCCCCTCGGCACGCAATCGCATCGCGCGCAGGCTCTCGCGATACTGCGCCGGCACCTCGATGGCCACGCCGATGCTCGTCCCCCTGGCGAACAGGGACGGGAAGGAGAGGGTGGGATTCGTCAACGGGCGCCACCCGCAGGGATCAGCCCGACCGCGTCGTACACCCGCGCGAGCGTCTCCCCGGCAATGACCCGCGCCCTGCGCGCGCCCTCCGCCAGGATCTCGTCCAGCTCACCCGGGTGGGCCATCAGGTCGGTGACCCGCTCCCGAATGGGTGCCACGGCGTCGAGCACCACCTCGGCGACGGCCACCTTCAGGTGGCCGTACATCTTGTCGGAGAACTCCGCCTCCAACTCCGCGATCGAGGTGCCGGAGATCGCCGAGTGGATCGCCAGCAGGTTGGAGACGCCCGGCTTGTTCTCCCGGTCGTACCGGATCTCCGTCTCGGCGTCGGTGACGGCGGACTTGATGCGCTTCGCGATCACCTTGTCGGTGTCCATCAATTCGATCAGGCCGCTGGGGTTGCCCGACTTGCTCATCTTCGCGGTCGGCTCCGCCAGGTCCTGGATCTTCGCGGTGTCCTTGACGATGTACGGCTCCGGCACCGTCACGATGTCACCGAAGCGGGAGTTCAGTCGCTGCGCCAGGTTGCGGGAGAGCTCCAGGTGCTGACGCTGGTCCTCCCCCACCGGCACGAGCTGAGCGTCGTAGAGCAGGATGTCGGCCGCCATCAGCACCGGATAGGTGAACAGGCCCACCGTGGTGCCCTCGGCACCCTGCTTGGCGGACTTGTCCTTGAACTGGGTCATCCGGGAGGCCTCACCGAACCCGGTCAGGCAGCCCAGGACCCAGGCGAGTTCGGCGTGCTCCGGCACGTGCGACTGCAGGAAGAGCATGGAGCGCTCGGGGTCCACCCCCGCAGCGAGGTACTGAGCCGCCGTGATGCGGGAGCGGCGGCGCAGCGCCTCCGGGTCGGGTGCCACCGTGAGTGCGTGCAGATCGACCACCGCGTAGATCGCGTCGTAGTCCTCTTGCAGGGCCACCCACTGGCGCAGCGCGCCGAGATAGTTGCCGAGGTGGAGGGAGTCCGCCGTCGGCTGCATGGCCGAGAAGACGCGGGGCTGGCTGTCGGTCATTGCTCCATCCTGGCAGGTTCTTCGGGTGCGTTCACACGCGAGCGGCCATGGTGGCGCCGCCACAGGTGGGTCCATCGCGAGCCCCGGCCTTTGGTCGCGCCCGCGTCACGCGCACGAGTGGCAAGATTCATGAGGGCGCCCCGCTCTGGTCGCCCTCCCGTCATGATCACCCGCCACCGAAGGACACGTGATGACGACCTGGCTTCAGGCCTGGACCCCCAGCGACGGCGCCGCGCGCGTGACCGCGCTGTTCACCTCCTCCTTCCCCGAACTGGGCGACGGCGTGGGCGGCGTGAGCGCACCATCGGGCGTGTGGGCGGCGCCCGGCCGGGTGAACCTCATCGGCGAGCACACCGACTACAACGGCGGACTGTGCCTGCCGATCGCGCTCGAGCACCGCACGTTCGTGGCGCTGCGGCCGCGCACGGACTCCCGGGTCCGGCTCGTCTCGGGCCAGACCGACCAGGCGTGGGAAGCGGACCTGGACACCCTGATCGAGGACGGCGCGCACGGGTGGGGAACGTACGTGGCGGGGGTCGCGTGGGCCCTGCGCGAGGCGGGTCTCGACGTGCCGGGCTTCGACGCCGCGGTCACCTCCTGTGTGCCGTTCGGCGCCGGCCTGTCCTCCTCCGCCGCGATCGAGGCCGCGGTGGCCGTGGCCCTGGACCAGGTTGCCGGGTTGGGGCTGATCTCCTCCGACGAGGGGCGTCGGCAGCTCGTGGAGGCCTGCATCCGCGCGGAGAACGAGGTCGCGGGTGCCGCCACCGGCGGGATGGACCAGGCGGCGTCGCTGCGCTCGGCCGAGGGGTTCGCGCTCGCCCTGGACTGCCTGGACAATTCCGTGCACCTGGAGCCGTTCGCGCCGGTCGGCTACGAGCTGCTGGTGATCGACACCCGCGCGCCGCACTCCCTGAACGATGGGCAGTACGCCTCACGCCGCGCCACCTGCGATGCCGCGGCAGCGCGCCTGGGCGTGCCCACGTTGCGGCACTGGCTGGACCGCTACGACGCGAATCAGACCGACCTGGCCGTGGCCGAGGCCATGACGGCGCTGACGGCGCTGACGGCGCTGACGGCGCTGACGGAGGAGACCGAACGCCATCGGGTGCGTCACGTGCTCACCGAGATCGCCCGCACCCGCGAGGCGTGGTCGCTGATGCGCGCCGGTGACTGGCCGGCGTTCGGCGCCCTGATGGATGCCTCGCACGAGTCGCTGCGCCTGGACTACGAGGTCACGGTGGGCGAGCTGGACACCGCCGTGGCCGCGGCGCGGGCCGCCGGCGCCGTGGGCGCCCGGATGACCGGGGGCGGCTTCGGCGGATCGGCGATCGCCCTGGTCCCGGAGGGGACGACGGCGCAGGTTGCCGCCGCGGTCCACGAGGCCTTCGCTCAGGCCGGCTTCGGCGCCCCGGCGTTCCTGGTCTCCCGGGCCGCGGGCCCGGCCGGCGCGGTCACCGTTCCGGCGTCCACGACCTCCTGACCGCCCCACCGCGGGCACGTGCGCCCCGGGCTGCTCAGAACTACCCAAAAGGATGACCCCGAAACGCGGCCGCATGAGGCAAACTCTCCCCAGGGACCTCTCAACGGGACACCATTCCTCCCGAGGCCTCATCACGCAGTACCTGTGCCTCGAAGGAGACTGGCATGGACACCACGCCTCACGCGACCCGCAAATTCATCTCGCTCGCCGCGGGAATCGCTCTGACGGCCACGCTCGCCGCGTGCAACAACAGCACCGACGACGGCAGCGGCGGCGACCTCACGTGGGAGGACTCGCCGATCTCTCAGGAGTTCGCCTCGATCGAGGCCCTGACCGGCACCGCGGACATGTCCGACGCGGAATGGCAGGCCCTGTACGACGCCTCCACGGTGCGCGCGGAGGAACTGACGGCCGAGTGCATGGCGGAACAGGGCTTCGAGTACATCCCGACAGATCTCGGCAGTTCCTCCACCACGGTGCTCTCCGATGAGGACACCCCGGAGTGGGGCACTCTGGAGTTCGCGGAGCAGTACGGGTACGGCACCTTCACCTGGGAGGACTCCTACGACGAGACCATCGAGGAGGACGGCGCCGAGGAGTGGACCGATCCCAACGCCGAGATCATCGAGTCCATGTCCGAGAGCGAGTACGTCGCGTGGTCCGAGGCCCTGTACGGCGCCCCGCAGGACATGGAGTCCGATCCGGATGCCGACCTGGAGGACTTCGAGTGGAACTGGGAGGACTACGGGTGCTCGGGGTGGGCCCAGCACGAGACCGAGCAGGACCTGCCGGGCATGGAGTTGGCGGGCCTCACCGAGGATCCCCGCTTCCAGGAGCTCTTCGAGGGCATGTCCACGTTGTACGAGGACGCGGCCGCGGACCCGAAGATGGGAGAGCTCGACGCGACGTGGGCGGAATGCATGGCGGAGGCGGGCTACGACTTCCGCACGCCTGCTGATGCCGAGCAGAGCATCTACGACCTGACCGAGACCATCTGGGGCTCTCAGGACGAGTACGTCGAACCCACCGACGACGTCCTGGCCGAGGCGAAGGCGCAGGAGATCGCAACGGCGGTGGATGACTACACCTGCCGCTCCGAGGTCGACTACGACTCCGGTTTCCTCGCGATCCAGTTCGAGCACGAGGAGGCCTACCTCGAGGAGAACCGGGCCCTGTTCGAGGAGTTCATCGCCGCCGCGGAGCAGTTCGAGAGCGAGTCGGAGTGATCCGGCGCCGCCGGCGCGAGGATCCCGTACCCCAGGAGCACCACGACCTCACCCACGTCACGCCGGGCACCGTGGGCACGCCCGCTACCGGCGGCGGGAGCGCCCTCGTGGCCCGAGCGGGCCGTTCGAACCGGACGGTCTGGGTGATGGCGATCATCGCCGTCCTCTGCCTCGCCCTCGGGTTGCTCGCGGGACGGTTGGTGAAGTCCCCCGCTCAGATCGCGGCGGAGAGCGCGCCGCCCGAGGCCGGACCGATCACGATCGCCGTGGAGCGGCAGGAACTCTCCAGCGACGTGGTGGTGCGCGGTGACGCACTCTACGACGGTGCGGTCTCGGTGACGGTGGAGACGGCCGACCTCGGCGGACCGGCCGTCGTCACGGGCGCCGTGCCGCAGGTCGGGGACACCGTGGAGCCCGGGAGCGTGCTGCTGGAGGTCACCGGTCGCCCGGTCATCGCGTTACCCGGCGAACTGCCCGTCTACCGCAGCCTGCGTGCCGGGGTCTCCGGCCCCGACGTGACACAGCTGCAGGAGGCCCTGGGCTCCCTCGACCTGGACGCCGGGAACTCCGGCACCTACGACGCCGCGACGGCTGCCGCCGTGGCGGAGTTGTTCACCCGCGCCGGGTACCCCGCGCCGGAGGCGGACGAGGCAGCGCGTGACGAACTCGCGATGGCCCAGGAATCGGTCACGGCTGCGGAGCAGTCCCTTGCCGCAGCGGAGAGCGACCTGCGCCAGGCGCAGTCGGGCCCGGCGGACTCCGAACGGCTCTCGTTGCAGGGCGCCGTGAACTCCGCGCAACGCGATCTCGACGAGGCCCGCGCCTGCTGGGCTGCGCCCGCCGAGCAGAGCACCGACCCGGAGACCGGCCAGACCCTCACCCTGGAGCGGTCCTGCCCCCGGGTGGCGGACCTGGAGGACGCGGTGCGGATCGCCGTCGCGGCGCGGGACGAGGCGCTGGCCGCACCCGACGTCTCCGCGCAGCAGGAGATGCGCGACGCCGCCGCGACGGCGCTGGCCGAGGCACGCTCCGCACTGGAGGAGGCCCGCCTCGGGGTCCTCACCCCGCTTCCCGCCGGCGAGGTCGCCTACCTCGCTGATCTGCCGCGGCGGGTGGACGAGGTCGCGGTCTCCCGCGGCTCGGCCGTCTCCGGTGAGGTGCTGCGCGTGTCCGGGGTGACGCTGCAGATCGTCGCGAGCGTCTCGGAGTCCGACTTCGACCTCATCCAGGAGGGCGCCACCGCCACGCTCAGCACCGGCGACCTGGAACTGCCCGCCACCGTGGTCCAGCTCAGCCGGGACGGTTCGGGCATCCTGCCGCAGGAGTCGGGTTCGGGCTCGGACTCGGGAGACGGGTTCGAGGAGTTCGACGACGGATTCGGCGGCGGGTCATCGGTGCCCACGGGGCCGACGGTGGTGCTCCATCCCGACGACCTCACCGAGGATCAGCGCAGCCAGTTGGCGGGCTCGAACGTGCGCGTCACCATCCCGGTCTCCTCCACCGCCGGTGAGGTGCTGACGGTGCCGGTCGCGGCGCTCACGGCCGGCCCCGGTGGGGAGAGCCGGATCGAGGTGATGCGCGACGGCGCGCAGGCCCCCGAACTCGTGGAGGTCACCACGGGCCTGGCGGCGGACGGGTACGTGGAGGTCGCCTCCAGCGTCTCACCACTGCAGGAGGGCGACCTCGTGGTGGTCGGCGTGGGCGGGTCCGGTGACGACGGCGACTCATCGCAGGAGGACGACGGCGTGCAGGACGCCGACGGGAGCGGCCGGTGAGCGCCACGCCCGCGCGCCAGCAGGCCGAGGTGGGTGCACAGGCCGAGGACGTCATCGTCCTCGACCCGCCCGTGATCGAGATGCGCGGGGTGACGCGCACCTTCCCCGGCCCGCCGAGCGTCGTCGCGCTGCATCCCACCGACCTGCTCGTGGAGCCCGGGGACTACCTCTCCATCGTGGGACCCTCGGGGTCGGGTAAGTCGACGCTGCTGAACCTGCTCGGGCTGCTGGACCGGCCGAGCGCCGGGGAGTACTTCCTGGACGGCGAACCCAGCCACGAGGTCAGCGAGCGCCGCCGCACCGCGCTGCGCGCGGGTCGGATCGGGTTCGTGTTCCAGGCGTTCCACCTCCTGCCGCACCGCACGGTGCTGGAGAACGTGATGCTCGCCACGATGTACGCCGGCATTCCGCGCGCCGAGCGGGCCGGGCGGGCGATCGCCGCCCTGGAACGGGTGCACCTGGCCAACCGCCTGGGCTTTCGCCCCACCACGCTCTCCGGTGGTGAGCGTCAACGGGTGGCGGTGGCGCGCGCCGTCGCGACGTCACCTGCGTTGTTGCTCGCCGACGAGCCGACGGGGAACCTGGATTCCACGACCTCCGGTGAGGTGTTGGACCTGTTCGACGAGTTGCACGGTGACGGACTGACCCTCGCCGTGATCACGCACGACCCGCAGGTGGCGGCGCGTGCGCAGCGCCAGGTGCGCATCACCGACGGCCGGCTGGAGGTGCTGCGGTGAGCGGGCGGCTCGCCGGCCTGCAGGACCTGTTCGTGGAGGCCTCTCACGGCATCGGGGCACGGCCGGGACGTCTCGTGCTGACGATCCTGGGCACCGTCCTGGGGATCGCGGCCGTGGTGGTCACGCTCGGAATGGCCCAGACCGGGGCGGGCCAGATCGCGCGGCAGTTCGACGCCGTCGCCGCCACCCAGGCCGTGGCACAGGCGGGCACCGTCAACACGATCTCGGGTGAGACACGAGCGCGCACCGCGTTGCCGTGGGACGCGCACGAGCGGGTCATGCGCCTGAACGGCATCGAGGCGGCGGCGCTGGTGGCGGACGTGCCGGTCGGTGATGCGCGGATCTCCGCGGTGCCGATCGCGGACCCGACCGCCTCGCGCACCGTGACCCCCACCGTCTCCGCGGCCTCCCCCGGTCTGTTGGCGGCGATTCGCGCCGAGGTCGCGACGGGGCGGATGTTCGACGCGGGCCACGAGTCGCGCGGCGACCGCGTGGTGGTGCTCGGGCCGGGTGCCGCGGAGCGGCTCGGGGTGTACCGGGTGGACTCCCAACCCTCGATCTTCATCGGCGAGGACTCCTACACGGTGATCGGGATCCTCGGCGATGCGGTGCGACGGCGTGACCTCCTGGACGCCGTCATCATGCCGATGGGCACGGCCCGGGTGGACTTCGCCCTGGCTGCTCCGGGTGAGGTGCAGATGCGGATCGCGGTGGGCGCCGGGGACGTGGTGTCCGAGCAGGTGCCGATCGCGCTCGCGCCGAACTCCCCCGAGAACATCGACGTGCAGGCGCCGCCGGCCGGCGGGGAACTGCAGCGGGACGTGCGCGGCGACATCAACGTCATCTTCCTCGCGTTGGGCGCGGTGGCGCTGATCGTCGGCGGACTGGGCATCGCGAACGTGACGCTGCTCTCGGTGATGGAGCGCGTGGGGGAGATCGGGCTGCGGCGGGCGCTCGGTGCCACACGTGGGCAGGTGGCGGCCCAGTTCATCATCGAGTCGGTGGTGGTCGGGCTCTTGGGAGGGATCATCGGGGCCGCGCTCGGCGTGGGTGTGGTGGTCGCGGTCAGCGCCGCGCAGGCATGGACGCCGATCATCGACCTGCCGCTCGCGCTCGGCGCCGCCCTGCTCGGCGGCGTGATCGGGCTGGTCGCCGGCGCCTACCCCGCGCTGAAGGCGGCGTCGCTGGAACCGGTCGCGGCGCTGCGTGGTGGGCTGTAGCGCCTCGGCGAGGCCGGTGGTGGGCGGCTCAGCCCGCGAGCGCTCGGTGCTACTGGGTGTCGCCGCGCCGTGCTCGTGACCAGAGCAGCGCACCGCCCCCGGCCAGGAGCGCCAGCGCCAGGCCCGCGGTCCATGCGAGGTCCGCGCCCGTGGTGGGCAGACCGCCACCCCCCGCTGCTCCAGGCGGCGCCGTGGTGGCACCACCGCCTGGCCCCGCTGTCGGCCCGGTCGTGGGGGTCGGCCCGGTCGTGGGGGTAGCCCCCGTCAACTCGAGGTAGACAGTCGTGCCGGCGCGTAACTCGTGATCGTTGTCCGCCTGGTTGCCCGACGTCGCTGCCGAGGGAAAGTCGTAGGCCAACGGAACCTGTCTGGTCGCACCCTGCGGCAACGGCACGCTCATGATTTCCCGATCGCCTGCGGCGAGCACCTCGAAGCTGGCCTCGCCGCCGTCCCACTCCAGCATCAGGTCGGAGTAGAACGGGTTGCCGGGCTCCGTGATGTGAGTGTCCACGAGCCAGACAGTGAGCGTGCCGTCGCCGGGACCGGCGTTGCGCACGGTCAAGGTCCGGCTGGCTGAGTCACCAGGCACGACCACCGGGAGGCCGAAATAGTTCTCGCTCGTACTGGGGGCGAGGGAACCGGGGTCGAATCCGAGTTCGATGGCATCCTGGTAGGTGGTGGCAACGGCCGGAACCCCTGCGCCGTGCAGGAGTGCAACGGCGAGGACAGCCCCGGCGCGCCGCACTCGGGCGCGCCGTGTGGGTCCGCTTGGAGCGTGGGTGCGGTCTGCCATCGTCAGGTCCCCGATCGGAAGGTCGTGTAGGAGAAGGTGACCACGGCGTCTCCCTGATCGTGGGGCGAAGCCACCACATCCAGATTCCACGGGTCCGCAGTCACCTCAACCGGGTTGCCCGTCTCATCGGTCGCGAGCACGCCGGGGCTGCCGGTCTGCGTCTGCTCCTGCGGTCGCTCCGCCACGGCCTGCAGGCACCAATACTCCACAACCGGGGCGCGGTCACCCGGGGCAGGTGACACCGGGGTGGAGGTGAGGGGATTCGGGGAGGGTACAGGCGTCTCCGTGTGGCACTGGTCCGGGCCCTCGGTGGCGAAGAGGCTTACCTGCGCTTGACCGAGCACCGAGTCCGGTTCGATCTCGCCCAGGAATGCCGTGTAGCGCAAGCCCATGCTGCCCTCGCTGAGCGAGGAGGTCTGCAGCACGCGCACGGCCGCGCCGTGGTCGAGCACGTCGTTCGCCAGGCTTGGGCCGTCCAGGGTGACTGTGACCTCCCCTCCCGGCTGCGGGACCGAACGTGTCCTCGGGTCGGCGTCGCTCGGCGCGAAGGTGAGCGACTCCCCTGCGATGCCTGCCGCAAAGCTCTCCTGCGCCCAGGTGAAGGTCGCTCCGGGGGCGACCGCGCGGTCGCTCCAGAGCGCGAACGTGGTGCCACCCAGGCCCACGATGGTCCCGACCGCGAACGTCGCGGCGGTCACCGCGGTTGCCGTGCTGCGGCGGGTCATGAGGTGTACCCCGCTCCCGCACGCACCTGCTGGACTTCCAGCGCGATCTCCGGGATCTCCACGGCCGCGCTTCCGCCGGCGGCAGCGGTGCCACCGATGGTCAGGGTGACCACCGCGGTGACCGGCAGCACGTCTGCGCCGATTCCCGAGGACAGGATGTCGCTCGGCGAACCGACCGCGGTGGGCTCGGTGGGGGCGCCGGCGTCGACGGAGAGGGTGTAGGTGGCTGTGACCCCGGCGGGGAGGGGTTCACCGAGGGTGAGTGTCGGTTCCACGTTGAGGTTGGTCCCCTCTCGCGTGATCTGGTAGGCCTGCTCCACCGTCAGCGTGTCGCCGGGGCGCACCGGGTAGGTGGCCGGGTCGATCACGCCGAGGCCGTCGCGCCACACCGGGGTGCCGGTGGCGACGACGCCCAGGGCGCCCGCCTGCAGGTGGGTGTTGGAGACGGCGGCCTCCCGCTGCCACAACGTGGCGTAGGTACCACCCGTGGAGAGCCCGAGGAGCAGGGCGCCGGCCAGCGCCGCTGGCAGAGCCCAGTTGCGCCGTCGGGGGGCCGCCACGGCATCGTGATCGGTCATGCGTCAGGTCCTTTGCGGTGACGTGTCACGCGAGGGGTGGAGCGCGAGGGACGTCGAGCTGAATCAGAGGTGGGTTGAGATCGGCGAGAGAGGTAGCGAGCGGGCACGAGCAGCGCCACGGCGCCGTAGCCGAGCAGCGCCACGGCGATCACGGTCACCACGGTGGAGCGGTGCTCCCCCACGGCCTGGGAGAGGTAGCCGACGTAGGGGATCGTGTAGATGACCTTCCCCATCACCTGCTCCTGCACGATCGGATCGTCGTCTGCGCCATTGGCGTCGCCGCGAGTCAGGTACGACGGGCCCCCAGGGCCGATGGTGACCCCGACCACCCGATGGGTCACCAGAGTGGGGTCGCCCGAGACAGGCTGGAATGTGACCACGTCATCGAGCTCGTAGCGTTCCTGCGGCACACTCACCACCATGTCTCCCACGGAGATCGCGGGTTCCATGGATCCGGAGAGCACCGTGAGCGCGGCGCCGCCCATCACCCGCGGTACCACGGCGACCGCCACTGCCAGGATCAGCAGGGCGGTCGCAAGGGTTGTCGTGACGATGGTGAGGACGCGCCGCGCTGTGCTGCGGCGCGCCCGCACCTGTGCCGGGGTGTGTTCCGCCATGGGCCGGCTGGAGTCCGTGGGAGCGGCTCCCGATGGCGGCACGACATCGGGCTGTGGTGCGTTCATCGAGAGCTCCCTTCTTCTTGGGTGTGCGTGACGGTTCTCGCCCGGCTGGTTGACCGGTCAGTGGGTTGACCGGTCAGGGGATGTAGCCGCCACCCACGCCGGCGTCGCGGGTCTGAGTCAGGGTGATCTTCAACTGGTCCAACTGCAGCTCCGTGGTGAACTCACCCGAGTCCTCCGCCTCGATGTCCAGGGTGACGCGGATGTTCGGGTCAGTGGGGAGCTCCGTGGGCAGGGTCGGCAGCGTGACGTTAGTGTTGTTCGAGTTGTCCTCCGAGGCGAAGTAGAACGGGCCAGCCGCGAGGCCGAACCCGTTGTCGTCGAGCAACACCCAGTCGGTGCCGTCGAAGTACTCGAAGTCGAAGCGCAGCTTCAGACCGTCGATCGGGGTGGGCGTGGGGTCGCCTACCGCGTAGCCCTCGACTGCGTACGCCAGAGCGGCGACCATGTTGTCGCCCTCGAGGGCAGCCTTGAACTCTGCGATGCCACGGATGTCATCGCCCGGGATGATACGGAAACTCTCCAGCATGATCTGGTGCGGGTCGTCCGTGCGGTCATCCGACACATCCCACCAGGTGTTGTCCGCGAACTCGATCTCGAGGTTCCCGGCAACCAGGTCGTCGTTGGACACAAACGCCTCGCCCTCCCAGAGCGCGAACGTCCCACCAGCGAGCAGCAGAGCCGCACCCGCGGCGCCCGCAATGATGCCAGTCGTCTTCTTTGACATGTGAATCTCCTTCATACGTCCTGCCACCACTGCGGTGTCAGATCAGGGGGTGGATGCCACCGGGGCCGGTGCCCCGGAAGCAGGTGATCGAGGCGCCGGCTGCGAGCTCCTCGAGCTCACAGACGGTGCCGCTCGGGGCGTGGTCATCGGTGATGATCACGTCGGTCACGGCGGTCTGCCCGGTATTGGTGACCGTGTAACTCCAGACGACGGGGGTGCCGGCAGGCACCACACTGTCCGTAGCCAATTCAGGGGCATCGGGCAGCGCATCTCCCGTGGCCGGGACCTCGCCGAGCTCCCACATGCGGGTCTCGAGTGCAAGCGACGAGGCGCCTTCCGAGTTGCGAGCGGGAGCCGGCTCTGGCTCTGGCTCTGGCTCCGGCTCGGGCTCCGGCTCCGGCTCCGGCTCCGGGACAGGCTCCGGCTCCGGCTCCGGGACGGGCTCCGGCTCCGGCTCCGGGACAGGCTCCGGCTCCGGCTCCGGGACGGGCTCGGGCTCGGGCTCCGGGACAGGCTCCGGCTCCGGGACGGGCTCGGGCTCCGGGACAGGCTCCGGCTCCGGCTCCGGCTCCGGGACAGGCTCCGACTCCGACGGCACCTCGGGCACAGGGGCCGACTCGGGGTCAACCTGCGGTACGAGTGCGGAAGTGCCATCCGTATCCACACTGGCACCTGCACCAGACGCCACGCCCAGGACCAGAAGAATCGCACCCGCGAGGGCAGAAAGCGGCGCCGGACGCCACTTTCCTGCCGCAAGCGGGGTACTTTCCCCACACGCGCCCATATCATTGACTCCTCAAGGGACGGTGACAGCATCACTGCCGAGTCTGTTCACAGGCCCCGACTTCACTGTCGGTCGCGAGAACTCCCACTAGAGTGCATCAGACCGGAGCCGAACACAACTCGTGGGACTTTTTCTCGCCCCTTCGGTTGCACACCTGGCCAGCACTTCGCACTGTTGACGTAAGACCTGGCACTCCGAGCGCATTTGGAGCGCTTGTGAGAGCGCAGTGTCAGGATTCCCTCCAGCAAGACTGCACGCCATTACGTGCTCGTCGGCCGAAGCCTGCGGGCCTGTTGAGGGATCAGGGGATGTAGCCGCCACCCACACCGGCGTCGCGAGTCTGCGTGAGCGAGACCTCGTAGTCAGCGACGTGAGCGACACCGGTGAAGACGCCCGAGTCGTCAGCCTTGATGTCGATGACCAGGCGGACATTCGGGTCGGCGGGGAGCTCCGTGGGCAGGGTCGGCAGCGTGACGTTCATGTTGTTCGAGTTGTCCTCCGAGGCGAAGTAGAACGGGCCAGCCCCGAGGCCGGCCACGTTGTCGTCGAGCAACACCCAGTCTGTACCGTCGAAGTACTCGAAGCTGATCAGTGTGGTCAGACCATCGACCTTGGAGAAGAACGGCGGCTCGAAGCCCGAGAGCACGTAGTTCAGACCGGCGACCATGTTGTCGCCCTCGAGGGCAGCCTTGAACTCTGCGATGCCACGGATGTCATCGCCCGGGATGATACGGAAACTCTCCAGCATGATCTGGTGCGGGTCGTCCGTGCGGTCATCCGACACATCCCACCAGGTGTTGTCCGCGAACTCGATCTCGAGGTTCCCGGCAACCAGGTCGTCGTTGGACACAAACGCCTCGCCCTCCCAGAGCGCGAACGTCCCACCAGCGAGCAGCAGAGCCGCACCCGCGGCGCCCGCAATGATGCCAGTCGTCTTCTTTGACATGTGAATCTCCTACGTACTTCCTGCCACCACCGCGGTGTCAGATCAGGGGGTAGACGCCACCGGGGCCAGTGGCTACGGCATGACGTGTCGAGGGAAAGCGGGGGACAATCCCTCACCTCAGCGCGAGCCTCCACTGCACTGTAGAAACGCGAAGAGTGTGGCTATGTTGCCTCAGCCCCAGAAGCGTCGCAACTCGGGAGAGAACTTCCGCACCAGATCCCTTGGCACCGTTAGAAACGATGAGGCACGCCAGGAGCAGGTGTCGTGGAATTTGGGGCCGGCAACTCGCGGCGCCGAGAATGAGGTGGTGCACCAATCCCGTGCGGAGAAAGTGTATGGCTCCGGCCCCGCTAGGTCAGTCGAGGGTGAGATCGTACCGGGCGAGCACGGGGGCGTGGTCGCTGATCCGCTCGGCGTAGCTCGGGGCGCGGCCCACCCAGCAGTCGGTGGCCGCCTGGGCGAGCTGCGGCGTCGTCATCTGCACATCGATGCGCCAACCGGAGTCGTTGTCGAAGGCTTTCCCGCGCCAGGACCACCAGGTGTAGGGGCCCTCCACCTCCCCGGCCACGGACCGGGCCAGGTCCACCAGGCCGAGGCCACCCTCCGCCGTCGCCCCGTACCAACGGTCCAGGTAGGCGCGTTCTTCGGGCAGGAAGCCGGCGGCCTTGCGGTTGCCCTTCCAGTTCTTCAGGTCGAGTTCGCGGTGACAGACGTTGATGTCCCCCGCCACGAGCGCGAGATCCTGGGCCGCGAGGTGCTCCAGGCGCGCGGAGACGCGATTCATGTGCGCGTACTTCTCGTCCATGCTCGGGGTCCCAGCGGTCCCGGAGTGCAGATACGCCGAGGCCACCGTGAGCAAGCGACCGTCCGCGAGCGCCAGATCGGCCTCGACCCACCGGCCGGTGTCCGTGTCGGGTTCGGCGGCGCCGTCGGGCAGCGGCAGCCGGGTGCGCACGCCCGCGAACGGCACCCGGGAGGCGATGGCGACGCCGGAGCGCCCCTTGGCCGCGGCCTCCACATCCACGATCTCCCAGCCGGGCAGGAGGTCACGCAGCACCTTCTCGTTCGCGCGCACCTCCTGCAGCAGCATCACGTCCGGCGCGGTCTGCTCGATCCAGGCGGGCAGGCCGCGGCGCACGGCCGCACGGATACCGTTGACATTGAAAGTGGCGATCGTCAGCACGCGACCACTGTGCCATCTGGCACCGACATCCCGCGAAAGCCCCGTGCCTGCAGAACCACCTCGCCGTACCTGCAGAACCACCTCGCCGTACCTGCAGAACCACCTCGCGAAGGGGCAGCCAACCGCGAGGCGGTTCTGCTGCCTCCGCGAGGCGGTTCTGCAGGTCCGGGCTGGTCAGGAGTTGCTCAGGCGGCGCGGCGCTCCGCGGCCTCCACGGCGTTGCGGAAGAGCAGGGCGATCGTGGTGGGACCCACCCCGCCGATGCGCGGCGTGATGGCGCCCGCCACCTGCTCGCACGCCTCGGCCACATCCGGCAGGAGCTTGCGGCCGGCGTAGCGCACTCCCCCGCCCACCACCGTCACGCCCGGCGTCAGGTGCTCCGGCTGCAGGATCCCCGGCACGCCCGCGGCGGCGATGACGATCTCGGCCCGCCGGGTGTACTCCGGCCAGTCCGGCACCCCGGTGTGCACCACGGTCACGGCCGCGTTCGCCGTCGGGCGCTTCTGGGACAACAGCAGCGCGAGCGGCCGGCCCAGCGTGGTGCCGCGGCCCAGGATGCAGACCTCCCGCCCCGAGACGGGGATCTCGTAGTACGCCAGCAGCGCCTCGATCCCCGCCGGGGTGCACGGCACCGGGCCGGGCATCCCCAGGGCCAGGCGGCCCATGTTCACCGGGTGCAGGCCGTCCACATCCTTGTCCGGGTCCAGGGCGAGCAGCGCCGCGTCGAAGTCGATCTGCGGCGGGGTGGGGTGCTGGATGAGCACGGAGTCCACGTCGTCGGCCTCGTTCATCTCCCGCACGGCCGCCTCGACGTCCGCCTGGGTGGCGTCCTGCGGCAGGTGGATGTGCGGGGAGGTGAACCCGAGCTCGGCGGCCTTGGCCTGCTTCATCCGGATGTACCCGGCGCTGGCGGAGTCCTCCCCCACCAGGATCGTGCCCAGGCCCGGC
Organism: Serinibacter salmoneus; assembly: GCF_002563925.1. Taxonomy (NCBI): domain Bacteria; kingdom Bacillati; phylum Actinomycetota; class Actinomycetes; order Micrococcales; family Beutenbergiaceae; genus Serinibacter; species Serinibacter salmoneus. The sequence continues at coordinate 687,809 of NZ_PDJD01000001.1, read as the reverse complement.
TGATGACCGGCCGCGGTGAGCGCCGCGATCCGGGGCGCCAGGTCGGCGAGCACCGCCTCGGCGACGGGTCCGCCCGGCAGCATCCGCGCCGTCGACCCGCCCACCTGTGCCACGGAGCCCGCGCTCACTGGGACAGCCCCGGGTAGAGCGGGAACTGCGCGGTGAGCGCATCCACCCGGGCGTGCAGCGCCTCCACATCGGCGCCGGTGCCGTCGATGAGCGCGCGGGCGATGATGTCGGCCACCTCGGTGAACTCCGCCGCGCCGAAGCCGCGGGAGGCCAGCGCCGGGGTGCCGATCCGCAGGCCGGAGGTCACCATCGGCGGGCGCGGGTCGAACGGCACCGCATTGCGGTTCACGGTGATGCCCGCGGAGTGCAGCAGGTCCTCGGCCTGCTGCCCGTCCAGCGGGGAGTTGCGCAGGTCCACCAGCGTCAGGTGCACATCCGTGCCGCCCGTCAGCACCGAGACCCCGGCGCCGGCGACGTCCGCGGCCGAGAGCCGCTCCGCGATGATCCGGGCGCCCTCCAGGGTGCGCTCGGCGCGCGCCTTGAAGTCCTCCGAGGCCGCCACCTTGAACGCCACCGCCTTCGCGGCGATCACGTGCATCAGCGGGCCGCCCTGCTGGCCGGGGAAGACCGCGGAGTTCAGCTTCTTGCCCCACGGCTCGAAGTCCTTGGCCAGGATCAGGCCGGAGCGCGGGCCGCCGAGGGTCTTGTGCACCGTGGAGGAGACCACGTCGGAGTAGGGCACGGGCGAGGGGTGCACGCCCGCGGCCACCAGCCCGGCGAAGTGCGCCATGTCCGTCCACAGCAGCGCGCCGGACTCGTCCGCGATCGAGCGGAACGCCTCGAAGTCCAGGTGCCGCGGGTAGGCCGACCAGCCCGCGATGATCACCTTCGGGCGCACCTCGAGGGCCTGCTTGCGCAGCGCGTCGTAGTCGATCCGGTGGGTCTGCTCGTCCACGCCGTAGGCGTGCACGTCGTACAGCTTCCCGGAGAAGTTCAGCTTCATGCCGTGGGTGAGGTGGCCACCGTGGGCGAGCGAGAGCCCGAGGATGGCATCCCCGGGAGTGGCGAGGGCGTGCAGCACAGCCGCGTTCGCCGTCGCCCCGGAGTGCGGCTGGACGTTGGCGTACCCGGCGCCGAAGAGCGCCTTGGCGCGATCGCGGGCGAGGTTCTCCGCCACGTCCACGTGCTCGCAGCCGCCGTAGTAGCGCCGACCGGGATAGCCCTCGGCGTACTTGTTGGTCAGCACGCTCCCCTGCGCCTGCAGCACGGCCCGCGGCACGAAGTTCTCGCTCGCGATCATCTCCAGCGTCTCGCGCTGACGGCCGAGCTCGGCCTCCAGGACCGCGGCGATCTCCGGGTCCAACTCGGCCAGGGGGGCGTTGGCGGCGTACTCGCTCATGGGTGCTCCTTCACTCGCGGGTACCGAGCAGGGGCATCCTGCTCGGTGACCGGAGAGGCCCAGGCGGGCGACCTCATGGCCTGCGCCCCTCGCGGGACGTCGTCGCTCCCCGGTGGTGATCCACCCGGCGCCAGTCACGACGCCGTCCAGCCTACTGGCTTCGTCGAAACCCTGGCGACCTCAGCCCTGCTGCCCGACGGCGTCGCCCTCCTCCTCGGGCACGTCGCCCAGGATCTTGCGCAGGTAGGCGTAGGTGAGCTGCCCGGTGTGCTCGTCGTGCTCGTGCTCGAACCCCGCTTGGGCGTACAGGCTGAGGTTCTGCTTGGAGTCCTTCCCAGTGAACACCCACACCTCCTCGGTGTGCTCCGGGAGGTACTGCAGCACCGCGAGCAGCAGTTGCGTGCCCACGCCGTGGCGCTGCAGATCCGGCACGACGGCGAAGCGCCCCAGGGTGGCCTTGTCACCCTCGAGTTCGACTCGCAGGGAGCCGACCATGCGATGGCCCTGCCAGCCGGCGAGCGTCACCACATCGGGGCGCGCCAGGTCCGCCAGGAGCTCCTCCATCGTCTGAGTCAGGGGCGGGATGTTCGGGTCGTTGTATCGCTGCGCCTCGGTCACAAAGGCCGCACGACGCACCGTGAGCAGCTCACCGGCATCGGCGGCCCCCACCACGTCGATCCGCAGTACGTGCTCCTCGCTCATGCCTTGATCATGGCAGATCCTGCCGGAGGGTTGCGGGTAGCCTTCGGCGGGTGACGACATGGGTTCTGACTCTCTCCTGCCCCGACCGCCCCGGGATCGTCGCCGCCGTCGCCGGCGCGCTGGCCGGTCTGGAGGGCAACATCACCGAGTCCCAGCAGTTCGGGGACCCCGAGACGGGCCTGTTCTTCATGCGGGTGCAGGTGGCGTGCGAGGCGGACCGTGAGCTGATCGCGGAGGCGATCGGCGCCGTCGGGCAGCAGTTCGCGATGACCTGGAACCTGGACGAGGTGGGCCGCCGGATGCGCACCGTGCTCATGGTCTCCACCGCCGCGCACTGCCTGCACGACCTCGCCTACCGGCAGCGCTCGGGGCAGTTGCCGGTCGAGATCACCGCCGTGGTCTCCAACCACGAGACGCTGCGACCGATCGCCGACTTCTACGGTCTGCCCTTCCACCACGTGCCCGTGGTCGGCGGTTCGGCGGAGTCGAAGGAGTCCGCCGAGGCGGAACTGCGGCGGATCGTGGAGAGCACCGGCACCGAGCTAGTGGTGCTGGCGCGGTACATGCAGATCCTCTCGGATGAGCTCTGCCGCGACCTGGCCGGGCGGATCATCAACATCCATCACTCCTTCCTGCCCTCCTTCAAGGGCGCGCGCCCGTACGCGCAGGCGCACGCCCGGGGCGTGAAACTCATCGGGGCGACCGCGCACTACGCGACGGCGGACCTGGACGAGGGCCCGATCATCGAGCAGGACGTGGCGCGCGTGGAGCACGACGACCCCGTGGCCCAGTTGCAGGCGATGGGTGAGGACGTGGAGCGGCGCGTGCTGGCGCGGGCCGTGGGGTGGCACGCCGAGCACCGCATCCTCCTGGACGGGCGGCGCACGGTCGTCTTCCACTGAGGGCTGCTTCCGCTGAGGACCTCTTCCACTGAGGGCTGCGGCGGGCGCGGGGTTGCGCGTCAGGGCCGGTGGCGAGAGACCCGCGTTGCGCCCGTCATGGCGGCAATCACGCTCTCGTAACTTGTCCGGGTCGCATCGAAGGATCCATTGTTCCGCCCGTGTCGCAGAACCTCCACCCGATCGGCGATCGCTCGCACATCGGTGAGATTGTGGCTGATGAGAATCACACCGAGCCCCAGGTCACGTAGCCCCGAGATGTGGTTGAGAACCTCCGCGGTCTGAGCCACGGACAGCGAGGCCGTCGGCTCGTCCAACACGACCAGCTGCGGGTTCCCCACCAGAGTGCGCGCGATTGCCACACTCTGGCGCTGACCGGCGGACAGATGCGCCAGCCGCATTCTCGGCGAGATACTACGAGCATTGAGAGTCTGCAAGTACTGGTGCGCGAGCCGTTCCATCTTCTCCTCGGCGAGCAGCGGCCCGTCCCGAAGCTCTCGACCGAGGAAGATGTTGGCCGTGACGTCCAGGTTCTCCGCAAGGGCGAGCTCCTGGAAGACGGCAGCGACGCCGGCGTTGAAGGCGTGAGACGGTGAACTGAACGACACCCTCGAGCCGTTCATCGACATCGTCCCGGTGTCGGGAGAGATCGCGCCGGCAATCATTCGCGCCAGGGTCGATTTCCCCGCCGCATTGTCGCCGACCAGCGCGACCACCTCATGGCGGTTCACCACGAGATCGACGTCGACCACGGCCTCGACTGCGCCGAAGCGCTTGCTCACTCGCGTCAGTTCAAGCAGCACGGGGCCCTCCCTCATACCGTCACCGCGCCTTCGCGATCGAGAACATGTGCCATGGCACCCAGCGCCTCGGCTCGGGGTCCCAACTCCGAGCGTATAACCGACACCGGTCCGTCAGTATTGAGAAGGACCCGGCGAGCGAGAGCGTCGCGCACGCCGGTCACGACGCTGTCACCCGCAGATCCCACCTCTCCGCCCACGACGATCAGCGAGGGATTGAGGACGACCGCGGCGTTGGCCACCACGGCACCGATCGCTGCACCCGCGTCCTCCAGCACCTGTCGGCACCCTGGATCGCCCTGCTGGGCCAGCGACAGCACGTCGCGCAGTGTGAGCGGCCCGTGGCTCACCCTCAGGGAATCGAGGACCGCATCCGACCCCACCACCGTGTGCAGGCACCCTCGGGATCCGCAGGGGCAGATCGACCCCTGCGGGTCGACCAGCACGTGCCCGATCTCACCCGCGAGCCCGCCGGGTCCCCGCAGGAGCACACCACCCGAGACGATGCCCACCCCGACGCCGAAGGACGCACGGACGAATATCAGGTCGGTCGCACCACGCGCGCCACCGAATCGGCTCTCACCCAACGCCGCCAGATTCGCGTCGTTGTCCGCCACCACGGGCCGCGCGAGACGTGCGGCGAGCACGTCCGCCACGGCGACGTCTTCCCACCCTCGCATCAATCCACGAGACGCCACGACACCGGACCCCGGATCCACCGGCGCCGAGATCGCCACGCCTACGCCGATCACCTCGTCGATCCCGGCTCCGACCTCCTCGAGAAGATCAACGGTCAGCAGCGCGGCGCGATCCAAGGTCGTGTCCGCCCGGTGGTCGTGAGGAAGTGGCAGGACTCTCTCTGCTACCACCTCGTACCCGACGTCCGCGATCAGCACCCGCAGCGAGCGGACCGCGAGATGCAATCCGACCACGAGCCCGGTACGCCTGGTCAGCGTCACCAGCGTGGCGCGCCGGCCGCTGCGGATGGTGGTGCGAGTCTCCACGGAGCCCTCGACGAGCAACTGCTTGACGATCGAGGAGACCGTGGCTGGTGACAGCCCGGTCGTCTCAGCGAGTTCGACCTGCGTGATGCCACCGTGCTGCTGTACTGCGTGCAACACGCGAGCGGCATTGGCTTCGCGCAGCGACGTCTGGGACCCGGATGGGGTTCCACGGCTCGCCATTGCGGCAGCATAGCCGGTCACTGGGAGTCGTTGGGTTCGCAGCCCGAACGCGGCGCGGCACTCGAGCCGCGGTGTCCGTGCGCACCCGGTTGCCCGGCCCCGGGCTGCGCGTGGCCCGCCCCCGGGACTCACCTGAGCCGAACCGCGCTCCGGCTTCCCTTCGGCTTCCATAACGAACTGATCACGGTTGTCTTCAGAAGTTGACGCCAACGGCGAGTGACCCTAGCGTGGTGCCTGCTGTGGTCCACGCCACAGGCAACCCACACTCGAAGACGCGTTGGGAGTTGACGTGGCAACGTCGAACACCATCCTGGAGATGCGACACATCACCAAGGAATTCCCCGGGGTCAAGGCCCTGGACAACGTCTCCATGCCGGTCCGCGGCGGAACGATCCACGCCATCTGCGGCGAGAACGGCGCCGGCAAGTCCACCCTGATGAAGGTCCTCTCCGGCGTCTACCCGCACGGCACGTACGAGGGCGAGATCGTGCTCGACGGCGCACCCGTGGAATTCAAGGACCTCAAGGCCTCCGAACACGCCGGCGTCGTGATCATCCACCAAGAGCTCGCCCTCATCCCGGAGCTGAGCGTCACCGAGAACATCTTCCTGGGGAACGAGGTCGTCTCCGGCGGTCTCATCGACTGGGATGAGCAACGGCGCCGCACCCTGGAGCTCATGGCCAAGGTCGGCCTGAACGCCGATCCCGACACCCCGATCAAGAATCTCGGCGTGGGTCAGCAGCAACTCATCGAGATCGCACGCGCGTTGTCGAAGAACGTGCGCATCCTGATTCTCGACGAACCAACGTCTGCGCTGAACGAAGAGGACTCGGCCAACCTGCTCGATCTCATGCGGGATCTGCGCTCACGCGGGCTCACCTGCTTGATGATCTCGCACAAGCTCAACGAGATCTCGGAGGTGTCCGACGCCGTCACCATCATCCGAGACGGCAGGACCGTGGAGACCCTCGAGGTCACAGACGCCCCCCTTGATGAGGATCGCATCATCCGCGGCATGGTCGGCCGCTCGCTGGAGGCGCGATACCCCGAGCACACACCGGACATCGGCGAGCCGTTCTTCGAAGTGCGCGATTGGACCGTGCTCGACCCCGTCGTTGAGGACAGGCTCGCGTGCGATCGGTCCTCATTCTTCGTCCGCCGCGGAGAGATCGTGGGCTTCGCTGGACTCATGGGCGCCGGACGCACCGAGCTTGCGCGCTCGATCTTCGGCCGAACCTACGGGAGGTACGTCTCCGGTGACATTCTGATCGAGGGTCGGCCCGTTGAACTGACGAGCGTTAAGCAGGCCATCTCCCAGGGCCTCGCATACGTGCCCGAAGACCGCAAGACCCTCGGGTTGAACCTTCTGGACACCATCAAGGACACGGTCGTGTCCGCCGCGCTGGACAAAGTGTCGCGGTACACCCTGATCGACGAGGAGAAGGAGTACCGCGAGGCGGAGTCATATCGCCGCTCCATGCGCGTGAAGACACCGACGGTGCGAGAGGTGGTGAGCAAGCTCTCCGGTGGGAACCAACAGAAGGTGGTCCTCGCGAAGTGGTTGTTCACCGACCCACAACTGCTCATCCTCGACGAGCCCACACGCGGGATCGACGTCGGGGCGAAGTTCGAGATCTACGGCCTGATCCAGACTCTGGCCGACGCGGGACGGGGAGTCGTGATGATCTCCTCCGAGCTCCCGGAACTCCTGGGCCTGTGCGACCGGATCTACACGGTATGCGAAGGGCGAATCACCGGCGTCGTCGATCGAGCAGACGCCGATCAGGAGTCGATCATGCGACTCATGACCACGACAACCGACCGGCCAGCGGCCTAGCACACACAGGCACAAGGGAAGACGATGAAGTCATTCAAGCAACTACTCGGTGGAGACACTCGCCAATTCGGCATGCTCTTCGCCCTCGTCGCGCTGATCCTCTTTTTCCAGTTCATGACTGGGGGGAAGGTCCTGACGCCGAGCAACATGATGAACCTGCTCAACGGCAACTCCTACGTGTTGATCCTTGCCATCGGCATGGTCATGGTGATCGTCGTGGGTCACATCGACCTCTCGGTCGGTTCCGTTGCCGCAGTCACCGGGATCATCGTCGCCCTCGCCATCAGGGACTGGGGAATACCATGGTGGGCCGGGATCCTCCTCGGGCTCCTCGTCGGCGGCGTCATCGGGGCCTGGCAGGGCTGGTGGGTCGCGTGGGTCGGAATCCCCGGTTTCATCACGACACTCGCCGGGATGATGCTGTTCCGCGGGCTCAATCAGTACATTGGTAAGTCGAACTCGATTCCGGTGCCCGAGGAACTTCAGTTCCTCGGAGGTGGCTACCTCCCGGAATGGGGGCCCAGCTGGACCGGGATGAACAACTCGACCGCCCTGCTCGGACTCCTTGCGATCGCGTGGGTTGTCAACCGCGAGGTCAAGCGCTACCGGCGGGCGAAGGAATTGGGCTCGCACGACGTGCCGGCCACCGTGTCCATCGTGAGGGTCGCCATCATTGTCGCAGTGATCGCGTATCTGACCTACCTGTACGGCACAGGACGCCCCGGTACGTCCTTCCCGGTTCCCGGGCTCCTCCTCGTGGTCCTCGTGATCGGGTACCACATCCTCACGCAGCGCACGACGATCGGGCGCCACGTGTACGCCGTCGGCGGGAACAAGGCCGCCGCCGCGCTCTCCGGGGTCAGCACGCGCCGCACCTACTTCTTCGTCATGATGAACATGTCGGTCCTGGCCGCGCTCGCCGGCATGGTGTTCATCGGGCGCTCGACGGCCTCCGGACCGTTCGATGGAACCAACTGGGAACTCGATGCGATTGCTGCCGTGTTCATCGGCGGCGCGGCGGTCTCGGGGGGAATCGGCACGGTCACCGGATCGATCATCGGTGGTCTCGTGATGGCCACGCTGAACAACGGACTTCAGCTCATGGGCGTCGGCTCGGACATGACCCAGATCATCAAGGGGCTCGTGCTGCTCCTCGCCGTCGCGTTCGACGTCTACAACAAGACCCAAGGCAAGCCCTCGATCACCGGCCTCCTCTTCCACCGGAGGAAGACCCGTCTTGAATCGTCCGTGGACGAACCGGCGCCTGAGGCGTCGGAGGTTCCGCGGTCGGGTCCGGTGCCACCCACCAACTGACGCTGATCGGCACCACCCGCGCATCCGCCAAGATGCTCCAACCCCGCATCCAATGATGGATGCACCACAGAAAAGGCAGAGACATGAGAAGCAGCACCCTCACGAAGATTCTCGCAGTCGGAGCCGCTAGCGCCCTGGCCCTGACCGCGTGCTCCAGCGAGCGGTCCACGGATTCCGCCGAATCCACGACCGAGGCCGAGTCGTCGACCGAGACCACCGAAGGGTCCGAGGTCTGTTTCGGGGAGGGCGCCACCATCGGCGTCGCCCTGCCTCAGAAGACGTCGGAGAACTGGGTTCTCGCCGAGGAGCTGTTCAACGACGGGCTTGCCGAGGCGGGGTACGAACCCCTCGTCCAGTTCGCGAACGGCGGCGTCACCGAGCAGCAGAACCAGATCGACTCCATGGTGCAGCAAGGGGCGGAGGTCATCATCGTGGGCGCCATCGACGGCTCACAACTGGGTGGCCAGCTGCAGAGCGCGAAGGACTCCGGCGCGACCGTCATCGCCTACGACCGTCTCGTGAAGAACACGGATGCCGTCGACGCGTACATCGCCTTCGACAACTACCAGGTCGGCGTGCTCCAGGGCGAGGCCCTGCTGCAGGGACTCGCTGAGCGCCAGGGCGAGGGCCCGTACAACATCGAACTCATCGCCGGGTCCGCCGACGACGCCAACTCGATCCCGTTCTTCGAGGGCGCCATGAGTGTGCTGCAGCCGAAGATCGACGACGGTACCCTCACGGTGGTCTCCGGGCAGACGACCTTCGAGCAGGCCGCGACGCAGGGGTGGAAGGCTGAGAACGCGCAGAAGCGGATGGACACGATCCTCTCCGGCTCCTACTCGGGGGACACCCCGCTGCACGGTGTACTCTCCCCCAACGACACGCTGGCCCGTGCCGCGCTGACGTCGGTCTCCCAGGCCGGGAAGGACACTCCGGTGATCACCGGCCAGGACTCCGAGGTCGAGTCGGTGAAGTCGATCGTCGCCGGCGAGCAGTACTCGACCATCTACAAGGACACCCGTGAGCTCGTGGCACAGTCCATCGCCTCCGTGAACGCGCTGGCTGCCTGCGAGGAGATCCCGATCAATGACACCGAGTCGTACGACAACGGCGTCAAGGTCGTCCCGTCCTACCTCCTGGAGCCGATCATCGTGACCCAGGAGAACGCCGCAGAGGTCTACGCGAACGACTCGACGCTCGCGCCGTTGACCGAGGGCTGACCGCCCGCCCGCATCCGGGCACCACCGGACCCGACGCTGATCGGGCGGGTCCCCGCGATCCCCGCAACACCCTGGTCCCAGGGAGTTGCGGGGATCGTCTCGTCGAGGGCGCCGGGTGTGGCTTGGGCGCCTCCTCGGTGGCCGGTCGTGCTAGATGAGGCCGAGGTGGCGCACGGCCTCGCGCTCCTCGATGAGTTCGGCCACCGAGGCATCGATGCGCGCCCGGGAGAAGGCGTCGACCTCCAGGCCCTGCACGATCTCCCACTCCTGGTCCCGGGAGATCACCGGGTAGGAGCACACCAGCCCCTCCGGCACGCCGTAGGAGCCGTCGGAGATGCGGCCGGCCGAGGACCAGTCCCCCTCGCGCACGCCGTGGAGGCGGCGGTGCACGTGATCGATGATCGCGGTGGCCGTGGAGGCCACGGAGGAGCCGCCGCGCGCCGCGATGATGGCACCGCCACGCTGCGCGACGGTGTCGATGAACTCCCCCTCGGCCCACTCCCGGTCCACGACCTCCAGCGCCGGTCGTCCCTGGATGAGGGCGTGGCGGACGTCGGGGTACTGGGTGCGGGAGTGGTTGCCCCAGATGGTCACCCGGGAGATCTCCCCCACCGGCGCCCCGCTACGGGCAGCCAGCTGGGCCAGGGCACGGTTGTGGTCCAACCGGGTGAGCGCGGAGAAGCGGTTGCGCGGCACATCCGGGGCATGGGCCGCCACGATCATCGTGTTCGTGTTCGCTGGGTTGCCGATCACCAGCACCCGGATGCCCTCGTTCGCGACGGAGTTGATCGCCTCACCCTGCGGGCCGAAGATCCCGGCGTTCACCTCGAGCAGGTCGGCCCGCTCCATCCCGGCCGTGCGCGGACGCGCGCCCACGAGGATGGCCAGGTCTGCGCCGTCGAAAGCCCGCCGCGGCTGATCGCTGATGTCCACGTCCGCCACGAGCGGCGCCGCGGCATCCTGCAGTTCCATGGCCACGCCTTCGGCGGCCCGCACTGCGCCCGGGGCCTCCAGCATCCGGATCCGCACCGGCTGATCGGGGCCGAACACCTCCCCGCTCGCCACCCGGAACAGCAGCGAATAGCCGATCTGCCCAGCTGCGCCGGACAGGGTGAGGGTCAGGGGGGCCGGCGTCGACATCGACGTGCCTTTCGTCGCGGGTACGGGTGCTCCCCCCACCCTAGGACGAAAACGCGCACCCGGGGCGGGACGCAGGTCCGTGGACCCACGCCGCACCCCCGGGTGCGCGCTCAGGCAGCGCCGGCCGATCAGGCCAGGCGGGCCGCCAGGTTCTCGTCCAGGCTCGCGAGGAACTCCTCGGTGGTCTGGTAGGCCTGGTCGGCGCCCACCAGCAGCGCCAGGTCCTTGGTCATCTTGCCGGACTCGACGGTCTTGATGACCACGTCCTCCAGGGTCTCGGCGAAGCCGGTGACCTCGGGGGTGGAGTCCAGCACACCGCGGTGCGCCAGGCCCCGGGTCCACGCGAAGATCGAGGCGATCGGGTTGGTGGAGGTGGGCTTGCCCTGCTGGTGCTGGCGGTAGTGGCGGGTCACGGTGCCGTGCGCGGCCTCTGCCTCCACGGTCTGGCCGTCCGGGGTCATGAGCACGGACGTCATCAAGCCCAGGGAGCCGAAGCCCTGCGCCACGGTGTCGGACTGCACGTCGCCGTCGTAGTTCTTGCAGGCCCAGACGTACCCGCCCTCCCACTTCATGGCCGAGGCGACCATGTCGTCGATGAGGCGGTGCTCGTAGTGCAGGCCCGCGGCGTCGAACTGCGCCTTGTACTCACGCTCGAAGACGTCCGCGAAGATGTCCTTGAAGGCGCCGTCGTAGGCCTTCAGGATCGTGTTCTTGGTGGACAGGTACACCGGGTAGTTGCGCTTGAGGCCGTACTCGAAGGAGGCCCGGGCGAAGTCGATGATCGACTGGGTGAAGTTGTACATACCCATCGCCACGCCGCCGTCGTCGCCGTAGTTGGCCACCACGTGCTCGATCGGGGCGGAGCCGTCCTCGGGGGTGAAGGTCACCGTCAGCGTGCCGGCGCCCGGCACCTTGAAGTTCGTGGCCTTGTACTGGTCACCGTGTGCGTGACGGCCGATGATGATCGGCTTCGTCCACCCCGGCACCAGGCGCGGCACGTTGGAGATGATGATCGGCTCGCGGAACACGACGCCGCCGAGGATGTTGCGGATCGTGCCGTTGGGCGAGACCCACATCTTCTTCAGGCCGAACTCCTCCACCCGCGCCTCGTCCGGCGTGATCGTGGCGCACTTCACACCGACGTGGTGCTCCTTGATCGCGTTCGCCGCGTCGATCGTGACCTGGTCGTCCGTCGCGTCGCGGTGCTGGATCGACAGGTCGTAGTACCGCAGGTCCACGTCGAGGTAGGGGTGGATGAGGCGGTCCTTGATGAACTGCCAGATGATGCGGGTCATCTCGTCGCCGTCGAGTTCGACGACGGGCCCTGCCACCTTGATCTTCGACATGCGGTCCCTCCAGTGGTCCCGTTCGGGGATATGTGTGATCGATGTCCCCCCAGGCTATCGGAGCGCGGCGGGATTTCTCGACGTCGAGACACCTGGCGGCGTCGGAAGCCCCTGTCCGGGAGCGCTGTGGGGAACGCGACACCGACATGGCGGCCCGTTCCCAGACACCGTCCAGCGCGGGATGGGAGGATGCCGAGCAGACGCGCACAGCCGGGAATGCCCGACGGGACACCCCTGTGCACGCCCCCGTGCGCGCACCATCACCAACGAGTTCAGGGAGTCCCGCATGTCCACCACCGACCTGTCCACCGGCGCCGAGGCGCCCAGCACTGTGGGTGAGGCCGATGCCGCAGGCCTCGACCTCGTGGACGAGCCGTTCGAGTACGGCCTGCTCACCAAGCTCGGCGCCGAGGCCTTCGGCACCTTCGTGCTCGTGCTGTTCGGCGTGGGCACCGCGCTGTGGGCGAACATCAGCGGCGTGGCCGGTGCGGGGCTCGCGGTGCCCCTCGGGTTCGGCATCGCCGTGATCGGGGCGGCCAGCGCCGTGGGGCACATCTCCGGCGGGCACTTCAACCCCGCCGTGACGTTCGGCGCCGCGATCGCGCAGCGCACCCGCTGGGCGCACGTGCTGCCCTACTGGATCGCGCAGATCGTGGGCGGCACCGTGGCCGCGGCGTTCCTGTTCCTGCTGATCCCCGGCGGCATGCCCGCGCTGTTCGGCCAGGCCGACGCCCGTGGCCTCTTCTCCACCACCAGCACCGGCTTCGGCGAGCACTCCCCCGTCTACACCACGATCGCGGCCTCCCTGGACAGCGCTGTGGCCGAGACGGCGACCTTCCAGCTCCCCGCCGCGCTGCTCATCGAGATCATCGGGACGGCGGTGTTCGTGGGCGTCATCCTCGGTGTCACCTCCAAGCGCGCCAAGCTCACCTACGCGCCCGTGGCGATCGGGCTCACGCTCGCGGCCGTGCTCGCACTGCTCGTGCCGTTCACCAACGGGTCGGTGAACCCGGCCCGCTCCCTCGCGACGGCGTTCTTCTCCGACACCTGGGCGCTGCAGCAGGTGTGGCTGTTCTGGGTGGCGCCGCTGATCGGGGCCGCGATCGCCGGCCTGATCGCCCTGCTCGCCGCGGGCGCACCGACTGCCGTGAAGCCCAGCGCCGACGCCGGCACCGAGGGCGCGTGGAACGACATGGTGGCCGAGGAATCGACCGCTCCGTCCGCCGCCACCGCTGCTGCCTCCGCCACCGCCGCCGCCGGCTCCGCGGCCGGTGCCGAGAGCGGCTCCGTGTCCGGCGCCTTCACCCCCAACGCCGACGCCGCGGAGATCGACGCGATGCTCGCGCGCCGCGCTGCCGACGCGGCCGCGACCGAGGCCGCTGCCGCCGAGGCCGCCGCCGAGGAGGCCGACGACGCCGCCGCTGCGGCGGAGGTGGTCGCGAAGGCGGCCGAGTTGGAGGCCGAGGACGCGGCGGTGGAGGCCGCTGCCGCCGAGGCCACCGCCGAGGACACCGAGGGCGACGAGGGCGGTCAGCCGCGCGCCTGAGACTCACAGCACAGCGCCCCGCCGTCCGATCGGACGGCGGGGCGTTGTCGGTTCAGGCGGGTGGTGGCGGCGGCACACCGGCCACGAGATCCGGCGCGAAGGACAGGTAGCCGATCACGGCGCCGAGGCCCCCCAGTAGCAGCACGTCGAAGACGCGGCCCCGCACGGCGAACGTCACGGCGCGGTCGCGGATCACGGCACGCTGGAATGCGAGGCCGAGCATCACGGTCGCCAGGATGCGCGCGCCCAACGGCACCGAGACCAGCACCGCGACGGCCACACTCACCACCACGGCGAGGACCGCAGCACGCTGCATGCCGTTGATGCGGGACGTCTGCACGCCCCGCAGCCTACGCGTCCGTCCTGGACGCCGCCTGCGCTGCTGCTGCTGCCTGACCTGCTCGCCGAGCGGGTGCTTAGGCCGCGGGCGCACGCGCAGGGGCTGCGCAACAGCACGCTCGGCGAGGAAGGGGCTGCGCAACAGCACGCTCGGCGAGGAAGGGGCGGCGCAACAGCACGCTCGGCGAGGAAGGGGCTGCGCAACAGCACGCTCGGCGAGGAAGGGGCCGCGCAACACCACGCTCGATGCAGAGGTGGGCGCGCGGCGGGGTGCCGCGCGCCCAGCCCCAGCCCCAGCCCTCAGTGGGCGAAGTGGCGCGTCCCGGTCAGGTACATCGTCACGCCGGCGGCGGCCGCGGCCTCGATCACCTCGGCGTCGCGCACCGAGCCCCCGGGCTGCACGATCGCGCGCACGCCGGCGTCGATGAGCACCTGGGCGCCGTCGGCGAACGGGAAGAACGCGTCCGAGGCCGCCACGGCGCCCCGCGCCCGCTCGGCGCCGTGCGCGTTCGCGCGCTCCACCGCCAGGCGGCAGGAGTCCACCCGGTTCACCTGGCCCATCCCCACGCCCACGGACGCCCCGCCGGAGGCGAGCAGGATCGCGTTGGACTTCACCGCGCGCACCGCGCGCCAGGCGAACGCGAGGTCCGCGAGCGTCGCCTCGTCCGCGGCCTCGCCGGTCGCCAGGGTCCAGTGGCGCGGGTCGTCCCCGCCGCTGGTGCCGGCCTCGCCGGCGACCTCGGCGTCGACCATGTCGCGCTGCTGCACGAGCAGTCCGCCGGAGATCGGGCGGGTCTCCAGACCCGGCACGGGAGCCCCGGGCACGGTGAGCAGCCGGATGTTCTTCTTGCGGGTGAGGATCTCCAACGCCTCCGGGACGAACGACGGCGCGAGCACCACCTCGGTGAAGACCTCCGCCACGCGCTCGGCCATCGCGGCGGTGACCTCGCGGTTGGTGGCGATCACGCCGCCGAACGCGGAGACCGGGTCGCAGGCGTGCGCCGCGGCGTACACCTCGGCGATGTCGGCCTCGACCCTGTCCGCCTGGCTCGCGGGCGCCGCGGCGATCCCGCACGGGTTCGCGTGCTTGATGATCGCCACCGCGGGGGTGTCGTGGTCGTGCGCGGCGCGCCACGCGGCGTCGGAGTCGACGTAGTTGTTGTAGCTCATCTCCTTGCCGTGCAGCTGCTCGGCCTGGGCGAGGCCCGGGGCGGCCTCGTGCGAGACGTACAGCGCGGCGCCCTGGTGCGGGTTCTCCCCATAGCGCAGCACCGCGGCCCGCTCCCAGGTGGCACCCGCCCAGGCGGGGAAGCCGGAGGCGACGGGACCGCCCTGGTCGGCCACGCCGTCGTCCGTGATGATCCCTCCCATCCAGGAGGCCACGGCGACGTCGTAGCTCGCGGTGTGCCGGAACGCCTCAGCGGCGAGTTGGCGGCGCTGGGCGAAGGAGAAACCGCCGGCGCTCACGGCGGCGGCGACGGCCTCGTAGCCGCTGGGATCCACCACCACGGCCACCGCGGCGTGGTTCTTCGCGGCGGCGCGCACCATGGAGGGCCCGCCGATGTCGATCAGCTCGATGCACTGGTCCTCATCGGCCCCGGAAGCCACCGTGTCGGTGAAGGGGTAGAGGTTGACCACCACGAGGTCGAACGGCTCGATGCCGTGCTCGGCGAGAGTGGCCATGTGCTCGGGCACGCGACGGTCGGCGAGGATGCCGCCGTGCACGCGCGGGTGCAGGGTCTTGACCCGACCGTCGAGCATCTCGGGGAAGTCGGTGACCTCCTCCACGCCGGTCACGGGGATGCCGGCCTCGGCGATGGTGCGGGCGGTGGACCCGGTGGAGACGATCTCCACGCCGGCGGCGTGCAGGGCGGTGGCGAGCTCGGTCAGGCCGGTCTTGTCGTAGACGGAGACCAGCGCGCGGCGCACGGCGATGACGTCGGGGGTCGGGTTGGCGGGGGTGGCAGCGTGTGCCATGGGGCTCCTTGGTGATCGGATCCCACGCGCCCAGGCGATCGGCGCACGAGGTGACGGTCAGGCACCAGGCCGCTCCCCGGTGGTTCTCCACCCTGTCGCAGTGACGGCTCGCCAGTCACGGCCCGGGACGAGTCTAGTCGCCGGACCGACCGGTCACACCAGGATCAGGCCGGCGTCAGGCCAGGCCGGCGTCAGGCGAGGCCCCCGGTCAGGCCAGGCCGCCGTGGGGGTGCGGAGCGCCGATGGTCACCCGTCGATCGCGCACCACCCAGCC
Source organism: Serinibacter salmoneus (assembly GCF_002563925.1). Taxonomy (NCBI): domain Bacteria; kingdom Bacillati; phylum Actinomycetota; class Actinomycetes; order Micrococcales; family Beutenbergiaceae; genus Serinibacter; species Serinibacter salmoneus. The sequence continues at coordinate 671,823 of NZ_PDJD01000001.1, read as the reverse complement.
ATGCCGCGCCATACGCCCGACCACGTCCACGAGCTGGGCGCGTTCGGCCACCTTGATGCGCTCGGTGAGGGTCTCCACATCGTCCTCGTCCAGCACCGGCACCGCCGTCTGGGCGATGATCGGGCCGGCGTCCACACCGGCGTCCACCACGAACAGGGTCGCCCCAGCCACCTTCACCCCGTGGGCCAGCGCATCCGCCGGTGCCTGCATCCCGGGAAAGGCCGGCAGCAGGGAGTTGTGGGTGTTGAGGTAGCGGCCGCCGAACTGCGCCAGGAACGCGGCGCCGACGAGTTTGAGGAACCCGGCGGAGATGACCAGGTCCGGGCGGTACTCGGAGACCTGCTCGGTGAGCGCCTCGTCCCACTCGGTGCGCTCCGCGAAGTCCCCGACCCTGGTGACGAAGGTGGGGATGCCGCGCTCCTGCGCGAGGGCGAGGCCACCGGCAGTGAAGCGGTCGGCGCCCACGGCCACCACCTGGGCGCCGTAGCCGGGTTCCTCGCACGCGGCGAGCAGCGCGGCCAGATTGGAGCCGCCGCCGGAGATCAGCACCACCAGGCGAGCGCCGTGCGCGGCGTCGTGCGGCTGTGGGTCGGGAACGAGGGCGGGGGCGTCGTCGCGGGTCACGGGGCCACCGTAGCGCGCGGCCGGATCAGCGGCGGGCGTCGCGAAGGCTGCGCAGTGGGTGACGGACCGCGCGCAGCACACCGCGGGCGGCGGAGTCGGCGCCGAGATGACGATCGAGCACCTCTCGCGCTCGCTCCGGCACGCCCCAGCGCTGCAAGCCGAGGGAGACCGCCAACGCCAGACCCGCACCCAGCACGCCCACCACCAGAGCGGCGAGGGCGACCTCGGAGGCCGCCGTACCCACATCGCTCAGCGGTCCGACGCTCGCCCCCTCGCTCCACCCGCCGCTCAACCAGGCCAGTCCGGTCATGCCGAGCACGAATCCGGCCAGAGCCGTGCCGCCGGTGATCGCCCGGTCGAGCCAGGTGTGCGCGGCGCACAACGCCGGGACGAGGAGTGCGGCCACGACCAGCAACGGCACCGCCGCGACGATCAGGCCGTGGGCGTCCTGCTCGTTCGGGAAGGCGGCGAAGATCGGCAGCACGGGCAGCGGGCCGACCACCACCTCCAGGGGCGAGGCCTGCGCGAGGCCGATGTGGAACCCGGGCGTCAGGAAGAAGGCCGCTGCCCAGACCCCGAAGGTCGGCAGCAGCGCGAGTTCGGCCAGCACGAGCAGGGAACCCGAGAGGACGTCGGCTCGCAGCGCCTGGTGGATCTCGACCGTGGCGGCGAGGTCCCGCAGGATCGCGTACAGCACGGCGGCCACCCCCAGGGCCACCAGGGCGATCAGCGTGCGGGAGGCCGCGCGCAGGCCACGGTGCACGGTGACCGGACCAGGCATGCTCACCCACGGCAGCGCGAACCATGCCCGCGCGACGCCGAGACCGAGCAGGGCGAGTGCGATCAGCGTGCCCCGTACCGTGGGCGAGGCACCGACCGAGAGATACCCCACCACGAGTCCGAGCGCCATCACACCCCCGGTGATCGCCGCGGCCCAGGCGTGGAGGAGTTCAGCTCGCCGAAGGGCGCCGCCGATGAGCGCGAAGGCGATCAGTGGCAGCACCAGCGGGACCAGGGTCACGGGGGCGGAGTCGGACACGGGGAAGGGTTCACCCCAGCCGAGCAGCCACGCCCGGGTGCCCTGCGCCGTCGCATCCGCCCAACTGGACTCCCCCAGCACCGGGGAGGCAACGGTCGCGACATAGGTCGCCACGACGGGCACGACGGCGATCAACCAGGACAGCAGCACCGTCTCCAGCCCGGCGCGCACCGCGCGCCAGACCTCGCGCAGCGTGCCACTCGGTTCCGCTGCCCCGGGCTCGATCAGCCCGAACCGGCGGGTGGCACGGTGCTCGCTCGAGCCTCCGGGAAGGTCCAGCGGTTGCGGCTCACGCTCCAGGGTCGCGACGGCGCGGCTCACCTGGCGCCGCGGCGTGGCCCGCTCCCGCGGGGAGGAGTCGGAGGGCGCTTGCGCCCCCGGCGCGCTCGCCTGCGCGGAGCCGGGCGAAGGCCGGGCGCTCGGGCGCTGCACGGCGCGTGGGGCGGGTGGTCTGGGCACCGCTCCATGGTGCCGCGCCGCGCACGCCAACCCACGACTGCCACGCCGGGGCAGCCAGAGGCGGCCGGTCGCACACGCCTCTCGCACCTGGATGCGCGACGGCGCCGCCTCCTACTCCAGGAGGCGGCGCCGTCGGTCGGACTGCCGTTCAGGCCGCGCTGCGGGGCGACCTCAGCCGAGCAGGTCGCGCGCGAGCTGGGCGGTCTCGCTCGGCGTGGTGCCGACCTTGACGCCCGCGGCCTCGAGGGCCTCCTTCTTGGCGGCGGCGGTGCCCGCGGAGCCTGAGACGATCGCGCCGGCGTGGCCCATCGTCTTGCCCTCCGGGGCGGTGAAGCCCGCCACGTAGCCGACGACCGGCTTGGTGACGTGCGCCTTGATGTAGTCCGCCGCGCGCTCCTCGGCGTCGCCGCCGATCTCACCGATCATCACGATGACCTCGGTCTCCGGGTCCTGCTCGAAGGCCTCGAGGGCGTCGATGTGGGTGGTGCCGATGACCGGGTCGCCGCCGATGCCGATGGCGGTGGAGAAACCGTACTCGCGCAGCTCGTACATCATCTGGTAGGTCAGCGTGCCGGACTTGGAGACCAGCCCCACCTTGCCCGGGCCGGTGATGTTCGCCGGGATGATGCCGACGTTGGCCTTGCCGGGGCTGATGATGCCGGGGCAGTTCGGGCCGATGAGGCGCACGCCCTTGGCGGCCGCGAGGGCGTAGAACTCCGCGGAGTCGGCCACCGGGATGCCCTCGGTGATGATGACCGTGAGCGGCATGCCCGCCTCGATCGACTCCACCACGGCGGACTTCGTGTACGCCGGGGGAACGAAGATCACCGAGACGTCGGCGCCGGTCTCCGCCATGGCGTCGGCGACAGAGCCGAACACCGGCACGGAGGTGCCGTCGAAGTCCACGGAGGTGCCGGCCTTGCGCGGGTTCACGCCGCCGACGATCGTGGTGCCGGAGGCGAGCATGCGCGTGGTGTGCTTCATGCCCTCCGAACCGGTCATGCCCTGGACGATGACGCGTGAGTCGGCGTCAATGAAGATCGACATGTATCTGCTTCCTTGTCTGGCTGTCTCGGGCGATCAGGCGTTGGCCAGCTCGGCGGCCTTGTCCGCCCCACCGTCCATGGTGTCGGCAAGGGTGACGAGGGGGTGCGCGGCCTCGGCGAGGATGCGGCGGCCCTCCTCCACGTTGTTGCCGTCCAGGCGGACCACGAGCGGCTTGGTGGCCTCGTCACCGAGGATCTCCAGGGCCGCCACGATGCCGTTGGCCACGGCGTCGCACGCGGTGATGCCGCCGAACACGTTGACGAACACGCTCTTGACCTGGGCGTCGCCGAGGATCACGTCCAGGCCGGCGGCCATCACCTCGGCGGACGCACCGCCGCCGATGTCGAGGAAGTTCGCCGGGGTCACGCCGCCGTGCTTCTCACCGGCCAGGGCCACGACGTCGAGCGTGGACATGACCAGCCCCGCGCCGTTGCCGATGATGCCCACGGAGCCGTCGAGCTTGACGTAGTTGAGGTCGTTCTCCTTGGCCTTCGCCTCCAGCGGGTCCACCGCGGCGGCGTCCTCCAGGTCGGCGTGGTCGGGGTGGCGGAAGTCGGCGTTGGCGTCCAGCGTGACCTTGCCGTCCAGGGCGATGACGCGGCCGTCGCCGGTCTTCACCAGCGGGTTGACCTCCACCAGGGTGGCGTCCTCGCCGGTGTACACGCCGTACAGCTTCACCATGACGTCCGCGACCTTCTCGGCCAGGTCACCCTCGAACCCCGCGGCGGCGGCGATCTCGGCGGCCTTGGCCGCGTCGATGCCGGTGGTCGGGTCGACAGCGATGCGCGCCAGCGCCTCCGGGCGCTCGACGGCGAGCTGCTCGATCTCGACGCCGCCCTCCTTCGAGGCCATCGCCAGGTAGGAGCGGTTCGCGCGGTCCAGCAGCACCGAGAAGTAGTACTCCTCGGCGATGTCGGCACCCTCGGCGATCATCACGCGGTGCACGGTGTGCCCCTTGATGTCCATCCCGAGGATCTCACTGGCACGGTCGAACGCCTCCTGGGGGCTCTTGGCGAGCTTCACGCCGCCGGCCTTCCCGCGTCCGCCGGTCTTCACCTGAGCCTTCACCACGACCACGCCGCCGCCCAGCTCCTCGGCGGCCGCCTTGGCCTCCTCGGGGGTGGTGGCGACGATCCCGCGCAGCACGGGCACACCGTGCTTCTCGAAGACGTCGCGTGCCTGGTACTCGAACAGGTCCACAGAGGTCCTTTCGTACGCGCCCGTCCGGGGCGCTCGGCGCCGAGTTGTCTCGACGTAGAGACATCGTGACCCAGCCTAGGGGATGTGGCGGGAATCCGGGCAGTCGCGCGGCGCATGTCACATCGGCGCGCAGCGCACGGCCCTCGCCTCTTACGCGGGCGAGAACCAGTGAACGCCGGGGAACCGACCGAAGTCGGAGTCGAAGGTGACCACGCGCGCCCCCCACTGCACGGCAAGCGCCGCGAGGTGTGCGTCGTTGACGAGGTTGCCACCCCTGCCACCGGTGGCCGCGAGAAGGTCGGTCAGCCGCCGCACGTGGCGAGTGTCGGGCTCAGGGGCGACCACGTTGTCGCATCCCAGCCACCCCTCGACGATCCCGAGCGCCGTCTCCGGCGTGAGTGGGCGCTCGAAGATCCGCGGATGGGTCGTGAGCCGCACGAAAGCGAGGAGGCTGACCCACGGCATCAGCACGGTCTGGGTGCCCGCGAGCGCCTCGTCGATCCACGACTTCGCCCGGGAGTGGTGGGTGGAGGCTGTGTCGACGGCGTAGATCAGGACGTTGGCATCGACCAGGCTCGGGGCGCCGCCTGCGGTGCGCTGAGTCACTTCCCGACCTCACGGCGCCTCAGGAGCTCATCGTCCTCGAGATCCGCCGCCACGGACAGCGCGCGATCCAGCGGCACCCGGGCGCCGCCGAGGTCGTGGGTCGGCGTGACGTGGCCGGCAGCCCTGGCCGGGCGGAGCCCATCGAGGATGGCCTGGTTGATGGCGTCCTTGAAGGACAGGCCGCGTTCCCGCATCACCTGACGAATCAGGATCTCGGCCTCGGGCTCCAGGGTCACCGTCGTGCGCATGGTGCATCATAGCATCACACACATTGATGCGGTGATGCCTGAATGCCTACGTCCGGATCTCGATCTCGTGAACCCCGCATTCCTGGCGGAGGCTCCGTGTCAGAGTTTGGAGACCGGGGAGTAGCGCAGCAGCAGGCGCTTGGTGCCGGCGCTGCCGAAGTCGATCTTCGCGACGCTGGAGGATCCCGCGCCCTCCACGGCCACCACGGTGCCCATGCCGTAGGAGTCGTGGTTGACCCGGTCGCCGATCGCGAGGGAGGGGACGTCGGCCGCGCCGCTCTTGCCGCGCGCTCCCCCGCCGCCGGTGCCGCCACCGCTGCCGACCCCCGTGCGAGGACCGGTGGAGCCCCGCCGACCGGAGCCGTAACCACCAGACCCGTAGCCACCTGACCCGTAGCCACCTGCGCCGGTGCCACGTCCACTACTGCCGCGCCCGCCGGACCCGGACCCGTAGACGTACCCGCCGTCGGTGTCGTCGGTCTCGTAGCCGCCGTACCCACCGCCGGACCGGTAGCCGCCGCCACGTCCGTACCCGGAGCCGTACCCGCCGCCCCAGCCGCCGCGCATCGCCTCGGTCGCGGACTCCTCCCGCCGCCAGTCCATGACGTCGGCCGGGATGTCGTCCAGGAATCGGGAGGCCGGCATCTGGTTCGGCATGCCGTAGGAAGTGCGCAGCGCCGCACGGGTGAGGTAGAGCCGCTCCCGCGCGCGGGTCAGCGCCACGTAGGCCAGGCGCCGCTCCTCGCTGAGCTCGCTGGTGTCGGCCAGCGAGCGCTGGTGCGGGAAGGTGCCGTCCTCCAGGCCGGTGACGAACACGACCGGGAACTCCAGTCCCTTAGCCGTGTGGACCGTCATCATCGTCACGACCCCACCACCATCGTGCTCGGGGATCTGGTCGGCGTCCGCCACCAGCGCAACCCGCTCGAGGAAGTCCGCGAGGTCGCCCTCGGGTTCACCCTCGCTGAACTCCGCCGCCACCGCGTGCAGTTCCGCGAGGTTCTCCACCCGGGAGGCGTCCTGCGGGTCGTCGGAGGCGCGCAGCTCGGCGAGGTACCCGGAACGATCCAGCGCGGCATCGAGGATCTCCGCCGGGGTGGCCCCCGAAGCGGCGAGCTCGCGCAGCCCGAACATCAGTTCCGCGAAGCCGCCGACGGCGCCCGAGGCGCGGGCGGGCATCCCGATCTCCTCGTAGCGCTCCAGGGCGGCGCCGAAGGAGATCCGCTCCCGTTCGGCGAACCACGCGATCGCGCCCTCGGTGCGGTCCCCGATGGCGCGCTTGGGCACGTTGAGGATGCGGCGCAGGTTCACCGCGTCGTCGGGGTTCGCGATCGCCCGCAGGTAGGCGATCGCGTCCTTGACCTCCTTGCGCTCGTAGAAGCGCGTGCCGCCGACCACCTTGTAGGGGATGCCAGTGCGGATCAGCACCTCCTCCAGCGCGCGGGACTGGGCGTTGGTGCGATAGAAGATCGCGACGTCGCCGGGCTTGACGCCCTCGTTGTCCCCGAGGGAGTCGATCTCCTCGGCCACGAACCGGGCCTCGTCGTGGTCGGAGTCCGCCACGTACCCGATCACCTTCGCGCCCGCGCCCTGCGCGGTCCACAGGTTCTTCTTGCGCCGGTCGGGGTTGCGCGCGATCACCGCGTTGGCGGCGGAAAGGATGTTCTGGGTGGAGCGGTAGTTCTGCTCCAGCAGGATGGTGCGCGCCTGCGGGTAGTCCTCCTCGAACTCCAGGATGTTGCGGATCGTGGCGCCTCGGAAGGCGTAGATCGACTGGTCGGCGTCGCCCACCACGGTGAGTTGCCCCGGCGGCACCCGGCCGACGCTGCCCGCGGAACCGGCGGCGCCCTGAGCAGCCCCGCCCGGGGCGCCGGCAGGATCGTCTCCGGCGGCGCCGTCGACCGCCTCGTCCCAGGTGGCCAGCCGACCCTCCACACTCTCCGGGTTCGCCACCCCCGCGAGTTCCTTCACCAGCACGTACTGGGCGTGGTTGGTGTCCTGGTACTCATCCACCAGCACGTGGCGGAATCGGCGCCGGTAGTTCTCCGCAATCGCGGGGAAGGCGCGCAGCAGGTGCACGGTGGTGGCGATGAGGTCGTCGAAGTCCAGCGCGTGGGCCTGCCGCAGCCGCTCCTGGTAGGCACGGTAGGCGGCGGCGAGCGCCTGATCGAAGGAGTTGGACTCCGTGACGGTACGGGCGAAGTCGTCCGCGTCTATCAGCTCGTTCTTCAGGTCGGAGACCTTGTTGCTGATCGCCTTCGGCGGCACCTTCTTCGGGTCGAGGTTGAGTTCCTTGCACACCAGCTGCATGAGCCGCTGGGAGTCCGCCGCGTCATAGATGGAGAAGGAGGACCGCAGCCCGAGCGCCTTGTGCTCGCGCCGAAGGATCCGCACGCACGCGGAGTGGAACGTGGAGACCCACATCACCCGGGCGGCGGGGCCGACGAGTTCCTCGACGCGCTCGCGCATCTCCGCCGCGGCCTTGTTGGTGAAGGTGATCGCGAGGATCTCCCCCGGTCGCGCCTCACCGGTGGCCAGCAGGTGCGCGATGCGGTGGGTGAGCACGCGGGTCTTGCCGGAACCCGCCCCGGCGATGATCAGCAGCGGGTCACCGCGGTGGGTGACGGCCTCCTTCTGCTGCGGGTTGAGCCCCTCGAGCAGGTCCTGTGCGGAGCGGCGACGTCCACCACCTCGCGGCGACGCGGCGCCGTCGCCGCCGTCCATACCGGCCTCGCTGCGGGCGAGCGGGCTGATCCCGGGGAGGGTGGCGCCCGCGGCCGTCACCGCGGAGCCGCCCCCGGGCTGGGGGAGGTCGTCGAAGAGCGTCGTCATGATGGGACCAGGGTAGGCGGCGGGTGTGACATCGGCGGCACGCACAGCCGCCAGGCACCGGCTCAGCCGCGCGGCACGCTGCGCGTGACCGTGAAGGTGCCGTTGTCGCCCATCACCTCGGTGGGACCGACCAGGCGGCGCAGTTCCCGCGCCCGGGCCAGGCGGGAGTTGAACACGCACCACAGTTCCCCGCCCGGGGCCAGCACCCGGCCGGCGTCCCGCAGCAGGCCGCGGGCGGCGTCGGGTTCGACCGCCACGCCGGAGTGGAACGGCGGATTGCACACCACGAGGTCCACGCTGCGACTCGGCAGCGTCTCCAGGGCATCCGCGCGCACGGCCTCGACGCGGTCCTCGACCCGGTTGGCCCGCGCCGTCTCCCGGGCGGAGGCCACGGCCCAGGCGGAGATGTCGCTCGCCGTCACGTGCAGGTCGGGTCGGGCGCTCGCGAGGGCGACGGCGAGGATCCCCGTGCCGCAGCCGGCGTCCGCCGCGGTGGCCGCCTCGGGCGCCATCCGGTCGGCGAAGGTGAGCAGGTAACGCGACCCGAGGTCGAGGTCGGTGCCGGCGAAGGCGCCGCCGTGCGCCACCACCTGCAGCCCGAGATGCTCGGCGCGCTGCGGGTAGGTGCCGCGTGGGGCATCGGGGCGGGGGCCGGCGGCGTGCAGCACACGGGACTTCTGCCGGCCGAGGGAGGCGTGAACCTGGGCGAAGGAACGCTCCAGGACGTCGTTCATCCGCCGGGTCAGGTACTTCTCGCGTCCTCCGGCCACCACCCGCACGCCGGGGTCGGCGTGCTGCGCGATGAGTTCGCTGATCTCGGCCAGTTCCGCGAGCGCCCGCGGCAGCCGCATCACCACGAGACGGGCGCCGGACAGGAGATCGGGGCCCACGGCGTCCCCGGTCAGCGCAGCGATCCGCACGCGCTGCGTGAGACCGGCGCGCTGCGCGTTCGCCGCGATCGCGCGCTCACCGAGCACCGAGTCGGTGGCCACCACGACCCCGGCCCCGAGGGCAGCCAGCCCCAGGCTCAGGGCCCCGTGGGTGTCACCGAGCACGACGACGTCGCTCACCCCGGCGTCCCCGGCCGGCTCGGTCACGCCCGCCTGAGCGATGAACGGCGCGGCCTCGTCCAGGATCAGGCGATCGGCGGCGTCGTGCGCCTCGAGGTTCGGCCCCTCCAGATCGGGGCTGCGGCGCAGGGAGGTGAGGAGGTCGGCGAGGTCTTGTGAGGGTCGGGGCACCCAGCCATCCTCCCGCACCTGCCTCCCGCGGCCCGCCTCCCCCGCGTGGCGGAGGCCGCGGGGTGGAGGCGGGATGTCGGCGGGCGCGGCTACCGTGACGCCATGACCTCCACGGCCGATTCCCGTTCGAGCGCTCCCGCGCCCGGATCGGTGGACCCCGCGCCGCCCCTGGATCCGCGCCACGACCCGGAGTCCACCCTGTGGGCACGCCCCGGGCCCACGCCCGAGCAGGCGCGCGCCGATGTCGCGATCGCGGCGGCCTTGTTCGGGGCCGGCGTGCTCTCGCTGGCGCTCGGTCAGGCCATCGGGATGTTCTCCGACCCGGCGCCGCTGCCCCTGGCGGTGGCGATGCTCGCGCTCGCGGTCCTCCCGCTGGCGTGGCGGCGGGTGGCGCCCGCCCCGGTGATGGCCATCGTCGCCGTCGCGATGATCGTGGCCGGGGAGCTCTCAGTGCAGGAGACCATCATCCTCAACATCGCGCTCTTCAGCGCGATCTACACCGTGGGCGCGTGGGAGCGGGACCGACGCCGGGCGCGGTGGTCACGCGTGGCCGTGATCGTGATCATGTTCGCGTGGCTCGTGGTCTCCTTCTTCCGCGCGATCACCGACGCCCCGGACATGGAGGGTCCCGGCCTGGGCGCGCTCTCCCCGTTCGCGGCCGTGCTCATGCAGCAACTCCTGGTGAACGTCCTGTACTTCGCGGGCGCGTACTGGTTCGGGGAGCACTCCTATCGCGCGGCACGGCAACGCGCACTGACGGTGGCGCGCACCCGCGAGCTCGAGCGGCAGCGGGACCTGCTCTCCCGGCAGGCCGTCACGATCGAGCGGCTGCGGATCGCACGCGAACTGCATGACTCGGTGGCCCACCACGTCTCCCTCATCGGCATCCAGGCGGGCGCCGCACGGGTCCTGCTCGACTCCGATGTGGAGCGCGCGCGCGGGCAGCTGGCGGACCTGGAGTCCTCCGCGCGCAGCGCGGTATCGGACCTGTACTCCATGCTCGGCACGCTGCGGGACGAGGACGCCGGCCCCGTGGTCTCCGCGATCCGCCTGACCCAGATCACCGACCTGGTCGCGGAGTCGCAGGCCTCCGGGGTGGTCACGGAGCTGGAGGAGATCGGCGAACCGTCCGCGGTGAGCGATGTGGCACAGCTCGCGCTCTACCGGGTGTGCCAGGAGGCCCTGACGAACGTGCGCAAGCATGGGGGCACCGGCACCCACGCGGTGGTGCGGCTGCGCTGGCTCGAGGACGCGGTGGAACTGGAGGTCTCCGACGACGGCGCGGGCCGCTCCCGCGGATACGCCGGCGGCGCGCAGCTCGGGATCGCAGGAATGCGCGAGCGCATGGCGGCGCTCGGTGGCAGCCTCGAGGCCGGGCCGCGGGAGCGCCGCGGCTTCCTGGTCCGCGCCCGAGTGCCGCGGGACCGAACGGCACTGGATCGAGGGGCACAGCATCGAACGAGCCCGGAGCGAACGAGCCCGGGACCGGGCGTGCCGGACACGCCGCAGGAGGAGTCGGGAAGGATGGCGCCGTGAGCACCCCCGGAGAGTCCGCCGCCATCCGCACCCTGCTCGTGGACGACCACGCGCTGATCCGGCAGGGCATCGCCGTGATCGTGGGCGCCAACCCGGACATCGCGATCATCGGTGAGGCCGAGAGCGGTGAGCGGGCCATCGCGCTCGCGGCCGAACTGCGGCCGGATGTGATCTGCATGGACGTGGAGATGCCCGGGATGGGCGGCATCGCCGCAACCCGGCAGATCGTGGCCGCCGGGCACGCCCGGGTCCTCATCCTCACCACCTTCGAGCGCGAGGACTACCTCGAGGAGGCCCTGATCGCCGGTGCCAGCGGATTCCTGCTGAAGAACTCCCCGCCGGAGCGTCTCGCGGAGGGCATCCGCGCCGTCGCCGCCGGGGACAGCCTGCTCTCCCCCGAGGTGACGATGGCCGTGATCCAGCGGGCCGTGGCCGGTGGTGCACCCCTGCCCGGCCTCGCTCCGGGTGCGGACGTCACCGCCGACCCCGCGGCACCCCGGTCCACCCCGGCACCCGGGCCCGACCCCACCCCCGAGGTGCCGCTTCCGCCCGAGGTCGAACACCTGACCGAGCGCGAGCTGGAGGTGCTGCGCCTGCTCGCCCAGGGACTGTCGAACGACGAGATCGCGAGCACGCTGTTCGTGGGCCGGGCCACGGTGAAGACCCACGTCTCCAACGTCCTGATGAAGCTCGCGCTGCGCGACCGCGTGCAGGCCGTGGCCTACGCCTACCGCCACGGACTGGTGCCGCTCGACTGATCGCGCTAGGCGAGCACCACGTTGTCGCGGAAGACGTTGTGCGGATCCACCTCCCGCTTGAGCGCCAGGAGGCGCGGCAGGTTCGGCCCGAAGGTCTGCGGCTCCCGGCCCGGTTCAGTCTCGAAGGAGTGGTAGTTGCCCACGCCGAACGCCTCCACCGGGGCGAAGGCCGCGTTCAGGGCCGCACGCTCGCTCCCCATGGCCAGCACGGAGAACGCCCCGCGTCGGCCCGCGTACGCCGTCGCGTCCACGGGGACGTCCGCGGCGGCGCCACCCGTGGTGCGGATCTGGAAGAAGTGCACCTGACCGGAGGCGAGGAGGTCCGCCATGGCGGCGGCCGCCTCGGGGGTGATCTCCTCCAGCAGCACCGAGCGAGTGACGGGTGCGCCACGGCCCCGATGCGTCGGCTGGCTCGGCACCACCACACCCGCATACGGCGTGAGGACCACCTGCTGCTGCGCCAGCGGCGCGACATCCGCCAGCGGCTGCAGGTCCGCGAGGATCGCCTCCGGCTCGGACCGGTTCACCACCGTGATGCTCTGGGCCATGGCGTCCTGGCCCGCTCGGGCGCCCTGTGCCAGCAGGAAGGAGGTCACCTCCCGGGGGGCAGCGGCGGCCACCTCACCCCAGCGTTCCAGCAGGTCGGCGGCATCAGGCATCGGGTGCACCAGTATCGCGAGCCCGACGTCGCCGACCTCCTGCGCGCGCATCTCGAAGGCGGTGACGATCCCGAGTGCGGAACCCGCCCCTCGCACGCCCCAGAACAGCTCGGCGTTCTCGCTCGCGCTCGCACGCACCTGTGACCCGTCCGCCAGCACCATCTCCACGGCGGTGATGTGGTCGATCGTCAGGCCGAACTGTCGCCCGAGCAGCCCGATGCCGCCGGCGGTCGCCAGACCACCGACGCCCACGCCGCCGGAGTCGCCGGAACTGATCGCCCAGCCGCGGGGCGCGAGGGCCGCGGCCACCTCCCCCCACTGCGCGCCGGGGCCGATCCGCACAAGCCGCGTGGCGGCGTCGAGTACCTCGATGCTGCGCATCGCGCGCAGGTCGATGACGATCCCGCCGTCGTTCGTGGAGCGGCCGCTCATGCCGTGTCCGGCCGAGCGGATCGACAACGGCATCGCTTCGGGGGCGCCCTGCGCGCGGGCGTAGCGGACCGCGGCGGACACCCCCGCCGCATCCTGGGGACGCAGCACGAGGCCGGGCCGGCCGCCGCGCATGTAGGTGGAGCGCACGGTGCCGTAGCGCGGGTCGCCGGGTTCGATCGGGTCGAGCTCCGAGGGGATTGCGTCATAGTCGATCCCGGGCACGCGCGCCTGGCGCACCGCCAGGGACGGCCGGATCCCGACGGCGATGCCGGCCTGCTCGCGCGCGTCGGCCACCTCGCGGCGCACCCGGTCGGCGTTCTCGGCCCACACCTCCAGCTCCTCCACGCTGGCGGGCGCGATGAGGAACGTGGAGACACCGGCAGCAACCCCGAGCAGCATCGAGACCGGGAGGGAGTTGCCCGCCGAGAATGCGGGTGGCACCAGCACGGTGCCGACGATCTCGCGGGGGTCCCGCCCTGCGGCCACGGCGGCGTCGTCCACCTGCGTGCGGGCGCGCCGCCAGTGCTCCACCAGCGCGGCGATGCCCTCCTCGCCACCCTCGCCGTCCCCGATCGATGCGCCGATGGGCGCCTCGAGGCTCACCCAGGACTGCGCGAGGCGGCCGGCCATCCGCTGCGCGCGGCGGCGCTGCGCCACCAAGCCGAGGCGCAGCGGGTGAGCCGGCGCCGGGCCGCGCGGGGTCCCCGCCACCGTGACGTGCTCACCGCGGAAGCGCAGCTTGCCCGGGTCCCCGGTGTCCCAGATCCCCGTGATCACGCGGAGGGACTCGGCGGCCCGGTCCTCGGCGTGGTGGGGCTGGGGTGGCTCGCTGCTCGCGTCGAGAGGGCCGGGCACACCCGGGTCGAGCGCGAGCTCCAACCGGCCGCCGGAGAGCAGGTCCAGGCTCGCCGCCGCCCGGCCCAGGACGGCGGGGTTGCCCGCGGCCGAGACGATGGCGAGCAGGTCCATCGGGGCTCGCGGACCGGACTCCTCACCTGCCCCCTGGCGGGCGCCGTCGATCGGCGCCCCCGGATCGCCGCCCTCCGCGAGTGCCGACGCGAGATAGGCCAGCGTGGTCCACGCCTCACCGTCCTCACCGTCGCGCGCGGCCAGGAGGTCCACGCCGACCCGCGCAGCGGCCCAGGCGAGCTGCGTGGCCAGGGCAGGATCGTCGTCGGGTAGCAGGAGCCCCAGGCGCAGCGGATGTCCGAGGTCGCGGGGCTGCTCGGGGCTGTGGTCCGCTCCGCGGCTCCCGGGCTGGTCGTTCACGGGCTGGTCGTTCACGAGTGGACCGCCCGGGCAGCGGCCACTTGTTCGCGCGCGAGGGGCGCCACCTGCTGGCCGAAGGCCGCGAGCTGCGCCACGTCGTCGGTCGCGAGGATGAAGGTGTCCACGCCACGCTGCGTCGCGAGGCGCACCACCTCGTCGGCCCAGGCCTCGGGCGGACCGTCGAAGACGCCGGTGCCCTGCTGGGCGAATCGGCCGCCGATGTTGAGCATGCGGCGCACGGCAGCCGGGTCGCGCCCGGCCGCGCGGGCCGCGGTGTCGATGGTGTCGTTGCCCGCGGCGAGCTCGGCCATCGGGTCCTTCAGGTAGGCCATCGAGGGCAGCCAACCGTCGGCCTTGCGGCCCACCAGGCGCAGCATGCGCGGCTTGAGGGCGCCGAGCCAGATCTCCACCGGGTGCGCGGGTGCGGGGCCTCGTCTGGCGCCCTCGACCCGGTGGTACTCCCCACCCGCCACCAGCCGTTCGCGGCTGGAGGTGTCCCACAGCCCGCGGATGATGTCGATGCCCTCCTCCAGCGCGGTAACGCCCTGACCCGGGGTGAGTCGCTCCACCCCCATGCCGGCGATGCCGTCCCAGAACGCGCCGGCGCCCAGGCCCAGTTCCACGCGCCCGCCGGAGAGCAGGTCCAGGCTCGCCACGGCACGCGCCAGCACCGCGGGCGGGCGCAGCGGGAGGTTCAGCACGTTCCCGGACAGGCGGATGGTGCTGGTGCGGGCCGCGACCCAGGACAGCAGGGTCCAGGTGTCCAGGAAGCTGGGCTGGTAGGGGTGGTCCTGGAAGGTCACCAGGTCCAGGCCCACCTCCTCCGCGACGACCGCGCGGTCCACCACGGCCTCCGGGTCGGCGTTGCTGGGGGTGAGGAATGCACCGAAAGTCAGGTCACGCCCGTAGTCCATGTGCATGACAACGCATGGATCGCGCGGCGCATTCCGCCCCGAGTCGCCGGGCAGCTGCAGTACCCAGTCCGCGAGGGACGACGAAACCCGCGAGCGACGACCCCGGGCGCACCATCTCGCGCACGTCGTCGTCGCTCACGCCCGCACGCGCTACTCTCAGGGCGCGTGGGACTCCAGGAACTCGTACACCTCGGTGGTGTCCACGCCGGGGAAGGATCCGGTGGGCAGCGCCGCGAGCAGGCTGGTGGGGGTGCGCACCGAGGGCCAGGCGGCGTCCGACCAACGCGCCGCCAGCGCCTCCGGCGGGCGCCGGCAGCAGGACTCATCCGGGCACCGGGAGGTCGCGCGGTGCGTGGTCTCGCGGCCACGGAACCATTTGACCTCCTCGAAGGGCACCCCCACGGAGACCGAGTACTCCCCCTCCTTGGCCTTCTCCACCCGCGAGGTACACCAGAACGTGCCGGAGGGTGTGTCGGTGTACTGGTACCAGGGGCTGAAGCGGTCGGCGACGTCGAACACGGTGCGCGCCGTCCAGTTCCGGCACACGGTGGTGCCCTCGACCGCGCCGAGCGCATCGGAGGGGAAGCGCACCCGGTCGTTCTCGTAGGCCTTGATGACCGTGCCCGACTCGTGCACCTTCATGAAGTGCACCCGCAGGTCCAGTTGGGTCGTGGCGAGGTTGGTGAAGCGGTGCGCCGCGGTCTCGTAGGAGACCGCGAAGTGGTCGCGCAATTCCTCCATGGAGATCCGCCGCGCCTGCTTGGCCTCCCGCAGGTAGGGCACGGTCACCTTCTGCGGCAGCAGCACCGCGGCCGTGAGGTAGTTCGTCTCCACCCGCTGGCGCAGGAACTCCGCGTAACTGCGCGGCTCGGCGTGACCGAGCACCCGGCCCGCGAGCGCCTGCAGGATCGGGGAGCGGGAGTCGCGTGCGGTGGCGCCGTCGGTGGGCAGGTAGATGCGGCGGTGCTTGGCGTCGGTCACCGAGCGGGTGGAGTGCGGCAGGTCGCCCACGTAGTGCAGCGTGTAGCCGAGGCGCGTGGCGATGTCGGCCACCATCTGGTGACTCACCGGGCCCCCGGCGTGCCCGACGGCGTCCAGCAGCTCTCCCGCCGTGGCCTCCATCGCGGGCAGGTAGTTGTCCGCCTCGCGCATCTCCCAGCGCAGCACCGCGTTCGCGCGGCGCGCCTCCTCCGGGGTCGCGGCGCGTTCGGAGTGCAGGTGGAGGATCTCGTCGTGCAGGGCCAGCAGCGCGGTGAGCACCTCATCGCTCGTGCCCTTGGAGATCCGGAACGGCTCGAGGCCGAGGGAGGTGAACACCCCGCCGCGCTGCGCGCGCTCCACCTCGATCTCGAGCCGCGCGCGGGCATTGGGCGCGTCGGTGCGCATCAGGTCCTCCACGCTGGTGCCCACCGCGCGGGCGATCGCCGCGAGGAGCGTCAGTCGCGGCTCGCGCTTGCCGTTCTCGATCGCGGAGATCTGCGAGGGTGCGCGATCCACGGCCTCGGCCAGGCCGCTCAGGGTCATCCCGGCGCGCTGGCGGCGGTCCCGGATCCGGGCGCCGAGCGTGAGGGCGTCCACCACGGCGTCGTCAGCCGCCACGGCGGGGCGCTCGCTCGGGCGGGGCTCGCCGAGGCCGCGCGGCCGGCCCGCGGGTCGGCGTGATGAGGGGTGGTCGTGCGCAGAACTTCCGCGGTCCGCGCGGGGGTGAGCCGTCATGTGACCAGCATCACACGAGGGATCCCTTCTGGCCATCGGAACTTTCGCCGTCGTGCCGGGGCATTTCAGCCCCTTCTGCCCCTGGAGCGGCCCGACAGGCAGACCAGGTGTGAAGTTTCCCCTTCCTTCCACCGGCGCAGATTCCGGCGAACCTTCCCTCCCGGATCCGTCGGGCACCGCCGCCCGGCTCCCCCAGAGTGGAAGCACGCAGCCACCCCCGGCAGCACCGCTCAAGGAGGAGAGAGACCATGACCATCCGCACCGGTGACCAGCAGCAGACCGCCGAGCAGCTCGAGCTCGAGTGGCGCGTCGACCCCCGCTGGGAGGGCGTGCGTCGCGACTACACCGCCCAGCAGGTCATCGACCTGCGCGGCCCGGTCCGGGAGGAGCGCACCCTGGCCGCCCGTGGTGCGCAGCGCCTGTGGGAGCAGATCACCGAGAACACCGGCACGGCGCTGGAACCCGCCGCGGAGCCCACCTGGACCCGGGCGCTGGGTGCCCTGACGGGCAACCAGGCCGTGCAGCAGGTCCGCGCCGGCCTCCAGGCGATCTACCTCTCGGGGTGGCAGGTCGCGGCGGATGCCAACCTGTCCGGTCAGACCTACCCCGACCAGTCCCTCTACCCCGCCAACTCCGTGCCCGCCGTCGTGCGCCGCATCAACAACGCGCTGCTGCGCGCCGGGCAGATCGAGGGCACCCAGGGCACCATCACCGACTGGATGGCCCCGATCGTGGCGGATGCCGAGGCCGGGTTCGGCGGCCCGCTGAACGCCTACGAGCTCATGCACGGCATGATCGAGGCCGGCGCCGCGGGCGTGCACTGGGAGGACCAGCTCGCCTCGGAGAAGAAGTGCGGGCACATGGGCGGCAAGGTCCTCGTCCCCACCAGTCAGCACATCCGCACCCTGAACGCCGCGCGGCTCGCGGCGGACGTGGCGGGCACCCCCACCATCGTCATCGCCCGCACCGATGCGCTGGCCGCCACCCTGCTCACTAGCGACCACGACGAGCGCGACGCCCCGTTCGTGACGGGCGAGCGCACCGCGGAGGGCTTCTACAAGGTGGCGAACGGGCTCGAACCGGTCATCGCCCGCGGCCTGGCGTACGCGGAGTACGCCGACATGCTCTGGGTGGAGTCCGCGACCCCGGACCTGGACCTGGCGCGCCGATTCGCCGAGGCGATCCACGCCCGCTTCCCCGGTAAGCGCCTGGCCTACAACTGCTCGCCGTCCTTCAACTGGAAGCAGCACCTGGACGATGACCAGATCGCCGCGTTCCAGCGCGAGCTGGCCGCGATGGGTTACACGTTCCAGTTCATCACCCTCGCCGGCTTCCACGCCCTGAACCACTCGATGTTCGAGCTGGCACGGGACTACCAGGAGCGGCAGATGTCCGCCTACGTGGAGCTGCAGGAGGCGGAGTTCGCCTCCGAGGCCCACGGCTACACCGCCACACGTCACCAGCGCGAGGTCGGCACCGGCTACTTCGACCAGGTGGCCACCG